>CAWGGS010000066.1:0-115796 GCA_963822095.1 uncultured delta proteobacterium
ACTTGATAATCATCTAAAAGGCACCTCCCTCAGTAGGTCAGTGGATTACTCCTCTGCTATACTGATAAGAAAGCTACCAAACTTTCAAAAGGAGGTGCCTCATGGAACTATACGCCGGAATCGACCTACATTCAAACAACAATTATTTGGCAGTTATTGATGATCAAGACAAGCGACTCTATCAGAAACGACTCCCCAATAAACCCGACGTTATTCTGGCTGAGCTTGACCCATTCCATGAACGGATCTCAGGCATCGTTGTGGAATCAACATTCAATTGGTACTGGCTGGTGGACACCCTGATGGATAATGGGTACAAAACACATCTAGCGAACCCGGCTGCGATTCAGAAATACAAGGGGCTCAAATACAGCAACGATAGCCATGATGCCTTTTGGTTGGCTCATCTTCTTCGACTGGGGATTCTCCCTGAAGGCTACATCTACCCTAAAGAAGATCGACCGATACGCGATTTACTGCGAAAACGAGGACACCTGGTCCAGTTGCGTACGTCGGTTATCAACAGCCTGCAGGGGATTATCAGTAGAAACTGTGGATGCAGTTTGAGCGGCAACAAGATCAAACAGGTAAAAGAAAATCATATTGCTCCTCTTTTAGCAGGCCAGGAGGATCTAGAACTGAGTGGTGAGGTGAGCAAGGATGTCATTGATTATCTTTCCCGGCAGATCAGAAAAATAGAAAATGTGGTCTTGGAAAAAGTCACACTACGGAAGTCGTTTCTCGGCCTACAGACCATCCCGGGACTCGGCAAGATCCTCTCCATGACTATTATGCTGGAGACAGGCAACATAGAACGTTTCGAAAAAGTAGGGGATTTTGCTTCTTATTGTCGCAAGGTTCCGACTGAATGGAAAAGCAACAATACGAAGAAAGGAAAGGGCAACAGCAAAAACGGTAATAGATATCTGGCCTGGGCGTTTTCCGAGGCGGCAGAATTTTCCCGTCGCTATGATCAGAATGCCAGGACATTTTATACTCGTAAAGCTGGAAAGACCAATAAAATGATCGCCCATAGTTCTCTGGCACACAAGTTGGCCCGGGCTGCTTATTACATCATGAGAGATGGAGTGGAATTCGATCATAAAAAACTTTTTGCATAAAATTGGACGGGGCGGTGAACTAGTAGAGGGGTTGGTGAAAACCACCAGATTTGATTGGCAGCCGTCTCGTCCGGTGATTTCTTGTTGTTTGCCGCCTATGTTGTGAACCATCATAGGGTTGGTTTAAAACCATTTGATCTGTAAGCTGTATACCATTGGATACGGCATGGAACCGCTGATTTTCTGGACCGCCGAATGGCGGAAGGGGCAGGATGGATGGTAAAACTAACGTTCCATCTCAAGCCTTGATCCTGATGGGTGACTGGTGCGGTGGAGTATTCACCGACACACAAGATTGAAATACCGGGCGTGGCAAGGAGCTGGGAAACACCTGACTAAATCGACAGTTCAACCTTCGTAAGGAAAAAATTACTTTTTTTTCTTGGACGGAGAAGTTTATTCATTGACAAGGGGCCTTTTAATGGGTGCCCCTCCTTTCATTGCCAGTTATGGGAACAGCAATGAGTGTTGAGGGAATATGACTGGCATTTCATATCTAAGCCCTGAATTCTTTATTAAAAGAAGAGTCTCTCCAATACAGCATAAAAAAGGCGCAGGCCAACGAGTCCTAAGGTAATCGACAGGCAACGAATGATCAATTTTCCTTTTACTATCCGCGAAAGATGAGCACCAGCTTGCGCTCCCAGTACTACGCCGATAGCCAAGGCAACAGTTCTATGCACGCCGTGAACAAATACTCCTGAAATTATGTGGCTTAATGTGCCTGTCAGACCAAGAATTGCCAGACTGAATTGGGATGTGGCTATTGCTATCTGGAGAGGAAAATTTAATACATAAGCAAAAACAGGTACATAAAATATCCCTCCCCCGATACCTGCCATTCCTGAGAGAAAACCGAGACAAAAGCTCAAGCCGAGTCCCAGCCACGGATGGTAAGAATAGGTGTCCTCCGTTCCGTCCCTTTCGACCAGATGTCTTAGTATGAGATGTGAGGACCGGCTTTCGGAAAACTTTTGAGGTAACTCATGTTTGGTGAAAAGGTAGATTGAAGCTATCAGCATCAGGGTCGCGATGATCCCATCGAAAAGATACCTTGGTATATGTGAGGTGGTCAGGGTTCCCAGAATTGTGGAAGGGATCAAGGCGCTGGAAAAGAGGAGGCCGGACTTGAAATCCACTCTTCCCATCAAAGCATAAGCTTCGGTTCCGGAGAGAGCATTGAAAAAAACAACGGCTAGTGTGATGCTGGCAAGCACGGCAGGGTTTTCATGCGGATAAAGAACCAACAAAATAGGCATGAGGACGAAACCGCCTCCTGCTCCTATTAAGGTTCCGAAGGTCCCGGCCCCGAATCCCAGGGCGATTAATTCGAGATATTTGACAATAGGAAAAGGCATTATCAGGTCGGTTGCTGCAAAATTTTCCTTAAATGATCGATATGCATCTGGACATGAAATTCTCCCAAGGCTTTGATCATGACTCAAAGTGTTGGATTTTCCTCCAACGGGGATTCCTTGAATTTGGGGATATGTGCTGTTCTGGCAAGTTGTTTATACTCCTGAACAACATTATCAAGCATATCGACGAATGTCATTTTCTTTCGCTTTTCGGAAAAAAAGGGTTGCCCAGCTCAATGTCTATAGTGGGGGTGTCCATATTCAGGAAGATATGCAGGAGTTTAAGATAAGCAGACTCTTTTGTGTCGATGGGGTGGAAAAGAATTTCTTTTGGCGACCATCGTCCCGCCGGGGCGTTTGATACAGTGCCGTGGTATCGTCGACTGCGACGCAGATATTTTTTAATTCCTCAATTTTAAGCCGTACGCCATAGGCAAGTTGATTCCCGGTTGGTGTGTCCATATCAGATGACTCCATAGATATTTGCTCTTATAAGCAGTAATCAATAATAAGTCCATCAAGGGTTTTCCAGCTAGAGGATTGTTTCTCCTCCCATTGTCGAAAGAGTAATACCCCAAAGAGGCACAGGCAACAGGACACAACGATTTTGACGTATATGCAGGGGTGAAATGAAATTTATGAAGAAATTATTTTATTAAAAGGACATAAGGATTCTGATGTTAATTCAACCTAAATAGCATTTCCGTGTATGGCGTATTCTGTTGGTTTTTAAGTCATAACGCAGATATTATATCAGTCCGTATAATTCTTGAGATATAGCTAAAAAAAGGTGCTCAATAATCAAATCAGACAAAATCAGTTCATCCGGCTTTAGCGTACTTATTTATAACTCGGGGGAGGCGGAGGGCGTCGCTGGAGGACGCCTCGCGGAGGCCCGAAGGTGTTCCACATGGGCGCCGAGGGATGCGGACAGGACGTCCGCACCTGACGGTAGGCCAGGAACGGCCCATCTGTCAGCCGTGGTGTACCGGCGATAAGGCTGCAGAGTAGCGTCTGGACGCTATGCACCTGCCGGAGTCTTACTTTCAGCTTTACAAAAGTACGCTTTATTCGGATGACCCACAAAATCTAACGGTATCCCCCTATACAATTTGTGATAGACAGGTCTGTATTGTCTCAATAAATAAAGAGGGGACTTTAACTGTACCGTTTGAGTGCTTGGTAGTATACAAACATCCAAATTACTTGCATTGATACAGAAAAATACTATTTCTTGATAAAACTATCAAACAATACCTGCAACAAAAAAATACCGCAGTACCACAATCCCGGCTTTGCTCAATATGAGATGTATTCGTTTAATGAGAATCCGAGCTAATTCCCAACAAATTATTTCCTTTTTTCCCTTTTTAGCGTAAATTTGGCAATTGAGTTCGGATCAATTAAAAGGAGAGAACCATGGCTAAAATAACTCTGATCCTTGATGATTGCAGATCCAAGGCAGCCTATCTGGAAAACTGCGATCTGCCTGACTTTTATATGGAAGATTTTTCAATTCAAGGATTTGCCGTTGACCGATATGACGAGGCCAGGGATGTCCTGCGTCGTTCCGGGTATATACTTCTTGACAAAAGCGGCGGCGCCGATATTGTAATCGACCATCCACGTCAGCTTGGAGCCATCGCTGAGCTGCTTGAGCTCAATGACATTCAGGCGCAACTAATGGATATAGCCGATACTATCTACCAGGCCTGATAGTGTAGATCCTGCCAGGTGGGCGGGGGCTTAAGTTTGTTGCTTTTAAGATTGTAATGCCGAATGAATTTTAAGTAGAGATCCACAACCATCTCACCCAAAAAATTACCGAAGCCCAGATGGCTGTTGAAGAGAAAAACGAACGATCCTCATTCTATCAGGGAAAACTCGATGAGTTGTTTCGGATTCGCGAGTATCTGCAGGAAAACATATATCTGAAAAATTTCACCTATTTTTAAAAGGGGATAGCCATGGTCTACAATTATCTCCTCGATCTCTACAATGTGCTTGGTGAGCGAAGGACGGAGCTGGAAGGGCGGAATGACGACTCTTTTGATTCAATTGAATCCAAGGAGTACCACCGGGGACAAATAGCGGCAGTCGATGAATTCACCAAATTCTTACGGGATAACTACCACGAAAAATTACCGCGCCGGATGAGAAAATAGATCGAATTATTTCAATCAAAATGAAATTGTGAAAGGTAGTCAGCTAAAGCCTGCCTTTTATCATCAGCTAGCGGCGGGCAACTGGTGTGATCCTTTACCCCTTCGATAACCCGGGTGGCAAAGACCATGCAGGTCGGCTCGTTGCACTCCCGGCAGTTGGTCTTGGGCAAGAGCTTCAGGACTTCAATCAAGCTCGGTTGCCTGGCACTCTCGAAACAGGGTTCGATCTCCGACCGTTGTTCCCATACGGTATTAATCTCTCGCTGTAACCAGGCAACGATTTTCTCGGCCTGCTCCTCGTCATGCAAGGCATTAACGGCAATTTTACGCGGATGAATGGTGATCAATTTACCGGAATTTTTCAGCGTAAGGGAAGGGCCTTCCTTGGAGTAGGTGAATCCACCAAGGTGAGTATTCAAATAGGGAAGGGCGGCTGATACATCATCGTTGAGATGGGCGTAGCAGTGCAGGGTCCTGGCCCCAGCGTTACATTTCGAGCGAAATATTTCCAGTGTATATCCTGATAGCAGCATGGTTTCCTCCTCTGCTCAAGTATATCATTGCCGGGAGGCTACAGACAATATCCTCAGGCCTTTTCTTTCACCCGCACATGGCAGACCCCGGAGAGATTTCTTCGCTCATACGGAAAATACCTTTTTTTCAGACGCAGGGCCACATTGACCAATGATATCAGAACAGGCACCTCGACCAAAGGGCCGATGACGGCGGCAAAGGCCTCTCCCGAGTTAATCCCGAAGACGGCGATGGCAACGGCGATGGCCAACTCGAAATTGTTTGAGGCAGCGGTGAAACTGAGTGTGGTCGTCTGCTCGTAAGTTGCCCCGACCTTGGCGGAAAGGTAAAACGAGACGCCGAACATGACCAGAAAATAGATGGTCAGGGGCAGCGCGATGCGTAGAACATCAAAGGGGAGCTGGACAATATATTCACCTTTTAAAGAGAACATCACCAAAATAGTAAAAAGAAGGAAAATCAGGGTAAGAGGACTAATCTTCGGGATAAAAACGTCCTCATACCATTGCCGTCCCTTGGTCTTAAGTCCGATAAAGCGGCTTGCCATGCCGGCCAGGAAGGGGATACCCAAATAGACAAAAACCGATTTTGCGATCTCAACGATCGAGACATCGACAACCATGCCCGAGAGACCGAACCAGCGGGGGACAACGGTTATAAAGATCCAGGCATAGAGAGAAAAGAACAGGACCTGGAAAATGGAGTTGAAGGCAACCAGACCGGCACAGTATTCGGTATCTCCACCGGCAAGGTCGTTCCAGACAATGACCATGGCGATACAGCGGGCCAGACCGATAAGGATGAGGCCAACCATATACTCCTGATGACCGGAGAGGAAGGTGATGGCCAGAAGAAACATGAAGATCGGGCCGATCACCCAGTTTTGAACAAGGGAAAGGAGAAGAACCTTGCCGTTTTTGAAGACCTGACCGAGTTCCTCGTATTTGACCTTGGCTAGGGGCGGATACATCATCATGATCAGGCCGATGGCAATCGGGATGTTGGTGGTTCCCACCTGAAAGCTGTTGATGACCTTGGTGATTGGGGGAAAGAGATAGCCGCTCAGGACCCCCGCAAACATGGCTGCAAAGATCCACAAGGTAAGAAACCTGTCTATAAACGAAAGCTTTTTGGGAGAATCGGACATGGATGTTTTAGACAATGTTGAATTTTATGTTTTTCTGTTACAACCGATTATGCCTGTTTACAAGGAATTCTACCTCAATCATTAATCTGTTTAAACGAATGTGTCAACAGACTGTTAACGTATGTTTTTCTTTAAATACAAGTTTTAATCATAACTGAATAACATATTGTATCCGCGTATGCAGATCAAGTAATCCAAATTAGAAGAGAGTCCATCACGATTGACTCCAATCACTCCTTACGGTAATCTGGTTACCACTGATACTCAGCCTATCGAGAAGGAATCGTGAGAGCTGTTCGTTTTTCGGGTCTCTGCAGCCTGGATGGCTGCAGAGAAGCCCCCAGGGATGGGTTCATGGCGTCCCGAGAAACGAACAGTTTTCACTCCGGACCAGCAACTGAACATTAGTGGTAATCAAATAGGCATTAAGAAAAGCGTGAAAACAACCGTCGATATTTTCAAATCTTTGGCCGACGAAACAAGGCTCCGGCTGCTCCTGCTTTTGCAGGGCAGAGCGGAACTCTGTGTATGCGATCTGATGCAAGCCCTTGACATGAAGCAGTCGACGGTCTCCAGACATTTAGCTTATCTTAAGAAAAACGGCTGGTTGCAGGACAGGCGGGGTGGGGTGTGGATGTATTATTCTCTGAAAAAAGACCTGAGTCCCATGCTGCAGGCAGAACTTGTTTTGATTATTTCAACCCTTTCCAACACCAAGACCTGCCAAACCGATCAGGAGCGGCTCAACTCCTATATCGAAACCAAAGACACGTCCTCTTGCACCTGATTGGCATCACTTTTTACGAGTCCATCAATCTTGACAATCAATATATCATGACGCAGATTTCCTACATTAATGGCAGCTGCTTGAAAAAACAGGCCTCATTTTGTAAGAGGCTCATTCCAAAAGGAGATCAATCATGATTAAAGCCTTTGCAGCATTTGAACCAAACAGTAAACTTGTGCCGTTTGAATATGATCCGGGACCGATTGGACCAAATGAAGTTGAAATCGATGTCCAATATTGTGGTATCTGTCACAGCGATATAAGTATCATAGACAATGAGTGGGGGCTGACTCAGTACCCCGTGGTACCCGGCCATGAAGTGGTCGGAACGGTAGCTGGAACAGGGGAGGGGGCAAGCAACTTCAAAGTCGGTCAACTGGTCGGTCTAGGGTGGCATTCAGGCTACTGCAATGAATGCGCATCCTGTCGTTCGGGCGACCATAATCTTTGCGCCGACGGACAGGCAACCATCATCGGGCATCACGGCGGTTTTGCAGAAAAAGTACGAGCTTCCGCCGAAAGTGTGATCCCTATTCCGGAAAGCGTTGATCCGGAGTCAGCCGGCCCCCTGTTTTGCGGTGGGGTCACCGTATTCAACCCTCTGGTCCAATTCGGCATCAAACCAACCGAAAAGGTGGCGGTCATTGGGATCGGGGGACTTGGACATATGGCGCTGATGTTCCTTAATGCCTGGGGCTGCGATGTAACGGCATTCACTTCGAGCGATGCCAAAAGGGAAGAGGCTTTGCGCCTCGGGGCGCACCATACCTTAAACTCACGTGATCAGAAGGAAATCGAGGCTGCTGCCTGGACGTTTGATTGTATTATTTCCACGGTAAACGTCAAGTTGGACTGGAACCTCTTCCTGGGTACCTTGAAACCCAGGGGAAGATTGCATTTTGTGGGAGCAACTTTAGATCCACTGGATATCGGCGTATTTTCACTGATCATGGGTCAGCGTTCCGTTTCCGGATCGCCGGTGGGAAGCCCTGCCACAATCGCGAAGATGTTGGATTTTGCCGGTCGTCACCAGATCAAACCAATGATCGAGAAGTTCAGCTTTACTGAGGTGAATGAGGCATTGGATAGATTGCGAAGCGGCAAGGCTCGATATCGAGTTGTCCTTACCCGATAATTGAAAAAAGGTCATCCCGGGATTCATCGCACTTAGGTAAAGCTGAAAAGCACCCCTTCGGGCCTTCGTGGGAGTCATTCATCGACGCCCTCCGCCTCCTGCGTATTAGATAAGTACTTCCCAATCCGGAAAAGAACCGTTATTCCGACCGCAGGGCCTCCAGAGGATTGAGGAGGGCGGCCTGGCGGGCAGGCATTATCCCTGCTAGTATGCCAATGCCCATGGAGAGAAGTTCAGCCAGGATCACAAAGGTCCAGGGTGTGTGGACAGGCAGCAGGGGGACGAAGATATGGATCAGCCAGCCCAGGAAGGTCCCGAGGAGGAGTCCTGCAGTGCCGCCTAGTGCTGCCAGAACGGTTCCTTCGAGAAGAAACAGAAAGAGGATGTGACGTCTGGTTGCCCCTAGCGCGCGGAGGAGGCCGATTTCACTGGTCCTTTCCCGGACGGCAATGGTCATGATCGTAAAGATTCCGACGCTTCCCACCAAAAGTGAGATACCGCCCAGAGCGCCGACAGCAACCGTCAACATTCCGAGAACGGATCCGAGAACATCCAGCATCTGCTGTTGGGTGGTAATGGTGAAATCTTCCTGCCCGTGGCGGTTGATCAGAACTCTTTTGATGGCGGCGACCACCTCCTTTGCCGTATCTCCCTGGCGATAAAGGATATCTATTTCCATCAGTCCGTCACGGTTAAAAAGATCCAGTGCCCGAACCGCCGGAATGTATACGGTGTCGTCCATGTCGAAGCCAAGGATTTGCCCTTTGGGCTCCATTACGCCGATCACCCGGCAAGGGATATTACCTACAAGTACGCGTTGGCCCAGCGGATCGAGACCCGGGAAAAGCTCTTTCCGTACCTTATGGCCGAGAACAGCAAAGGCCCGTGCGGTTCGCGGATCATCGGGCGGAAGGAATCTTCCGCTGCTGACATGCATGCGAAAGGCACTATCCATTTCCGGCCCCACACCATAGATGGTAATACGCCGGGTACGATCGCCTGCCTTAACCTCGGCATTTCCCTGGGTCATCGGCACAGCAGCCTCGACCTGGGGAAGTTGCCTGAGGGCTGCACAATCGTCAAGGGTAAGCAGCCTCTCTGAGCCTAGAATGCCAAGGGATGTCCCCATGGTCGTGACCTTTCCCGGGTTGATCGCAATCAGGTTGGTTCCGAACTGGGTAAACTCGGACAGAACAAAACGCTGGAGTCCTTCCCCCATGGAGGTCAGGAGGATAACCATACAGATTCCAACAGCAATCCCCAGTCCCGTGAGAAAGGACTGCATCCTCTTGGATCGTATGGATGTGCTGATAAATTGAATCTGATCAAGTAATTCCATTAAACGTTTCCCTCAATGCTGTGCCAAGGCCGTGATCGGGTCGAGTTTTGCTGCCCTGCGGGCGGGCAGGAGCGAAAAGACGAAGCCTGTACATAGTGCAGTGCCCATGGATGCCGCAACAGCCCAAAGCGGAGGCGTCGTCTGGAGGGTTGGATAAAACTGAACCGTGACCCAGGAGCCGAAAAAACCGAGCAACATCCCAACAAGACCCCCTATCGTCGAAAGCACCAGGGCCTCGGTAACCAGAAGGGTCATTATTTGAACATTGCTGGCCCCGAGCGCTTTGCACAGACCGATCTCGGCGGTTCGTTGAGCAACCGACATCAACATGACGTTCATGATCAGGATACCGGCAACAAAGAGGCTGATTGAAGCTATCCCGCCAACGGTCAGTGTGAGAACCTTGAAGATTTTGTCAAAAGTTTTCAACACGGAATCCTGAGTGATAATGGTGACATCATTTTCACCATTATGGAGCTTCCTGATGGTCCGGGTGATATAGCTTTTCAGGCGGGGGAGCGATTGTTTATCCTTGGCCTCGATCAGGATCCGAAACAGCCCTTCCTTATTAAACAACATCTGGGCAAAAGCAACCGGTACGATCACCAGCTCCTGGGTATCAAGTCCCAGGGATCTCCCTTCGGAGGCGAGAATGCCGATCACCCGGCAGCGAAAACCTCCGAGTCTCATCAACTCGCCCAGTGCAGGCTGCTGACCAAAGAGTTCCCGGTACACCTTCGACCCTATGACACAGACGGGACGGGCAATATCCGGGTCTTCCTCGGGAAGAAAAGAGCCACTGTCGAGTTTCAGATGGTGCACCTCCAGAAGCGAACTGGTGGATCCAAGGACGGGAACCTCACGCTCCTTTCCCTTTTTGTCGGCATTTAATTCTCCGATGATAAGGGGAGAAATGCGTTTAACCATGTCCCCCTTCTGGAGGACCTTCATGTCTCGAAGGGTCAGCTCTCTCGGTGTTTCGCCGATCAGGGTGGCGGGTGTATTGGAGGCGGTTTCCGTTCGTCCTGGAATAATGATGATCAGGTTCGTTCCCAAAGATGAAAATTGCTTGACGATATATAATCGTGCCCCGTTGCCGATCCCGGTAAGCAGCACAACGGCTGCAACACCGATACTCATAGCCAGCAACATCAGCGCTGTTCGCACCTTGTTGCTGCCGAGATTGATCATCGAAAACCCTATAGTATCGAGCGGGCGCATGATTTTCAGCTTTTGATGGTATCGGATATTATCCTGCCGTCTACGACGTGGATACACCTTTTCGCCCGCTCACCGATTTCCGGATCATGGGTGACCACGACCAGCGTTTGGCCTTTTTTATTGAGTCCTTCCATGAGATCGATAATTTCAGCTCCGGAGTGGCGATCAAGATTGCCGGTTGGTTCGTCTGCCAGGAGGACTGTCGGCTGGTTTATAACGGCCCTGGCGATGGCCACACGCTGACGTTGACCGCCTGAAAGTTCATCGGGACGATGGTTCCGCCTGTTACTCAGTCCGAATTCTTCGATCAGACGGGAGCTGACCGGACTTCTCTGTTTTTTTCCTATCCCTGCCAGAACAAGCGGCAGCTCGATATTTTGTATGGCAGTAAGGCGGGGAATTAGATGAAAAAACTGGAAGATGAAACCGATCTTGCTGCGGCGCATTTCTGCAAGCTGCTGATCCTCAAGGCTTGTGACATCGCGACCTTCCAACATATATCTTCCGCTGTTAGGTGTGTCGAGTAGCCCCATGATGTTGAGAAGAGAAGATTTTCCGGAACCGGACGGACCCATGATTGAGAGGTATTCACCGGGTTTGATGGAAAGGGAGACATGGTCCATGGCCCGCACCTCTTGACCTCCGACCGAAAAGATCCTGCTCACATCCTGTAGTTCAAT
Source organism: uncultured delta proteobacterium (assembly GCA_963822095.1). Lineage (GTDB taxonomy): Bacteria > Desulfobacterota > Desulfobulbia > Desulfobulbales > Desulfocapsaceae > CAWGGS01. The sequence goes on from CAWGGS010000066.1 coordinate 11,488, forward strand.
CATTTTGTATTTGCTTCCTGAGCGTTTTTGTCGACTGTCGCCTGAACGCCGTCGGCCAAACCTGCCCTGTCGACCGTGGTCACAACTTTTTCCCCGGCTTCTAGACCTGAAACCACCTGGGTAAAACGCCAGTTGCTGAGTCCTGTTTTGATTTTACGACGTTCGATATGATTGTCATCGGGATGGTAGACATAGACATACCCGTCTTCTAAAACCGATTCGGTCGGTACTTTCATCACATCTTTGCGGGAATCGATAACGATTTCGACATCTGCACTGTAGCCGACCAGAAGGTTGTTCTCCACGGAAGGTTCAACAAAATCAACCTCAACCTCCACTGTGCGGGCCTGCTTGGCCTGCTCCAGGACATAGGGGGAAATACTGCGCACCTTGCCCTTGAAAACCTTTTTAGAAAATGCATCGAGGGTGATACGGGTTTCCATGCCGGGCTTAATCTGGGCGGCATCGATTTCATCAATGGGAGCTGCAATATAGAGGGAGTCCATATTGATCAGGTCTATGGCGGGGAGCGTGGCGATTCCAGGAGGTGACGGGGTGACGTATTCTCCCACCTCACCGTTCACCTCGGCGATGATTCCGTGGAATGGAGCGGTGAGAATCGTTCTTTCAAGCATCGCTTTGGCTGAATCAACCCGCGCTATACCGACATCCTTCTGGGCCTGTGCAGCCTCGCAGGCAGCCCTTTTTGCCCTTGCTGCGGCAACGGCATCTTCATAGATGGATTCGGAGGTCGAGTTTTTCCGCTTGAGTGCTACTTGACGTTTGGCCTGGCGTTCTGCATTTTCGGCCAACAGACAGGTTTCGCGGGCAGTGGCAAGGGCCACTTCCAACTGTCCCTCGGCAAGTTTTTCGTCCGCCTTGATATCCTTGTTCCACAGGGTGAGAAGTATCTCATTCTTTTTGACCTTGTCGCCTTTTTGCACGTTCAAGGTGGCAATCCGGCCGCCTATGGTCGGTGTCAATTTGGCCCGGTGTCGGGCTTTTACTGATCCGGCACGGGTGTTTGAAACCGTGTATTCGACTGTCCCGACAGAAACATCTTTCACCACCACAGTGACAGGCTTTTTGCGGGTCAGGTATTTAACTCCGACGACAAGGCTTACAATGACGACCAGAGCGATAAGCAGATAGGTGCGTTTCACGGTATTGGTATTTTAGGGAAAAGGTATAATAAGGCTCGTCCGTGACAGGAAGTCTTCAGGAGATACATTTTCTGATCAGGGTGTCACCTTATAGTGATTATGGGTTGCACGCAATGGAGACGACAGGAGAATGTCCATTGTACATTGATGTATTACCCTTTTGCAATCATTTACGGCAAATTATCCTAAATCTCGGCACGGATTATTCGTGTTACCCCGCTTTTACGTAGTCCGTCAGTGCGCTCGGATAAATAGCGTTTGGTAATCTCTTCAGGGCCAAAATCCTCAATTTTCGAGAATCCGAATGAGCGGATCTTATTATTAAGTACGTCTGGAGTATAAAACGTCTTCCAGGACTCTCCCTGCTCAGCCACCTTTTTTGAGACGATTTCAAAGCCCTTGAGTTCTCTCGGCGAGAGTTGAGATGGATCGACACAATAGTCAAAGATAACAGTGGTTTTTGGAACGCAGGATCCGATGAACTGCAAGGTCTCACATATAGAAGTATGATCCAGATACATCGTTACCCCCAGCCAGGAAAAAAAAGCGGGCTGTTCAGCCTGAAATCCTGCCTGTTTAAGATGCTTGGCAAGTGATAGATTCTCAAAATCAGTTGCTGCAAAGATGAGGGAAGAGGGGGGCTCCATTCCGGCAGCCTGAAGACAGTTCCGTTTCCAATCTTGGGTAGAGGGAAGATCTACCTCAAATATTTTCAGACCGTTTAGATCACCGTGTCTGAAAGCGAAGGTGTCGAGACCTGCCCCAAGGATTACATATTGACGAAGGCCAAGAGCATATGATTTCAGCCACTCGTCTTCGGCCAGCCTGCTTCGTATCACGATGGATGTTCTAAGCCCTCGAAAGAGCGGCTCGTTGAACTTGGAGAGATCTCTTGGCAAAGGGTCTCCCATAATTTTACCCGCAAAGGGATCCTCGAAAATAAGAGGCTTGTCCAGAATTTGATGGATTGCCCGAAATTGGGCGACTCGCAAGGCGGTCGGCTTAGGAGGGGAAACCGAAGGTTGAAATTTTTTATTTAAAGTATTTTCGGAGAAATTCACCTTCGCGACCTTTATTGCCTTTTTCATATACTCTCCTATTTCAAGGGTAATCCCTGTCGCAACTTGTGCCGTATGTTCTTCTTGATGCAGTGTTTTTAGTTTCAGGGCAAGCTCTATATCATTCCCGGTGGCTTTGGCAATCAACCTCATCCATTGATGGGCGCACTCTTTTGCTCTGGGATCTGTAACCGGAACGTTCTGCTCGATAAGCATTTGAATCCGAGCAATCAACTTTCTCCATTTACTGTCAAGGTTGCCCGAAAGCCTGTTTTTTCGCAGTGTCTCAAGTTCGTTTTTGGAAAATCGTTTTTCATAGATGGCCATGACCTCAAGTAATGTCAACCAATCAGGAAGATTGGTTGGATCTCCTTGTTCGATCCGTTCATTCAATCGGGAAAGGCGGAAACGTAAAGTCTGCGCCTTTTTTATTTGGTGATCAAGGCTTGTAATCTGGCGCCGTAAAATATCTGAAAGCGAAGCTTGGGGTTGTTTGAGAAATGACCTGATCTCTTCTAGAGAACAACCAAATTGTTTCAATGCCTGTATTCTCTGCAGGCGTATGACGTCGTCTTGGGTATAGAGCCTGAACCCGTTTTCGGAACGAAGAGAAGGGGACAGCAATCCTATTTGATCGTAATGATGGAGCGTACGGATTGTAAGTCCGGCTCGCTTGGCCAGGTCGCCGATTTTAATATGCACTATTAGACCTCCTGATGATTGGATCATACACCCTGACGTTACGTCAGGGTCAAGGAAAAACTGCAATTGAACCAGAGAGGAGGCGATTATTATTTTTGGTTCATCCGACTCAAGCGTACTTTCTATAACCCAAGGAGGTGGAGATCGTCGTTTGCGGGCGCATCACGGAGGCCCGGCTGGGAAGCATACCAGGCCCGGAGGGTTGCGGACAGGACGTCCGTAACTGACAGCAGGCCAGGGACGGCCTGTCTGTCAGCCGTGGTTCCCAGGCGATAAGGCCGCAGGGCGGTGACCGAAAGCGATGATCTCTACCGGATCAATTCTTTCAACTTTTCCAAAGTACGCAAAAAAACGGATGAGCCTTATTTTTTTCCAGCCAACTGACCGCAGGCAGCTGAAATATCAGAGCCGCGGCTGCTTCTGATAAAGACCGAGAAGTGTTTATCGAGAAGGATCTTTTGAAAGGCGAGAACGCGCTCCTGGGAAGGGCTTTTGTAGGGCAAAGCGGGGGATTCGTTATAGGGAAGAAGATTTATCTTACAGGGGATTTTGCTCAGTCTGCGGGCTAGTTCTCGGGCATCCTGGTCTGAATCGTTGATACCTTTAAGCAGGATGTACTCAAACATGATTCGTCGTCTCTTGGGCATCGGGTAGGTCCTGCATGCCTCAAGAAGGATATCGAGCGGGTAGCGTTTATTTACCGGCATGAGCTGGTTACGAGTTACATCGTCGACAGCATGGAGTGATATAGCCAGATTGACGGTGGAATTTTCACCCAGTCTTTTCATCTTTGGGGCGATGCCGCAGGTGGAGACGGTAATCTTTCTTCCCGTCAAATCGAGTCCTTTTGGTTCTGTGAGGATCGAAAGTGCGGTTATGAGATTATCCAGGTTGTTCAGGGGTTCTCCCATGCCCATGAACACCAGGTTGGTGACCTCCCTTGGCCCGATCAAAGTATCTTGGGGTTGTTCGAGAAGGTAATCTCGCACGGCACAGACCTGATTGACCATCTCGGCAGGGCTGAGGTTCCGGGTAAAACCCATGGTGCCGGTCAGACAGAAAGAGCAATCCATTGCGCATCCCACCTGTGAGGACAGGCAGAGGGTGTTGCGGTCCTCCTCGGGGATCAAGACCGATTCGACGATATGACCATCATCGAGACGAAAACCGAATTTAACGCACCCATCACTGGAGCGTTCCAGAATTGGTTCGGAAAAGCTCGAGATATAGGCTTCTTCCTTCAATATTGCCTGAAATACCTTGGCGATATCCGTCATCTGGTCGAAATTTGAGATACCAGGACGGTAGAGCCAGGTCATAATCTGCCGACCGCGGAAAGCCGGCTGTCCCAGGCTCTCCACGTATTCGATGAGACCGTCAAGATTGAAATTCTTCAGGTCGGTCTTCATGTTATCCTCAGGCCCATAATTGTTTTGCGAAACAGATAGTTCTGAAAGGTTCGGAAAAGAGTGCTGCGATGATGGATACCTCCGACCGCCTCCCGGGGCTGATAGAATCAGTCTCGGGAGGCGGTCGGGTGATGTGGTATTTAAAGAGCATGAAAAACAAGAGGGATACAGCCTTTTTATGCGGGATTTTTTGCTTTGAAATCCTGCATGAATTCAACAAGTTTTACCACGCCCTCTTGGGGAAATGCGTTATAGATAGAGGCCCTGCATCCGCCTATGGAGCGATGACCTTTAAGCCCGTTCAAACCGATTTTTGCAGCCTCGGCAATGAACTTAGCCTCAAGCTCTGGTGTGGCCAGGTTGAACGAGATGTTCATCGGTGACCGGGAAGCAGGTTCGGCATGACCGCGATAGTAGTCTGAATCGTCGATGACTTTGTAGATGAGATCTGCTTTTTCGTTGTTAATCGCTTCCATTGCTGACACACCGCCCTTTGCCTTCAACCATTTCAGTACCTCACCGACCATATAGATAGCAAGACAGGGAGGGGTGTTGAACATGGACTCCTTGTCGGCATGGGTCTTGTATTTCAGCATTGTGGGAATGCTTTCCGGACTCTTGTCCAACAGATCCTCTCTGATGATTACGATGGTGACACCTGCTGGTCCGAGGTTTTTCTGGGCACCGGCAAAAATCAGACCGAATTTTGAGACATCAACCTTCCGGGAGAGGATATCGGAAGACATGTCGCTTATGAGCATCTTATCGGTTTGGGGAAATTCCTTGAACTGAGTCCCGTAAATGGTGTTATTGGAAACAAAATAGACGTATTCCGAATCAGGATTGATGGAATACTCGCCATTTACTGGTACCCTATTGAATTTCTGCTCTTCACTGGAATAACTGACCTCTATATTTCCAAAGAGTTTCGCCTCTTTGATGGCCTTCTTGGACCAGGCTCCTGTGTTCAGATAGGTTGCCTTTTTACCCGGAGCCAGCAGGTTCATCGGTATCATAAAGAATTGGCTGGAGGCACCGCCTTGAAGAAACAATACTTTATAATTGTCCGGGATATCATATAATTCCCTGAGAAGCCGCTCTGTGGTTTCGGCAACGCTCATGAACTCTTTTGAACGGTGGCTTATCTCGGCAATCCCAATACCTGAATTCTCGAAATTGACGATATCAACAGAGGCCTTTTCAAGTACCTCCAGGGGTAATGCAGCAGGGCCCGGACTGAAGTTATAGATTCGCTCTGACATCACTAAACTCTCCTTTTTAAAAAATAGTCTCAACTAGGTCTAAAACCTAAGTTTATTGTAACCGGATATATGGTAGAAATAAGCTTAAGAAGAACATATAATTCAGGACATAAAACAATTTTGTCTGATGGCCTCATATAAAACGATTCCTGCCGTCATTGCAAGATTCAGGCTGCGAATATGCGAATTCTCCATGGGCAAGGTATAACATCTATCATTGTAGAGGTTTAAAATATCCGTAGGTAATCCTTTGGTTTCTTTACCGAATATCAAAAAATCACCAGGAACATACCGTGCCGCAAAATACGGCGACGCGACCTTGGTGGTAAAAAAATACAGATGCCTCTCGTCCTGTGCCTGTAAAAAGTCCTCCAAATTGTTCCAGTGCACAATCTTGACGAATTCCCAGTAATCAAGACCTGCACGTTTCAAGTGCCTGTCATCCGTTGAAAAACCAAGGGGATGGACAAGGTGGAGGACCGAATCGGTTGCTCCGCAGAGTCTTGCGATTGAACCTGTATTGGGGGGAATTTCGGGCTCAACCAGGACGATATTGAATGGTATCTTATCTGTTGTTGACATCAATATAATGAAGCTATTAAAATCAGAAAACTTGTCTTATACCTTCACTTTTTTGTTTAAACAACAAAAAAAGTCAGAAATACCATGAAAGGAAGACGGGAAGCTGAATATCAGTTGCATTTTTATTATTTATAGATAAATTCACGCAAAATATGAGTCTTCTTTTCGGCAGATCGTCCAACGGTCTGCCGTCTGTTTTTTAAACTTTTTGTTGTATAGGTTACGATATATATGGCTATAATTGTACAAAAATTTGGAGGGACATCAGTTGGCAGCCCGCAAAAGATAAAAGCTGTTGCCGATCGGGTCTTAAGAACAATCAAAGAGGGGAATAAGATCGTCGTAGTTTTGTCGGCAATGTCCGGTGAAACAAATCGCTTAACCGACCTCGCCTTTCAAATGCAATCTCGCCCGGACACCAGGGAAATGGATATGCTCTTATCGACGGGCGAACAGGTTACCGTAGCCCTTTTTTCCATGGCCATCAAGGAAGCAGGTTACAAGGCAATTTCATTTCTCGGCGATCAGGTCAAAATTCATACCGATTCGACCCACACGAAAGCACGAATACAATCCATCGATACCGAAAAAATCAATTCGTATCTCGATGACAACTGCGTGGTCACGGTTGCAGGATTTCAAGGCGTAGATGGAGTGGGTGATATTACAACCCTTGGAAGGGGGGGCTCAGACACCACCGCAGTTGCCTTGGCCGCTGCGATGCAAGCAGACGCCTGCGAGATTTTTACCGATGTGGAAGGGGTTTATACCACCGATCCGAATATCTGCCCCAAAGCGAGGAAAATCGAGCGAATATCCTATGATGAGATGCTGGAACTGGCAAGTCTAGGGGCCAAGGTCCTTGATATTCGTTCAGTGGCCTTTGCCAAAAGATACAATGTCCCCATTCATGTTCGATCTACATTTACTCAAACAGAAGGTACCTGGGTTGTTGAGGAGGAAAAAATAATGGAAGACGTTATCGTTTCAGGTGTAACATACAATAAAAACGAAGCAAGGGTCACGATAAGTGGTGTTCCCGATCAACCTGGTATTGCAGCAAAAATATTCGGTACCATTTCCGATGCCGATATAAACGTTGACATGATCATCCAAAACCAGGATACCGGTGGCGGTATGACCGATCTGACCTTTACGGTCATGCGAACCGATTATGCCAGAACAATGGAACTTTTGCAGTTGATGTCAAAAGAAATTATGGCCAAGGGCATCTACGGATCCGACAGTATTGCCAAAATTTCCATTGTTGGAGTAGGTATGCGAAATCATTCCGGTATTGCCACAACAATGTTTAATGTGCTGGCCAATGAAGGAATAAATATCTCTATGATTTCAACCTCTGAGATAAAGATTTCATGCGTCATTGAAGAAAAATATACCGAACTTGCCATTCGTGCTCTTCATGACGCCTTTGCCTTGGACAAACCTGATCTCCCGTCCGAAGCCTATGAAAGAGGAACCCCGGAAATCTGATCTTTAATATGCCCTTGTCCTGGATAAAACCATATTCAAAAACTGAGTCTTCCGATATACCCTTTGGGGAAGGTGCTACCAGAAGCGAGACTTGCAAGCGTTGTCCAGAATACTGCCGGGAAGATTATCGTCTGATCATCCTCCTGGCGGTTGGAGTTATCCTTGTCGTTGTTGTATTTTTCAGACACAATACAGTTTCACATGCACCCAAAAGATGCCTCGGGTTGTCCATCAAAAACGGAAGACTTGTTCTTCAAGAGACATTTCACGCAATAGGGCAGATGGATACTTCTAAAGATATCCCAGCCTCTCTTACTCCGTTTTTCTATTATCCTGTCCCAATAAACCAAGCAGGGCAAACACTTCTTGAAACCATACCCGGAATCGGTCCGCATCTCTCTGCTCAAATTATTAATACCAGATCGCATTATGGTCCGTTTCGCACCCCCGGCGATCTTTTGAAAGTCAAAGGGATTGGGCCCAAAAAAATGGTTAAACTCGCCGAACGATTTTCATACAGATTACAGTGACTATCTTTCCCGTACACAGACCGGTAATTGCGCTGGTAGGGCCGACAGCCATCGGTAAAACCGGCTTATCCCTTGAAATGGCGAAGGTTTTCGATTGCGAAATTATCAGTATGGATTCCATGCAGGTCTACCGCTATATGGATATCGGTACTGCAAAGGCGACCGTCCGGGAGAGAACTGATATTCCACATCATCTTATTGATATTGTTGACCCCGACGAAGATTATGATGCCGAACGTTTCGTAGGTGATGCCTGCAAATCCATAGAGGATATCCATGCCGGTGGGAAAATCCCACTAATAACCGGCGGCACTGGGCTCTATTTGCGTGCGTTGAAAGAGGGACTTTTTTCCGGAGGAACAAGATATCCAAAAATCAGAGCTGAATTACAGGTGCGATTACGGGAGGAAGGGAGCTCGAATTTACATAAAGAACTAAGCTTATATGACTGTATTACCGCCAATAGAATCCACCAAAATGATACGCACAGACTTTTAAGAGCCTTGGAAATTTATTACGGATCAGGGACACCCTGGTCGCAGCATCTCAGACAACATGAAAAAGAAAAATCGCCTCATCGATTCGATAACATGTTAGTACTAGGATTGGCCTGTGAAAGGGACCTCCTCTATCGACAAATAGACAGCCGTACCCAAATCATGCTTAATTCCGGATTGGAAGACGAAGTCAGAGGTCTTTTGGATAGGGGGTATTCCAGCCAACTGAAGTCCATGTCCTCCATAGGATATCGGCATATGGTTATGTTTATACAGGGTGTTTGGGATAAATTGGATATGGAAAGACTTCTTGCCAGAGATACAAGGCGTTATGCAAAACGTCAATTCACATGGTTTCATAAGGATCTGGATATAGTATGGTTTGATCGCAGGAAATCTGCCGAGATCATGGCATATACAGCTTCCTGGTTGGAAGAATGCATTTTAGATAGAACCCCCAAGAGATAACTTTTCCCATGAATCTACAGAGCACTCCTGCATATTCAGCAACCAAAGGATCGTTCTCTCCGACAGAAGAGCAAGTGCGTCAGGCTAAAAAATTTAATGTTCATCCATTAATAATTCACCTTCTTGCCCTTCGTAATGTTACACAAGATCGCGATATTGAATTGTTTCTCTTTCCTAGTCTAGGCAATCTACCGGATCCCTTCACTTTATTGGGAATGGAAAAGGCCGTCAGCCTTGTTGCCTTTGCCATCAAAAACTGTGATGACATCATTATCTGGGGGGATTACGACGTTGACGGCATTACAGCAACCTGTCTTCTCGTAACATTTTTTAAAAGAATCGGGAAAAATGTGAGTTGGTATATTCCTGACCGTTTTTCTGAAGGATACGGACTCAATATTCCTACTCTCAATAAAATCCACTCGAAAGCAAAAGGGGAATACCCGCTTCTAATTACTGTAGATTGTGGTATTTCCAATTATGACGAAATCGTTTATGCCAAAAATATTGGTTTTCGGCTCATCGTAACTGATCACCATGAGCTTCCGACACATACGGTTGATGCCGATGTTGTATTAAATCCCAAACAGGAACATTGTGGTTTTGGGGATAAAAATCTTGCCGGTGTCGGCATGGCCTTTTACCTGGCTGCAGGAATTCGTTCTCACCTGAATTCAGAGGGGTATTTCACTGAAAAAATCCCATGTCCAAACTTAAAGGATTTTCTAGATTTAGTAGCTATCGGCACGATTGCAGATATGGTTCCGTTAACGCCTACGAATAGAATATTAGTGAAAGCAGGATTTGAAACGCTCTCAGAAACCAGGAATGTCGGGATCTCAGCTCTCCTAAAATCAAGCGATATTTTTCCGGGGACAATAGTATCCGATGACATCTCATTTTCATTGGCTCCTAAATTAAATGCCGCAGGAAGATTGGGTAAGGTTGATATAGCCATGGAGCTTTTATTATGTTCGGACAAACAAAAAGCCTCCAAACTGGCAAACAAACTTACAAATATTAACGGACAACGGAAAAGGCTATGCAAACAAATACTAGAAATAACATTAACTATAGACAGTAAACAACTAATAACAAACAATAATTGTATCGTAATATCCGGGGAATACCACTTGGGTGTCCTGGGAATAGTAGCTTCACAATTGGTAAGTTTGTATCGTGTGCCGGCCATAATTTTATCTCCTGACCCATCCAAAAACGATCGGAAGATTCTCAAGGGGTCAGGGAGGTCCATCCAAGGGGTCAATCTTATAACCATACTTCGCAAATGCGACAAATATTTGTTGAAATATGGGGGACATGCAATGGCTGCCGGTTTAACGTTGCCTGTGGAACACCTTGATATGTTTAAAAATTATTTTTCCTCTCTTTTGGAAAAAGCCACAGAGGGAAAACCACCATCCAGTATGCAGCCAGTCGATGCCGATTTATCAATTGAAAAGACATTTGATTTGTCATTTTTAGAGCAATTTAATAGACTTGAGCCTTTCGGTGTAGGTAATACAAAGCCTGTTTTTGCTGACTGCAATGCATCTATCTATGATTACAAGGTGATTGGCCGAAATGGTGATCACCTCAAGATCTTATTTAGAGGAAAATATACCAATCGGCAAGGAATAGGATTCAACCTTGGCCACAAAGGAGAAGTTCTCCAGGAAAAAAGAAAACATACTGTTATTTTTTCCCCGACGCTCAATCGATTTAATGCAGGTCTTACTTGGGAAGCAAAGCTGCTAGATATTCTCTAGATTCAATTTAAAAAATTTCCACAATTCACAATATACGATATACGATAGAAGGGATTCAGGTACTATCCAAATGACTGAATCTATTATTTATTTAAAAACTATACATAATATACATTATGCGACATTTAATATTCAGGGCAATACGGAGTGGGAGTACATCAAGATCAAACCAAAGAATGCGCTATCGAGGGCTTTCTCTTTTTGGTCGAAAATGGTAAAGAGATTGGGTTTCTTAATGCAATTTTATCCGGAAAAGCACTTGTTGTTATAATCTCAATACGATTTATGCGGCATACTGCTGACCTTCTGTGTTGCTTTAAATAAACACAATAACAACTAATTAAAATATATATATAAAGAAAGGTTTAACTATAATGTCCAGGGAAATTTATCAGGAACCATTGGTAAGTCGATACACAAGTAGAAAGATGCAGGAGCTTTTTTCTGAAAAGAAAAAGTTTACAACCTGGCGAAAATGCTGGATCGCCTTAGCTGAAGCTCAATACGAACTCGGTCTCACTGATATAATCACTATGGAAATGATCGATGAAATGAAAGCTAATCAGCATGATATCGATTATGACCTGGCAGCAGAAAAAGAAAAAGAGATACGTCACGATGTAATGGCCCATGTATTTGAATTTGGGAAGAAATGCCCAAAAGCCGAAGGAATAATACATCTAGGCGCAACCTCTCAGTTTGTCGTCTGCAACACTGATCTTATAATCCAAAAAGAAGCAATGGTACTCATACGATCCGCCCTGTTGCAGGTTATACAAAACCTTGCTCATTTTTGTCTGAAATTTAAAGACCTTCCTACCTTGGGCTTCACTCATTATCAGCCAGCTCAGCCTACTACAGTTGGAAAAAGAAATACCCTCTATATTCAAGATCTTATTATTGACTTTACCGCTATAGAATTTTTCCTTACACAAATAAAGGCTCGCGGTGCAAAAGGAACGGTTGGAACTCAAGCAACATTCCTAGAGTTATTCAAAGGTGACAATCAAAAAGTTCGTCAGCTTGACGAGCGTGTAAGTAAAAAACTTGGTTTTGATAAATCCTTTGATGTTACCGGACAAACGTATACAAGAAAACAAGACATGAAACTCGCAGAAACCCTTGCCGGTATTGGGGCTTCTGCTCATAAATTTGCAGTTGATCTCAGATTGTTGTCCAATTTAAAGGTACAGGAAGAGCCTTTTGAAAAAAAACAAACAGGCTCATCCGCTATGGCCTACAAAAGAAACCCTATGCGCAGTGAAAGAATGACTGGGCTTGCTAGAAAACTCATGGGACTCCCGCAGAATTTCGCCCAAACTTTCAGCAATCAATGGTTTGAAAGAACGCTCGACGATTCCGCAATTCGGAGAATGGATATTCCCCAAGCTTTTCTTTTGACTGATGCTATATTAAAGTTATACGTTAATATAACTTCTGATATGGTTGTATATCCGAAACAAATAGAACGACTTCTTTTGGCAGAACTTCCCTTTATGGCCACTGAAAAGATTTTGATGGAAGCAGTTAAAAAAGGCCAAAGTAGGCAGGAAATGCACGAAGTGGTAAAAGAGCATTCTCTCATTTCAGGTAAAATGGTTAAAGAAAATGGCCAGGAAAATGACCTTTTGATTCGACTTGCTGATGACGAAAGAATTCCCTTTACCTATGAAGAGCTTCGGGATCTTATCGGAGACTATAGCCAATTTACCGGACGGGCATCTGCTCAGACAGAAGAATATTTGCATGAAGTTGTTTATCCCCTGTTAGACAAAAACCAGGATAATATGGCGCCGGTAGATGCAAGTCTTTCTGTTTGATCACCATTACACATTGAAAATGCAACAAAAACGATTACAAAAATTGTATATTCGTATATCTATTGGCAGGTATCATTTTCTGAAATTCATTCTTGAGGGATATGATGGACTTGCGCTTCTGACAAGACTTGAGAACAATCTGGTCGTGTTGCGCTATTCTGATAAATGCCATAAAGATCTTATGCAGTTACTTGCTTCGCTTGCACCCAAAATTTACAGTGTCGACCGTTTTTTAAAAGCGGAAAAGTGCCCAGTATGATGTGACCCATATTACCTTACCTATGCCTCAACAGAAATTTTATATAAAGACGTTCGGATGCCAGATGAACGAAAGGGATTCGGAAATTATCGCCCAGTCTCTTATGGAACAAGGCGATATCGAGACATATGACGTGGAATCGGCTGATGTTATAATTATAAATACCTGTTCGATACGGGCAAAAGCCGAACAGAAAGTCATGAGTATGCTTGGGGTGCTCAGGCAGGAAAAGAAACTACGCCCTGATTTGAAGATCTGTGTTGCAGGTTGCGTTGCCCAGCAGGAAGGGAGTCAACTGCTTGAGCGGATGCCTCATATCGACCTTGTCGTTGGCACCCAGAATATTTACAATATTCCTGAACTCCTTGATAAATGCAATAAAGAAGGAAGACAGATTGTCACATCGATGTCTGATTCATATCAGATTCCAAAGTTTATTCCAGAAATTTCATCCCTGCCTTCTTCACTTACTATTGCACCTTTTAAAAAATTCGTTACCATCATGCAGGGATGTAATAATTTCTGTACCTACTGTGTTGTCCCCTATACAAGAGGAAGGGAAATATCGCGTAAAAAAGACGATATAATAGACGAAGTTAAAGTATTGGTTGATGCCGGTGTTAAAGAAATAACCTTGTTAGGACAAAACGTCAACTCGTACGGCAAAGCCAATAAAGTCACACAGAATGATTCTCCTTACTCTTTTCCTGCCCTTCTTGAGGATATAGCTCAAATATCAGGAATCAAAAGAATTCGTTTTACTACTTCACACCCTAAAGACCTTTCGCATGACTTGATGCGGTGTTTTCGGGACGTGGAAGTCCTCTGCAGACAAATACACCTTCCAGTACAGTCGGGCTCGGATAATATTTTACTCAAAATGAATAGAAAATATTGTATATCTAAATACATGGAAAAGGTCGACGCCCTTCGCTCCTACTGTCCCGAGATTGCCATAACCACCGATATGATCATCGGTTTTCCAGGAGAAACCGATAGGGATTTCGAAAAAACCATGGATCTGTTGGAACATGTTCGGTATGACGGGTCCTTTTCCTTTAAATACTCTGATAGACCTGGAACCAAATCGTCCGGCCTTCCAGATAAAATTCCTGAAAAGATAAAATCAGAGCGTTTGAGCCGCTTTCAAAAAAGACAAAACCAGATAAGTCTTGAAAAAAACAAAGGATATGTTGGAAAAATTCTTCCAGTGATGGTTGAATCTATTGACAAATCCGGCTTTCAGGGGAGATCTGAATTCAACCATGTCGTACATGTCCTTTCAAATATTTCCTTTACGAATGGTGACATGATTGATGTTTTTATTTATCATGCAGGGCAGCATTCCCTCAAAGCCTGCATGCCAGAAGACGCTCAAAAAATGCAGACGTAATTAAACGGTATTCCCTTTGCCGGAGATTGTTATGAAAAAGATATACCTGCTCCATATCCTTTTTCGACCCTCTATGTATATTATTCTTTGTTTACTCGTCTCAATGCCCCTCTCCTCTCAAGCTGCTACTAAATACATCTCCGGTACCATCGTGGTTCATGTCCGAGACACCACGAAAAAGGACTATAAGACTCTTGCCAAAGTGCAAACCGGCGATCAGGTTGAAGTACTCGAAGAGAAAGGATATATGGCCAAGATTAAGACCAAAAACGACGTTGAAGGCTGGATTCCTTCTCAATATCTCAAAAATTCCCCTCCTGCACAGGAAATCATTGCTCAACTCAAGGAAGAACTCGCTCAATTAAAAAAAGAAAAAGACATCAATCAGGTGGCAACATCTTCAGATAGCAACGGATTGACCGGGAAACAAGTATCTGAATATAAAAATAAAATCAACATTCTGGAATCTGAAAACTCACGTTTACTGGAAGACAACCGGAAATTACTTGCTGCCTTTCAGGAAAAACAGGGCATGCCAAACGAAAATACTGGAAAAGAAAAGAGTGTTCTAGAAAAGAAGCTTATATCACTACAAAACCGTCTGGCGACTCTTACCAAAACCCCCGATAATGTTGTTCAGCTCGTAAAAGAACGTGATCATTTAAAAAAACAGGTGTCGTCATTGCGGTACGATCTGACCAAAATCCAAGAGAAGAACAAAAAACTTGAAATGAATAAAATGCTTCACTGGTTTTTCGCCGGTGCTGCTGTTTTTTTTCTTGGCTTATTGAGCAGTAAATTTTGGGGACGCAAAAAGAGCAAGCTTACATTTTAATATATCCCGCCATCGGCGGGATACGTTGAACCCCCTTAACCACCCTGCTCTTTTTTTATATGAACTCTCCCAAAAACTTCGGCATCAGTGATGATGCATTCCAGATTCGGTTCTTCCGGA
Source organism: uncultured delta proteobacterium (assembly GCA_963822095.1). GTDB lineage: Bacteria > Desulfobacterota > Desulfobulbia > Desulfobulbales > Desulfocapsaceae > CAWGGS01. The sequence continues at coordinate 26,849 of CAWGGS010000066.1, forward strand.
CTGAGAGTACTCATCTATAGTGTGGGGAGGCGGAGGACGCCTCGCGGAAGGCTCGTTGAAGAACCATACAAGGCCCGGAAGGGGTGCAGTGTACCGGCGATGAGGATACAGATTAGCATCTGGAAGCGATGCACTCTGCCGGATTGTTACTTTCAGCTTTACAAAATGATGAGGAACTCATCCCTGTCTTATCTGCAATTTAGAAATGAAAAAGAAAAATATTGTACGAGCAAACATTCTCTTTGTTGTACTCTGTAGTGCCATCATAATTGTTCTTTTACAGGCTCCCAAGGAGACTACGGCAAAATTGCCCAATGATGCTCTGCATAAAGAATTCAGGATGATGAAGAGCAAAAAAGAAGCAGAGAAATTCTGTGGGAATTGCCATTCCGAGAAAGGTGAAGTCCCTTTGCCTCCAAATCATCCGCCCAAATACCGCTGCCTATTTTGTCATAAAATCAAGTAGGTCTGTTAGATATCCTTCCCTGTCAAACAGCCTTTTTAACAATCTCATAGAGATCATTTGAGATATTACCACGCCCAAGCAGGCCCTCGAGCTGTTCTCGAATGAGATTCTGACGTTCTGTACCATATTTTTTCCAGTTGACAAACGGTGCGACGAGACGTGCTGCGATCTGAGGGTTTGCCGGATCAATGGTGATGACCTGCTCGGTCAAAAATTGATATCCTTCACCAGATAGATCGTGGAAACGCACATGATTTGCAGAACAGAATGCGCTGATCAGTGCTCGTATCTTGTTTGGATTTCGTATGGAAAATGCCGGATGCTTCAAAAGCTTCTTTACCCTCTCCAACGTTCCGGGAAGATATGATGTAGCCTGAAGTGTCAGCCATTTGTCCATGACCAAAGGATCAGATTTCCATTTTGTATAAAAATCGTCAAGTGATTCTTCCCGCTCCGGTCCCGGGTAATTGGTAAGGGCACTCAAGGCTGCCATAACGTCGGTCATGTTCGAGCCTGAATAATACTGCCTTTTACAGAGGTCAAGACATTCACTGTCCACCGGGTCTGCGACCATCAGGTAGGAAAGACAAATATTTTTCAGACTTCTCCGCCCCATTGCCTCCGGAGTAATTGTATATACTTCCTTATCACTATTTCTTTCGTAAATTGTTAAAAAGTCCCGACGAAGCTGTCTTGCCAACTCTTGCCTAACGAATTGACGTGCCTCGTGCAGGTAATCTGGCTCAATTACTGTTTGCATTTGGGCAAGATAGGTCTCGTTCGGCAGGGTGAGAGCTAATGCTATCATAGCTTTGTCTCCTTTTTCATCAAGGAGATTGGAGCGTGCGGCTTCAATAAAAATATCATCTAGTTGCAAGGCCTTGCCATTCATTAAACAATCGACAAGACGAAGAATTATCGATGCAGATAGCTGAGTTGCCGCATTCCACCTATTAAAAACATTGGAGTCCCGAGCCATCAAAAAGGCCAGTTCTTCCAGACTTTGCTTGAATGTAACCTTTACCGGTGCTGAAAAGTCTCGAAGAAAAGACAAAACAGGTCTCTCGTTTACTTCTGGAATGGTAAAAGTCTGTTCCTTTTCCTTAAGTTCAAGCAACATCCCATCAACGGCATCAACCGTATTATTTTTGCTTCTGCCTGCCAGCATGTCCTGCCCATCACCATCGAGCAACCCGATTACTATGGGCATATGATATGGTTTTTTCTCCTCCTGCCCAGGTGTTGCGGGGGATGATTGTCTGATCGTCAGATTGTAGATTTTTGAGTTTTGGTCCCACCAATCCGCAACTTCAAGTTCGGGTGTTCCGGATTGGCTGTACCACAATTTAAACTGCTCAAGATCAAAACCGGAGGCATCCTGCATTGCCTGGATAAAATCATCGCATGTTACTGCCTGCCCGTCATGTCGTTGAACGTAGAGATCCATACCAGCCCTGAATCGTCTCGGACCAATCAAGGTCTTTATCATTCGGATAACTTCCGCACCCTTATTGTAAACGGTTGTGGTATAAAAATTATTAATTTCCACGTAGGAGTCGGGCCTGACAGGATGTGACATCGGGCTGGCATCTTCTCGGAATTGATAATTTCTTAAAACATTTACATCGTCTATTCGCTGTACGGGCCGCGAGTTCATGTCAGAGGAAAACTCCTGATCGCGAAAGACGGTTAACCCCTCCTTGAGGCTAAGCTGGAACCAATCACGACAGGTAATTCGATTTCCTGTCCAGTTGTGAAAATACTCATGGGCTACCACACCCTCGATGCCGATGTAATCCTGGTCTGTGGCAGTTTCCGGGGTCTCCAGTACATATTTTGAATTAAAAACATTGAGCCCCTTATTTTCCATAGCTCCCATATTGAAGTCATCAACCGCAACGATCATGAAAAGGTCGAGATCATATTCAAGTCCGAAGACCTCCTCGTCCCATTTCATTGCCTTTTTCAGCGATCGCATGGCATGAGAGCATTTTTTCCTATTGCGTTCTTCAACATATATCCTCAAGATCACATTTTTATTTGATTTGGTTGTAAAGATGTCTTCGATATAAACCAGTTTTCCTGCAACCAGGGCAAAAAGATAACAAGGTTTCGGAAAAGGATCCTCCCATATGGCATAATGCAGTTCGTCCTCCATATCCCCCGTTTCAACCAGGTTTCCATTGGCAAGCAGCACCGGACATGTCTCTTTCGGCCCTTCAACTCTGGTGGTATAGCGAGTCAGGACATCGGGGCGATCTATATAAAATGTGATTCTTTGGAAACCTTCAGCTTCACATTGGGTGCAATAGTTGCCGGAAGATCGATACAATCCGCTGAGTTCGGTATTTTCATCAGGATTGATCTCGGTTACGATTTCAAGAACAAATGTATTGGGAACCGAATAGATTTCCAAATAATCCTTGCTTAACTCGTATTCGCTCTCGGAAAGTGTTTGGTCGTCTATTTTTACACTTTTTAGAGTCAGGTTTTCCCCATCCAAGCGGAGAGATTCCGTTGGAAAATCTTTATTCCTCTTCACGGAAGACCTGGCAGTAACCCTGGTTTTTAGAGGATCCAATCTGAAGGTAAGATGAATTTGTTCAATAAAGAATGGAGGTGGTGTATAATCCTGCCTATATATTGTTTTCGGTTGTATTTTAGTCTTCATTATTGATAATACCCTGGCTATTGGTTTTCTAAACCATGATTCATATCTTTGATCGTTGACACGAAAAGTTATTTCATTATATTCCATAAGTCACATACAAGATCGTCATCGTATGATGGCAATACTATAACATAGATCCCCTTTGAGAACTTGTCCAATGATCACAATTAATGAACATTATCTGAAACTTCAATCTTCCTATCTCTTTTCCGATATCGCCAAACGCGTTGCAGCCTTTCAGGAAAAAAATCCTTCCCAACCAATTATCAAACTGGGCATCGGAGATGTCACTCGTGCCCTCCCCAAAGTATGTATTGAGGCCTTTCATCATGCAGTAGACGAAATGGCGGAAGATTCAAGTTTTCGGGGATACGGACCGGAACAGGGGTACGCTTTTTTAAGAGATGCTATTGCCCAAAATGATTATCAGTCGCGAGGCGCCGATATAGCAGCCGAAGAGATATTTATAAGTGACGGTGCCAAGTGCGATACCGGTAATATCCAGGAGCTTTTTTCCCAAAATGTGCGGATTGCGATTCCCGATCCTGTATATCCGGTCTACCTGGATACAAATGTCATGGCCGGGAGGACAGGACGCTTCCAAGACGGCAGATATCAAGGAATTATCTACCTTGAATCAAAAAAGGAAAACAACTTTGTCCCCACCCTTCCCTCCGAGGACGTCGATCTCATCTACCTTTGTTTTCCTAATAATCCAACTGGATCAACCATCACTAAACAAGAATTGAAGAGCTGGGTTGATTATGCTCGTAAAAACAAGGCGTTAATCCTTTATGATGCGGCCTATGAAGCCTTTATCGAGGATTCGACTCTTCCAAAATCCATCTTTGAAATAGAAGGAGCCCGAGAAGTTGCCATTGAATTTCGCAGCTTCTCCAAGACCGCGGGCTTCACAGGAACACGTTGTGCTTTTACCGTTATCCCCAAAGATTGTTGTGCATTTGACAATCAAGGCAACAAACAATATATCCATCCGCTCTGGAATCGCAGACACACCACGAAATTCAACGGGGTATCCTATCCGGTACAACGCGCAGCGGAGGCCGTGTACAGCGAAGAGGGTAATAAACAGATCAGGGAACTGATTTCCTATTATATGGAAAATGCCGGGATGATCCGCCATGGTATGGAAAAACTTGGTTTCAACTGCGTTGGTGGCGAGAATTCACCTTATGTCTGGATTGACGGGAAAAGGGATTCCTGGGATTTTTTTGATCTTCTTCTCAACACCGCTGGGGTCGTCTGCACACCCGGGACCGGATTCGGCAGGTGCGGCGAGGGCTATATCCGTATATCTGCATTTAATTCCAAAGAAAATGTTATCGAGGCAATGAAGCGAATACGTGGGGCTTTGTCATAGTTCCCAAAAGTTATATTTGTAAAACACCAAGGCTGTTCGTACCTCAAAAGGATGAACAGCCTTGGTGTTTTCTGGTGCTCTGTATGACTGCATATTTTACCGGAAATACGGATCAAGCTCTGCTGGTTTGAAATATACCTTTTTCTCCTTGCCCTTCATTTCTTTAACACTCACATCCCAACGGGACTGCATCCATCCGATAACTCCATCGACCAATCTTTCGGGAGCGGAGGCCCCGGCGGTAAGTCCAATTTTTTCCACATCTTCGAGCCAGACAGGATCGATATCCTCCTTATCATCTATGAGATAGCCCCGTAGACCTGATTTCACGCCGACTTCTCTTAGTCTATTGGAATTAGAACTGTTTTTAGATCCAACCACCAATAGGACTTCGGCAATTCCTGCTATTTCCTTCACTGCATTCTGTCGATTTTGGGTGGCATAACAGATGTTTGAAACGGAACCTTTTATATCCGGAAATCTTTTTAGCAGAATATCCCGTATCTCAGAGATATCATCCTCACACAAGGTGGTTTGGGTCACACAGGCGACCTTCTGCCGATCCGCAATGGACACCTGCCTTGCTTCCTCTTCAGTGGCAATGATATGGACCTTGCCGTCAACGCGTCCTGCTGTTCCTTCAACCTCTGGATGTCGATGATGACCTATGATAACAACGTCATAATCGAGATCATGGTATTTTTCGACCATTTTGTGAACACTGCCCACCAAAGGACATGTGGCATCGATGGTCTTCAACCCAAGCTTTTTAGCCTTTTTTTCAACAGCTGCGGATACCCCATGGGCGCTGAATATACAGATGCCGTTGCTTGGTATATCCGACAGGCCTTCAACGAAAATGGTGCCCATCTCTTCCAGCTCTTGAAGGACATGCTTGTTATGTACAATCTCGTGGAGAACATATACAGGAGCTCCATGTCGTTTCAATGTAAGCTTTACAGTTTCTATGGCCCTGACAACACCTGCGCAGAATCCTCTTGGTGATGCGAGTAATATTTGCTTTTTATTCATTATCTAGTACGTATACTCTGTGCTTTTGATTCACTGGAAACATCATTTTTCTTTCTGTTTAATTGTTCGGAATCACAAACACAGGGACCTCGGCAAGACGAGTGACCCGACGCGCGACGGAACCCATTACAGTGCTGCCGAATACTGAATCCGTCGATTTGCCGATGACTATAATGTCGGCTTTATGCTTTTTAGAGGTCTTGAGTATTTCTTCGCTGGGATCCCCCGCAACAATCAAGAGTTCCCGAACTTTACTGTCGTCCATTTTGCTTGATTCCAGTTCTTCCTCACAGAATTTTTTCAGCCGTAATTTCAGTTGCTCAAGAACTTGCCGCATGTCATCTTTTTGTATCTTTTCCGCTGCTTCATCTGAAAGATACGTCTTGATGACATCTCTTGCAGTTTTACTCAACGGTTCAACAACATGAACAATAATTATTTCTGCGTCATAATGTCTAGCCAGACTGATAGCATGGCGAAAAACGGGACGCGTATGTTCGGGATCACCAAGATGGGTAGTATATAATATTGTTTTTACAAAAGGAATAGAATCCATTGTTTCCCCTTTTTAAACGACAACTGAGTTCGTAAGAAAGTGATCCAAACTGATATCACACCATAATGATATTATTTATAATCACTTTTATCCAGTCCGTATTTTCTCATTTTGTCATAAAGTGTCTTGCGAGGGATTTCCAGGGTGTCCATCACCTCCTTAATGCTGCCGTTTCCTGCAAGAAGGGCCTGCTCTATCACCCCCCTCTCAAAGCTTTCCACTTGATCTACAAGGCTGTTTTTCCGCACCTTGGTATCTCCGGAGAGAAGCTGGTCAAGCGACCATCCATACTGATTGCCCAAAAGGACATATCTTTCGGCAAGGTTTCGGATTTCGCGAACATTGCCTGGCCATGGATATGACATCAATGTATTCATTTGTGAGGCTTGGGGAAGAGGAACCTCTTGCTGGTACCTGTGACCTTCAACCAGGAGGAAATGATGAAACAGGAGCGGAATATCTTCCAGTCGAGCTCTCAAAGGAGGGATTTTCAAGCATACCACATTTAGACGGTAATAGAGATCTTCTCTAAAGGTTCCGTCTACAGCGGCCTGCAGCAAGTCGATCTTCGTAGTTGCTATAACTCTGACGTTCAAGGGGATCAGCTTGTTTGACCCCAGTCGTTCAAGAGACCTCTCCTGGAGCACACGCAGCAGGTGCACTTGTATCCTAAGCGGCATGGATTCAATTTCATCGAGTAAAATCGTTCCTCCATCGGCATGTTCAAACTTCCCGATCCTCGTTTTTTTGGCGTCGGTGAAGGCTCCGGCCTCATGTCCGAACAATTCACTTTCGATGAGGTTTTCAGGAATTGCACCACAGTTTACTGCCACGAAATTTTTTGTTCTTCTTTTGCTGTGTTCGTGCAAGGATCTTGCCACGAGTTCTTTTCCCGTCCCGGTCTCCCCCATTACCAGAACATCCGCTCCGGTATCTGCAATCTTAGATATAGTTGCTCTGAGGTTAATGATTGCATCGGTCCTGCCGATAATCCTCGGACCTGGTGCGCTATGAGCCTTAAGTTCCTGTCGTAAGACACGGTTTTCAATAGTTAGCGCCCTCTTTTCCAAGGCTCGGAGAACAGTTTTTACCATGCGTTCAGCGGAATAAGGCTTTTCTATAAAATCATAAGCACCATCACGCATTGCTTGAACAGCCATTGAAATGTCTCCATGGCCAGTAATGAGAACTACTGGGAGGTCATAATCAATCTTTTGAGCTTGGAGCAGAAATTCGAGGCCGTCCATTTTGGGTAAACGAATATCGCAAATCACGACACCTGGCCAATCCTTGGAGAGATTAGGCAAGGCTTCTTCAGCGCTCTCATAACAAATGACCTCAAGATCCGCCAACTCCAGGGTTTGCTTATTGGCTTGTCGAATATGGAGTTCATCGTCTATGAACAGTATTTTTTTTTGATTTTGCATTTTGTTATCAAGTAACTCGTTCTAAAGTAAATATGAATTTTGCGCCGTTCTCGGTAGTGTTCACTTCGATCTTCCCGTTCATTTCTCTTAAAATCCTATCTGTGATAGTGAGACCTAATCCCAACCCCTGCCCGGACGGTTTGGTTGTGAAGAAAGGTTCAAAAATATGATCTAGATGCTCAGATGAAATCCCCGGGCCGCTATCAAGGATGGTGACCGATGCCCTGTCGTCTGAAACAGAAGAATAGATATGTATTTCCTTTACCTCGGAGTTCTCCACAGCATGCAGCGCATTGCTGATCAAATTCACAACAACCTGTTGTAATAATACATAGTTTGCTCTAATTTTCAGATCATCCGGAGCGATATGGACAGTAATTTTTATCCCTGATTTTCTGATTATGGGTTTCAGTATTTCAAGAGCCCCGTCAATGACCCCATAGACAGGAACCACGACCATTTCGCTGCTCGCTTTTCGTGAGAAATGCTTCAACTGAATTCCGATCTGGGCCATTCGTTCCGTTAATTCACCAATTTGTACAAGATTCCAGATGGCATCATCGAATCTCCCCTTTTGCAGAAAAAGTCTTCCGTTATCCGCATAGCTTCTTATGGCGGCTAAAGGCTGATTTAACTCATGATTTATTCCTGCCGACATCTGTCCCACAGCTGCCATTTTGGCTGCATGTATAAGTTCTGACCGTGTTTTCTGTAATACGATTTCTGTCCGTTTTCTATCTTCTATTTCTTTTCTTAGCAGGGTATTGGTTTCGGTTAATTCATGGGTCCTTTCAGCGACACTTATTTCCAGCTTTTTATTGGCATCCTGCAGCACCTTCCGGGCTTGTTCTTCAAATCGTTTGAGATCGGCCACTCTTTGCCTTCTCTGTTTTAACACAAGAACGGATAAGCAGGTGAGTACAAAGACAAAACCAATCATTAAAAAGACCATCAAAACAAAGCGTTCCACACGCCAGGTGCTGGTTAAAATCTGGACATTCCAACCAGCATTTTTCATCTTTTGGGTCTGGAGAAGATATTTTCTCGCTTTGAAATCATCAGGCATTTTTATTTTGATTATACGCCCTATGTCATTCTTTTGGTCACTGATGACATTCAATGGTTTTATGATAGCATTTGGATACCGACGGCTTTTTTCAACTCGACGACTGGCATCTTTCGATAAGGGAAAAAGGGAGTGGAAACGCCACTTTTTTCTGGTCGTCAGAAATATTATTCCATCGGGGTCAGTCACAAGAAACGTTTCATCGGTGTGCCCCCAATTGTTTTCCACCGAATCAATATTTATTTTGATTACCAGTGCCCCAAGGATTTTTTTATCCTTGCGCACCGGGTAGGCAAAATAATACCCCCTAAGACTCGAAGTCGTTCCAAGCGCAAAATATCTTCCTAAATGGCCGCTCATAGCTTCTTTGAAATACGGTCTGTAACTAAAATTGCGCCCAACAAAAGGATGTTCCGCTTTCCAGTTGCTGGCAGCAATGGTCAACCCTTTGCTGTTCATCAGATATGTATCAGAGGCATCACTGATACTATTTATTTTTTCCAGATATTGATTCAGGGCATCTAAGCGATCGGAACCCTCGGAGGAACTAAGGAGACGCGCCATTGTTCTGTCGTTTGCCAAAAGTTCAGGAAGGCTTTCGTATTTCTCCAGCACACCTTGAAGATAGGTGACATAGAGTTCGAGCCGGGCTTGCCCATCCACAGCCAAATTTTTCAATTGAATATGATACAACCATTTGTAGGCTAGCCACAGATTTGAACCAATGAGCAGTAAGGTAATTATTACCGTGAATACTAATTTTATACGAGGAAGGAGATTCATGGTATTATGATTGTATTTCCTTCAAAACTGCTCGATATGTTGATTGAGGAAAAAGGTTTTCATAACATATGGTTCCGGCTTTACTTTTGAACTTCGTCATGCTATAGATTATTGTGCGAAACGCACTACAAAATACAACTTTTGATTCTATGCGAAAAATCTTAACCATTATAGTATATCTCGTAAGCTGTATACCGCTTCTAGCAGGGTGTGCTGCCGATACCAAATATTATGCTGTTCGAGATCATAAACCCCTGCTCAGTACCCTTGGGTTCTCAATAATTCCGCCTCCAGGAAAGAACTGGTATGAATCCCATCAAGATCAGAGCCTTCTTTTTTTAAAACTTGGGAAAAATAGAAGCTACGCCATAACCACAAAGGCAACCGAAATCGTATTGAACAAAAAATTTGCCCATCAGAATGATTTTATGAATTATGTCAAAAAAATAAAAAAATTGCATCGTAAGGGGAAAAATTTTGTCAATGCCTCATCGGTCTTTTCCTGGAAGGAGAACAACTCTCCTTATTGTATCCGGTATCAGCAGGATTATGAGGACCATAATGTAAAAAACCTTAGGCATAATAAGTATGTGAAGGTAAAAAATATCGGCCTTGTCTGTATGCATCCTGAATTTCCCAAAGTCGGCATTGACATCTCCTATCTCGAAAAATTCATCTCCGGAACCCATTCTCCCTCACATAGAGATGAAGGAGAGAAGTTCCTAAGCAGCCTGATGTTCTATCATAAAAGCCCCCGTTAAGACGTTTGCTTGTACAAAAACAGTTTACCCATCTACACCCACAGATATCTCTTCAACCTGACCCGCAACTTCGACTTTTCATTTACCGTGTTTCAATACCATCCTTTCGCATCAGGGCCTTTACCTCTTCTATAGGAACCTCCCTTCTGTGAAAAATCCCGGCCGCCAGAGCCGCTTCAACATCGGTCTTAGCAAATACCTCGGTAAAGTGTTCGCTCGTACCGGCACCGCTTGAGGCAATAACAGGGATCGAAACAGCACTCTGGACGTGTTCGATAAGCTCGATATCAAAGCCACTGTTCGTGCCGTCTTTATCTATACAATTCAATAGAATTTCTCCTGCCCCCAATTCTGAGCAGGCTTGAGCCAGCTCAATCACGTCTATGTCCCGTCCTTCTCTTCCTCCTTTAACCGTGCACTGATACCAACAATACTGCTCCTGATTGGGGCCTGGGAATTTGGTCTTTATGGTATGCCGTTTGGTGTCTCCAGGATTTTGAATATATACCCTCCTCGGATCAATGGAAATAACAACAGCCTGGGCTCCATAGACAATGGATATTTGTTCAATGGAGCTTTTTCCTGTTTTTTTCCCATCTTTTATAAAATTCTCAGCCGCATACACCGAATCACTGCCAATCGAGACCTTATCGGCCCCGGAACGAAAATAGGCAGAAGCGACATCGAGTGCTGAAGAATAGGATCCGTTTGCATCGGTAAATTCCCGAATACCTCCACCTATGGTTAGCGGTACAAAAACATTTTTCGATGTTCTCTTCAAGATCTCGAGCATGGGTTGATCTTGCAGTGGAAAATCCCGAAACCCGGTAATATTCAAGAAGGTTATCTCGTCAGCACCTTCTTCATAATATCTTCTTGCCAATTCTACCGGCATCCCCAGATTCCTGACAGTACCTTTTTCCCTGACGTCATATTGATCCCCCTTGGTAACCACGAGATCTCCGTTATCATTTGTCCTTACATCGAGACAGGCGACGATACGTTTGGCCATTTTTGTTGGTTTATTCTCCGCCTGGACGATTTCTTTCACACGCAACTCAATGCCCGAGTCATTCTGTAAATAATTGTTGAGGATATTCAGCCCGGCTTTGCCGCTTTTTTCCGGATGGAATTGAAAAGCCGTTACATTTCCTTTTGAAATTCCAGAAATATATTCGGTACCGTAATCCGTTCTACTCAGAATCCAGTCCTGATTTTTTTCACTAATCGCTGCGTAATAGGAGTGGACAAAATATAATTTTTCCTGATTGTAGCCCGAGAAAAGCGAGGATTGCTTCTCTATTTTTATGCCGTTCCATCCTATTTGCGGTACAGAAAGTTGCCAGTCCTCGAAACGCTTGATCTGCCCAGGGATAACTCCCAGTCCCTTTACTCCCGGCGCCTCTTCACTTCCCTCGAACATAGCCTGCAGGGCAACACAGATCCCTAGAAGAGGTTTATCTTCCTTGATGCGCCGGATTATTGGTTCGACATATCCTGCTTGGCGCAGACGATCCATCACGACGCCGAAATTACCCACACCTGGGAAAATGAGTCTGTCGGCCCGCAGGATATCCTCGGGCTGTTTAATATCTTTAATTTCAAAACCTAGTTTATTTACCGCATTACGAACACTGCGCACGTTTCCGGCGCCATAATCAAGTAGTGCTATCATCTCGTTTCTCTATGTCATTGATTGTTTGTAATGTCATATCCGTCTCCATTTGAAAAGGGCTTACAGGTCTGTTTCTATATAGTATTTTCCATTTATGCATCCACGGCAAGCTACTCCGGTATTTGTTATTATCTCCCTGCAATCCTGTATCCAATCACCGCATTTTTCACATTGTACACGCCTCAAAGGTCTTCCCGGCATATCTTCGGGAGGCAGATCCACCTGAACATTATTAATTTTTAAAAGCTCATGCTGTGGCATAATGCGGTAGGCCTCGAGTTGCCTCTCATATTTCCCTTCAACTTCAGGAAGATACTTCCTCGCAAGTTCCCGGGCCTCTTCTCTGGCAGTAACCCTGACAGCTTTTCCGGTTTCGAGATTAACATAAGTCGCTGCCATGATACCGTAATCCAGCCAGCGAAGAGATCTCTTTCCCAGGCTGCACCCGGTGACTGATTGGATAGCATCGGTTGCACATCGATCGATCTCAACCACAATGTAGAGTTTTTTTCTATCTTTCCCCTTTGGATCGTCGATGCCAATCGCCTCGAGGCCAACCATGCTCATTCGCACACCAATAACCTGTCCGGCACAGAGATGACCGTGTATTTTGGTCGATTCTTCGAGCAGTTCATGGAAAGATTTCATACCAACCTCTTTTATCATTTGCTAATAGTCAAAACCTTTCTGGGCCTTAATCCCTGATGAAAATGGGTGCTTTACTGCATTCATTTCAGTGACCAGATCCGCAGCCTTGATAAGGCCCATGGAGGCATATCTTCCGGTTATGATGATATGCAATGATGAGGGTTTTCCTAAAACAGCAGCAAGAACGTCTTTTTCTTGTATCATGTTATAATGGATCAGGTAGGTCAGTTCATCAAGTACAATCAGATCGCAGCTATTATCTTCTATCTCGCCTGCGGCAAACTGCCAGGCCTCCCTCGCCAATTGTCTGTCTTTTTCCGGATTGTCCGTGTTCCAGGTGAAGCCTCTTCCCAAAGTATGAAAATCCAAAAGATCCGAAAAGGTATTTGCCAGTATCCCCTCCCCTGTCTTCCATTTCCCCTTGATGAACTGGATAAAGCAGACTCGCTTTCCATGCCCCATGGCACGAAAAGCCACGCCCAAAGCAGCTGTCGTTTTTCCTTTTCCGTTGCCGGTAAAGACCGAAATCAGACCTTTAGTCGTGGACCGCACGACGCTCACCATGGGAAAAGTTTTTATCATAGAGTTTTGATAATGCTTCCAGGCGGGTATCGGCAAAGACCTTTCCTACACAAATCAAAGCCGTTTTCCTGATTTCCTCCTTCTTGACACGTTGGGCTATATTATCCAAGGTCCCGCGAACTATTTTCTCATCATCCCAAGTGGCCTTTTCAACAACTGCGACCGGGGTATCGGCACTGTAGCCGCCTTCTAAAAGCTCCCGGACCACAGTATCAATCATTCCTACGGAGAGAAAGATCATCATTGTTGTCTGATGACTTGCCAGCAGTCGCATTTTTTCCAATTCAGGTACCGGGGTTCTCCCTTCCTGCCTGGTAATAATAACTGTTTGAGCAACCTCCGGAAGCGTCAATTCAGCCATGAGCGATGCAGCTGCACCGGAGGATGCGCTAACTCCAGGGACAACCGCATAGGGAATACCACGCTCATCAAGTCCCTGCATCTGCTCCTTGATGGCACCATAAAAAGCTGGATCTCCGGTATGGAGCCGAACAACCTTCTGCCCGTTCTCCCACGCTTTTGATAGTACCTCAAGAATTTCTTGGAGGTTCATCGAGGCTGAATCATGGAGAACTGCTTTGCAACCCGATAGAAGTCCGACGTTAACCAAACTTCCTGCATAAACAATGCAATTCGCCTGATCAAGAAGCCTTCTGCCTTTCACGGTTATCAATTCAACATCTCCCGGTCCTGCTCCAACAAAATGTATTTTATTCTGTTTCATTACATACCTTTTAATATGGCCTTCTTTCTCGTCCCAGTAATAATAGCAATAGGATTGAGAGCAACAGGATGTTCTTCAGGATAGGTGCTGCGGGAAACCATAACCGTTGAGATTGCCACTTCAAAACCCAACCGGTGAAGGATCTCGGGTGTCTGCAGCCTGGTTTTTTCAAGGACACCATTTATTACAACAATCCCATTGGGTTTCAATCTTCCAGCACAACAGTTAAGAATCTCCTTGAGGTTTCCGCCGCTGCCACCTATAAAAACGCGGTCCGGATTCGGCAGTCTTTCGAGTGCTTCCGGTGCAATACCGTGAATCGGAGTAAGGGCGAAGGTTGAGAATTTAGCCTTATTTACCAGGATATTTGCCATTTGTTCTGCCTTGGACTCTACAGCATAGATCTCAAGATTTGGCAACATTCCGGCAGCTTCAATGCTTATGGATCCAGATCCGGCGCCGATATCCCAGAACACACCAGAATCTGGTAGTCGCAGGGCATGTAGGGTTGCAGCCCTTACCTCGCTTTTCGTTATCAGTCCTCTGCTATGAGTGATTTCCTGTTCCTTCAATCCGAAACGGCAATCCCTTTTTTTCTTAGGAATGATTATTATCATTACGCTAAGATCACTGAAAATGCCTCCGGAAATCTCCTGGGGAGTTCCACGGGTTAAGTGTTCATCAGGAAGGTCCAATTTCTCGGCAACATAAATCCTGCAATCGGCAGCTTCTTTTTCTCCCATGGAACTCAACAGGTTTGCTGCGATCCGGTCTGGTGAATTTTTACCATCTGTTAGCAGAAATACCTTAGTACGAGAACCGATCTTTGCTGCTAATCCTTTAGGATCTCGTCCATGAACACTTAAAAACAAGGCATCATCCCATGGGATTCGAAATCTGGCAAAGGCCTTCTGCATCGATGATACGGCAGGATATATTTGTATCGAATCACGACCGAATCTTTTACAGAGCGTCCTGCCGATCCCGAAAAAAAGAGGATCTCCCCCTGCCAACACTGCAATTTTGGAAGAGTCAGCTATCTCTGCAATCTTTTCAAGAGCCTTATAAAGAGGTGAGATATTGGATATCTGTACACCAGGAACACCGGCCACTATCGTATGAAGCAGGTCCAGAAATCTGTCCGCACAAAAAATATGGGTGCTTGAGGCTACAATTTCCGCCTTTTCAGCAACCAGGCTATTTGCATCAATGCCGATCAATCGGATTTGATCCTTTTCCACGACCTCTTCCTCAAACAGAGACGATAATCCTTCCAGAGACGTCTACAAGATGAACCGAAACAGGTAGTGACGATACATTTTGGCAGTAGTCTTTCGCTTTTTGACATACACCTGCTATAAGGCCCATATTTCCTGAAACCAAGAGACGACTGAATATTTCCCGAGCAGTATTGGCCTCCAGAAGAGAACTTGCTACCGCTTCTCCTCCGTCCAGAGTCCGAATAAAAGACAGAGCCTGGCCAGCCTCCAAAGCGCCGTTTCGAACATGAGTCTGAGGAATTTCCATGGCTGCCTTTAAAATTTTTGCCCACATCCCTGCCAGATGAATCCGCGAGAAAGGGTAGTTTCCAGCCTTTTCCAAGGAGAATTTGAGATAATCTCCCATCATTACAAGGGCTTCATCGGGAAATGTCATATACTTTTGTATTGCCCGTTCCGATGTTCTTCCAGTGGATAATACAATTTCATTCACCCCATTTCGGGATGCCACTTTCATAGAGGCGGTTATTGTAGCCGTCCATGCTTCTGAGGAAATGGGGCGCACGATTCCAGTTGTTCCGAGTATCGAAAGCCCGCCTACTATTCCCAAGCGTTTGTTGAGTGTCTTTTCCGCAAGGGCTTCCCCATCCGGCATCGAGATAGTGACCTGATATCTTTCCTCCAACCCACCACTGCACTCGGCAATTGCCTCACCTACCGCCTCGATGATCATCTTACGGGGAACCGGATTAATTGCAGGTTCTCCAACAGAAACTGCCAGACCCGGCTTCGTCACAGTCCCGACACCCTTTCCACCGAAAATAAGGATTCGTTTTTCCTTTTCGCAGTTAAATCTTTTCGTAATAGAGGCTTCAACCACGGCGCCATTGGTTACATCCGGGTCATCACCCGCGTCTTTAATGACTGAGGCTTTAGCAATCCGGAATTTTCCTTCCTTCACCTGACATTGCACCAAATCGAACCGAACCCTCTTTCCATCGGGGAAAGGAATTTCCACATTTGTTAGACCTTCACTACCTAAAAATGCAAGCATGGCTGCTTTTGCGGCGGCGGCGGCACAGGCACCAGTAGTGTATCCTGATCTCAGTTTTTTCATAAATAAAAAAAGGCCACTCCCTATTAGGGAACGACCTTTTTGGATTCATAACCATTTTTTGACAATCTATATTTTCAGGTCATGTCTCTTTGCTGTTTAAAATGGTCGGGACGAGAGGATTTGAACCTCCGACCCCAGCGTCCCGAACGCTGTGCTCTACCAGACTGAGCCACGTCCCGACAGCTATTTAAATATTCAACAAAGACGGAACAGATCGCAGCGCTTTGTCTGGAAATTCATGAACGCAGAGGAACTAATTGATAGCTTCGGCAAGTTTGCTTCCAGCTTTGAATCGGACAACATTCTTAGCAGGAATTTTAATGGCTGCACCTGTCTGGGGATTTCTGCCCTGACGCGAATCACGTTTCGATACGGAAAAGGTACCGAAACCAATAAGTGTAACTTTATTACCCTTTTTTAAAGTTTCAGCAATGGCAGCCAAGGTGCCGTTCAGAGCCTTCTCGGCATCAGCTTTGCTTATTCCGGCAGCCTCGGCAATACATTCAACCAATTCCTTCTTATTCATGAATTCCTCCCTACTCTGACTTTCTTTTGCTTAGTAGCAGGCACTCCAATATGCCTGCTTCCTTTCTCCTAGTGTTTGATGCTTTAACCTAAACTGCAGTGAATTGTCAAAAGAAAAAAAGGACATTCCAATATTTTTCATTTTCTTCTAACCTGCATACAATCCTTTATAATCAAGGTATTATACTAAAAAATATTTTACATTAATGCAAACATGATATCAAATCAAGAACAAATATTGCTTCTGTAAAACTCTTTTTCATTTTCCGGGGAGCAGATCGTCTCTTTCCTTCAGATCAACCATGACATTACGAAGTCCTAACAAATCAAAATAACTTAGTATTTGATTTCTATTTCGCCTGCTTACAAACCTTCTGAAATCCTTTCCCTGAAGCTCAATGGCAGTACGATTTTCGAAAGGGCGAACCCTACATCCTGTAAATCCCATTGCAGTGAGATATTTTTCGGCCTTGTCGATTCCCTGCAGGATCTCAAGCGAGAGAGCTCTTCCTGTTTCTACCCGTGTAGCCAGGCATGAATTTGAGGGCAGGTTATAATTTTCCAGACCTTCAAGCTTGGCCAATTTGCGAATTTCAACCTTTTTCAAACCCACTTTGGCCAATGGAGTGTCTACCCCTAATTCCCGAATCGCCAAAATTCCTGGACGATGACCTTGGAGATCGTCCGCGTTGGTGCCGTCAACAAGAGTTGAAAATCCGTTTTTTTGGATCTCCTTAAGGAAGAGCTGGTAAATATTCTTCTTGCAGACATAACACCTCTGGGGCGAATTGGCAACAAACTCTTTTCTTGCCATCGGATCAATTCTAATCCATTTTAATTCAGCCTTCTCTTTAAAATGCTGCAAAAAAACATGATGGACATTCTTACGACTGGCATCAGTTATAAGGCAGGAATCGGCAAAACATGCCATAACCCGGTCCTTTTCCAATACCTCACAGACAGCATGGAGGAGATAGGTCGAATCAATCCCTCCCGAGAAAGCGACGGCAACACGACCATACTCAGCTATAATATGATTTAGTTTAGTACACTTACCTGCAAGACGTCCCTGTCTCATCTCTCTTAGTCGGCATCGGGTAAGGTTTGCGCCGGCGGATTTAAGCAAAATTTTCCGTCTTTTATCCATTTTTTCAAGGTTTCGGCTATTTCACGAGCCTTGATAACACTTGAAAGCGGTGCAGTGGGCACCTCTTTGCCATTGACCTCGATAAGCCCCGATTTCAGCTGGGCATAGCTGACTTCTCCATAGGTTCTTGATATCCCATTGGTATAGTCGTGCCCGTAATCAATGACCTGAGTAACGAGTTCCGCATCGGAAACACCAGTGTAAGCAGCCATTTCAGCATCTAGAATAGGAATGGGAATACCCAACCCCACAGCCAGGGAATTTCCATAACCCAATATTGACAGGGCTCGCAGCCAACAGGCTGACATCTGTTTCATATCACCCTGAACCATTATGGTTCCGGCAGGTTTGCGAGGGACCCCTCCCTTGGTTCTCGGAACATTGGGATTATGCTGTGTACCATGCCAGGTTACGTACCCTATTCCTCCACCAAGAAAGATCCTCGTCCCGATTCCGATGGTTCTGTAATGAGGGTCGTTTAATAACGGACTGAGTTCACCCGCACTGCAGTAATTGGCATTTTGGCAATTGGGTTTAAGCATCCCCATATATGTATAGACCCGCTTTTCTGACAGGTTCACAGCACAGTTGTAATTCTGATAGCCGTTTCTGGGGTTACAAAGCAGCGCAGAGGGGAGATCAGCAAGGGTGTATTCTTTTTTCATCTTCCTTGCCGCATAACAGTCTGTTCCGTAGGCCTTTGCCTCTAGAAAGACCTTTTTCCCCTTCAGCAGATCTTCTATGACATGCCCTCCGCCGTATCTGAATTCTCCCGGGTAGATCTTGTTCAGCGGATCATCTTCTGCAGGCTCTGTGGCACCGATAAACGCATCAACGGCAGCGAGTCCGGCATAGGCAGGGACCTTGTTTATCCAAACCTTGGACGCCTTGATTGTGGGAGTCATCTGGCCAAAATTAATAAATGCCCCAGATGAACACATGGGTGCAAAAGTGCCGGTTGTTACGACATCCACCTCCTGGGCAGCCTGTTCAGCCCCTTTTTCTTTTACTATTCCAACCATCTCTTCAGCGGTAACCACAACGGCTTCACCTGCCTTGATCTTTGCATTTATCTCTTCGTATGTCTTGGCCATTTTAAATTATTAAATATGAATTACGGTTAGTTGCTATAGGTAGACACAATCGTGTCTCCATCAATATCTTCTTCCAAATTCATAGATTACCTCAGCATGCAAAAATTTCCAACTCTTATGCGCACCTTTTACACCTTGACAGAGTTTTTTCTATCCCCTACATTTCTCAGCTGGCGGAAAAACGTCTATCCGGAATGAAAGTTTATCAATTATCATTTATTCAACATTTCCTTCCAACGCAAGGGAAGACAAACAGGGTAAGGCATGACAACTGAACAGAAGCAGGCGATTCTTGCCGTGCGAGACAATATAGACAGCATCGATAACCAAATTGTCACGCTGCTAAAAGATCGTATAGGTTATGCGATTGAGATCGGGAAGCTTAAGGACGAAGGTAAACGTGCCAAATGGGACCCCTTTCGTGAACGACAGATATTTGAACGTTTGATGAAGCTCAACAACGGCGTGTTTCCCGAGCAGGCACTGCATTCAATCTTTCATGAAATCATAACCAGTTGCAGACTTTCACAGAAAAAGGCAGAGGTCGCCTACCTCGGCCCGGAGGCAACCTTTTCGCATCTTGCCGGGGTCAAATACTTCGGTCAATCGGCTGACTACAAACCGATGGAATCCATCGACGATATCTTTTCCGATGTTGAAAAGGGACGGGTTGCCTACGGCATTGTCCCTGTTGAAAATTCCATTGAAGGTTCGGTTTTCTCCACTTTGGACTCCTTTATGAAATACAAAGTCCAGATATGCGGTGAAGTACGACTGGAAATCAGCCACAATCTTGTCTGCCGTTCAGGAAACATAGAGGATATCCAGAGTGTCGCCTCCCACTCTCAACCGCTTGCCCAATGTCGGGACTGGTTGCGAAAGCATTTGCCGAACGTTCCGACCCTGCCCGTTTTCTCCACCGGCGCCGCAGCCCAGATGGCCTCGAATAACCCAAACATCGGAGCGATAGCCTCTTCTCTGGCTATAAAGACCTATGAGTTGCAGGTGGTGGTTAAAGGTATAGAGGATTATCGGGGCAATACCACGAGATTTCTGGTGATCGGCAAAAAATCTCCCAATGCCAGCGGCTCTGATCGCACATCTCTTCTTCTGGGACTCATGGATCGACCGGGCTCCCTTAACGAGGCGTTGACCATTCTCTCAGAAGAAAAAATCAACCTTGCTAAGATCGAATCCCGGCCGGTCAAGGGAAAGCAGTGGAAATATCTATTCTTCATAGATATGATGGGGCATATAGAAAGTGAGAAGATCCGCATCGGATGTGAACGTTTGCGTGGACTTTGTTCCTACTATGAATGGTTGGGATCCTATCCTTCTTCCGATGAATCAACCTCCAATTCGTGACATACGACCATTACAGGGAGCCTGAGGAATTTCCGCCGGGCTTTCCTGTATGGTGTGTCCCTTGTGCTTGGCGAGAATGGTAGTCCTAATGGCTGACCTCAGATCGTCATCACTCCCCCCGCCTCTTAAAAGCTCTCTTATGTCCGTTTCCTGATCGCTTAACAGGCAGGATCGCAATCTTCCTTCGGAGGTCAATCGTAACCGATTGCAACTATCGCAGAAATGGTGACTGATCGGACTTATAAAACCTATCTCGCCTTCACGTCCCCCGGGATCGATTATTTTAAATACTCGTGCGGGTCCTTCGGAGTTCAGTCCGCGCAGCGGTATGAGGCTATACGCTCGAGCAATCAATGATCTAATTTCAGCTGCGGGGTAGAAATACGTCTTATCCCATCTACTGTTTGCACCCACAGGCATAAATTCGATAAATCGAACCTGTATGGGTTGTGCAAGAGCAAATTCGGCGAAATCAAGGAACTCGTCGTCGTTGACCCCACGCATTGCAACGACATTCAACTTCAAACGGAAACCTACCTCCTTTGCGGTCTCTATTCCCTGTCGTACTCTGGAAAAGAGATCCTTGCCCGTTATCTGAGTGAATTTTGCGGGTTGGAGTGTATCAAGTGAAATATTAAGATGTTGTACTCCAGTCTCAAATAGTCTTTGCGCTTTTTCTTGCAAAGATACACCGTTGGTTGTCAAACGCACCTGATCCAACCCCTCAATGTGATCAAGCTCGCGAATAAAATCCAGCACACCGCGCCTGACCAGCGGTTCTCCACCGGTAAGACGAACCTTGGTCATCCCCATCGAGATCGCAACCCGAACGAAACGAAGCAGTTCTTCATAGCTAAGAAGCTGGTATTGCTTTAAAACATCAATAGTTTTGAGATGTGAGTCTTTTCCATCCACATTGTCGGGAAGACAATACATACACCGCAGATTACAGCGATCAGTAATAGAAAGGCGCAAATACGATATGGTGCGTGAAAATTGGTCTACAAGCTGGTTGAAAGGCATGGTATTTCGGTAAATTTTAAATATTTCATAGCGTTAATAAGAAAAACAACAAAATACAAACAATTCCAATATTATCCTAATAAACTTAAGCATCGATCCTATTGACATTCCCCTCATTGAAATATATATTGCCTACCTCTCATCAGCGCAATTCTCTTTAATTGATAATTGCTATTTTTACCCTCAAAGTCCGGATAATGCAACACCCATGCTTACATTAGGTATTGAAAGCTCATGCGATGATACAGCGGCCGCCGTCTTAAAGGACGACAACACCCTCCTGGCCAGTGTCGTCAATGGGCAAGATGCATTACACGCACGCTATGGTGGAGTTGTTCCGGAGCTTGCTTCACGAAGACATCTGGAGTCCATCTATCCGGTGGTTGGGGAAGCTTTGAATATTTCCGGTGTAACATTAAAGGATATCGACCTCATTGCAGTCACCAAGGGTCCCGGCCTGATAGGCTCACTATTAGTTGGCTTCTCGTATGCAAAAGCCGTCTCCTATGTCAGTAAGATCCCTCTCATAGGAGTCGACCATATGGCGGGACACCTGCTTTCAGTCTTCCTTGAAAACGATAAGCCCGATTTTCCTTTTATTGCCCTTATCGTCTCGGGAGGAACAAGTTCGCTTTTTCTCTGTCGATCCCACTCGGAATTTACTCTGTTGGGTAGGACCAGGGATGACGCCGCAGGAGAAGCCTTTGACAAGGTGGCTAAACTCATGAATCTCGAGTATCCAGGTGGTCCTCATGTTGCAAAAGAAGCGGAGAACGGAAACAAAGAAGCCATAATTTTTCCACGGGCCTGGCTGGAAGAAGACTCCCTGGATTTCAGTTTCAGCGGATTAAAAACAGCGGTTCTCACCTATCTCCAGAGCAAAAAGAAGGCCTGTGAAGACGTAAAAGTGGCAGATGTCTGTGCCTCTTTTCAGGAGGCTGTAATAGACGTTTTGGTGGAAAAAACGATTCTGGCGACCCAGAAATATTCACTTGCAACCGTAGTCATGGGGGGAGGCGTTTCCTCCAACGGTCGACTCAGGGCAGTTATGGGAAAGCGGTGCAATGAAAATGGACTCAGACTCTTTGTGCCAAGGCCGTCATTTTGTACCGATAATGGCGCAATGATCGCCCTGGCAGGATATTTTCAGTTCCAAACCACAGGCCCTATGCATTATAATGAGGATGTCTATTCCCGTTCACCCCTTGGATCCTAACCCGAGACCATGAAACTCTCTCGTTTAAGCAAATACTACTATCTGAAATTTGTCAGGCTCAAGGGCGATCCGAGATCGTTGGCAGTGGGGGCTGCGATCGGAGTATTTGTCGGGCTTACGCCCACTATTCCTTTGCATACCGTTGCCATCATTGCCCTGACAGTTGCCACCAGGACGTCTTTTATTTCTGCATATACAGCGAGTTGGCTGGTGTGCAATCCTTTCACGTACGTACCCATATATTACTTTTCCCTGGTGATCGGCAATGCAGTTACCCCGTATGAACTTAACTGGGAAAAGATTCGAGACGTCCTGAATCTGCTTCTCTCCCATCCTGGAATCAAAGAATCGATTGCCGCTCTGTTCAACCTCGGATTTGAAGCAATAACGGTGATGGTGGTCGGCGGTGTTCTTCTGGCGATTCCCTTTACTATCGCCAGTTATTATTTCTCCCGTTCTCTCTTTATCAAGATCCGCAAAAAACGACAGGAAAAGCACGTATTGCACTAAAAACACCAAGAAATACCTGCTCATTCCAATACAGTTACGACAAATGGCTGGTTATCAAAAAACCAAACAAACTCTTGCGGCCCACAAGCTTTCTCCCAAAAAGCGATTTGGCCAGAACTTTCTTGTCCACCGGCAGACTGCCGAGGCGATCGTCGCTGCAGCAGGAATAGAAAAAGAGGATACCGTTGTCGAGGTAGGCGTGGGGCTGGCAGCTCTCACCATCCCACTGGCCGAGGCTGCCGGTCACGTTTTCGGTATTGAAATAGATAGCGGTATCATTAGATATCACCGGGAGGAAAATGATCTGCCCGGCAACGTCACCTTAATCCATGGTGACATTTTAAAATCTGACTTTATAGAGCTTACAGCCAGGTGCGAAGGTCCCCTTAAGATTATGGCCAACCTCCCCTACTCTATCTCTAATCCTTTTGTGTTCAAACTCATTGATAACAGATTACAGATGAACTGGGCCACCGTAATGTTGCAAAAGGAGGTGGCCGAACGGCTGACCGCCTCCCCTGGAAGCAAAGACTATGGGATCCCCACCGTACTCCTGCAATCCTGCGCCACCGTTAAACGGTTGATGCGTCTGAAACCTGGCGAATTCCATCCCCGACCAAAGATAGACTCCGTGGTCGTTCGCATTGACTTCTCCGGAGACAGTAAACGGCTGCAAGCCCTACCGGTCTACGATTACAATATTTTCCGCCAGATAGTAAAGGCCGCTTTCAGCCAACGGCGCAAGACACTCGTCAATACTCTTTGCAATGCTGAACTCTTCCGATCCTATTTCAAGGAAGGGAAAGGGGAAGGAAAGGAAATTGTTTCCAACGTGATTGAGGAGGCAGGAATAGACCTTGGAACCAGAGCTGAAAGACTTCTTCTCGAGGAATTTGTAAAGTTGGCCGTTGCCGCAAAAAGACATGTCAAAGTGTAATAAGGCTTTGTTACAAATTATCAGTCCCCTGTCCTATCACGAGTCCTCTTCCGAGCTCTCCGTGGTGGTATCATCTTCAGAACGGCTTTGTACTTCGAGTTTCTGGAGACCGGGCAGAGGCAGGTTTTGTTTTTCCTGTATAATGGATCTCCCAGTCGACTCGGCAACCCGCCTGACCACCCGGTTGGAAACTCGCTTTCCTTTAGCCGCCGGCCCTTTGATTAGATAATCGCCGAAGCTTATCTCTATCACGTTGGTCTTGGCCCTGCTCGACGGCATAAGGCCGATCCGAGCGTATTTATCATCGCCATCTAAGAGCAGCATAATCCGGGAGCGCGGATGTTCGTCGAAAAGCCTGTATTCCTTTTCCAGGATAAACTTAGGCATCTTGAAGCGTTTGGCATAGACATGACCGTCCCTGCCGTCTCGATAGATCATGTTGAAGACCAGGTTCCTGTTCACCTTTCCAAGCCATGCCAGCTCGTGACCAACAAAGAGCTTTTCAGATACTGGAATAATCTTATACATGCCGCTGGAAAAGATAAGCAACAACCTGTCGTACTCTGAACAGGCCTCAGAAAGGTCATTTTTTTCGTCCTCGAATTTGATCGAAGAACCGAGAAACCCGGAGGCACGATTGTACCCAATGTGCAGGTTGGCAATGGCTATCTTTCTGGCGATAACCTCTGTGAACTCGGTTATCTCAGTATGACGTGGGTGGAGATGACCATACCGTTTGAGCAGACTGTCGATGTAGGTGATTGTGAACCCCACCGTATTCTTCAGGTGTTTTTTAATTATCGCGATATCTTTTTCAATCGCTTTAATCTCTTTTTGCTGCCTGTTTATATCGTAGCGGGAGATTCGTTTGATCTTGATCTCCAGCAGATGATCTATATCCTCCTTGGTAACCGGCCGAATCAGGGAATCGGCAAAAGGTTCCAATGAGGTCAGAATGCGCTCATTGATGGCCTTGAGGCTGGTCTCTTCTTCGATGTCTTTGTAGATGCGCTCCTCGATGAAGATCTGCTCAAGCTTTTTAATGTGTAATTTTTCCAGCTGTCGGGCAAGGTCGATATCCAGCTCACGGGTAAGGTCCTTGTGCAGTTTGTCGGTGTTGTACCGTAAAACATCTTCAACGGTTGAGACATCTGGTGTCTTGTCTCGAATGATCGTCAGGTTGGGGCTGATCGGGACCTCGCAATCGGTAAAGGCATACAGGGCTTTGATGGTATCTTTGGCATAGATGCCCCTTGCCAGCTTGATCTCGATCTCGACCTCTTCAGCGGTATAATCTTCAATGGAGGATATCTTGATCTTTCCGGCCTTGGCTGCCTTTTCCACAGAATCAATCAGGGATTCTGTGGTGGTCGTATACGGAATCTCTCGGATGACGATGGTCTTTTCGTTAACCTCCTCGATCCTGGCTCGGCAACGAATCTTGCCGTTGCCGTGATCATACTGCGAAACATCGACTAGACCTTTCTGCTGAAAATCCGGATAGATCTCAAACTCCTCGTCTCTGAGGATCTTTTTCTGGGCCTCCAGCAGTTCGCAAAAATTATGCGGCATGATCTTGGTGGCCATACCAACGGCAATGCCGTCTGCACCCTGCAACAGCAGGATTGGTATCTTGGCCGGCAGGGTCACAGGCTCCATCATCCTGCCATCGTAAGACTCCTCGTATTCCGTCAGGTCCTTATTAAAGATGACCTCGCGAGCCAAAGGAGAAAGCCTGCATTCGATATACCGTGGCGCCGATGCCTGATCACCCGTGAAAATGTTGCCGTAATTTCCCTGACGGTCAATCAGATAACCCTTGTTGGCGAGATTAACGAGTGCCGCAAAGATCGAGGCGTCACCATGGGGGTGCAGTTTCATGGTCTCGCCAACCACATTGGCGACCTTATGGAAACGCCCGTCATCCATGTTATGCAGTGTCTGCAATAGGCGGCGTTGAACCGGCTTGAAGCCGTCATTGATGTCCGGAATGGCCCGTTCCTTGATCACATAGGAGGTGTACTCAAGGAAGTTCTGGTCGAAGAGTCTATGAAGTTTGCCGAGCGTTGATTCCATATGGTCCGTTTTATTTAGAAAAATCTCTAGGAAGCCTATACAAGGTTCTCCATGATATATTTTTTTCGATCAGGGGTGTTTTTTCCCATATAGAAGGAGAGCACCTTGGCTACCTCGCTCACCGAATCCATAGTGACCTGGCGCAGCCTGACATCACCGCTGATAAACTGCTTGAACTCCTTGGGGGATATCTCGCCCAGGCCTTTGAACCTAGTGGTCTCGACCCCTGTCTGCGCTTTCCCCCTGCCTTTGAGTCGTTTTGTTGCAGCATCCTTTTCTGTCTCCGAATAGCAATACTGGGTTTCTTTCTTGTTGCGGACCCGAAATAAAGGAGTATCCAGGATATAGATATGGCCTAGTTTTACCAATGGCTCGAAATAATGGAGGAAAAATGTTAATAACAGGTTTCTGATGTGCAATCCGTCGACATCGGCATCTGTTGCCAGGATCACTTTGTCATAGCGCAGGTTGGAAATTGATTCCTCGACATCGAGAGCCCGCATCAGAGAATACATCTCATCGTTCTTGTAAAGAACAGCCATCTTCTGGCCGAGTACGTTCATCGGTTTACCCTTAAGCGAGAAGACCGCCTGGGTCATCGGGTCACGAGAGGAGACGATGGAGCCCGCCGCCGACTGGCCCTCGGTAATAAAGATCATGTTCTCACGACCCGGACGAGAAGGGTTCCCACGAGACGGATGGTACTTGCAGTCCTTGAGTTGCGGGATCTTAAAAGCCACTTTCTTGGCCTTTACCCTGGCCTCCTTGCGGACGCTCTGCAACTCTTTTCGAACTGCCTCGTTACGGGCAATTTTGTCGAGAAGGATCTCGGCCGCGGCAGTATCTTTGTACAGGGCGCTGGAGACGGCATCTTTCACCTTGCCGACAATCCAGGAGCGTATCTCGGTATTGCCGAGCCGATTCTTGGTCTGGGACTCGAAAACAGGATCCTTTATTTTGACCGCCAGGGTGCCGACGATTCCATCTCGCACATCCTTGCTGACGAATTTTTTATTTGAGTATTCGTTTATACCCTTCAATATCCCTTCGCGGAAGGCAGAGAGATGAGTCCCGCCTTCACTTGTGTAGGTGCCGTTTACAAAGGTGTAGTAGGTATCGCCGTAGGCATCGGTATGGGAAAAGGCAAATTCCAGAGTCGGCTCCCGAAAGTAGATAGGGTTGTAGATGTTTTCCCCGTCCAGTTCTTTTTCGAGAAGGTCCAGAAGGCCGTTGGTGGAGCAGTAACAGGTTTTGTCCAGATAGAGTTTAAGACCAGCGTTGAGATAGGCATAGCGCCAGAGACGTTTCTCGATGAACTGCAAATCGAAAGTATACTCTGGAAACATTGATCTGTCCGGCCTGAACTCAACCAATGTCCCGTCTTTTTCCTTGGTCTCACCGCTGTCCTGGCTGACAAGATCCCCACATGTAAATTCCGCAGAGGCAAAATGACCGTCTCGAAAGGCCGTCACCCGAAAGAATTCAGACATTGCGTTCACGGCCTTGGTACCAACACCGTTGAGGCCCACCGAGAACTGGAAAACATCTGTATTGTATTTAGCGCCGGTATTGATGATGGAGACACAATCGACGATCTTGCCCAGAGGAATACCGCGACCGAAGTCACGGACCTGCACCAAACCTGCCTCGTCAATATTGATGTTGATGCGTTTTCCTGCTCCCATGATGAACTCGTCCACACCGTTATCAACGACTTCCTTCAAGAGGATATAGATGCCGTCATCCGTGTTTGAGCCATCACCCAGCCTGCCGATATACATACCCGGACGTTTTCTGATATGCTCCAGAGAACTCAGGGTCTTGATCTTGCTTTCATCGTATATTTGAGGAGATACCGTCATAATATCATGCTCTTTGTAGCAATATTAATCTGAGATATGCGCTGCGCAATACTATTGCATTTGTCGATTTTAATCAACTGTCATGGATAATGTCACGATGATTTCCGTGGACTCTCCTCTCTGTTTTTGACCGGAAATCGGCATCAACATTGTGTTGCAGTCTGGAAATATTTTTTTCTTGTGGCGAAATTTTTTATGTGAATATGGTGCGGAGACAACCTGAAACCGAGCAACTACCGAACACTGTCAGTATACATTTCCATCTCGGATTCTCAATTGCCATCTGGAGTGCCATAAAACACTAACTATGCGCGAAAAAGTCACCTTGTAGTACGTTAGGGCTGATATTCTAAGGCGAGAAATCTCTAACAAATTATATATTGCAAATCTGTCTCATTGACGCTAATAAGAGAGGGAATTCATAACTACAATCACAACAAGCCTGTTTAGAGCAAGACTGTGGAAAGATGTTCAATACATCAAGAAGACTAGACAGGCACCGACTTAAAAAAGCCAGAGGTCGTTTGATTTTTGGAAAATGAGCGCTGGAAAATGAATATTCAGCTGGCAGGAAATAAAGATAACAGCAGCAATTGCGGTTCCAACCATAGGCGTGGTTTTCATCATTGGGCAGGAGAACGCCCAATGATGAAATATGAGTAGTTGCAGAACTACTACGGATGATACCCGAACAGTCCAATTGAGTAAGTATTGTTTTAAATTCAGCTGAACAACAAAAGGAGGAAAGATGAAAAGATTTATATTAGCTTGTATTTGCCTATTCTTAGTTTCCGGATGTGCCGCAACTCACATGATAGAACCTGGCCATCAACCCGAGTTAAAACCCGTGTCCGATAAAGCCACACTGGCAATAATTCGTGATACATTTTTTGGGGGAGGTATTGTCTTCTCAAACTATGTCGATGGAAAATTTATTGGAGAAACCAAAGGCAATACCTATTTCGTTTCCACTGTTTCTCCGGGGCCACATTATGTTGTTGTGGCAACTGAAAATACTGCTGTAGCCCTTCTTGATTTTAAACCTGGCAAAACCTATTTTCTTCGTGAAGGTGTTTCCATGGGAATCTGGCGTGCTCGCACCTCGGGATTCTATCCAATGACTCCCCAACAAGCATCTGAATCCATGAAGAGTTGTACCTATATGGAATATGAACCTTCAGCAAAAGCTCCTGATTTGGATCCTGAAACATATAAGACCGCAGTCGATGAGTATAATGCAGATGTTAAAGCCAATCCTAAAGGATATAAGGCAATGCTTGAATATAAAGGGATATAAAAACGGTCTAACACTATTTCCAGTGCTATTGTATTAATTCCCGCCGGGGTCCGATCCTTCTCGGTGGGAATTGATTCAATTTCCTGTTCTTTCCTCCAATAGCATGATTTCACAATACAATTCAAATAATAGGCAAGAGATCGTCTTGTATCATTTTACGAAATAAGACATGGCCTGTAAAAACCCATCAATCTGAAAAGCTCGACATTATGTTTCATCCCATCCGGAAAAAAGGGGCTGGATGGGATGAAACATGGTTGGTAAACAATCAATAATGGTCTTCAACCAATTCAAAGTAGGCACGAGGATGCTTGCAAACCGGGCAGATTGTTGGTGCATCCTTACCTTCATGAATGTGACCGCAATTACGGCATCTCCACTTGACGGTTTCTTCCTTTATAAAAAATTTGTCTTTTTCAACTTCCTGCAAAAGCTGATGGAATCGTTTTTTATGAACCTCTTCTATATCTCCGATTGCTTCAAAAATGTACGCAATCTCATCAAAACCTTCCTCTCGAGCCTCTCGAGCCATGCGTGGGTACATTTCCGTATGTTCTTCGAGTTCTCCGGCCGCAGCCGCCTTTAAATTTTCAATTGTCGAACCTATACCGCTGAGATTCTTAAAATGTATTTTTGCATGCTCTTTTTCATTTTCAGCGGTTTCTAAAAAATACTGGGCTATTTTTTCATATCCTTCCTTTTTGGCAGCGGAAGCGAAATAGGTGTACTTGTTGCGAGCCTGTGACTCTCCAGCAAAGGCCTCCAGAAGGTTTTTCATGGTTTTTGTCCCTTTAATATCTGCCATATGTTTCTCCTATAAAGTGTTTTTCTGATTTGATTTTATAGACTGAAGTTTAGAGTTTCGCTAAATTCGGAAGAATTCTGCGCAGGGACTGATTTTTTTTCACAGCTTTTTCTCCAGGTGACAAATTTAATTTTTCATTACCATAAAAATATCAGGCAGTTAAATCTGTAGATTCGTTGCTGTAAAAATCATTCTGTCTCTGATTAAAACACTAAATTCCAGCTATAGAAACATATCAAAAGATAAAATTACCGACTCAGGTTATTTTTCGATGATCTTCAAGGCCGGCTTCTACTGTCCCTGATATTATGCAAAGGCTATTACGTTCATGGTACAAAAAGTTTGTCTCTTGTCCAGGCTTTTTTATCCACAGGCAACATGTTGCCGGATACAAGCTGCGATCTCCCTACACTTTTGTATAGTCCCCGACCTTTTCTTGTTGGCGCTATTTTAATTGTTTGTATAAATGAGGAAGGCCTCTGCCTTCAGCCAAAAAGACCAAAGAAGGAGAAAATATTTTCCTGTTTTTGTAAAATTACATGTAAATTATATTATGATATAAGGTACATATCCAAATAAACATTTTCACTTGAATCAGATCTCTTATAAGAATCAATTTCAAGCTTGTCTCGTTTCGTTTTTTTCAGTAATGTCAGAATGTTTTTTTTGGATAAACAGCTAAATTTGCTCTGGAGCGGATCATTTGCTCCGATGCCCGAACTTCCATAAATTTTATGAATGTTTTGACTCGTCGTCCATGGCTTTTGTACAGCTATTTAGCGACAGAAATGCTTTCCCCATTTTTCGCAAGTTTTCTGATCATGAACTGCGTTTTTTTTCTGGTCAGGCTTGTCCCTTTCCTCAACGCGGTTCTGGAAATGGATATAGGTTTTTCAGACTTTATCCGCCTTTTCTCCTATCTTTTTCCCAACATGTTTTTATATTCAATTCCCATGGCTGCAATGATGGGAGTTATCATCAGCTTCACGAGACTTTCCAATGATTCTGAAATATTAGCATTCAAAGCTTGCGGTATCAGCATCTACCAAATTCTTCCTCCGATCATTGTTATTGCAACTGTCATCTCCCTTGTAACAGGATATTTTTCAATAAAACTTATCCCGGCCGGGGATACCGCGATGAAACAGTTGATGTATCAGCTCGCCAAGGAAAAGATCGACAAAGGAATCAAAGAAGACCAATTTACCGAAGCTCTGGGAAATCTTGTTGTCTACGTCAAAAAAATTGACCCAGACACCGGACTATGGCACGATGTCTGGGTCTCGGATATGCGAGGCCAGATAATACCAACGATAACGATGGCCAAGACGGGGAGAATGTTCGCTGAAACCAAAAAGATGCAGGTGACCATCATTTTGAATAATGGGAGCATGCACCGCTCTCTGAACAATCAAGCCCAAATTGTTACTTTTGATAAATATCGGCTCTATATTCCGCTTCAACCGCCCAACCAGGACCCTGATAAAATAACAAGAGGCGCCATGACCATGTCACAACTTCTAAAAGGCGCCAAAGAATATGGGGACACCCCCTCAGGAAGGGAATTTCTTGTTCATTTCCACAAGCGTCTTGTTCTTCCTGTCGGCTGCCTTCTATTGAGTTTGATCGGTTTGTCTTTAGGGCTCCAGGCAGGTCCTGGGAAGCCCGCCATTGGTGTCCCACTGGGACTTGGCTTTTACATTATTTATTATATTCTTTTCACCCTGGGGAAACAATTGGCAGAATCGTCATCGTTGCCGGTTGGGGGGTCGTTGTGGAGTACCGATGTCATTTTCCTGTTCATCATGCTCTACATGATTCGCCAGACCGCCAATGAGCGTCCATTTTTATCAGAGCATGTCAAAGATATATTTAAACGCTCTATGAAGATGATCAAACAGGGAATATATACTGTTTTGGGCAGTGGGGGATACCGTCGAAAAAAAAGTGCAGCAAAAACTGAATATTCCGAAGAGTTACTTGCCCAGCTCTCATCTACCGGGAAAATTCATGGGAATGCCAAAAGCCGGGTTTTCCATCTTCCGGAATGCGAGTTTTACAATTGTAAAAACTGTACGATCGAGTTTTTGGATCTTAAGACCGCGTTTCAATCGGGATTTGAGCCTTGTCGGTTCTGCAAGGAAATTCTCGGAGCTATATCTAGTTAGTGTCCATACTGCATTAGTCTTCTTCATGTTTTCCCAGGGCCTTTTTCAAGGCGGCTATATGGACATACCCCGCATAATGAACGGGACTTTTTCCGGTTATCGGGTCCCAGGCCGAAGGATTAGCACAACAGTTGTATTGCACCTGTCGCGGCAATTTAGTCAAGGCGTCTTCAACAGAGCACCCGACCAGATTTTTTATAGCCTCCCACGTCGCCCCGCATGGAGCACCACGAACCACTTCTATTCTTGAGATCTGCTCGTTTTCCACTTCAACTTTATACTCAGGAAAACCGAACTGGAGTCCGTACTCCCCAAGCTTTTCATTCTTTCCTAGTCCGCAACAGGTATATGGCGTGAACCCTTTTCCAGGTTTTCCATTTGTTATTATCGGAAGATCTTTTTTTTCGCAGATATCCACAAGATAACTTGAAAGATCAGGATGTTTGAGAAAATTCATCACTAAATCGCCATCAAAATCCTCATCAATGTAGTCTTGAGGTTCATCTATTACCGCAGGAAGGGCACTATCTATGGAAATCACTTTTTTAATTACGATATCTTTTCCATATTGTTTAATCCCCATTATCTTTTTCCCAGCCGATCCAGCTTCCTGAAAGACCACAATTTCCATCTGTGTCACCATTTTTTAAAACCAGAAAAATTCCCGAAGTATTTGGTAATAATAATCAGTCAAGGAACTATATTCAAACAGAATAGACCAGTTTCTTCTCTTAAAACCACCTCTGTGATTCTTCACTTTTAAGGAATGTGGCTTCCGCATTTGATTCTTAATTAATATTATACTGTAATTAAACTAAATTCTGGAATTCAAACGAGTATTACGTTAAGATTGAAAATGTTGTATCCCTTTGTCCATCTTTATTTCGGTATCCTCTTTCATACCCTTTTCGATAGGAGAATGTTTCATGAAATTACCAAAAGCCCATGAAATGCAGATGCTAGACAAATGTGCGATAGAAGATTTCGGCATTCCTGGGATTGTTTTAATGGAAAATGCCGGGTTAGGTTCAGTGTTAATGATGGAAAGGGAACTCGGGCAGGCCAAGGGTCATTTCGCCATCATCTTTATCGGCCCTGGAAACAACGGCGGTGACGGCTTGGTAATCGGTAGGCATCTTCATCAACGCGGGTGTGAAGCTATCTTCTTCTTTCTGGTCAATCCCGACCGGTTGAAAGGGGATGCAGCAACAAATCTGACTATCACCCGGCAACTCAAACTCCCCTATCATGTCATTGATAATACAACCAGAGCCAAAACCATCCCGGTGCTTCTCAAACAAATAGAATCTCGAGGAAAGCCCTGTTATGCTGTTATCGATGCTGTTTTCGGAACAGGTCTTTCCCGTGACGTTTCA
Organism: uncultured delta proteobacterium; assembly: GCA_963822095.1. Classification (GTDB taxonomy): domain Bacteria; phylum Desulfobacterota; class Desulfobulbia; order Desulfobulbales; family Desulfocapsaceae; genus CAWGGS01. Next base: position 60,359 of record CAWGGS010000066.1, read on the forward strand.
GGACATTTTGCCGCAGTTTTCGATCTTATCAATCGGCCTGACTTCGCACCCAACACTCCAATCATCTCCATTGATATCCCTTCAGGAATGGATTCGGATAGTGGGCGGGTCCTAGGAAAAAGTGTCAAGGCCCACCATACGGCTACCTTCGGATGCGCCAAACCAGGACAAATCATGTATGGTGGATCTGCAATGACTGGTAAATTACATATTATCGACATTGGAATTCCCCCGGAAGTTTTTCGAAAAACCCAGATTCCGACCGAACTCATCACCGAAGATATCGCCACCAATTGGTTGCAGCAATTAAAAAGAGAGAAATCATCCCACAAGGGAACCTACGGTCACCTTCTGGTTATAGCCGGTTCAATCGGAAAAACCGGGGCCGCCATCCTCTGCGCAAACGGTGCCCTGCGAAGCGGATGCGGCCTCGTGAGCCTCTGCGTTCCCTATGATTTAAACGTTATTTTCGAGACAAATCTTGCTGAGGCCATGACGATTCCCCTTCCCACCTCAACCTCGATCATCAATATCAGCGATCTCTCAACCATAACGAAACACCTTGAAGGGAAAAACGCCGTTGTGATCGGACCGGGTCTGGGAACGGACCGGAGGACGGCCGAACTTGTTCTTCATCTCTACCAGAAGCTCCCCCAACCTCTTGTGGTAGATGCCGATGGCCTGAATGTACTGGCTGAAAATAAAGCGCAGATGAAAAAACCCGCAGGCCCCAGAATCCTTACGCCACATCCAGGAGAACTTGCTCGGCTCATTGATTCCTCCACGACCGAAATCCAAAATAACCGGTTACAAGCCGCAAGGACTGCATACTCTCTTTTCAGTCAAGACAATAAAGCTGATGTTGTCATTGTCTTGAAAGGTGACGGAACGATTATCGCCTCAGACAATGGTTATGCAATGATCAACACCAGTGGTAATCCCGGAATGGCTACCGGCGGAATGGGAGATGTTCTGAGCGGGGTCATCGGTGCTCTCATATGTCAGGGTTTCTCTCCACGTCAGGCAGCGGGTGCAGCAGTTTTTCTACATGGAAAGGCGGGCGACCAACTTTTCATGAAAATGGGATTTGGCTATAAGGCAACAGAACTCGCTGACACCATACCGGGTGTATTGAAAAATTATATTCAGGAGACTTTATGAAAAAAGCAATGGATATCATGACGCCAAGTGTCATCTCCGTTACCACCAAAACCTCAATAAAAGATCTGGTCAACCTTTTTTCAGAACACAACATCAGTGGCGTGCCTGTTGTAGACGAAGACGGAAAACTGATAGGCATCGTAACTGAGAGCGATCTTATTGATCAGACGAAGAAACTTCACATTCCGACCGTGGTCACTATACTGGATTCCGTTTTTTATTTGGAGAATCCAACCAGGATGGAAAAAGAAATGAAGAAAATGGCAGGGACCACGGTTCTCGATATCTATTCGTCACCCCCTGTCACTGTCGGACCGGATGCAATGATTGAGGAGATTGCAACGATTATGTCGGAAAAGAATGTCCACACCCTTCCCGTGGTAAAAGACAATAAACTTCTCGGGATAATAGGAAAAAAAGACATTATCAAGACGCTCATCCCATAAACGAAAAAAAGGATCAGAGAAGAGAGATTACCAGATTATCGGGTTATATCCGTGCTCTGTCAGATAGGCGTTGCATTTGACAAATACACCGGAACCCAAAAAACCTCTTTGGGCAGAGAACGGTGAAGGATGGCTTGTCATTAAGAGCAGATGCTTTTGCGGGTCGATAAGTCTCGCCTTTTTTTGGGCGAATGCCCCCCAGAGCATAAAGACGATATGCTCTTTCTTCTTCGAGATTGTCTCGATGATATTATCTGTAAGCCTTTGCCACCCTAGATTTGCATGGGAATTTGGAGACTTTGCAATCACTGTAAGACTGGCATTGAGCAGAAGCACTCCCTGTTTTGCCCATCGTGTCAGATCTGAATCGGGACATGTGTTTTGCCCACCGTAAATACTGTCATTAATCTCTTTGAAAATGTTTCTAAGAGATGGCGGCGTTGGGATACCATTTCTAACCGAAAAGCATAAGCCATGTGCTTCTGGACCAAGACGAGGGTCTTCGTTGAAATAAGGATCCTGACCGATGATTACTACACGTAACGATTCGAAATCGGTCAAGCGCATGGAATTAAAAACCATCTCCCGTGGGGGAAACACCTTTTTTCCCTTGGAGGCCTCGCCATAGGCCTTTTTTACCAATTCTTTATGAAATCCATCACGAAGAAGAGGAATCTGTTCTTCCCAAAGCATAGATTTGTCAAGCTGTATGGATCATCTCTTTAGCCTTAAGATGAAGACTTTCAATTTTTTTGACTACCTCCATCTCATTTTCAATTACCTTTGATGAGCACCTTTGCAGTATATTCTTACCCATATTTTTACAGAAACAATATTGGGGGTTGAGAACATATGTAGAACCGTTGTTTTTACTAATGGCATTAATCCCCTTTTCTCCGTCGATCTCGTTCCCGGAAAGAATAATTCCTGCAACATGGTCTTTGAATATTTGGGATATGGAAATCATTGCCGCATCCATTGGCGAAAGCCCAGTCATATAAGTTTCGGTGCAGCGCAAGGTATAGTTGGCACTATATGGCTTTAAGGTGATATGCTCATTGCATGATGCCAGATAACAATTTCCCCCTTCAATGATCAACCCGTCCTGAATGCGAATAATCTTCAGTTTGCTGATCGAATCGAGATACTGGGCCAAGGCGTCTACATGGTTGGGTTCAGCATACAGCTGAACAATCAAAGACCCGCTCATCTCAGAGTTCAATTTGGGGATAATATTGAGAAGATTGGTATACCCTCCTTCACCTGCGCCTATAAAGGTTATAAAATTATTTCTGATATATTTATTGGCAAGACTCAGTTGAATGCGGTCTCCACATTTCGAACAGGTGATAGAGCTTGTCTCCTTTTCGCCTATAATATTAGCAACCTCTCTGCTTCCGCATTCCTCGCAAAATACAATTTTCTGAGTGTTAACAGGAGAAGAGGGCAACATTTTCCCGTCCGACATGAGAGGCTCCTGATGGTGGACGGACAGTGATGAGGCATTGAGCACCTTGCTTATAATAGTCTTTTTCAGGGTATCAAGGACCTTTCCCTGAAAGAATGAATCCTTGCAAACAAAATCCACAGCACCATATTTTAGTGCGTCAAAAGAACGTGTAGTTCCTTCCTTGGTAAGGCTTGAAAACATAATGGTCGGCGTCGGGATGTGGATCATCAGATGCTGCAAAGCAGTCACTCCGTCCATCAATGGCATCTCCATGTCCATGATGATGACATCCGGTCTATGTTTCATCATTAATTCTAGGCCTTGTATCCCATCAGAGGCTTCAGCGACGATGGACACACGCGGATGCTGATTAAAAATATCTCGCAGGATCCACCGAAACGCCAAGGAATCATCGACTATGAGTAATGAGATACGTCTATCATTTTTTGCTGTAGCTGCTTTTTTTTTCATCGTATGTTCGCTGAATGTGATTTGCTGTTAATGTATTTACACAAACAGGGAATTGACAGGAAGACTCCTTCAATACTATTGTATTGTTAAATAAATTGCGAGAATCTTATTCATTGATACTAGAAATCCATACCTCAAAGGTCTCAGCGTCACTGTCACGGAACAGCCGAAGAGCCATAGAGTTTGAATTTTTCAATATATTTGACAACCTCCTCCGGCAGAAACCCCTCCAAGGACATATTTTTCAAAATTCTTTCACGAACAGCGGTGGAAGAGACATCATCGGTTTGAGCCGGTAAAAAGACTATCTGATTTTTTCCAGTTGTATCCCGCCATGTTTTTCCATTGAGGACATATCCCAGCGAGTGAACGAATGTTTGAAAATATTCTGTGGAATAACCAGTTCTTCCCGCAACAATAAAATGAGTAAGAGTTAACAGCTCTTCATAGGATTTCCAACTGCAGATCTCTAGAAATGCATCTTCACCGATGATGAAATAAAACTCATCATCGCCCCTTTGATTTTTTCTTAGATAGGTTAACGTATCGACAGTGTAGGATGGAACCGGCAAATCGTCCTCAAGAAGAGAAAGAAAAAAAACATCCTGATCGGCAAGGGCAAGCTCCAGCATAGCAACTCTATGCCTAAATTCAGCTATCTTTCTAGTGACTTTGTGAGGAGGACTAACAGCCGGGATGAACAGCACAATAGCAAGTTCACATTGCCGCAAGGCCAGTTCTGCAAGCTGCAGATGCCCATAATGAACCGGATCAAAAGTTCCCCCCAACAAACCAATACGTCTCGTCAACTGCGTACCTGTCCCTGGCCGTATACGATAAATTTTCTAGTGGTCAGCTCTTCAAGCCCCATGGGGCCATAGGCATGGAGTTTGGTCGTACTGATGCCGATTTCTGTTCCCAAACCAAGCTCCCCCCCGTCATTAAATCGTGTTGAAGCATTAATCATAACTGCCGAAGCATCGATTTCATTGATGAAACGTTGGGCCATACTGTAATCTTCCGTAACAATGGATTCGGTATGACGGGAACCATAGCGCTCAATATACGCTTTTGCTTCTTCGAAATCACAGACAATTTTGACACAAAGAACAAGATCTAGAAATTCCCTTCCCCAATCGCTTTCTGCTGCAGGTTGCATATCGGGTGCTATTTCCAGACATTTATCACAGCCCAGCAAGCGAACCCCTGCCTGTTGCAGATGATTGGATATAAGCGGGAGAAATTCCCGGGTAATATCCTGATGTATGAGCAACCCTTCCAATGCATTACAGACACCGGGGCGTTGCGTCTTGGAATTTATAATAATCGGTATAGCCTTCTCGATATCCGCTTGACTATCTACGAATATGTGACAAACACCTTTGTAGTGTTTGAGAACAGGGATTTTGGAATTTTCAGAAACAAAGCGAATAAGTCCCTCTCCTCCTCGGGGAATGACGAGATCGATAAAATCCTCCTGGGCGAGCATGACGGTTATCGCCTGCCTGTCCGTAACCGGGACAATCTGAATGGCATCGGGATTTATCCCCTCGAGTTCAAGCGACTGTTGCAGGACTTTAGCCAAAGCCATATTCGAATGAATCGCCTCCGAACCTCCCCGCAGCATGACTGCATTTCCTGCTTTGAGGCACAGGGCGGCAGCGTCGACCGTCACGTTAGGACGGGACTCATAGATCATCGCAATGACTCCCAATGGCACCCTCATGCGTCCTACACTCATACCATTAGGTCTCCTACGCATAGTGCTTACCTCCCCCACAGGATCCGGGAGCACGCGCACTTCATGTAGGCCTTTTATCATTGATTCCATGACGTAGTCGGAAAGTTCGAGTCTATCGAGCATGGCGTTGTTTAAACCCTTCTCTTTTCCGGCGATAAGGTCTTTTTTGTTCTCCTTCTCGATGAACTGACGTTGTTCATCGAGAAGAATTGCCATTCGATGGAGAATTGCGTTTTTCTTTTCTGAAGATATGGAAGCCAACGATCGTGAGGCGACCTGGGCTCTTTTTGCCATTGAGGCGATATTGTTTTGCAGTTCGGTTGTTGGTGTCATCTCCTATCCTCTAAAGAGTTAAATTTTCAAGAAATCCGAACAGCAGGTGACTACATCAAAACGAGATTGTCACGATGAATCACCTCGTCACTGTCTTTAAAACCCAATATATCAATTATTTGATTTGAACGACATCTTTTGATTTTTTCAATATCCGAAGACCGATAATTGGTAAGTCCAACTGCAATGCATTCATTTGCCTGGTTGAGGCAACAAATGGATTCTCCAATACCGAATGTCCCCTGTACCTCCAATATTCCAGAAGGGAGGAGGCTTTTTCCATGAATGGTAATCGCGGCACAGGCTCCATCATCAATAACAATGGACCCTTTTGGTTTCAATACGTAGGCAATCCAGCGCTTCCGGCTCTGAATCTTTTCATTTTTGGGGAGAAAAAATGTCCCAACTTTTTCACCGCTGAAGAGCTGACTGAGTATGAATTTTTCTCGTCCAGGACCAATAAACGAGCTGCCGCCGCCTGCAGAAACCATCTTGGCAGCACGCAGTTTGCTCTGCATGCCTCCCGTCCCCAAGGAGCTTTTAATATTTCCGGCCATTGCTTCAATTTCCGGAGTAACCTCTTCCACAGTATAAATGGGTTTTGCCTCGGGGTCAGTTGTGGGATTACTACTATAGAGACCGATAACATCTGTCAAACAGATAAACATGTCTGCCTCAATGAGGTTTGCCACCAATGCTCCCAATGTATCGTTATCACCAAAGCGCAACTCCTCAACCGAAACCGTATCATTTTCATTGATTATGGGGATTACATTAAAGCGAAAAAGGGTCAGTATGGTATTTCTGACATTCAGATAACGATCCCTATCGGCAAGATCCGAATGATTCAAAAGGATTTGGGCAATATTCTTGTTCCATATGGAAAAAGCAGTATCATACAAATGCATCAAGGAGGATTGACCGATCGCGGCCAATGCCTGTTTTTCTTTAAGATCGATATGCAAGCTCCTATCGATTGAAAGCTTTTTCTGCCCTGCCGCAACGGCCCCCGATGTTACGAGAATAACCTCCCGCCCCGTATTATGAAGGAAGGAAATTTCCCTGGCCAGATTGTTGATCACCTCGAGATTCATTCCCCTGGCTTCTGTCAAAACGGCGCTTCCAACTTTAATCACAACCCGCTTTGCCTTGTCGAACAAGGTCTGCCTTAAGAATAAACCGTCCTCTATATTCATCTGAAATGTCATGATTAGTATCTCAATAGTATCTGACAGATAGATTAAACAACAAATTTTTACCGGTAGTTAAATGAACTGCAAAATCATCAGTAGCAGGAACTTTCTCCGTCAAGAGTTTTCCTTAGTAAAGTCATGAGAGGTTGAAGACCCTTTCCCGTCAAACACGATATTTGAATTGTTTTACAGCCGGATGACGTGAGTTGCTGGTCTAATTTCCTCACGTCTTCAAGGGGTACTTTGTCGATCTTATTCAGAACAATAATTTTCGTCTTATCGTTAAGTTCCTGTTTATAGCTGCACAATTCGTTTTCCAGAATCCGAAAATCTTCTTCGGGAGTTTCGCTTGAAACATCGATCAGGTGGAGGAGTATTTTGGTTCGCTCCACATGACGCAAAAAGGTAAATCCCAGTCCGGCTCCATGACTTGCTCCCTCAATCAAGCCGGGAATATCTGCAATAATGCAAGGGTCATGATGTTTGAACTGTAAAACGCCCAACTGCGGTTCAAGGGTGGTAAAAGGATAATCGGCAATCTTCGGGTTTGCAGCCGATAATCGGGAGAGCAAAGTGGATTTTCCGGCATTAGGAAGACCGACCAGACCCACGTCGGCAATGAGCTTCAACTCAATTTTAAGCCATTTTTCTTCACCCTTCTTTCCTTTCGTGGCAATGCGAGGGGTTCTGTTGGTGCCGCTTGCAAAATGGGGGTTACCAAGTCCCCCTTCGCCGCCAATTGCAGCTACGAACATATCCCCGTCAAGGAGAAGATCGGCCAAGTGTTCATTCATTATACTGTCTTTGATAACAGATCCGACAGGAACTTCCATAAGACAGTCTTTACCATTTCTGCCATGCATGTCTTTTCCTTGTCCGCTCACACCATTTTCAGCCTTAAAATGAGATCGGTAACGGAAATCGATCAAAGACTGGAGTTTTTTGGTGGCACGGATAACAACATTTCCTCCGGACCCACCATCTCCACCGTTAGGTCCACCTTTAGGAACATATTTTTCTCTCCTAAAGCTGATACATCCGTTCCCGCCATCTCCCGCTTTAACAAAGAATTTTGCTTCATCAACAAATGCCATATCGTCATACTCGAAGATGTATAGAGGATACTACCAATAAAAAAACTCGACCATCAACAAAACTTGAGGTCGAGTTTTTTAAAGCTTTTTGGTCTGTTCCTTACCGGAGTCAGTTCCAAGCAAAACAAGTACGGACGAGCTTTTCAGCCTTCAGGATAGACACTCACCCGTTTTCTCTCTTTTCCAAATGCCTCAAATTTGACGACACCATCGATTTTTGCGAACAGGGTATAATCTCTTCCACAACCGACATTGCTACCGGGATGGATCTTAGTCCCCAGCTGACGAATAAGTATATTGCCGGCTTTTACTGTTTCGCCGCTAAATCGTTTAACTCCTCGTCTTTGCCCTTTGCTGTCGCGGCCGTTCCTTGAGCTTCCGCCTGCCTTCTTATGTGCCATTTCTTACTCCTTGTATCCAACGCTCCTAATTACAATCAGCAATCTTTCCTGGATTGTTACAATTTTCAATAATTATGCTGATATTTCAGTTATTTTAATTGCCGTATACGATTGGCGATGACCATTTTTAAGACGATAGCCTTTTCTTCTTTTTTTCTTAAATACAATTACCTTTTTAGCTCTGCCCTGCTCAGCAATTGTTGCTACGACCTTTGCGTTCTCAACCACTGGCTGCCCGATAATGGTTTCACCCTCATTAACCACCATCAAAACATCGTTAAGCTCAACAGTGTCACCAACGTTCCCGTTCAACTTTTCGACACGCAACTGGTCACCATTGGAGACGTGGTATTGTTTTCCTCCAGTACGTACTATAGCATACATTGTATATGAACCTCTTTGTATGGAATTTTGTTAATGTCTTTTAGTTAGATATTTCCAAATTAAGAACTTCGTATTTGACACTTTTCTTAAGCTATTGTCAATGCTTTTCGTTTAAATTGCATACAATAATTCATGCGATAAATAGAAAACGGAAATGTTGAGGTTCCGTCTAGTCTTCGTCCCCAACATTTCCGTTTTCAAAAATCTTTATGTTCAGAACACCCCACCCCTAATCTCTAAACATAAGTGTAAACTTTACGTTTGATCACTCTTACGAGCCATATCCAAGGCGAGCATTTTCTCTCTCACGACGGATCGAACACGCCCTATTGAATGCGGCCTTCTTTCCATGTTTTGCTATCGATACCGAAGTTTTGCCCTGTTTTCCTTGATCGGTTACCCAACTTACTTCGTACCTGTTGAGTTTCTCATTCAAACGGACTCCGACCACCCCTGTACCTGAATTGCTCACCGTTACCATATGTTTATTGGTACGGACTTTGCCGAGTTTCTTCTCAGTTTTGTTCCGCCAAGATATTGCCGAGAGGAGACTTGAATATCTTCCACCACACTTTCTGTCAGAAAAAAATTTCGAATGGGTTTTACCAAGATACCTGACTCTGACATACCAGCCATGCGTTCGTTTGGTTTCTTGATCGATCCTCGCAATATCCTTGTGTTTCTCAAGGAGGAATTTCTGTTTCCTTTCGTCTTCCATCATGGTTCCTTCATTCTGGTTTTTCTTCATTTCATCACTCCTTCGAAAAAATACTTGAAATACGGTTAGCTCCCCTCCCCGACATTGACCATATTTTCCCGATTGGCGTACTAAACGCCTAAATATTTTGTATACGCTACTTAGTTGGTCAGGTCGGAGAAGTCAACAATTATCTCAAGATTTGCTGGTTTGAAAAAAACGCCTTGTATTTTTATACTCCATAAATTTAATACAGCTTCACTGTTTTTCTAGCTTTATTCTAACAAAAGAGGTTTTTAATGTATGAAATTGAAAAGGCATTTCTAGATTTGGTGGATATAGTCAAGATACTAAGAGGTGAAAACGGCTGTCCATGGGATAAAAAGCAAACCATAATTTCGCTGACTAAATATTTACGAGAAGAATTCAACGAATTGCTCCTGGCAATAGATAACAACGACCCAGAAAATATTTGCGAAGAAGCAGGCGATCTCCTCTTCTTAATTGTTATGATAGCCATGATCAGTTCCGAAAGCAAGACTTTCGAACTTATTGATGTAATTAATACCATACGCGAAAAATTAGTCCGTCGTCATCCTCACGTATTTGCAGGAGTTCAAATCAAAGACGAGGAGGCTTTAAGAAAGCAATGGGAGATGATTAAAGCACAAGAAAAATCAAAAAAAATTTGACTTTTCCAGACAAAATATGTAATGTTCCATCCTTATTCTAGTGGCAATGGCATCCTGATTCAGGAAGGCTATTGTTTGTATTTATTTCTTTTATTCCTTAGGGTTTCGGACAAAATAGAGCTTTTTCACGAATGATGTTTTTGTAAACAAGGCACAAAATTAAAGTTCTGGAACTACTCTTTGCCGAAACAAACCTCTTCGCTCTTGTATCCTTACCCACAAGAGCCGAAAAAAAGGGATGAATAATCCTTAAAACATGAGTCCACGAGGAGGAACACATGCGCAGGTATGAAACGATCTATATTCTTCGCCCGACACTCGCTGAAGAACAGATCAACACGCTGATTGAAAATACCACAAACATTATTCAATCAGACAATGGACAGATCATCGCTCTTGATAAATGGGGGATGAAAAAGCTTTCCTACCCCATAAAAAAAGAATCACTTGGATATTATGTTTATTGTGATTTTGCTGGCACTCCCGATGCAGTTGCTGAGATGGAACGAAAGTTCAGAATCGATGATTCCGTTCTTCGCTATCTGACTGTAAAACTTTCCGACGAAATCACCCAGGAAGAGGCTGATAAGGCGGCCAAAGACTTGGCCGATCTCAAGAATGCTGCTTTGGCTTCAGACTCTGAACAGGAAGAAGACGAGAACAAAAAATCCGATAATTCTGATGAAAAATCAGAAGATTCGGATGAAAATTCCGAAGACAACGAAGATTAGGGGAAACCATTCTAAAACCATTGCATTGCAGGAGTGAACACCATGGGTCAAAGACCACAGAAGATATTTTCGAGAAAGAAAGTCTGCAGATTTTGCGTAGACAAAGAGCTTTCTATTAACTATAAAGATGTAAAAACACTGCGTAATTTTGTTTCAGAAAGAGGGAAAATCATTCCCAGAAGGATCGTCGGCACCTGCGCTACACATCAAAGGCAGCTCTGCGAAGCAATAAAAAGGGCTAGACATATTGCGCTCCTTCCCTATTCCGGTTCCGTTCAGGGATAAAAAAGGAGTTTTAAAAGTGGTCCAGGTTGAAAGAAAACCTGCAGGAATGGGCATATTTAACTATGTCTTACTTTTCTCCTCGGTAATCATTCTTCCTGGAATTGAATGGCCGTTATTCTCCTGGCTGAACGGTTTTGTTCCATTAGCTGCGTTCCTTTTTTTATATGGATTCGGGTGGAACACCGGCAGCAAGATAGTCGTTCAAGGAGTTGTGCTTGCGTTTGCAGTCTGTTTCTTCCTGCGAACGCTGCCTCTATACGTGCTGGCCCTGACCTGTATTCCAGCAGGATATATAATAGCCCGTTCCGCGGTTAGATCTGAAAACCAGATCAGCGCAGGAACCAAAGGAATTTTGGCTCTGGGAACATGTTGGCTGGTTTTTTGGGGAGGACTTATTGTCTTGGATTCCTCCTTTTCATACTCTGCCTTGATCCACGGGGTACAAGACTGGATGGATGTCCTGATGAATGCTTACAGGAACAATAAATCCATCCCGGTCGACACTTTGATTGCAATTGAGCAGATGCTGAACCAGACAAAAACCTATTTCCCCGTTATTTTACCGGCGATACTCTGTAATTTTGTGATAATGACAATCTGGTTTACCATGGTTTGTGGGAATCGTTTGGCATTGAAATATATCGGCAAGGCCCCTTGGCCTGAATACAAGCTATGGAAATTGCCGGATAAACTTATTTGGGCGGCAATTGTAGCCGGGATATTTGCCCTTTTACCAGCCGAGCCATTGAGAACCATAGGAATCAATCTCCTGATTCCCGTAAGTGTTTTATTTGTTTTTCAAGGACTTTCAATCGTAGTCTTTTTCTTTAACAAATGGAAAATGCCCATCTTTTTTCGTGTGCCACTCTATGTTCTTGCCGTTATCCAATCTTCGGGAACCATCATTCTCCTGATTCTTGGGATAGCCGATATATGGCTCGATATAAGACGATTGAATCAACAGTACGAGGATTTAAAATAACTCTCCAATTTTGCTCTGGTTGGATTTTAAACGTAGAAATACTACAAGGAGTAACCAAATGAAGCTTATTCTTAAAGAAACCATAACTTCCCTTGGCCAAGAAGGCGATGTTGTAACTGTCAAGCCGGGCTATGGCCGGAATTATCTTTTGCCTCAAAGAAAGGCAGTTCCTGCTACTCCGGATAATCTTGCAATTCTCGAACGGAACAGGTCCGCAATTGAAGCCCGTATCGGGCAGCAACGTAAAAAGGCCGAAGACCTGTCTAAGCAGATTGCAGGCATTGTGGTTGAAATTCAACAACTCGCTGGAGAAGATGATAGGCTTTTCGGTTCCGTGACCAGTAACGATATCTGTGAAAAATTGGCAGCGATGAATGTATCTATTGATAAAAAACAGATTATCATGCCGGAGCCGATCAAGACACTTGGCGAGTCTACGATAAACATCAAGGTTGGTTTTGATTTGGTCACTCCGATTTTGGTCAAGGTCACCAAACAAGGGGCCGGAGAATAGCTCGACGGATTTTTTTGGGCAATCTCCATTTTAGTTGCCCAAACGCCATCCGTTGAAAAATGAGAAAATTTCGAATCGTTTTTAAGAGAACGTATCCCCACAATAGGGTTACACCAATGAATCCTGCTCTTTTTAAAAGTGTTGGATCGGTTCTTTCAATTTTTTCTCAGTCTTACAAAAACACACCTTGAGAAATAACTCTCAATGGTGTGTTTTTGTTTTACTTAAAGCTGGAGAATCTCTTCAAAGACAATGGCAGACACCTCTTCATTCGCATCAAAAAATATTACCACGGCTGCAAAGATCCCCCCGCAAAATCTTGAGGCGGAACAATCGGTACTGGGCTCGATTTTGTTGAAGGACAAATCCTTGACATCTGTTCTTGAAATTCTCGGCGCAACGGATTTCTATAGGAACAGCCACAAATTGATTTTTGAGGCAATGGTGGAGCTCTTTGAAAAAAACGAGCCTCAGGATCTCGTAACTGTTACCAATCTCCTCAAAGATAAGAACCAACTGGAAGAAATCGGTGGCGCCTCTTACCTTGCAACCCTCACCTCCATTGTCCCGGTTACGGTAAACATAGGTTCATATGCTAGAATTATCAGGCAAAAGGCTATTTTGCGAAATCTCATCCAGGTCAATACTGAAATCGCAACCAGATGTTACGACGAGCAAGGTGATGTCGACAATCTGGTTGATGAAGCAGAACAGGCAATTTTTCTGATAGCGGGAAGCAAAGCAGGGCAAACTTTTGCCCCATTAAAAAATATTATCCCGACAGCTTTCCAGACAGTTGAAAAACTCTTTAAAAGACAAGAATTTATAACAGGCGTACCTACTGGTTACCTCGAGATTGACAAAATGACGGCAGGACTACAACCTTCCGACCTGATAATTCTTGCAGGCCGACCTTCGATGGGAAAAACGGCTTTTGCAATGAATATTGCGCAGCATGCCGCGCTTGTCGAAAAAATTGGGGTTGGTATATTTAGCCTCGAGATGTCAAAAGAACAGTTAGCCATGCGTCTTCTCAGTTCTGTTGGCAGAATAGATTCCCACCGCATACGCACCGGAAAGCTACACACCGACGACTGGCCAAAATTGACTAGGGCTGTCGGAATGCTCTCCGAGGCTCCCATTTATATAGATGACACTCCGGCTATCTCTATCCTTGAAATGCGGGCCAAGATACGCAGGCTGGCATCTCAAAATGATATTGGCATGATTCTCGTTGATTATCTGCAGCTGATGCGTGGGAGAAGCACTATCGAAAACAGAACCCAAGAGATAAGTGAAATATCTCGGTCTTTAAAGGCTCTGGCCAAAGAATATAAGGTTCCTATTCTTGCCCTCTCGCAACTCAACCGTGGTCTCGAAAGCAGAACCGATAAACGGCCCATGATGGCCGATCTGCGCGAATCCGGTGCCATCGAACAGGATGCGGATGTGATCTGTTTTATATACCGTGATGAGGTCTACAATAAGTCCGAAGACAATCCGGAAAAAGGGACTGCAGAAATTATAATCGGCAAACAACGAAATGGCCCAATTGGCAGTGTGAAATTGACATTTCTTAAAGAATTCACTATGTTTGAAAACATGAGCCATTTCGACGAGCCCTACTTACAATAAAAGGTCAAGGCTCATCTGCAAAAGCAAACGGCGATATGCTCCGTTTCAATTATTTCTAAGAATTATCTCCCAATCCAGAGGCACAGAGTATGAGCGGTATATCCACAAACGACAGATATGATTTCAAAACAATTGAAGCAAAATGGCAAAACCTGTGGCTCAGCCAAAACACTTATAGAGCAGTTATTGAGGAGAGCAAAGAAAAATATTACGTCCTTGAGATGTTTCCCTATCCTTCAGGACGAATTCATATGGGCCATGTCCGCAATTACTCAATAGGCGATGTTATTGCCAGGTACAAAAGACTGCGCGGATTCAATGTCCTTCACCCGATGGGGTGGGATGCCTTTGGTCTGCCAGCTGAAAATGCTGCCATCAAACACAATACCCACCCTGCCAAATGGACATACGACAACATTGATTATATGCGCAATCAACTTTGTAAGCTCGGGTTATCCTATGATTGGGATCGCGAGATTGCCACATGCAATGTAAAATATTATGAATGGGAACAGCTCCTTTTTCTTAAGATGTATGAAAAAGGGCTGGTTTATAGAAAAGCAACGACGGTCAACTGGTGTAATTCCTGTCAAACCGTTCTTGCAAACGAGCAGGTTGAAGACGGGGCCTGTTGGCGCTGTAACGAAATCGTTGTGCCGAGGACGATGTATGGCTGGTTTTTCAAGATTACGGATTACGCCGAAGAATTGCTCTCAGACCTTGATGAATTGAGCGGATGGCCGGAAAAGGTTTTAACCATGCAACGTAATTGGATCGGTAAATCCACCGGGCTTTCCTGTGAATTCAAACTGGTTGGAATAGAAAAGAGTATTCCGATTTTCACAACCCGTCCCGATACTATTTACGGTGTCACCTTTCTCTCCATTGCCCCTGAACATCCACTCCTTGATGCCTTGATTGCAGGATCTGACAACGCATTGGAAATAAAAGAATTTGCCGATCGCATCATCCGTGACAAACAAAAAAATAATTTTGATGCCGAGATTGAAAAAGAAGGTATTTTTACAGGTCGTTACTGCATTAATCCGTTTACCGGGGCCGAGGTGCCGATTTATGTTGCCAATTTCGTTCTCATGGAATACGGCACCGGCGCGGTAATGGCCGTCCCTGCCCACGACCAGCGAGACTTCGAATTTGCCTTAAAATACAAACTTCCCATTGTTCCTGTCGTTATTCCTGAAAATGAATCCCTAGATGTCGAAGAGATGACGGAAGCATCAACAGTTCCCGGCATTTTGATAAACTCCGGACCTTTTAGTTCCATGGATTCCGTTAAGGCCCAGGAAGAGATCATCCGTTATGCCAAGGACAAGGGATTCGGCTCGGCGCATGTCACCTACAGACTAAGAGACTGGGGCATATCAAGACAACGATACTGGGGAGCACCTATCCCGATGATCCATTGTGATTCTTGTGGGATACAACCGGTACCGGCAAATGAGCTGCCGGTGATACTCCCAGAAGATACCGACTCGGGGCAAAGTGAGTGTGCTCCTCTTGACCAACGGGAATCTTTTTACAAGGCAATCTGTCCTATGTGCGGGAACGAGGGACGTCGTGAAACGGATACCATGGACACCTTCGTCGAATCATCCTGGTATTTCGCCAGATTCACAAGTCCGCGTTATATAGAATCGCCTCTGGACGTTTCCAAAGCCTCCCATTGGCTGCCGGTTGACCAGTACATAGGCGGTGTCGAACATGCGATCCTTCACCTTCTCTACTCCCGCTTTTTCACCAAGGTCCTAAGGGATCTCGGCTATCTCGATATTACCGAACCTTTCACCAATCTTCTTACCCAGGGAATGGTCATCAAGGATGGGATGAAGATGTCCAAATCCAAAGGAAACGTGGTGGACCCAAATGATCTTATCAACGAATACGGAGCAGACACTGTTCGTCTCTTCAGCCTTTTCGCAGCCCCGCCGGAAAAGGATCTTGAATGGAGTGCCCAAGGAGTTGAAGGCGCCTCCCGGTTTTTGAACCGTGTTTACCGCTATATATTGAACAACAAACAAACTATACGAGAAGCCAGTAGCATACCTGATCAGCTATCGGAAACCGGCAAGGCTATTAACAGGAAGATGCACCAAACCATTAGAAAGGTCACCCAGGATATAGAAAATAATTTCCATTTTAATACGGCTATCAGCGCTATCATGGAGCTTTTCAACGCCCTTTCTGTATGTGAAGAAGGAAAAAGAGAGAAAGCCGAAGCGCCTGTAATGAAACAGGCACTACATACCATTCTCCTCCTTCTCTCACCTATGGTTCCTCATTTCAGTGCTGAGATGTGGGAGCAATGTGGTATTGAACAGTCTTTAGAAAAAGAAAGTTGGCCCTCCTACGACGCAGAAGCTGCCAAGGAGGATATGTTGACTATCGTTATCCAAGTAAACGGAAAACTCCGCTCCCGTTTACAGGTCCCCGCCGACATCGGAGACGAAGAACTTAAAGACAAGGCATTAACCGATGAAAATGTTTTAAAATTTACAAATTCAAAGGTTATTAAAAAAACAATAGTTATAAAGAAGAAACTTGTGAATATTGTTGTTTGATACTACTATACTAGAGTTTCTAAAAGTCAGTTAGAGCAACTGTAACAGTGCCAATCAGATAACCTTACCGTATCGGAGGCAGCCATTGAAATTATTTATCCGTTATCTTTCAATTTGTATTCTCCTGCTCTTTGTATCAACCTCTTGCGGATATCATAACCCCTATGTCTATAGTGGCCCTGAGATATCGGTCTATATTGCCAACTGGAAAAACCGGACCAGCGAATTAAATCTTGACTCAAAAATTTATCAGTCATTGATCAAATGGTATCAAAAAAGCGGCTCCATCAAGGTTAAAAGAACAAAGGAAGGAGCCGACCTGATTCTTGGCGGGGAAATTGTTGCCATGGATATCCCAAGCCTATCATACGGTGCCAATAATACGACAACCCAGGTACAGGCACACCTTACGGTTCGCTATATTCTAAAAAATGTGAAGACCGGCAAAGTCCTTGTGGAAGTCCCCAGCAAGGTCTATACGGAAGCATATTCAATTACCAGCGACAGTACCGTAACCAGTGACAATGAATCCAGGGCATTGGATAAAATCATAGATGATCTCTCTGAAAGTATTTACCTAAGAACCCTTAATTCGATACGGCGATTCTAAAAGTTGTCATTCTGTTTTTTTGTATAAAGCCGCTCTCTTGATGAGCGGCTTTATTATTTTATGCCCAGATGAAATCCTTTGGGACATTTAAAGATATATCGGACTTAAAAATTGAGGCAGATTGGGTTAGATTTTTTCTGAAGATTCATGTTACAGATTGCCGATTTCACCGTACCCTGCCCGTTTCTCCTGGCACCGCTTGCCGGATATTCAGATCTTCCTTTCCGTCTGCTCTGTCGTGAATATGGTGCCGGAATGTGCTTCTCCGAGATGATCAGCAGTCATGGTATTGTCTATGGACAGCGCAAGACCTTGGCAATGCTTGCCTCTGTGCCGGAGGAACGCCCTGTTGCTATTCAGCTTTTCGGTTCCGATCCTGAAATAATGGGAAAAGCAGCCGAAATACTGGCCCGCTTTTCACCTGACTGCATTGATATAAACATGGGATGTCCTGTACCTAAAGTAACTAAAAACGGTGCAGGTGCCGCCTTGATGGCAGACCCCCAACTGGCAGAAAGAATAATTCGAAACGTTCGTGAGCGCAGCGGTTTGCCGGTCATGGTAAAATTTCGCTCCGGACTCGATTTTAAACACATCACAGCTGTCTCCTTTGCCAGGATGGCTGAGAATGCAGGAGCTATAGCGGTAACCGTCCACGGCCGGACGTGGACTCAGGGCTTTACCGGGAAAGCAGATCGTTCCATCATAGCTCAGGTGAAAAAAGCCGTTTCGATTCCAGTAATCGGAAATGGTGATATAGACTCGTACCTGGATGGTCTTGCCATGATGCATGAAACCGGTTGCGATGCCGTGATGATTGGAAGAGCTTCTCTAGGTAACCCTTGGGTTTTCAAAGAATCAGGGAGACCGAACCAACCGGCATTAATTTTACAAGGGGTTCTTAGACATCTGGAACTCATAGAACGTTATCTGCACCCCACCGATCGCATGCTTGGCTTGATAAAAAATATTATTGGTCGTTATTTTAAGCATTTCTACGAAAGCGGCACTTTGAGAAAAAGGATCTATAACGCTACTAGCTATGCCGATCTCAAAACAATGCTTTTCTCCATTAAAACAAATTATCACAATAAATAAAAACGGACGGAATTCTTACGGTAACGATTCGGTATGGCCAAAGGTATCCAGCTCATACCTAACAATAGAGGGCTGTGCATGTCTGACCAATTCGCCCTGGTTCTTTTTTTTTGTACGACACAAGCAGCTTCTCTAAAAAAAAAGAGCATTTAAAATATTGCCGTAGACTTGGTGGACTGTTATAAAAGAGGACTAAAAGATTTCCCGACCGTATCAAGGTAAGAATACCGTTTGTAACTATCCTCATTGTGGGTATACATTTTATATCCGCGATCAAGCTGGGAGACTAAATGATTTAGGAATAGGATATTTATAAAGTCACATTGGAATACAAAACATTTTGATTGGTTACAGGCTATAAGACAGTCTTTAGTGAACGGGGGCATACCTTGAAATGGAACTATGCCATGTTCTCATTCCAGGAAATGGCCTCAATGCGACTATTAATCAGAAAGGAGAACGAAAATGACAATGGTAGATCAAACCTGTTCGGCATTCATTGAAGTACTGGCATCAAAAGCACCTGTTCCGGGTGGCGGTGGAGCTGCAGCTATGGGAGGCGCAATCGGAATGGCTCTTTCCAATATGGTTGGTAACCTTACTGTAGGCAAAAAAAAATATGCCGACGTTGAAGGAGAAGTGAAGGAGCTTGTTGCCAAGGGCGAGGAAATTATCACCAAATTGAAACGATTGGTCGACAAGGATGCAGAGGTTTTCGAGCCTCTCTCCAAAGCATACGGACTCCCTAAAAATACTCCCGAAGAGGCCAAATATAAAGAAGAGACCATGGAAAACTGCTGTAAGGTAGCTTGCGGAGTTCCGATGGAAATTATGCGGGCAGCCTTCGAGGGTATCAAAATTCACGCCAGGATGGGAGAGATCGGAACCATGATAGCCATCTCAGATGTCGGTTGTGGTGTAGTATTTTTAAAAAGTGCACTTATTTCCGGAAGTCTGAATGTCATTATCAATCTTAATACCATCAAGGACCAGGAATTCTGCTCTACAACTCGCAAAGAAATGGATCGACTTCTTGATACCGGATCCAAAATCGCCGATGAAACCTTGGCCCTTGTCCTAGGAAAATTGACCAAATAAGGAGATTTACTATGGCTGAACTGTTGAAAGGAAAACCCGTTGTCGATGCCATGAAGGCGGAATTGACCAAGCAGGTTGAGGCATTAAAAGGAAAAGGAACTACCCCGAAGCTTGGCATCATCCGGGTGGGAAAGCGTCCGGATGACCTCTTTTATGAAGGTGGAGCAAAAAAAACCTGCGCCGCTCTCGGTATGGACTCTGAAGTTTTTGAATACCCGGAAGATATTAACCAGGCTGCGTTCGAAGATGCTGTAATGAAAGTGGGAAATATGAAAGAAGTAAACGGCATCTTGATGTTTTCTCCCTTACCGAAGCACCTTGATGAGAAAAAAATCAGGACCTTGATTCCGGTTGAAAAAGATGTGGACTGTCTGACCACCGGCGGCGCCGCAAAGATCTTTACCGATGATCCGACCGGTTTCCCACCCTGTACCCCGACGGCGTGCATGGAGATGATCCGCCATTACGATATCCCACTCAAAGGGAAAAAGTGTGTCGTTGTCGGTCGTTCTCTCGTGGTTGGAAAACCGCTGGCCATGCTTCTGTTACGAGAACACGCCACGGTAACAATCTGTCACTCCAGGACCGAAAACCTGCCCGATGTCTGTAAAGGTGCGGATATTCTGATTGCTGCCGTGGGAAGGGCCAAGATGGTCAAAGGCAATTATGTAAATGCCGGACAAATCGTAATCGATGTGGGCATCAACCCCGATCCTGACAATCCAGGAAAATACTGTGGTGATGTGGACTTTGCCGAAGCTGAGCCAATAGTACAAAAAATCTCTCCAGTACCGGCAGGTGTGGGTTCCGTTACCACCTGGGTACTCTGCAAACAGACAATCATGGCCTGTGAAATGCAGAATTCCTAATCAATCCATCGGGCCCTTTGAGCCACAGTGGTGAAGTCAAGAATCAAGGGCCCGAGCCTCACATCATGTTGCATTCAACTAAAAGTTTGAATGCAACATGATGTGCTCCCGTTTTAACTACATCGCAATCAAGGGAAAATAATCAGGCTCCCAACGCATCTTCGCAATCAACTCCTTCATTCTTGCCTCATCGTTTTCATGTTTGAAGCGTGAATACACACATGGCCTGCTTACTCCTTCCCGCACCGCACACATCGCCACGGCAAGAGCCACCTTGACGCTCACCTCTGGCAATTTTCTAACAGGCGGCACAAGTTGTCCTTTGGTCATGCAATCTTTCAGGACATAATCAGAGACGGCATGCGCTGCGGCGGTAAAGAATGTGGGCAAGACCTCCCTTGCTCCCGAGGCAAGGATTCCCAATCCCACCCCTGGGAAGACCAGGGCATTACTGCAATGAGCAGTTTGATGCGTTTTCCCATTCAGTTCATACGTTTCAAAGGAGCTACCCGTTGCAACCAAGGCCTTTCCATCCGTCCAATTATAAATATCGGTGGGCAGGGCTTCCATCACGGCTTTGGGGTTTGACAAGGGTAGAATTACAGGGCGATCCGTATTCCTGGCCACCTCTTTGATCACGTCTTCAATAAAGCACCCGACGCAACCGCCCTGACCTGAAGTGCCAATAAGCACGGTAACCCCAGCTTGTCGAACCACGTCATCCAGGCCGATCCCGTCATCGAGTAACCAGGGATACTGATCAGGATCCTTGGCAAATCTCATCTTATAGAGTTCATTGTTTTTGTCGGCTCTGACTACTCCTTGGGAATCGAAGGTAAAAATACGGGCTTTGGCCTGTTGTTCACTGAGCCCCTCTTCCCGTAAGCCGAGCTCAATCTGTTCGGCAATACCTACTCCGCAGGTTCCGGCTCCATGAATCAAGAAAACCTGATCCTGCAAACGTTCTTTCTTAATCCTCATTGCTGTGAAGATAGCTGCAAGAGTTACCGCACCTGTTCCCTGGATATCCTCGTTGAACGATATCAGATCATCGGAAAAGGCATCTCTAATACTGTAGGCGTTCTGTTTGGAAAAATCTTCCCATTGGCAAATCGCATTGGGAAACACATTTCTAAAGGCTCTGGCAAAACGACCAATGAATTTCAGGTATTCTTCGCCTTTAAGTCTTTCATGACGCCAGCCAAGATATTCGTTATCGTTGAGAAGGGTCTTGTTGTCTGTTCCGACATCAAGAGAAATCGGCAGGCAATGCCATGGCGCAATTCCAGCTCCTTGGGTATAAAGCATAAGTTTTCCAAGACATATGGCAATACCGCCGGCACCTTGATCCCCCAGACCCATTATACCCTGATTGTCGGTTACCACTGCAATCCGAATATCTCTATGCAAAAATTGACGAAGAATATTCTCTGCATTATCAATATTGCCGGGATAAAAATGGAGGCCATTCGCCTGCCTGAACATGGATGAATATTGCTTCACCGCAAGTTCGATGGTCGGGGTGTAGATGATGCCGATATACTTTTCGATGTCGCTTTTTATCAGCGCGTGAGCCAGAGTCACATTCCGATCGAACAATGAACGGATAAAGATGAACTTTTGGACATCGTCCGGTCTGGCGTCGACCTTGTTTGAGGTCGCTTCAACCTGGTGTTGAAGATCCCGGATGGCAGGTGGCAAGGCAGCCTCGAGTCCGAGTTGTTTTCTCTCCTCAAGATTAAAGGCTGTGCCTTTGTTCACAAAACTGATGGAATGAATGGAGGCGCCGCTTCCATAGACTAGAATTTCTTGAGTATTCCCATACTCATCGTACTTGAATCGGTATTGGTTCTCTGTCATGATTCGTTCCCTATTTGTATTCTAAAATTCTATTTTTAACTGCCTGTCTGATTGACAAGTAGATAACTATGCTCCATAATGATTTGCCATGACACACTGGAGAGAGATATTGCAGGACAGTATCACAACCTATTCAGACCTGCAAAAATATTTAAATTGCAATAATACAGCATTGGAGGAGGTAATAGCAAACTTTCCGATGCGTATTAATCCATATTTTTTGAATCTTATCAAAGCCACCGGAGATCCTCTCTGGAAACAGGCAGTTCCCGACCAGGCAGAACTTGAAGACACTATCTGTGTGGAAGACCCCCTGGGGGAAGAAAGCCTCAGCCCCGTCCCCAATCTTGTCCATCGTTATCCGGACAGGGCTCTTTTTTTAGTCACCAACCAATGTGCGATGTATTGCAGATTCTGCACCAGAAAACGCAAAGTAGGGACGGAAAGGATGCAGATCTCCCCCGATACCATCCGAGCGGGTCTGGACTATCTCAGAAAAACACCGGAAATCAGGGATGTTCTTCTCTCAGGGGGTGATCCCTTGCTTCTTGAAGATGAAAAATTGGAGGATCTTCTTACCGATATCAGGAAGATTTCATCAATTGAAATTATCCGTATCGGCACAAGAATTCCCTGCACACTGCCCATGCGCATTACCAAAAGACTCGTCTCTATTCTTAAAAAATTTCATCCCCTGTATGTAAACACCCATTTCAATCATCCGAATGAGATCACTTGCGAAGCGGCAAAAGCGTGTAGGCTGCTTGCGGATAGTGGTATTCCCCTCGGCTGCCAGACTGTTCTTCTAAAAGGGATAAATGACGACCCGGATACCATACTTGCTCTTTCAAAATCACTATTGCAAATACGGGTTAAACCGTACTATCTCTTCCAAGCCGATCTGACCCGTGGAACAAATCATTTCCGTACTACAACCGATAAGGGTATCAGTATTCTTCGGCATATGATTGGCAACATTTCAGGGATGGCTATTCCTACACTGGCATTGGATGCACCTGGAGGGAAAGGGAAGATTCCTCTCTCACCGAACTATGTCATTGCCAGCGGGAAAGATTTTGTTTTCTCAAATTACCGCGGAGAAATATGCACATACCCGGAAGCCGGAGAAGCAATTTGAATCGAGACCCCCATCTGCTGTTACTACCGCCCTTGCAACTCAATCACTAATAAAGCTATAATCGCTAGTGTATGAAGGTAAAGACATGATCATTTGAAATGGACAACAAACCATTTCGCACCTAACTAATTGGAATAATGTGACAATACGTGTTTTTTCTATCCTTAGGGCTCGCAATGACACCTTGAAAAGTTTTGATTTTCGTTCGGTATCCGGCGATATTGGATGAAAGGACAATTGTTTAAGGTAGCCAGAAAACCATACAATCCAGGTCTGATATTATGCAAAAAGAAGATTTGCTCAAAGCTGTACTCAATTCCGACGAATTGCCGACACTTCCGACGGTCGCATCCAAACTGATTTCCATGACATCTAAAGAGGATACGACTCTTTCCGACATCGCGGATTTGGTTTCCCGTGATATATCTCTTTCTGCCAAAATACTCAAGGTCTCCAATTCCGCTTTCTATAGTTTTCCTCAGCAGATTGGTTCCATCCAACAGGCCGTCTCAATTCTCGGAACAAATGCGGTACGGAGCCTTGTCTTGTCCTTTTCGTTTTTGACTATAAAATCCGGTAAAAAAAACAACCGTTTCAATTTTGAAGATTTTTGGAAACTCTCACTGGCTTCAGCAGTTGCTTCAAAATTAATTTTGGAACAGGTTAGTGAGGCCTATACAGAAGAGATTTTCATATCCGGATTGCTGCAAAATCTTGGTGAATTGATCCTGGCTCGAACCTTTCCGTCGGAGTACGACAACCTTCTTGAAAGTATAGATGAAGATCCCAACAACAGATTTGAAAAGGAGATGGAAATATTCGGCTCTGATCACTGTTACATCGGCTATGAAGTTGCCAAGTACTGGGGATTTCCTGAAATATTGCTACACCCTATTCTCTATCACCACACTCCCCTATCCTACCAGGGAGATGATAAAAAAATAATCCAGACAATTAAAGCAGTGTATCTTTCCGACCTCCTAGCCAATATAATATTTTCCAAAGCACCGGAAGAATATCATAAAAAATTCAAAAAAGAGTCAAAAAAGCTTCTGGGCCTCAACAGTGACCAGATTGAAACTATACTCGAAAGCATTAACTCACATGTTGAGAAAGCAGGAAAATATTTTGGTCTTACAATCCACAACACAAAATCTGTTCAAGAAATTCTCCAAGAGGCCAATATACGTCTCAGCCTCATGAATCTTGATTATTCCCAAATGAACAAGCAGCTTATTGAGACAAAAATCGCCCTGGAAAACCTTACCAAGGAACTTGAGAAGAAAAACAGGCTACTCGACAATCTTGCCAATATCGATGGACTCACCGAGGTATACAACCACAGATACTTTCAGAACGCGTTGGACCAGGAGATAAACAGAACCCTCCGTAATGACGGATATATTTCGCTCCTTCTCATCGATATAGACAACTTTAAAATTTTCAACGACACCCATGGGCATCTTGTAGGAGATTTTATCCTCAAGGAATTTGCCAGAATCCTCAAAGAAAACCTTCGGAAATACGATACGCTGGCACGATACGGTGGTGAAGAATTTGTTATCATTCTCCCGGAAACCGAATCTGAAAACGGACTTATTGTCGGCGAAAAACTGCGGCAGACCATTGAGGAGACATTCTTCGAGGAAGATCGTATGACCTATAATGTCACTGCCAGTTTCGGCCTTGCCTGCAGCAGACCGGCAGTTGAAGACCATTTTTCAAAAAGCTCATTCATAAACATGGCTGATACAGCTCTATATACTGCGAAAAATGAGGGGCGCAACAAAGTCATTCTCTTTACACCCAAAAAGAAATGGTTTAAGTTCTAGCAAAAATATCCAGCGGTACTAAATTCTTCAAAAACAGATGCCGCACCTAACCATTCAAAAATTTTTTTTCTGCTGTTGTTTGTTGGGCTAAGAGTACTTTCGTTCAGCAATGAAACAGGAAAACACATGAACACTACCTCGGATATCACCTATAAATATTGCTTTGATTTTCCGGACGGATCAAAAAAACGATTTCTTATTCAGCTGGATTCACAAACCTTGCTTTTTAAGCCTACTGTACACAGTCGGCCGAACTGGACCAATCTCGGTTACCATCAATGCTCTTGCTGTCGTCTTAATAAAACGCCAGGGACCTTTTGCCCCATTGCAGTAAACATATCTGAGTTGGTTGCCGCCTTTAAGGATATTCTCTCCCATGAATCCTGTACAGTCTCGTGCATTACTACAGAACGAACTGTGATCAAAAACACCCTGGTCCAGGAAGGTCTCAGCTCCATCATGGGAATCATAATGGCAACAAGCGGCTGTCCGACCATGGATATTCTAAAACCCATGGCCCGTTTTCATCTACCTTTCGCAACAGTAGATGAATCTATGTTTCGCTCGATTTCCGTCTATCTCCTCCGGCAATATTTCCTCTACCAAAAGGGAAAGACCGGAGATTTCTTCTTAAAAAATGTTCAAGCGTATTACCAGGAGATTGAAAAGGTAAACAAGGGGATTTTGGACAGGATCAAACACGCATCGCATCTGGATGCCGATCGAAATGCCATCGTAATCCTAAATGCCCTGGCCCAGATCCTTAACATGGAAATTGATGACGATCTTCGATCTTTAAGGTGTCTTTTCTTTCCGGAATTCACCGAAGACGAGACACCTTAGTCTCACATCATATTTTCCGGATCCACATCCACCACTATTCGGGTCTGCCCCGTCGTCAATTGTTTGGTCTTATTCATTACGCTTTTGCACAGCATGTGCAGATCGCTGATGTTTCGTCCTTTCATAAGAAGCTGCCAACGAAAGAGATCACACAGTCTGTCTAAAGGGGCCGGAGCCGGACCTAAAATTTCAGGAGAGTTCGGTTCGTTATGATTACCATTGGCAGGCAAAGTGCCTAACATCTCCCGACAACAGGTTGCCAGATTGTTAGCCGTTCCTCTCACGTCAGATTCGTCAGGGCCCTGAATATGGAAGGCAATCAATCGAACGTAGGGAGGGAAAAGAGGCATCCTTCTTATTTGTATTTCATGTCTGTAAAAATCTTCATAACGATGATCTCTGGATAAAACGATGGAATAATGATCAGGCTGCATTGTCTGGATAATCACCTTGCCCGGGGTTTCGCCTCTTCCAGCTCTCCCGGTTACCTGAGAGATAAGCTGGAAGGTCCTTTCGGCTGCTCTGAAATCAGGCATATTCAAGCCCCCGTCTGCCCAGACTGCACCGACCAGTGTGACATGCGGGAAGTGATGCCCTTTGGCAATCATCTGTGTACCGATCAGGATGTCTATTTCTCTCCTATACATGTTTCTTAGAATTTGAAGAAACTTCTTTCTGTCTGCTGCCGTATCTGAATCTAATCGAGCAATCCTGGCCGACGGTAAAAGGGCGTGGACCTCTTCTTCTATTCTTTCCGTACCAAAACCCAAAGGAACAAGAGCATCTGAAAAACACGAAGAGCAAACCACCTTGTGACTCAGGTTATACCCGCAGTAATGACATACAAGACGTTGCCTATTCTTATGATAGACAAGGGAAACATGACAATGACGACATTCAACCGGAGCACCACAATCCCGACAAAGAACGGTTGAGGAAAAACCTCGCCTGTTCATCAAAAGAAGACTCTGTTCTTTTCGGTCAAGGGTCTCTTGTAAAGCTTGCTTCAATTGTTGGCTAAATACACCATTTCGAACTCCTGAAGCCTTTTTCTTTCGCAAATCCAGTATGGTTACTTTCGGCAGACTACGACCTCCTACCCGTTCCGGCATCCTCAACAACGTATATTTTCCCTTTATCGCATGATAATAGCTGGTAATAGAAGGAGTTGCCGATCCAAGGAGTGCAACGGCCTTATGATTGCGCGCCCTCAATATCGCAAGATCACGGGCTTGATACCTAAAGGAATCATCCTGTTTGTATCCGGCATCGTGCTCTTCATCAACAACGATCAGTCCTATATTCTTCAGGGGTGCAAAGACAGCAGATCGTGCTCCTATCACAATCTTCGCCCGGCCGGAGGCAGCGAGAGACCACTGATCGTACCTTTCCCCTTTCGACAAACCCGAATGTAAAATCACAACCAGATCGCTAAACCGTGAGATAAAATGCGACTCCAGCTGGGATGCCAAAGCAATTTCTGGAACCAGGACAAGAACATCTCTCCCGCTGTTTAGTGTCTTCTCCGCTGCCCTAAGATAAACCTCTGTTTTTCCGGAACCCGTAACA
The DNA here is from genome assembly GCA_963822095.1 of uncultured delta proteobacterium. Lineage (GTDB taxonomy): Bacteria > Desulfobacterota > Desulfobulbia > Desulfobulbales > Desulfocapsaceae > CAWGGS01. The sequence goes on from CAWGGS010000066.1 coordinate 88,065, forward strand.
CCATGCAATAAAAAGGCATGGAAAACATTTTCCCCCAGAGTCGACTCGATTTTCTCCAAAACTTCTTTCTGCTCAGGAGTTAAATGTTTAGGAGAGGAGGAATAGGCGAACTGATCGCCAAAAGGATCTCTATATACCCTCTTTATCTCTCGTTGCAGCAACCCTTTCTCCAAGAGTCCCTGGATAACAGCTGATGCTCCAGGATAAAATTTTCTTAGCTCTTTTTGCGGCACAAGACTGTTTTTTGAACTATTGGCCAGTACTGCTAAAGAGTAGAGAGTTTTTGCTTCTGCATACCGTATTCCTGTGGCTTGTTTCTTTTCAAACTCCTGCTGAAAAGAAGCCAAAGAAGATTCGTCTCTATCAGAAAAATCATGTCCAATTTCAACACCGGGAGCCAGACTGTAACAGACCTCTTCCTTTTCTTTAACGCTGGAAGCCTGCAATTGTTCCAGGACCTGAACAAAGTCGTTCTTCAGGAATTGTGTTATAATCTTTTTCTGTGCTGGGTCCCGTGATATTTTTTTGTAGGCGGAGACTGAAAGCTCCTCTTTTTTCAATAAGTCTTCAAACCATTTTGGAGGGTTGGATTCATAGGGCCATTTGCTTAATTTTTCGCGGCCGAGATCGGTTAGTTGAAGCTTTTTGACACTGCCGGATACCAAACCCGCCGGCAGTGCGGTTTTGATGACCTCTCCGATAGGATAATGATAATAGTCAGCAATCCAGCGAAAGAATTCTACTTCCTTGTCCCAGAAGAGAGGTTGTCTATCGAGAACCTCCAGGACAGGTTTTAGGGTATAGCCAACATCTTCGTTAGGCAATCGGCTCAGGACATAGCCGGTAATCCGTCGTTTACCCAAAGGTACAAGTACCCTTCTGCCGACGAGGTCCAAAACGTCGGTAGAGTGTTCCTCCGGAGTATAGAGATAGGTTAGTGTCTGCCTCAGTGGTGCAGCAACAGCTACCTCAATTCGAATCATAGACCCTGAACGGTCTCCTTCAGGTATTCCAGAAAATCTTTTCCGAGTTCTGTGTGACGAAGACCATAGGCGACATTTGCCTTCAGATACCCTAGTTTATCTCCTGCATCATAACGAATTCCTTCGAATTCATAGGCATACATTGACCTTTTTTTTGTCAGGGCAAGCAAGGCATCGGTGAGCTGTATCTCACCGCCATGCCCAGGGGTGGTCTTGCTCAATAATTCAAATATTTCTGGCATTAAAATATATCGTCCAATAATTGCCATATCCGAATCCGTCGTTCCCGGAGCCGGTTTTTCAACCATTCGGGTTACCCGAATGGTCCGAGTACGGCCATTTTCTTCACCCTCGACTATGCCGTACTGGTGAGTCTGATCCTGAGGAACTCGTTGAACCGCGATTATTGATTCCCCGACATCATTAAAAAGATCAAGCATCTGCCTGGCACAAGGTGTTTTGCTAAGGACCAAATCATCCCCCAGGAGTACCATAAACGGCTCGTTACCGATTACATGACGGGCCGTCCAGATCGCGTGCCCAAGTCCCAGAGGTTTTTTCTGTCGTACCGATACAATATCAATCAAATTAGAAATCATATTCAATTCTTCGCCGAGAACAACCTTTTTCTTCTCGCGTAGAACAGCATCCAAGTGAAAATTATAATCAAAATGGTTCTCGATTGCAGATTTCCCTTCACTGGTCACAAATATTATCTGGTCGATGCCCGAGGCAACAACCTCTTCTACGATATATTGAATTGTCGGTCTGTCGACAATGGTCAGCATTTCTTTTGGAATCGACTTCGTAGCCGGTAAAAATCGCGTTCCAAGACCGGCAACGGGAATGACAGCCTTTCTTATATTCATAGGTGGCTCCTCTTTTTCAATGACAGAAAAAGTTTTAGTGTGTAAAGATTAGAGAGTTATAGATTCATAAATTATACCATACACTACTGCTTACTTCACTCCTTTTCCATGTTTATCTCTTATCCGGAGACTCTCCCGGTACTCTCCTATCGAGAAGATATCCTTCGTCTTTTAAAAACCGAGCAGGTTATTATCGTGGCCGGCGACACCGGTTCCGGCAAAACCACCCAGCTCCCGAAATTTTGTCTCGAGGCATTCCCCAAGGACACACCCATCATCGGGTGCACGCAACCACGTCGGGTAGCTGCCGTCTCAGTATCCGGAAGAGTGGCGGATGAACTAGGCCTGCTGGGTGCCATCGTTGGATATAAAATCCGTTTTCATGATCATACATCGCCAGACACCAAAATAAAATTCATGACCGATGGTGTCCTACTCATGGAGACTTTGAACGATCCTCTGCTAAAACGATATGGGGTAATTATCCTTGACGAAGCCCATGAGCGTAGTCTAAACATCGATTTTCTACTGGGACTCTTAAAGAATATTCTTCCTAAAAGGCCTGATCTAAAACTGATCATCACTTCGGCAACCATTGACACATCTGCTTTTGCAGCCCATTTCTCCAATGCCCCGGTCGTCAATATCCAAGGCCGCTCCCATCCGGTGGAGGTTCGCTACAAATCGTTTCAAGACGATCAATTCAATGAAAAAGGCGGGTACGTCGAACAGTGTGCCCAGGAAATTATTTCCTTGTTTCTGACCGAACCTCCGGGTGATATCCTCGCTTTTCTCCCGACCGAAAAGGATGTTCGAACATGCTGTGAACTTCTTGATGGCAGTATTGAACATGTCGTAATCCTGCCGATGTTTGGAAGACTCCAGGCTGCAGATCAACGGCGTATCTTCAACACCTTCAAACAGACCAAAATTGTGGTGGCGACCAATGTGGCCGAAACCTCCATTACCGTACCGGGTATACACTACGTCGTTGACTCGGGATTGGCAAGAATTTCTACCTACAATGTTCGTTCAAGGACCACCAGCCTGCCGATTACCAGAGTGTCTCAGGCAAGTTGCGAACAGAGAAAAGGCCGTTGCGGGCGTATTGCTCCCGGGGTATGTATCAGGATGTACTCCGAGGAAGATTTTCTAAGCCGGGAGGAATATACTCTGCCGGAGATACAACGATCAAACCTTGCAGCTGTTATCCTGCAGATGATCTATCTCAAACTGGGTGATCCTCTGGCATTTCCTTTTATCGACAAACCTCAGAAGAATGCCGTTCGAGACGGATTCAAACTCCTTACGGAACTGGGCGCACTTGATGAGCAGAGAAAGTTGACTCGATATGGAAAAATTATGGCAACTATGCCCATAGATCCCTGTATCGCCAGGATAATCCTTGAAGCCGGCAATAACGGTAGCCTACAAGAGATCAGAGTCATCGCCTCAGCCCTCGCCATACAGGACCCACGGATCAGACCCGCTGAGTTGGAAAAACAGGCCGACGAGGCCCATAAAAATTTTGCTCACCAGAAATCCGATTTTCTCTGTCTTTTAAATATCTGGAACCTGTTTCATGAGGTCCAGGGAAAGGTTCGGTCCTGGTCCCGATTACGGAAATTTTGCAAGGCACATTTCCTCTCCTTCCAGCGTATGAGAGAATGGCTGGATCTCCATGAACAAATGGGAAGAATTCTAGAGCGTTATCCTGAGTTTCAGGAAAACTCCACAAAAAGCTCTTATCAAACGATCCACCTCTCACTAGCTGCCGGTTTTTTACGTAACATTGCCGTTAAAAAGAAAAACGAAATCTATCAAGGAGTCGCAGGTCGCGAGCTCATGATCTTCCCTGGTTCCCATCAGTTTCTCAAAGGAGGTCAATGGATTGTTGCTGCCTCCTTTCTTGAGACATCAAGACTCTATGCTCTAACCGTTGCTACCATTGAACCCGAATGGCTAGAAGATGTTGGAAAACATCTCTGCAAATATTCCTGGTCACATCCGCGTTGGGAAAAAAAATCCGGACAGGTGATTGCCGATGAGAAAGTCACCCTATTCGGTTTACCGATCCTTGCCTCCAGAAGAGTCAATTACGGCAGGCGACATCCGGCAAACAAGTCCGAGGCACGAAAGATCTTTATAGAACGTGCATTAATACCGGGTGAATTACGAGGTAATTATCCTTTTTTACAACATAATATCAATTTGATTTCCAACTGGCAGGATACAGAAAGCAGGCTGAGAAAGCGCGATATTCTCGTGGAGGACATTAAGTTATTTTGCTTTTACGACTCGCGGTTGAATGAATCCGTATACGATCGTTTTACCCTTAACCGATATTTAAAAAAGCACGACCAGAAGGCATTGATGATGACAGACATGGATATCATCATGCGAAAACCCCTCGCACATGAACTTGCCAATTTTCCCCCCATTTTGAACATCGGCTCATTTGAATTAAAAATGAAATATCATTTCGAGCCGGGTGCTGAACACGATGGTGTCACCGTAAGGATACCATCTTCCATTGCTCCAGTATTAAACCCGGAAATATTTGAATGGCTGGTTCCAGGTTTGTTACAGGAAAAAACGACATTCCTACTCAAAGGACTTCCCAAGAGTATCCGCAAACAGTTCATTCCGTTAAGCAATACGGTCGATATTATCCTCGACTCATTAACGATGTACCAGGGGTCCTATTATCAGGAATTAGAGCGTGCTCTTTTTAAATTATTTAAGAAATCTGTCCGCCGAACCGACTGGCCGCAAAACCTTCCCGAGCATCTCCTCACAAGGTTTGAACTTTTTGACCATCGCGGAGAGACTATCGCGACAGGACGCGACCTTGCAGTGCTTGTCGGGAAAACCGAAAAGAAAAGCAATACAGATCAGCTCATCGTCAAAGACGAGGCTCTCATTGCCAGCTGGAAAAATCGAATCTTCCGTCAATGGGATTTTTCAGACCTCCCTGCTGAAATTCCGCTTCACACATCCCATCATAAAGAAATTTCCGGCTATCTATACCCTGCCCTTCAATCATCGCCGGAAAAAGGTGGGGTCACCATTCGTTTTGTATCCACACACCGTACGGCACAACAACTAACAGTTGCCGGTTTGACCTATCTTTATCGTCTCCAGTTTACTGATCAATTCAAGGCGTTGAAACGCTACTGTACCACACGTATGTCAGGACCGTCTTCTGTGTGGTTGATCGAAGGCCTTGGTACTGCCAAACAGACAATAGATCATCTCCTGGAATTCATTCTTCGTGAACTTTTCCAAACCGTCTCAGGAACGATCCCCAATAAGGATCAATTTACAACAACCGTCCAGACCATTAAAACAAGAGGTCTCTATCAATCTGGAATGGAGATATTCGAGACAGTCATGTCCCTTCTTAGAAAACGCAGAGAGGCAAAAGACCAGATTGTTCGTTACAGCGAGCTTGCCCAAAAAACCCGGTCGTTTTCCCATGATAGGCATCAGGAATACCTCCAGCTCCTTAAAGAGATTCTACCGGCCGATTTTCTGCAGTCCTTTACCCTTGAGCGCCTCTCTGACTGTGACCGTTATCTCGCTAGCCTCATCATACGTGTTGAGCGGGCATATGCGGATTACACCAAGGAAGATGAAAAAAAGAAACATCTTCATCCCCATTTGATCAACTATACCCTCTTGAAGGAAAAAGAGCAGAAGATGTCGGACGAATGCTTGAAACTGATGAGAGAGTACGAGGTTTATATTAACGAGTATCGAGTTTCACTCTTTTCTCCGGAAATAGGCACCAAAATACCGGTTTCGAACAAAAAATTAGCAAAACATTGGCAGAAAATCACTGAGATGTGTTGACGCTACCAAAGTATTGATGTGACTCTTTTCAAATCGTCCAAGGTATAAGGCTTTGGGAGATAGTTGACAAATCCGTGTTCTTTAAATTTTTCCATTTCAGGTTCCGCCAAACCCCCATTCGAGATGACTACCTTTAGCCCTGGATCAATGTCATGAAGGGCTTGGCATGCGTCAACTTTGTCGAGAGCATCAGATCCGTTTAGGTTCAGAATGGCCATATTCAACGATTTTTCTTTTGCCATGCCTCGATATCCTTTATCATCTCTGTCATACTTAAGGGTTTTTTATATACTTTCCAAGCTCCTAAAGATTGAGCCATGGGAAGATATGAATCCGCATCTATTCGTCCACCGCCGGAAATCGCCATTATGCCAACTTCCGGAAAGTAATTTTTGAATTGAGTTATTGTTTCAAACCCTTCTTGTCCCGGCATGATCAGATCACAAATCAGGATATCTGCCGGGTCCTTTTTTTGTATTTCCACTCCTTTTTTTCCGTCTGACGCCTCCAGCACCTCAAAACCTGATTTTTCTAACCACATCCGTATTATTTCTCTTATCTGTTCATCGTCATCAACAATCAATATTTTCATTCTTATTTTCCTGAAATACAATATACTTGTAAAACTCTATCGACACGGTTGCCGAAACTATCTCTAAAGGGAAAAAACCACTTCCCTGAAAAAACCGATAGCCTTCTCCCTTCTTTTCAACATTTTCAACTGTTCAGGGATCAGATCTGTCTGATTTATCTGCATCAGTGACATCTTATATTCAATATGACTCGCCAGACGATTTTCCAGATACCATGCATATACAAGCCCCATTAAAAGCCCGGGAGGAGTAAATCCCTCATCACCATTAATCAACCGGGTAAAATGAGATGTACTTCCCGATACAGGTAGCATTCTGGCTAGAATAAGATATTCCTGAAGGTCAGAAGCTTTGAGAAAACAATTTCTCCTCCCCTCAGGGTGCAAATGAAGATGATACACCTTTCCCAATTGAATTCCATCAACATCGACCGGCTTCATCTCCTTCTTGGCAGCATAATTACCAAGAAGAGATTCTCCCAAAGCAATGAGAAAGGCGGGTTCCAGACGCCGGTCATCGGCAATTTGGTCCTGGCGTATTTTTATTGAACAGTCATCCGGATCAAAAAATGAAAATACATTGTCCCATTTCTGATCTCTCCGCCACCTGCTTTCAGGAACACATTCAATACCTGTGAAATAATCTAGATGTTTCAAAGGGATATCCTGATGTCTCCATACTATCTCAGAAATCCTCGATCGAATAGCTTCGCAATCCAGCTCCATATCCTGATCAGGGGAAAACTCTATGGTCAATGATTCGAATCTTTCCAGAATTTTTTTGTATTTTAATGATGGGATCAATACCATCCTGTTCTTTCTGTTAAGACATTCCGGGGTCGCGGCATCGCTTTTGGTCTTCACCGGGCTTGCTGTTTCCGGACAGCAGGAGGAACCAACGAAAATTGTCCTTACAACCTGGGCAAGTATCTCGGGGTCATGCTGGATAACCTCTCTCTCAGCCAATGCAGTTTTGGAATAGATACCACATTCGATTGGAATAAATCCTTGATCACAAACTGCTTTTCTATCGAGATATATTGGTACTTTCCCTTCAATTTCATACTGTTGTAATATGGAGGCTGGAACATCTTTTAAGGACAGGCACAGCACCTCATTGAAAAGCCCCCGGGTACCACCAGGAATATTGCGTTGATAAGCCCTAAGCATATCCGAAACATGGAATTTCCGTTCAGGATCTTCAATACTTCTATCTGTCTCTCCTGCCTGAACCCAGAGATTGGAGATTAAAAGTTTCAGAGCATGACGATTTTTACGAACCTCCTCAGCAAGTCCCGGGACATGGAATATAGGAATTATGGAACTGTACAGACTGCCGGGAGCCATTATCAGAATATCAGCCCTTTTTATTTCTTCTAATATCTCCGGATAGATATGAACTTGTCCCGCGAAATCGACAAATACCTTATCCACGGGGAAACCCCGTACTGCCGTACTTGATTTACTTTCACCTGTAATCTGTACACCGTTGGAATAGAGAACGCGTAATTGGGCAGGTGTTGGAGTACAGGGCAAAACAGCACGTTCGGCAGCCCCAAGAATCCTTGCGAGAAAGCTCAGAGCGACCAAAAGTGCCCGTTCCAAAATCTCGGGTGCGGATTCCAGGTCATCAATGGTCAGCGACGGACCTATTTCCTTGAATACAGCGGCAACGATCAAAAGATTTCCCAGGCAATGGGGACGTCGAATAACAGGACAAAGCCTCTTATCTTGAAAGATATGATCAAGAATGATTTTGATATCCATATGAAGAAGAGGAGGAAGCTTATTGAGATCTACTCCACAGTTCTTCAGCACGCTCTCAGAGCTCTCTGGAATTTTTTCAAATCGAAAGTTGAAAAGAGCAGCCAGAATTGCCGCAACCTCCGTTGCTTCGATCACAGACAAGCTATAGCGTTTTTGCAGCCTTGCCAGCTGGATCGAGGAAAGCAGGACATGACGCATATCCCCTATGGCCACAAGCGGAATATCTTTTAATAGCTCTCCCGTGGAACCACCGTCATCTGTTACACAAACAATTGATCTGGTCTCTGGAAATATCTCTTTAAGTCCGGAGAAAGGAGTCTGTTGCCACCCCGACCTTCGGCTGTCTCCGCCTATGATATTAGAAAGCCCTGTCCCACCTCCAAAAACCACAATGCGGATGTCTTCAACTCTCTTTTTTGTAAGCGTCCTGCGCAATTCCTGGAAAAGAGATGCCGTTTCGAGGTCAATATTTGCCGGTTCGCCATTTAAAACCAGATCAATGAATTTTTCCCGCAGATCAATATGAGGGAGAAGATCCAACGGCGACATTTTCTTTGCCAGCAATTGCCGCATTTTCTCTTGTACGTGATCTTCGTTGTGCATTTTACAGGCTCCGACGACACGTTATGAATTCAACGTTTTTTGGGCTAGGATGTATTCCTCAACCCGCTGCAAGTCTTCACGGGTATCAACCTCAATTGAATCATGTTCTGTCAACACAACCTTAATCCGGTAACCAAATTCAAGGGCTCTTAGTTGCTCCAGTTTCTCAAAACATTCCCATTCACCTTCGGGCAAAGCGACGAAAGAGAGCAAAAACCCTTTCCTGTAGGCATAAAACCCCAAGTGTTTATAGTAGGTTGGAGATTTTCCTTCCTCGGGATTTCTTTGAAAGGGAATTGGCAATCTGGAAAAATACAATGCATAATTCTCGTGAGTAAAAACCGTTTTCACATGGTTGGGGTCGTTGATTTCTTCAGGGCGGACGATCCGATAAATGAGTGTTGACATAGGTAGAGAAGGATCATCAAGAAGAGGTCTGGCAACCTGCTCTACAATTTTGGAATCGAATAGAGGTTGATCACCTTGAATATTGACTACCACATCATGCTCGGATATGCCGAGAATTTCAGCCGCCTCTGCAAGTCTATCCGAACCTGAAACATGATCATCTCGTGTCAGGACATATTCTCCGCCAAAAGACTTCACACATTCGCCAATGCGTAAATCATCGGTAGCAACCACCACCCTGGACAAGAGATCTACTTGTTGGGCACGCTCAACCACATGTTGGAGCATCGGTTTTCCGGCAATTAATGCCAGAGGTTTTCCGGGGAATCTATTTGATTGGTACCTGGCAGGGATTATTGCAATAACTTCCGCTTTACTGTTTTGCATTTTTATCAATAGGTGTATATTTTCAATAATAGAGCTATATTAACAAATACGTTTGACTCTATGAACAAAAATTTTGCAATCCAATAATCACATTTCTCTTTTCATCTCCTGCACACCGTCATCCGGGCCCCTCCTTGAAAAAGCAGAGGCCCTTGCTGAAAAGCTCCATCTTCCATTTTTTGATAACCCATTAAAACATAAAGGTATTTACCTGATATATACCGATCATCATCTCGAATTACGGGAAAACCTTCACCTGGAAAAAACTACGATACGCCCTCTCTTTATTGATTTCATCAAAGGGAAAAACGGCTATCGACGTTTGCAAAATCCAACCATCAACCAACCTTTGGCCCGTGCCGTCGGCATTAAACCAGGTTTTAGACCGAGTGTTTTGGACGGAACTGCTGGCCTTGGTGGTGACGGATACGCTCTGGCTTGCCTTGGTTGTAATGTAACAATGGTTGAGCGTTCCCACGTCCTTGGAGCACTTCTTGAAGACGGTCTTGAACGAGGACTTAATAACGATGGAGTAGGAAAGATTATCCGGGAGAGGCTCACTCTTATTGTAGCTGATACAAGGGAGATTTTAAAAACAATTTTCCCCCGTCCCTTTTCAATATATCTCGATCCGATGTATCCCAAGCGCCGGAAATCGGCTCTAAATAAAATTGAAATGCGTATTCTTCGCGCTCTTGTCGGAGATGATCTGGATGGTCCCTCCCTTCTTCATTGTGCTCTAGAGAGAGCAGTCAACAGGGTGGTCGTTAAACGCCCGAAAGAGGCGCCGATACTCGCAGGAAGTCCACCCACTCGGCAAATCTTGATGAAATCGAGCCGGTTTGACGTCTATATGGTTGACAACACATAAGCTTTCAACACTCCTGACTATACTTTTTCACTGTGAAGATGAGCATATGGCATCATAAATCATATCTTTATTTATGATATTTTTCCCCTGCCTTGATGGTATAGGCCCGATAAAGCTGCTCCAAGAGAAACAGTCTTGTCATATCGTGGGTAAAAGTCATTTTTGATAGAGAAAACAGCAGATCTGCTTGACCTACGACCTCTTCGGAGAGCCCCAGAGCTCCGCCGATGATAAAACAGATCCTCTTTACACCTTGCAGCTCCCAACCCTGGATAAGCTCAGCTACCTCTTCGGATGTGAATTGTCTGCCCCTTGAGTCTAAGGCTATCTTAAAGGCCTGCGGAGCCGCATTGGCCAACAGTATTTTTCCTTCCTGTTCCTTTACCGAATCATCGTTTGCCTTGCTGATTTTATGAGCCTTTAAGATTTTTACGGTGATCTGGGTATAATGTTTCAGTCGTGACAGATATGCTGCTATCCCATCCGAGAGGTAGGAATCTTTGGTCTTTCCAAGAAATAACAACTCAATATGCATTATTCTTCCCGCCTTTTTTTCATTCTTATGCCGGAACCGGATAGTCTCTCAGAACAATAGACATGGCAGGTGGTATGGTGATACTTTTTTGAGATTTCCCTACTCCTTTGAGGGCTTTTTTACCAATTCATTCATTTTGCGACAAAAAGTTTCATAGGTGATATTACAGTCGATACCAGGGCAAGATTCCCGAATGGTTTCAAGGTTTACAGAATCCAAGAGTATGGACGGATGTAGAGGCCATTGCGCACACCGCCACGGCCGTCCTTGATGCACGGTGCAACCTTCCTCATAAAAAATACAATGTCCATCAACCGTCCGCATCTGTACCTGACCATCACGAATGAGCCAGTATTTTTCTGCGGTTTCCTTTTCAGTCAGTCCCAAACAGACCGACATTCTTCTTCTGTCATCAGCATTCAAGGATACGGTCGTTTCTCCATGACAGCAAAATCCGCACCTCTTACATTGAAATATGTTTTCAGACATCACTTTGTTCTATATGAAATTTTACGACGAGTAACCGAATCTTTATTGTGAATAGTATACCGTCTCACGCCAATTGATCCCCCCAAAAAAACGCGTAACTCTCCTGTCGAGTTACGCGTTTTTAATCTTGTCGATAATTTTTCAGGCGTTTCCTACTATATCACCGAAAACGGAGATATCGATACCATACATCATGGCGGCAGTTCGCCATTTATCCTCATCCGGAACATCAAAGATAACATGATCTTCTGCTGGAACCATCAACCATCCATCGTCGACAAGCTCCTGTTCCAACTGCCCGGGGCCCCATCCTGCATATCCAAGAATAAACAAATACTTTTCCGGTCCTTTTTGCCTGGCAATGTCCTCCAACACCCGAGTCTCTCTTGACAAAGATATTGTGGAACTTACCTCAAGCTGAAATTCAGTTCGATAATCGGATTTATAAAGGATAAAGGCTGATTCCAGTTCAACAGGACCTCCGATATATACAGGAGGCAACTGAACAGCGGGAACCGGGAGTCCCGCACCCTTAATTATCTCAGTCAACGAAAAAAGAGGATTCGGTTTGTTGATGGCCACCCCCATAGCCCCTTCATGGCTATGGGCACAAATATATATTACCTGTTCCTCAAAACGAGGATCCGGCATTTTAGGTGTTGAAATCAAGAACGATCCGATAAGATTATCTATTACAGACGGGGATTGGGTATCCATAAACAATACTATGAAAAATTCATGGAAGAACTCGTATTCGGCAATTTACACATTCTTCCTTTTATACTTTATTTGTATCAAATCTTCTCCGCACAAGTCAAGATAACAGCGAGACGATGAAGGTTCCGTGGGGTGCAGCACTGTATTATTGCATAATATTACCACAATTTAACCCGGTAATACGAATTCTTCAATTGCTCATTATAACAAAATGATTATAAAATACAGTGGTTATATAATCTTTCTTCTCCAATGTTTCCTCATCCTTACCTTAACGATGCGTTCATATGCACACAAAAGACATAATAGATAAAATAGTCCTGTCTGAATATCACGATCCTTTTCAGGCCTTAGGGGTTCATTTCTTTGAACCCAATATGGCCGTCATTCGAACATTTCAACCCCATGCCGTTGGCGTCGATGTCCTTATTGGTACGAAGACCTACGCCATGACCAGGGTAAGCAATGAGGGGATATTCGAGTTTGAAATCAAGCGCTCAAAATGTCCTGATCCGGATTTTCACCCTTTTAATTATCGTTTTCATATCACCTATCTTGACGGCAACACATATATCACCAACGATTGCTATCGTTTTTTACCGCAGCTTGGAGAAGAAGATAGATATCTTTTCAATTCCGGAACCAACTACGCCCTTTATGATCATATGGGAGCCCATCCTGCTACCTATGAAAACATATCGGGAACAATATTTAGAGTCTGGGCTCCGGCGGCAAAAAGGGTTTCGGTTCTTGGAAAATTCAATGGTTGGGATGGCCGGGTCCACCAAATGCGGTCTTTGGAGTCCACTGGAATATGGGAAATCTTTATCCCCGGTGTCGCACAGGATGAACTGTATAAATATGAGATCAAAACCCAACAAGACGAAATCAAGGTAAAATCTGACCCGTTTCAATTTTTTGGAGAATTTCGCCCCAATACGGCCTCCATTGTCCGTGACTTGAACGCTTACAGCTGGGGAGACACAGCCTGGCAGCAAAAACAACGAACAAACCCTCCCTACGACAGACCGCTTTCAATATATGAAATTCATCCAGGATCCTGGAAACGCGACCCGGAAAATCCTGATCGTTTCCTTACTTTCAAAGAACTGGCTGGAGAAATAATTCCCTATGCTAAAAAACTTGGTTTTACCCATATCGAACTTATGCCGGTCATGGAACATCCTCTGGATGAATCATGGGGATATCAGGTTACAGCTCCCTTCAGCTTGACCAGTCGTTATGGAATCCCGGAAGATTTTATGTATTTTGTCGACCAATGTCATCAAAATGATATCGGGGTGATTCTTGATTGGGTTCCTGCACATTTCCCAAAGGATGACTACAGCCTTGGCAGATTTGATGGAACGGCTCTTTACGAGCATGAAGACCCTAAAAAAGGCTACCACCCTGAATGGGGTACTCTGATCTACAACTATGGTCGTAAAGAGGTCAGCAATTTTCTTATAGCCAATGCCCTCTTCTATCTCGACAAGTATCATGTCGACGGCCTGCGTGTCGATGCCGTTGCCTCAATGCTGTATTTGGACTATTCCCGGAAGGACGGGGAGTGGATTCCCAACTGTTATGGTGGACACGAAAATCTGGAGGCCATTGAATTTATTCGTCATATGAACGCGGTTGTCTACCAATATTTTCCCAACACACTTATGGTCGCGGAAGAATCAACAAGCTTTTACGGCGTATCAAAACCTGCCGATTCCGGTGGACTCGGCTTTGGTTTTAAATGGAATATGGGCTGGATGAATGATATTTTGAGTTACTTTACAAAAGATCCGCTCTTTAGAAAATATCACCACAATGTCTTGACCTTTTCCATTGTGTATGCCTTTACGGAAAATTTCATCCTGCCGCTGTCCCACGATGAGGTCGTTCACGGTAAGGGTTCACTTATCAATAAGATGCCGGGTGATCTTTGGCAAAAATTTGCCAATCTCCGTTTGCTTTTTATGACAATGTGGATGCACCCGGGAAAGAAGCTCTTGTTTATGGGAGGGGAATTCGGCCAGTGGTCAGAATGGTACTGCAAAACGAGTCTTGACTGGCACCTTCTTGAACAAAATGATTTTCATGCTAAATTACTGCTCTTCGTCTCTGAGCTTAACCACTTTTACCGGGAAAACCCATCACTATGGGAACAGGATTTTTCTTATGAAGGGTTCCAATGGATAGACCTGGAGGACAGGAACAACTCTATCATTTCCTTTGCACGCTTTGCCAAAGATCGTAAAGACCACCTTGTCTGCCTTTTAAATTTCACCCCCCAACCCCTTTCCTCATACAAGCTTGGGCTTCCAACAGGGTCACGGTATCGTGAAATTTTCTGTTCAGACGATTCCCGTTACGGTGGTACCGACAAAAGTGATAAAATAATCTATACTGCCATTGCAGAACCCCATGCGCAGGCAGAATTTCATACAACCTTGACAGTCCCACCTCTGGCAGGGGTGATTTTGCAGCCATGCGGATAGGATCATTGGACGACAGGTTTCAACACCGCTGTACTCAGAAGTAATGGTATGGCTTTTACAACAATAACCTCAACCGGGATTAAACCATGACGACGCCTACACAAGCCCCAGGAGATAAGATGAAAAAAGCACTTACCCTTTTCAGCGACCTCCTGGAAAGACATCCGGAAAAAAGTAGAGTCACCTTGCTTCATGAAGTGGAAATAAAATTTGATCTTTCACCCAAAGAGTGTGAATTTTTAAACAATCATTTTGATAAAGAAAAATAATGCAGACCTATCAGCAATTGATTTCAACCATCGCCCTGACCATGGGTACTGCCTGGGCTAGCGGAATCAACCTCTACGCGACTATCGGCACTCTGGGAATCCTTGGCGCAACAGGAAATATCGTCCTTCCTGCACATTTGCAGGTTCTGCAAAATCCTTTAGTAATCGGTGCGGCATGTCTTATGTATCTGGTCGAATTTTTTGCCGATAAGACTCCGGGAGTCGACACAGGATGGGATGTAATTCACTCTTTTATCCGAATCCCTGCCGGTGTGATGCTGGCCGCCGGCGCAGTTGGGGATGTCAACCCGGCGGTTGCAATTGCTGCAGGCATTCTAGGCGGAGGGGTTACGGCAACAAGCCATGCTCTCAAGGCAGGTTCTAGGGTCTTGATAAATACCTCACCGGAACCCTTCAGCAACTGGACTGCGTCCGTTATTGAAGATATTGCTGTTATTGCCGGAATCTATACGGCCCTGCATCATCCCATACTGTTTCTGGGACTCTTTGTCCTGTTTATTCTTTTGGCAATCTGGATTCTTCCCAAATTGTGGAAGGGAATCAAGACAATCTTTTCGAAGATAAAAAACCTTTTCCAACGAAAAACAGTACCGAGTGGCCCCACGGATAAAGAACCACCCGAATTGCCCTTTCAATGAACAGGAAGGCCGACGTTTACGGTCGTCCCTTTACCGGCCGAACTTTCAAATTCGATGTTCCCTCCATGTTCTTCCATTATCTTTGCCGATAACGCAAGACCAAGGCCCGTGCCATTGTTTTTCGTAGTGAAATACGGATCAAAAACCTTTGATGTGTATTGAGGATCAATTCCGCAGCCGCTATCGGTTATGGTACAGATAACGAAATCGTTTTCCAAAGAAGCCGTTACCCTGAGAAACCCGCCGTTTTCCATAGCCTGAATCGAATTTAAGAAAAGATTGAGAAATACCTGATTGAGCTTGTCCTGGTCCGCTTCCACCATCGGCAAATCCTCTGCGAAATCGGTCTCCAACCGTATTCCCATAGTTTCAGCATCCATACGGATCAAGCTAAGGGCCTTTTGCAGTACCGGAACCAGGGAAATTTTCATCGTCTGCAGCTTATGGGGCCTGGCGTAATCCAGCAGCTCTCCTATGCTTCTATTCAACCGTTCAACCTCCCGGACAAGGGTCTTGGCCGTTTCCTGATCGTTGGTGTTTTCCTGAAATCTAGACTTTAGCAAAACAGCCAGTCCCTTAATGGAACTCAAGGGATTTCTGAGTTCGTGAGCCACACCTGCCGCCATTTTTCCAAGAGCTGCCAGTTTTTCATTTCTGCGCAGTTCATCTTCTAGTTCTTTTATTTGGCTCAAGTCTTGAATAAGGAGCATCTTTCCGGCGAAACGATCCTCATTATCTACGACCGAGAGTCCTGCAAGCAAGAGCGAGCGTTTCCTTTTTGTACCATCAGTCAGTGTTATTTCCTGCTGTTGCACGGTATTGCAATCCATCTTTGTCTGTCCAAGAACATCGGCGAGAGGCATTGGCAAGACCTTTTCAGGCAAATGGCCCATGGCATCCGTTTCACTGACACCGACAATCTCAACCGCTGAATGGTTACAGATGCGGATATTACCTTGACTGTCGGTCGCGATAAGCCCCACGGGCATCGAAGATATCAACATGTCGGTAAACGCACGAATTCTTTGCAGCCTGCTTTGTGACCCTTTAAGCCCTTGCAGAGTCAAGAGGGAAAGCCATCCCCCGACTCCGACCAGGAGCAGGACAAAGGAGAGAAAGATTATCTGCAACAACTGCCGCTTCACTGCCATATTAAACTGGGCCAAATCCAGCTCTACCAGGATGGTGAATTTCTTTGTGCTGAGATTTTGCAGTTGCTCCCGCCATTTTTGATATTCAGGATGACGACGGATAAAGCGTTCCAATAAATTCTTGTCGGGTTTTCGGCCGCTGAGGGTCGGCGAATAGAGTTTAATCCCGAAGGGTGAGAAAATAGCGGCCACCTGAAAAACGTCCGCGGAATCTGCATGATCTTTGCTGATCCTGTATTTCCCATCGACATTTTTTTCCTCTTCCAACGATTCGACAAACCCCAGTGTTGCTTCGCCGACTCTGGTCCCGATATCTTCTCGATTCGAACTCGCAAGTATGATTCCTTCCGAATCGAGAAGTCCTAAAAAGTTGACGCCAGGTTGACCTGCCGTATAATCGATTGCCTTCTGTACATGATCCGTCCAGCGCCACATGGCCATATGGATGTCTCTGACATCACCCCGCAGAGAAGCTCTGGAGTTCGAAATCACAAAACGAATAATGGTTATCCCTTTTTGCAACAGGGCTTCCGTCATCAGCTTTCTTTCGCGTTGGTAGTTATTCAGCGCAAATGCACCGATAATTAACGCTAAAAGCGCACAGGCTGCTGCAAAGAGCCAGGGAGAAACCTCTACCAACCGTTGTTTTTTCATGCCGTTGTAACTTTATTCGTCAATTGAGTTCAAGATTTTTTCCAGGAGCACCTTGGTTATCATATAGGTTGGAACGATGCCTTCCTTCCCCATAGCACCCGAGGCGAGTGTCTGACCGCTGATGAGCGGATTGTCAGAAGCATAATAGGCATACCGTGTCTTCATTCCAGCTGGAATGAACCCTTGGATTATAGCTGCACTGATAGCACGCTGATAATGTCCTCCCTCCATTTCCAAGCCAATCACCCTCCATGAAGAGGTGGAAAATCTCTCCAACACATCACGGTTTTGGAGTGAGGTTCCCAAGACCGTAAGCATCGGACCGTAATAAACATCAACAGTATCTTCAAAATCATTGACCACCAGATCGTTGTTGACGATATAGTTATGGGGTGTTCCTTCCATAACATGGGCTGTTGCCAACATGATGTCCCCCTTTTTCCCAAGGAGAATCCCGGCCTTACCCATGATCGAAATGGATTCAAAATGAAAAGATATCGAGTGATCGTTAACGGAATACGGAGTCAAGAGCTCATCCATCGCCTCAAAGGCTTGGGTTCCGAAGGCATAATCCATAATGATCAACACAGGCATCCTTTCAGAGTGTAGCCCGACCCTGATATTGATTCGGGGGTGAAGTGTCGCCAAATCGACCTTGGCAGTATCAATAATATTGACATCTATTGTTGAACCGGATTTGTCCGTCAGAAAAACAAACCCATGTTTCTCTGCATACCGCTGAATTTTTTCTTCCTGTCCTCGAATGAGGTTTATCATTTCATAGAGATCTTCCGGAACATCCTCCCCGTTTGCCAGGAGCGCCCCGGCTCCGTAAATAATATTCTTCATCGAATGCATGTTGGCACTGATGATATGGACACTTCGACCTTGGTATCCAAGGTCGATAAGTTTCTCTTTGATCGATTTGGCCCATAACGATGCATACTTATGATGTCCAATCATCTCATGCAACGAAGGGGTAAAATAGATGGTCAGGTGATCTGCATCCGACAATTGCTCGCCCAGGGTTCTCTGGCCGAGACTATATATAATTTCAAACAGTCCGTTATTGTAATTCCCTGATTTTTTATGTTTTGCGAGGTAGTCGTAGGTGTTTTTCGTCTCTTTGTAGGTCCGGCCGAGCAGAATCGAGAGATTCCAGATAGCCTGATCAAGTGCGGCCCCCTGGAGCTCTTCTCCGTCGGTAACGACTTTTTCCAGATCATGCCACTCTACAGAAACCTTGCCCTCCTTGTAATTTATCTGCTGATAAATTTTTTCCGCTTCAATTTGTAAGAAGGTAATATGAGTCAATACATCATAAATCTCTGTAGATCCTCTGGTAATAACAAAACATATTTCTTTATCTGAAACCACATACGAGATCCTTCTTCGTTTTAAAGGCACAACCTCTTCGAAGGATGTATTTTGGAAATCTTCCTGAGCCGTAAGGATAATTCGGTTGCACTTTTCAATTCCTCGGGGCATCCGGTCAATCACGTATTCAAGGCCTTTTAATTCGACAACTCTGGGGTCACTCATTGAGCCATAGATTTCAGGATTGAACAATTTCAGTGATTCTGAGAGTTTCTGTCCTGTCTTTCCCGAAGGCTTATAGTTTCCTCGAATGGTCAATGCATCAACGAGGACCTTGAAGGTTCTGATTGCCATTCGAGCCTTTTGCGATTTTGACAATTCCTCCATGAAAATACTCCTCAACTATTAGAAGAATGAAATGTTGCTGTAAGAGTATAGCATAGAACCATAGCGGAAACCGCTGTAAAAACAAGCCATGGCTCTTGCTTTATGACTAATCCTATAAAATGGTCAGTTTCTCGTTCGGCACCAAATTTAACAACCTTTATACCAGATCACCAGGAACACGTTTTGAACATAGCACTTGACGCGTGATCATCAAATCCGATAATTATGCTATTACATATTACTGATAAACCACCGGAGGAACTTCCTGGAGCAGGGCAAAGGCTGCCAAGAGAGACCCCAACCATTTATATTACTTTTTCACTTTTTACATAAAATCAAACAAAAAAAACGAGATACAAATCCGTCGGTCTTCAAAGACAGGACCTAATACCAATAACTACACTTGTTCTTCTCTTAGTTATTGCTGTGCTCTTATAATTTATTTTTACCTAACTCATTAGTTTATAATTATTTATTTTGTAGCATTTTTTTTTATTGGAGATTAATCTATTCATGTCTGTCTTGAAATTCGTGTCAAGTCAATACAGTTGTTCCGTTTTCAATCAAGATGTTTTTAATACAATGGGTGCTCTTACCTTTCGTACAGGAGATAAGCACAAAGTAACTACTGTAAAATACTAGGAGCAGGTAATTCGTTAATTTCAAAAAGTGGAGAACAACAATGAAATCCCCAGTACGTGTTGCCATAACAGGTGCAGCCGGCCAAATCAGCTATTCGATTATCTTCCGTATTGCCAGTGGAAGTATGCTTGGCGATGATCAACCCGTGATTTTACAGCTCTTGGAGATCCCCCCGGCAATGAACGCCTTAAACGGCGTGGTAATGGAATTAAATGACTGTGCCTTTCCTCTGGTACATGGAATAGTCGCGACAGACGATCCCAATGTAGCCTTTAAAGACACTGATTATGCTATCTTGGTCGGCGCCCGCCCCCGAGGACCTGGAATGGAACGCTCCGACCTCTTAAAGGCTAATGCCGCAATTTTCTCAGTCCAGGGCAAGGCTCTGAACCAACATGCCAATAGAAATGTCAAGGTTCTTGTCGTAGGCAATCCGGCAAATACCAATGCATTGATCACATTGAAAAATGCCCCTGACCTGAATCCTCGCCACATTACAGCGATGATGCGTCTTGATCATAACCGATCTCTTTCCCAGATTGCTGAAAAAACCGGAAGCCATACCACCAAAGTTGAGAGGATGGTAGTCTGGGGCAATCATTCTGCTACCCAGTATCCTGACATAAGTTATGCAACCGTTGACGGAGAACCGGTAAAATCAAAAGTTGACGATGACTGGAACGTCAACACCTTCATTCCCGTTGTTCAACAACGCGGCGCCGCAATAATCAAGGCACGTGGTGCATCAAGTGCCGCTTCCGCTGCTTCCGCTGCCGTCAATCATATGCGCAGCTGGGCTCTCGGCAGCAACGGACAATGGGTCAGCATGGGTGTTCACAGCAAGGGAAATTCTTATGGAATAGATGAAGACATTATTTATTCTTTCCCGATTACCTGTGAAAACGGAGAGTGGAAAGAAGTATCAGGTTTAGAAATCAGTGATTTCAGCCGCGAGCGTATGACACTTACCGAAAAAGAACTATTAGATGAAAAGGCTGCGATAGCAGATCTCCTCTAATTTCTCTCTTTCTTTTTCTCTAGTTGAAGGGAATGCCCTCTTGGGTATTCCCTTTTTTTTTCCCAAAGGTTGATTGTATCAAAAGACCAATGATGATGAAGACAAGGCCGATCAGTGTGGATTTTAAGATCTCTTCACCAACGAAAAAATGAATCAACACCAGCGAGAGAAACGGCGAAATAAAGATTAAGTTGGCAATTCTTGCTGTATTGCTTGAGCATTTCAGGGCCTTAAGCCAAAGAACATAGGTTACCCCCATCTCGAAAATCCCAACATATACCGCTCCCAATACTCCGGGAAGACGTATTCCCCAACCTTTGGTAAGGGTGAGATAGATTGCAATCATCGGTACGCCACAAACAAAATTCAAAAACAAGCCAATAACGGGATCTCGAGTATCTTTGGTATTGGCGATCCAATAAAGAGCCCAGATAACAGTCGAAAAAAGAGCCAGCCCCACCCCGAGAGGGCTATCGAATTTTAGAGAGAAGATATTCCCTTTAGAGGAAATGACCACCACACCAATGTAACTCGTACCAATTGCCAAAAAATCGATGGGACGAATCTTTTGTCCAAGTAATGGAATGGACAGTAAGGAAAGAGTAATTGCCCAGGTATAATTGAGGGCCTGGGCCTGCTGGGCGGGTAAAAGATCGTAGGCGTAAAAAAGAATGAGATAATACAGAAAAGGATTGAGCAAACCAAATGTAGTTGAGATCCACCAATCTCCTTTCTTGAGCTTTAAAAGCTGCCCCCCCCTCCCCTGTAGCAAAATAATAAGCAAAAGAGTAACACAAGACGAAAGGGAGGAAAAAAAGAGCAACTGTCCCGGGGACAGATAACGAAGTGAAATTTTAAAGGCACTTGCCACCGTCGACCAGAAAAGGACTGCTGTCAATGCAAAAATATACGAGTCCCTCTGCTTAGACATCTTTTATGTTCTCTCATTGCAATTTTATGTACTCGGGAAGACCAGTATCAGCAGATCGAAGATGATTAAAAATAACCTGAACCAGGAAACAGCGGCGTTTTTCTGTGACAATGAGTACCCAAAGTAGCGATGCTGTCATCGGCCGGAGGCAATAGCACTGCTGAGGGGCCCTGAATCCTCTCAAATGATACGAATGGTGAGAAAGAATGGTACGGATTAAGTCGGATTCCGATAAGCTTTCCCGGTCTTTCGGTATTGGCTCCGAGGTATTTGGGCCCGGTTTTCCTTACCGGAAAAGATGCTCCATTTTACCAACAATTTCAGTCAGGGCAATGGAAATCAATCAAGGAATCGGTTTTAATCACCCATCGTATTAAAACTTTTTTACCAATCAAGCAATTTTATGGTTATAGTAAAATTGCTTTACCTTCCAAGAATACGGAGCTATATATGTAAACCTTATTTTTCAAACAATAGCTTGGAGACCAGAAGATTTGCAAAGCAAAACACGTTCTATAGTTCTTCCCAAAGTAATTGTCCCAGAACATCCCGAAAAACAGAAACTGTCCGCCGAACAGGAATCAGACTTAACAGACCGGATCAAAGACCTCCTGAAAAAGCAGAACGCGGTCTTGGTTGCTCATTACTATACCGATGGGAGACTCCAGAATCTCGCCGAAGAAACAGGTGGATGCGTAGCAGACTCACTTGAGATGGCTCGTTTTGGAATGAATCATCCCGCCCAGACGTTGATCGTTGCCGGTGTCCGTTTTATGGGAGAGACTTCTAAGATTTTAAACAATGAAAAACGTGTTTTAATGCCCGACCTGGATGCAACCTGTTCTCTTGATGATAACTGCCCCATCGATCTCTTTTCCAATTTTTGCGACCAATATCCTGATCATACCGTTGTCGTTTACGCCAATACCAGCGCCAGGGTGAAAGCACGTTCCGACTGGGTGGTCACCTCCGGCATTGCCCTTGATATAATCTCTTATCTTGCTGAGAGGGGAGAAAAAATCATCTGGGCTCCTGACAAACATCTCGGACGATATATCCAGAATCGAACAGGCGCTGACATGATCCTTTGGCCCGGCTCCTGCATTGTCCACGAAGAGTTTAGATCCGTTGCCCTGCAGAGAATTCGGAAGCTGCACCCCGGAGCAGCCGTTCTTGTTCACCCGGAATCCCCCCAAGATGTGATCAGCCAGGCAGATGTGGTAGGATCAACCACTGCTCTGATTAAGGCAGTAGGCTCCATGCCCAACGATGAATTTATTGTTGCCACAGATGCAGGGATTTTCAACAAAATGCGTCAAATAGCACCAGGAAAGATCCTCATTGAAGCTCCAACTGCAGGCGATGGTGCCACCTGCCAAAGTTGTGCCCATTGTCCATGGATGGAGATGAACTCATTACAGAAACTGGTAAACGTTCTGGAGACGGGCACAAACGAAATCAAAGTTGATCACCTCTTAGCCGAACAAGCTAGAGTTCCTATAATTCGAATGCTTGAATTTTCAAAAAATATCATTCGGTAGTGGGTGAAATACAAGCAGTACTGAGCACATATTTGTTTCTCTCCCTTTATCTTCCGACATTGAATTTTCTATTATTGGCAACCTCATAAAAACCTTTAGTCTGAGGATGGCCAAGTAAAAAGCCAATATATGCGAGACGAAACGCGCAATTTTTTTTTGTGCTTCTGCATAGTAAGGATACGTTGTAACGATTAATATTTTGGGTTAGGACAGGAGCCATTCTTCGTAGTGTTTTTTTAAGGTATCCCACTGGAATTTATTTGTCATTCCATTCCTATCAGCTTCTTTTAACCTACAGTTTTCATGGAGTAACGCAGTGAGTCTCACCGGCAATTCTCCCTCCTTATACAAATACCTTTGATCAAACAGTTCGCGATACGACAACCTGTCAGGAACAAGCGGCAAGCATCCTGCTCTTACCGCTTCCAGGATAGAAATTCCGAAAAACTCTTGAAATGCCGTGGAAACTACGACCCCTCCTCGTTTAAGCCATTTCATATATTCGTATCTCGACTCAATAAATCCGAAGTGAAGTATCCTTCTTTTAAGCCGCATCCGTGCCTCTGGAAAACATGCAGGGATATCTCTAAACGATTGCCCGACAACTATAAGATTGAACGGTACGTTTTGATCCTGCAATTCATAAAGAACCGCAAAAAACTCTTCAGGATTTTTGTCATGTTCCCATCTATGATTCCAGATGATAACAGGAACCTCCTGCTCCTTTTCGTCCGGAAGTGCATCAAGAGCGGAAAAATCGATCCCCGGAGAGAGGACGATGCTCTTTTCCTGAATTTCCAACAATACTCCTGCGATATTCATGTCCACGGACTTATCTAAATACTTTCGGCAATTTTTATAGAAACTTTCCATGTTATAGAAGGAGTTAAAGGCAATTCGATCGGATGCGAGAGCCGTGGTGAAGTTGAGTGCCTGGTACTGGTATGATTCTTCGTCTTTTATTTTGTTCGGATAGGCAAACTGATTTTCATGAAAATAGGTACAGAATTTAGTCTTCCTTTCCCAACCTTCAATACCCTCAAGGAGTATACGAAGCGTGGCAAGATCCACAAAGGAAGAGGAAAGGACGACATCAAATCTTCTTTTACTAAGAGGCATCTTTTTTACCTCTTGGGCAAACCATATAGCAGATAGCTGCATACGCATCTTCCATTTTCGCGCAGGCAATGCCAATAGCGTATATTCTGTTGACAGGTTCCTCTGTAATCCTTCGAGAAATACTTGATGTGACCCACCGAAATAAGGTTCAACTATGAGAATGCGTTTTTTTCTTGATGTTGGAGGTTCCACAATATTTCCTCTTTAAACTGATGTTTTTTCGAAGTATGCTTGAACTTACGGAAGTTGCAAGATTAAACTATCAGTCCACGGGAGGCAAGCCGATGTGGAAAACGAAGAATGTGTACTATGTTTCCGGGGGCACCGGAATCTTGGCCAAAAACATGGGGAAAGCCCTTTTGGCTCAGTTTCCGGACATAAGCTTCGCGGAAGAACTTTTTCCATTCATCCGTACGCAGAGTGAAGCCGAGTTGATTCTCGAAAAAATCTTCGACCAGTCATTGGGTAATTATCCCATCGTATTTTCAACAATCTTCATCAAGGAACTCAACGATATTTTTGATATACCGGAGGTGGAGTTTCTCAACATATTCGATCATTTTTTAGGCCATCTTGAAGACCGCTTAGAGGCTAAGGCAGTGCGAATTTCCGGGTTTTCAAGGCATCTAGACAACACAACCCTGACCAAACGGGTCAATGCCATTGAATTCAGCATCTCCCATGACGATGGAACAGGTATGATCGACTATGACGATGCCGATCTTATACTTGTTGGGGTTTCCCGTTCAGGAAAGACCCCGGTTTCTGCATATCTTGCAACGCAAATGGGTGTGAAAACGGCAAATTATCCGCTTATTGAAGATGATCTCAATCTGTATCAGATTCCCGCAGAGGTGGCCAGAAATATACAACGGGTGGTTGGCCTATCAACAAGCCCTCAAACATTGCATTCTTTCAGGGAAAGCAGATACAGGGGAAGCAAGTACTCAATGCTCACAACATGCGTGCGCGAAATCAGCCAGGCTAATAAGATCTTTCAAAAATACAGCATCCCTGTTGTGTTTACCGATGGAAGCTCAATTGAAGAGATTGCTACACAGATCACCCAACAGTTGCATTTAAATGTTACAACCAGCTTCTAATATCTTCCGATGGATACTCACTGTCGTGCCTTTAGGGTGTGGGGTGTTTTATGGTGTATCTAAAACCGGTAACAATGCAACAATATGATCCAGAATGAGATCTGCAGTCTGTTCCTTGCCTGCAAACGGGAGCTCTACAATGCCGTTATGACCAATGAGCGTTATCTGATTGGTGTCGGCTTCAAATCCTCTATCATCCCTGCTGATATCATTAACCGCTATCAGGTCGAGATTCTTTTTCTCCAGTTTTTTCTTTCCCTGGTCAAGGAGATTTGAGCTTTCAGCAGCAAAACCAATAAGCAGTTGTTGTCCACCTTTTTTTATTGTCCCTAATTCCTGCAGAATATCAGGGTTTGGAACGAGTCGAAGCAAGAGTTCAGCCTGTTCTTTCTTTACCTTATCGGTATATCTGGTTTCCGGTCTGAAATCACTGACGGCAGCAGCCTTGATAACAATATCCGTATCGGCAAATTTTTCAAGTACCACGGAACGCATATCATCAGCAGTTCGAACATCATACCGTTTAACTCCCTCAGGGCAGGCAAGTGCCGTTGGTCCACTTACCAAAACAACCTCCGCCCCGCGCCTGTAGGCTGCTCTGGCCATGGCATACCCCATCTTACCGGAAGAACGGTTGCTCAAAAATCTTGCCGGATCCAAGGTCTCCCTGGTGGGACCGGCGGTAACCAGAATCTTTAGACCAGTAAGATCCCCTTTAGACAGGGAACGAAGGAGAACCTCTTTGACAATCTCCCACTCAGGCAACCGTCCCTGCCCCTCATCTTTGCATGCCATCATTCCACATTCCGGATCAACGATCTGGTAGTTCAATTCTTTTAGTTTTGCTAAATTTGCCTGGGTTATCGGATGGGAATACATCTGGCTGTTCATCGCCGGACAGACGATAACTTTTTTACCTCCGGCAGCAAGAACCGTGGCGCTTAAAAGATCATCGGCAAAGCCATTCGCCAACCTGGCTATGGTCTGGGCTGTAGCCGGTGCGATTAGCAGAATATCAGCTTCTCTTCCCAAAGAGATATGTGAGATTTCAGGGCCTTCTTCAGGAGAAAACATTTCCGAAAAGACCTTTTCTCCGGACAAGGCCGCAAAGGTCAGCGATGTGACAAATTTCTTTGCAGATTCAGTCATTATGACCGAGACACGGGCTTCATCCTTGGCAAGAGTGCTCACCCACCCAGCCACCTTGAAGGCCGCAATGCTCCCTGAGATCCCTATGACTATTTTTTTTCCGGCAAAAGAAGTGTGCATGGCAAAAAAGATACAAGTTCCTGGGAATAAAAAAAAGCATGTCCGAGTAACGGACATGCTTTTAACACCCTACTTCCAAGGAGCTCCGTCCATTTGAGCAGGGGTTGAACTCATTATAAACACTTTAAATATCAATCCCTACCACCGCCAAAAAGTCTTAGCAGCATGAGGAAAAGATTAATAAAATCAAGATAGAGAGCCAACGCTCCCATTATCGCTCCTTTCTTGATTGCCTCTTCTCCACTTGCCATAATTCCCTGCTCACCCATATTCTTTATTTTCTGAACGTCATAAGCAGTCAAGCCGGTGAAAATAAAAACACCAAGAATTGATATAATCCAATACATGTTGGAGCTTTTGAGGAATATGTTCACCACTGATGCGATGATTATGCCAATAAGCCCCATAAAAAGAAACGATCCCCAGCCGGAAAGATCACGTTTGGTCACTAACCCATAAACAGCCATTGCCCCGAACATCCCTGCAGTAATAAAAAAAGTTCCGGCAATGGATGATCTCGTGTAGGTCAAAAAAATAACGGAGAGGGTAAGTCCATTGAGGATAGAATAGCCGATAAAGAGAGCAGAAGCCGTTCCCGCCTGGATCTTGTTAATCCGAGCAGAAAGAAAAAAGACCATCCCCAGCTCGGCAATCACCAGAACCATAAAGAGAGGGCTTTTGATTATGGACATTGCAAGTCCTGTATTTGCTGTAAAATACGCTACAATTCCTGTAAGACCAAGCCCCAATGCCATCCAGTTGAAAACCTTCGCAAGAAATATCGTCGACGCCTCTTGTCTGGCCTGGGTCAATGTGATTTGATCCGAATTTCCGTACATGTTTTTGCTCCTTACTCAGTTTATCTTCGCCGTTGTACCGCTACATATATCCTCGGATTTGCAGCCGGTATAAATGTGGTTTTCTTCCAGCAATACGTGCGGTTGCCGACCGCTCAACCGTTGCGTATTGCTGGCGGGCTTCCTCATCCCCTCCGGCGTCGCGGCGGCGGTGCCCTTCCTGCCCAAGGCGGAGATCGCCTTCGAACTCGCACCGGCGCTCCTGGCGGTGGGCTACATCCTGGGATACCGGCAATCCGGCGTCCTG
>CAWGGS010000067.1:0-34266 GCA_963822095.1 uncultured delta proteobacterium
CAATTTACTTGTTTTCGTGCCAAACGCCATCAATCATAAAGTTCATAATTCCAGTCGTTCTTTTTTCCTTTATCATCTCAATCCCTTTTCTCCGGTTTGTACTGGTTATAAATTGCCCAAATCGAATCATTAGTGGATTATAATCTTTACAATCTTTGACTGATTCATATTTTTTGCAATCTGCGCAATTTGAATATCCATTATCAAGACAACATGGTCGCACTTTGCAAGCACTGTATCTTGTTGCACAATCTGGCGTATCACCTTTGAAACCATTACATTGACCTTTCTGATATTTTGTACATGCTCCACAATAAAATCCACAATACAAAATCAAGTTTTCGTAAAAAGGGTAGCTTACATTTTATCCTGAAACTCCAACCTGTTGGAGAAGGTACCGGTTTAGGGTTGTCGGTCTCCTATGGCATCGTTCAGGAACACGGAGGAAGTATTTCTGTAGAGAGCCCGACGAAAGATCCCGAGACCCAGGAGTTATCTACGGGTACGGCCTTCCGGGTTCGTTTTCCGGCAGCCCGGGAAGACAAATATAAAGACAGGGAGAATGACTGAAAATGGCAGAGATACTTGTGTTGGATGATGTGTTGGATGCCGTGGTTCTGGTCAAGAAGATCCTTGATAAACAGGGACATGTCGTTCACATTTTTACCGAGGAGGAAGAAGCCATTGCCTATGCCGAACAGCATCAGGTTGATCTTGCCATCCTCGATATCAAACTGAAAAAAATGAGTGGCATTCAGGTCTTGGAACACCTGAAGAAAACAAAGCCCGATATGGCTGTTATCATGCTCACCGGTTATCCGACTGTTGAGACGGTACGCGAAGCCATCGAACTGGGGGCGGGAGAATACTGTGTCAAACCCATTGATAAAATGGAACTGGAAACCAAGGTGGCGGAAATTTTAGCCCGTAGACCTTGATGCCCAAAAGGGAACCGACAATCTGAAAGAAGAAACGAGGAGAGTTGCATGAAAAAATCAGTCTATTCAATCTGTGGCATGTGCACGGTCCGCTGCCCCATTCGTGTCGAATCACAGGATAACCGGGTAACCTGGATAGAAGGAAACCCACACCTTTTGGAGGGGGCGCTCTGTGCCAAGGGCTCGGCAGGTATGGCGCTGGTCGATGATGTCGAACGCCCGCAACAACCGTTAATCCGGGTTGGAGACCGTGGCGCCGGCCGCTGGAGGAAGGCAAGCTGGACCGAGGCCTATGATTATGTCGCTGAAAAACTTGCCGGGATAAAAAAGACGTATGGGCCCGAATCCGTAGTGCTCTCATCTCGCGGTGGGCCATGGCAGAATACCTACAAGACTTTCATACATGCCTTCGGTTCCCCAAATTACACCAACCATGACTGTACCTGTGGTCGAAATATCCATCATGCCAGTCTTTCGATTAACGGTGTCGGACGTAAAGGGTTTGCCTACGATATCAAAAATTCCAACCATCTGGTCCTGTTTGGGCGCAATATGTTTTCGTCCCTGCTCATAGCTCAAAACCTCCAGACCCTCGACATGCTCGACAAAGGAGGACGCCTCACCTATGTTGATGTCCGCCAGACAATGACCGGCATCAAGGCTACCCGTTTTTTTCAGATCCGTCCCGGAACCGATTATGCCCTGGCCCTGGCCATCATCCATCAGGTCATCAAGAAGGGATATTATGATCAGGCATTTCTCGATCTGTACGCAAGCGGTTTTTCAGAGCTTGAGACCTTTGTCGAGCCCTATACGCCATCTTGGGCGGCCAAGGAATGCGGGGTTAAAGAGGGATCGATTGTAGATTTCGTCGAGGAGATTGGACAGGACAGGCCGAAAGTCATCTTTCATCCCGGCTGGAATCTCTCCCGATATAAGGATTCTTTCTACGCCGACCGCGCACTGCATATCCTCAATATACTGATGGGCAATATCGAGATGAAAGGGGCGCTCTTTATTCCTAAAGGAGCAGGAGACTGCGGGGTAAAGGGCATCCGCCAACTTGACTGTCCGAAACCGGATATAAAACGTGGTGATGGTGTCGGCTGGAAATACAAACATTTCGAAAAAGGCCCCGGCCTTGCCCATCTCTTCTTTAATACCATGCTCACCGAGGATCCCTATCCGATCAAGGCCTGGATTGCCATGAGGCATGATCCGTTCTCCGGCCTGCCGGACCCGGAACGACAGAAGATGGCCATGGACAAATGTGATCTGCTGGTGTCCATCGATACCCATTACAGTGAATTCGGCTGGTACAGCGATGTGATTCTACCCGAGTCCACCTATCTGGAGCGTGACACCCCGATCTGTCAACAAAAAGGATTGAAGCCCCGGCTTGCGCTGCGCAGAAAGGTACTCGAGCCCAGATTCGACACCAAGCCAAACTGGGAAATATTCAAACAACTGGCCGACCGGTTAGGTATCGGAGAGCACTTCCCCTATACGACCATTGAGGATCTGTGGGCCTGGCAGCTCGAACCGACCGGTCGTTCCATCGAGGAGTTTGATGAAAAAGGCTTTGTCGAGCTCTCCGACACACCTATTTATTTTGATAGAAAAGAGCTTGCGGGACAGTTCAAGACCCCAAGCGGCAAGCTGGAGTTTGTAAGTGGTAAACTGACTGATGCCGGATTGCCTTCTTTGAAACCCTATGTTTCTCCGGATGCGCCGCCCGAGGGGATGTTCCGCTTGGTTTACGGCCGCACGGCGGTCCATACCCATGGACATACCGTCAACAATCCGCTGCTTGGCGAACTGATGCCGGTGAACACCTTATGGATTAACACCAAGCAGGCGAAAAAACTCGGTATTTCCGATGGCGATCTGGTGGAGGTTGCTGCCTCGGACAGATCCTACTGTGCCACGGTTGCCGCAACGGTCACCGATCATATCCATCCTGAGGCCGTATATACGGTACATGGTTTTGGTCGGGATATTTCCTCTCAGACCAGAAGTCGTCAGGTGGGAGTAAGCGATCAGAAACTGATGATCGGTAAACTCGATGATTGGGACCAGGCCGGCGGGGGTGTCAATCTCTGTGAAGCATTTGTCTTTGTGAAAAAGAGCTTCCGCAATACGACAAGGAGGGTAGAACTGTGAAAAGATATATGATTCATCTCAACAGCCGGCGGTGCATCGGTTGTCATGGGTGTGAGGTGCATTGCAAAACGAATAAGGATCTGCCGGTTGGACCGTTCCTCTGTGAGATCAGCCATACGTCACCGAAAAGGATTGCCGGTATCCCGCGGACGGAATTTATCTTTCAGACCTGCCGTCATTGTGACGAGCCGCTGTGTGTTCCGGTCTGCCCGACCGAGGCGATGGTAAGACGGGAGGATTCGATCGTCTACATCGATCAGGAAAAATGTATTGGTTGCATGGCCTGCAAGAGCGTCTGCCCGTGGCAGATCCCCGTGTACAACCAACAGACCAAAACAGCGGTAAAATGTGATCTCTGTATGGATCGCCTCGATGCCGGTCTGAAACCCGCATGCATATCAAAATGTACAACGCATGCCCTGAAACTGGTGAGTCTGCAAGCGGAATAACTCCAAAACATCATTCATATACAACCGGACCTGTACGGCAGGTTTTGTCCACAGACCTGCCGTGAAAAATACAGATGAAATCTGACAAGAGGCAGAAAGAGAGGGATTACCTGGAGGTATTCCAGGAGGTCACTCGTCTTATCAGCATGGTTCACGACCCGCAAAAGGTCATGGATCTGGTGGTCAGACGTTTGCCGAAACTCATGGATGTGGATGCAGCGACCATCAGGCTTCTCGACGCCGGGACCTGCACTTTTGTGCTCGGTGCCGCCTGGGGGCTCTCCGATGAGTATCTTTCCCGGTCCACCATTGATTCCCGGGAGGTCATGTCCCGGTTGATGGAGGGGATGCCAATCGCAAGAGAGGATATTGACCTGTCTTCCGATCGGGATTATCGCGCCTATGTATCTCGGGAAGGAGTGAAAAGTGCCATGTCCTTGCCTGTCGTTTATAAGGAGCGCGTCGTCGGTTTGTTGCGCCTTTTGACTAAGAACAGCAGAAAATTTTCCAAAGGGGAGATGGCCTTTGCCATGTCACTTGCCGAGCAGGTTGGTATCGCTATTTCCAATAGCCATATGTTCCAGGCGATGGAAAACCAGCTGACATTCTTTCGCGAACTGCGCGATATCTCAAGGCTGGTCAATTCAACCCTGGATCTCGACCGGATTCTCAAAACGATTGTCGAGAAACTTCCGGCAATTATAGGAGTCAAAGGCTGTACCATTCGCCTGTTGCACCCGGCAACCAACCGTCTCGAACTTGTTGCGGCCTCCGGTCTGTCCCGTGGGTATCTCGGACGTGGCAGCATCAGCAGGGAGGACTCTATTTTCAAGGTGTTGAAGGGTCAACCTGTTTCCATATATGATGCTGCCAACGATCCGAGGGTTGATTACCACGAGGCTATCAGACGCGAAGGGATCGAAAGCATCCTCGCCGTACCGATAAAAAACGGGCAGGAAATTATAGGTGTGCTGCGATTGCTAAGTTCGGAGCCCCATTTTTTTACCGCAGGTGAAATACATTTTGCCCAGGCAGTGGCGGAAGAGGGGGGCAACGCAATCCAAAAGGCCAGGACTTATCGGAAGATACGCCTTCTCTTCAAGCAGATAGAAGAGCAGGAACGGTTTCTCCAGACCCTTTTGGACTCGCTGTGGATGCAGCTGCTGGTTGTTGACCCTGAAAAGAGAGTGATCATGGCCAACAGAAGATTTCTTGAAGCTAATAAGGTTACGGAAAAGGAAATTCTCGGACAGTTTTACCATTCGGTTACGCCGTGGCAAGGCCTGGAGACAGGCGAATGTCCCGTGGACGTCGTGCTCGAGCAGCAAAAGCCGGTAACGGTTGTCGCTCAGGTTGAAGGGGACGGTGAATCTGCGTGGTATGAACACCATCTTTCCCCGATGATCGATAACGCCGGCACGGTCTGCTTCATCATTGAGGCGGTACGGAATATCACCGACCAAAAGTTACTGGAACGGGAAAAGATGGCGAGGATGAAGCTTGAAGGGGTGATCGAGATGGCCGGCACCGCAGCACATGAGTTGAATAGCCCTCTGTTTGCAGCCCTGGGTACTGCCCAGTTATTAAAAGACGACATGGGTTCACCGGATGCGACCCAGGAGATGGATACGATCATCCGCAATCTGAAAACGATGAGTGATCTAATTCGGGAGATGACGGCGGTTACCGGCTTTGAAAGCCGTGAATATGTCGGAAACACCAGGATCGTGGCGTTGAAAACAGAACAAAGATAGGTCTCTTGGCCTGACCGAGAGGAAACGAGAAGGAACAAATTTTATTCACTGGAGGAAAACGAATGAAAAGAATCAACACAATTATCTGCATGGTGAGCATCTTTTTGCTTGCCGTGGCATCTTCATCCTGGGCGATCGATGCACAGCTGTCGAACGGGAAGGTGAAAGCAGGAGAGGCGATCACCGTTACCGGTTCGATTGATCCCGGCCAGGATCTGTTTGTCGTTGTATCAACCAATAAGATGTTTAAACCGGGCGATGCGCTTGGCCCGAAAGAGAAAAAAGAGCTGCGGGACGGAAAAAACGGTAAAAATGCCTTCGGCGAGACCTCCATTCCGCCTGTGTACTATGTGGTAACGAACGATCCCGGAAAACTTGCAGCCGAGCAATCGTCAACCAAAGGACAGGTCAGTGGGCCGTTTGCTTTTCCCCCTTTCAAGTATCAGGTGACGGTCAACAAGATGAAGAAATGGGGTGAGATCCCAGCAGATGTCAAGGCTTATCTTGGCCCGATAAAGGACCAAGCCCAATGGGATTTCCTGAGATTTACCCATGAAAACAAGTTCGGCATCAATACGATTTCCAAGGAACAGCCCATTGGCGGCGGTAATGCCCGCTGCATCATGAGCGACTACAACAAAGATAAGCAAGCCTGGAACAAAGGTGTCTCTTTAAGTTTGGACAAGGCCACCGGCAAATTCTCTGTTACCATGGCCCCGTATAAGAACCTGGCACCGGACACCAAGATGGATGTCTTTGTCAACGGCAAAAGCGTTGGTAATTTCACCATCGAGAAATCGGGTTTCTTTTTTTCAACCGCCAATATCTACATGAATCCGTTGGTCGTCTTCTTCGGAGCCTTCATCATCGGATGTCTCTTCGTCATCATGGGTGCCGCCGGTGGACTTTTCACCGCAGCCTTCCAGGTAACCGTGTTGGGGACCAAGGCACCCATCGGTATCAATGCCGCCAATACCATCAAGCCGACCAACCTCTTTTTGACCCTTTGTTCGCCGATCACAGGTCTGATCAACTATTTTAAGGAAAAACGCTTTGCCTGGCCGGTGGCCATCTTTTTTGCCATAGGCATCGTTATAGGCGCCTTCTTCCTCGGACCGAACTTTTCCGCCAAATACCTGCCCCTCAAGGCCTACAAATTCTATTTGGGCATTATCTGTCTGGTCATCGGCCTCAAGCTTTTCTGGGAAAGCCTTCCCGGCTTCCATCGAGAAGAAAAAGGCCATGAAGGCAATTATCCAGAAATTCAATGCCGCGGTAAAAGAGGCCAAATCATCGGGCAAGGCAATGGAACTGGGTAAGGTTGAATTCGAGAAATTCAATGTCGTCAAGTTCGACATGAAATTCTGGGGTGAAACCTTTGTAGCCAGGCCGCTTCTCATGCTCATCTCCGGTATCCTGATGGGAATGATCGCCTCTTCCTTTGGTGTCGGCGGCGGTTTCATGTTCATGCCCTTTATGACCTCCGTTATGGGTTATCCGATGTATCTTGCCGTACCGATTGCCCTGGCAGGAACCTTTGCCACCTCGGTGGGAGGTATCGCCAAATTCTCGCTCATGGGATACCAGCCAGACTGGATTATGGCTGCAGCGATTGCCGCCGGTGCCATTTGCGGCGGTATGGTCGGACCGAAGATCCAGAAACATCTTCCTGAGATCTTCCTGAAAAGAATGCTCGCTCTGGCACTTGTCATCGTTTTCCTGAACTATACTGGTGCATTGCCTTTCCTTCGTTAATCTCAACAGGCCCGGTTTTCTCATGAAGAGTGTATCGTATAAATAGATAAGGTATACATTTTCTAACTAAAAAGAGTTCAGAAAACACCAACTGATTTTTTGACACATTATTCACCAAAGGCGAGCTAATCCAGCTGCATCTCCTTTGTCGCCCGGTCAATACGCATAGGCTATAGCACATTGACCGGCTTCTCGGATTTGCAGCCGCCTTAGCTCGTGAGAAATCCGGACCGGGGGCCGACAGCCATGGAACATCTGTTGCAGACCATATCAACCTTGCTTGACCTTCTCTACTCCGAGGCTGTTGGCCCCTTTTTTACCTTTATCGGCAGGGGATTGGATGTCCTGCTCATCCGACCCCTGCAGATGTTGCATATTCCTTCCGTTCTGCAGGTCATGGTTATAGCCGTGTTGACGGGAATGCTTTCACTGGCGATTCGAAGGTTTATGGGAAACGAGGCAAAGGATGCCGCATTTCGGGAACAATTTGCCTTGAGAAAACAATCCCAGGAAGATCTGAAGTTGATCCGCGACTGGAAGAGCAGGGAGACCTTTGCCAAGGTAATCGATGATGAAATAGACCATGATTTCAACACCTATCTCGCCGAACGCTTTGCACGGCATGGCCTGGTCTACCTTCTTCCGATATTTCTCAGCCTTTTCTGGCTGGAGCATGCCGTCGAGTCTTCCGGTGTTCTTATTGCGCTGCCTCAAAACCGGTTTGGTATTCAGGGAATTCACATGCAATTCGTTTTCCTGCTGACATATTGCGCCGTTTTATTTATGGTCTTTTTAGTGCGCCGAAAACATCAAAAAGCCGCGGGTTAACCAGCATGGCCGGACCGGTCGGTCTCAACAGGACACCAGAACAAAACACCCCGGCAGGGCTAGGAGATTTCCCTATAACGAACCCGGTAGACTGAGCATTATGCTGAATGCCTTCAAACAGTTCTCGAGTCAGCTTCTTACCCCCGATCTCTTTATTAAAAAGAGATACAAGACCTTTCAGGAGCTTCTCGACCATGACCGGCAGTGCCACAGGCTCCTGGCCGAACTGGAGGAGATCTATTACAGCGGCATGAGCGTGGATATCAATCGGGTTCGGTTGATTTACAAAGAATTTTCTTCCGGTGTCGCCGCAATGGTGGCTGATCTTAACCGGCTCTCTCCGAGGAAATATAAAAATCTGATCGAGTATTATAAAAAGATCGATTTCTATGCCTGTTTTGCCCTTGCTCCGCCCAAAGCGGATGCGGCGCCACCTTATATCCTTCCCCTCGATTCCACCTATCCGGACGACCGTCACACCGGCGGTAAAGGTCTGCACCTCTCCCAGCTTGGATATATCCTCGATCTGCCGGTTCCCTCAGGCTTTATTATTTCGACCTCGGCCTGGAGCCGCATCCTGGAGACCAATGATCTTCGCCCGATAATTGACCGGGCGCTGGCGGACGTCGATATCCGATCACCTGCATCGTTAAAAGATGTATCCGGGACTATCACTGGATATATTGAAAGAGCCCGGCTCCCGGCCGACCTGGAAGAGGCACTTGCTGCCGGGGTGGCGAAGCACATGCCGCCCAGTAAGCTGTTTGCCGTCCGGTCCAGTGCAGTGGGCGAAGATTCCAGCCTCTCCTTTGCCGGTCTGTATCGATCCTTTTTAAATGTCGACAGCAAGAGCATTCCACAATCCTATCTTGGAGTTTTAGCGTCAAAGTATACTCCGGAGGCCATTTTCTACAGAATTGTTCATGGCCTGGATGATGAAGAGACCCCGATGGCGGCTCTTATATTGGCCATGGTGGACGCGGACCTGAGCGGTGTCGTAACCACGGGAAGCGGCATGCCATCGAGTGCAACCCGTGTGTATTCGGTGCCGGGGCTGGGCGATGGGCTGATGAGCGGCAGGGTGACCCCGACCATTTCGGAGATACAGACATCCGGGCGGGAGCCCGTGATCGTTCGACGTGGCCGGAAAGAGGCGGGACCGACAGAGGCCCAACTTTTCCTTCTGGCAGAATGGGCCAGGAAAATTTCGGATTATTACGGTGAGCAGCAGGAACTCGAATGGAGCTCTGATTCTGACGGTTCTTTGTATCTTCTCCAGACCAGAAACAGGAATTTGTGTCCCGATAACCTTCCGGCCAAGCAATTCGATGTCTCAGATCTTTGCCTGGTTTTCCAGGGAGGAAAATCAGCCTCACCCGGCCTCTGTAGCGGAAAGGGGTTGGGGCCTGACGAAATGGAAACATCCGATACCGGTGACGGGATCATCCTCGTTTGTGAAACAACACCCCCAAGCCTGGTAACCCTTTTGCCCCATGTTGCAGGCGTCATCGCCCGCCATGGCAGTGCAGCAGACCACTTTGCCTCGGTGGCCAGAGAATTCGGTGTTCCTGTCCTGGTACAGGCAGGGGATGTCGTATCGGAGCTGAAAACCGGTGAACCGTTGACGCTCTGGGCGGATAAAAATTCGATTTTCCAGGGGAAGATTTCAAATCCCATGGACAGTGAAAAACGCAGGGGACGGCATCGAATGGAAAATCCCCTGCGCAGAACTCTGAAGATGGTAATCGACTTCACCTCGCCTCTTTCCCTGGTTGATCCTGCAAGCAAGGCTTTTAGCCCGGAAAACTGCCGATCCCTGCATGATATAATACGATTTTCCCATGAAATGTCGGTTCAGGCCATGTTTCTCCAATCAACCGACTCCCTCTTACGTAAACCGAAAGGTCCGTGCCTGAAAACCGATATCCCTCTGCAGGCTTATCTCATCGATCTCGGCGGCGGACTTACCCCCGGTGTCGCAGAAAGGGAAGTGGTCGGACCAGGCGATATCACCTGCCTTCCCTTCCTGACCCTGTGGCGAGGCCTCTGCCATCCGGGAATAGATTGGGGGAGCCGCGCCCACTATGACTGGCGGACATATGACGCGGTCGCCCTTGCCGGAGGCGCATCCACAGGAGAGGATGCTTCGCTTGCGAGTTACTTCCTGATATCCTCTGACTATCTCAATGCAACTATTCGTTTCGGATATCATTTCTCCTTGCTTGATTGTCTTTGTACGGAGACCGCAGAAGAGAACTATATCCTGCTGCGTTTCGCCGGGGGAGGGGGGAATACCCTCGGAAAAGACCTTCGTCTGGGGTTCATAGCCAAGGTGTTGACGCGGATCAATTTCAGCTGTGAAATGACCGGCGATTTGCTTGACGGACGTCTCATGTGCTATGGTCGACAGGATACGGATGACCGTCTGAATCAGGTCGGCCGTCTGCTCGGTGTCGTCCGACTTATGGATATGATGTTGACGGACGAGCAGGCAATTGATCCGATGGTAGAAGATTTTTTTAAGGGAAAATGTAATTTCTCAAACACGTAAGGAATAGTGATGGCTCTCTATTCTCTCACCTGGATTACCACAAACCTGGCGGTGGGGTACGCTCCCATGTCCTATGCGGAGCTGGCAAGTCTCAAAGAGCAGGGGATCGATGCCATTGTCAACCTTTGTGGTGAGTTCTGTGACCTGCACGAGATAGAGCAAAATGCAGGTTTTGAGGTCTTTTTTCTGCCTATCCCTGACGAGACGGCACCGGACATGGCCGCCATGGAAAAAGGATTGGAGTGGCTCGATGAGGCGGTGTATCTCGGGAAGAAGGTTCTGGTTCACTGTCATCACGGCATCGGCAGGACCGGAACCTTTGTCACCGCCTATCTGTTGCGCCGCGGCTTCAGTTTGAAAAAGGCAGGCAAGATGCTGAAGGCTACCAGGGCCAACCCGACAAATTTTTCCCAATGGTGGTTGCTGAGGAAGTTTGGTAAAAAAGAGGGTCTTCTTACACTTGGTGAGCCGACCCTGGAGAACAGAAACAACTCTGATCTCCAGGCCTTTTTCACCCGGTATGAACAGTTGCTGGAGAAGGCAGACGCCCTGACTTCCTCTGCCTCCTCTGCCTGCTGCGCGCCATCGGGTTCACATCCTTGCGGCCAGCCGTTTCAGCTTGAATTTATAGAGGCACTTTACCTGCATGACAAGGTCAATATTGCTCTGAGCGCGGAGAGCAGGCAAATGGTCATTGAACGTGCTGCTGAAGTTGGTAAAGGGAGAGAAGAGAAGGGCCCGGAGAACGAACCTGGATGTCCTCTCCTTCAGTCCGGTGCCTGTCTTTTGCACCGATTTCGTCCAATTCGTTGCCGTCTTAGAGGTCAACATTCGAAAGAGATAGACGAAATCGATAAAGAGCTCGCAGATCTTTCACGGGAGGCATTCCTTGCCCTCTTCGGAGAAAAAATAGACAGTCTACCGTCTGCGGTGAGCTGTTTTGATACTGTATCCGGTAAATTCATTCAGAGGTATTTTCATTTCCTTGCTTCCCGGAAACAAAGAGATGCGAAGTCATAATCCTACAAAAATCAGGAGGGTATTGCCTGTTTATTACTCTTAGTTTCCTTTTCTTGTCTTTGAAATTGCGTCGCTTGGAGATGGAGATCCGAAAAGCCGGTGAGGCATTCAAGAGGAAAAGACCGAGTCTTTGGAAAGGAGAAGTCGTCTGGTCCTTCTTAAAAAGAGAAGATGGAAAAAACTTGCCATAGTTATACCTGCAGGCTAGGATTTCTGCATATGAGAGTCCGGCTGAGGGAGATGTACCCCCATCACTTTACCATCACCATTGCACAATGAAAGATCAGAC
Source organism: uncultured delta proteobacterium (assembly GCA_963822095.1). Taxonomy (GTDB): domain Bacteria; phylum Desulfobacterota; class Desulfobulbia; order Desulfobulbales; family Desulfocapsaceae; genus CAWGGS01. The sequence goes on from CAWGGS010000067.1 coordinate 11,748, forward strand.
CGTCTGTGAAAAAAAAGCCACCCGGAAACTGGTGATGATCGTCGATGACGAACCGGACATGCTGTCCATGCTCCGACTGGTCATCGGTAAAAAATGTGATTGTGAGATCATTACAGCCCTGTCTGGATTAGAGGCCCTGAAACAGATGAAAGGCTGTCGACCCGACGTGGTGGTCACCGATATCAAGATGCCTGATCTTGACGGATTGGAACTATTACGGGAAATCCGGGAGAATGATTCGACAATATCAGTCGTTATAATGACAGGGTATGGGACCATCGATATGGCGGTGAGGGCTTTGAAGGATGGTGCCTATGATTTTCTGCAAAAGCCTTTCGATAAAGACCATATTGTTCGGGTGGTTGGAAACTGTCTGGAACGAACGGAACTGTTACGATCGAATCGAACACTGAGGCAACGACTCGACACTCTCTCGCTGCCCGAGGGGTTTATTGGTCAAAGTCCTGCTCTCAAACGGGTCCTGGACCTGCTGGCGCGGGTTGCAGATACCGATGCCACCGTCTTGATTCGCGGCGAGAGCGGCACCGGCAAGGAGCTGGCAGCCAGGGCTTTGCATAATCTCAGCAGACGCAAAAAACAGAAGATGGTTATTGTCAACTGCCCTGCTCTGCCTGAGAACATTCTTGAGAGCGAGCTGTTCGGCTACAGCAAGGGGGCTTTCACCGGGGCCCTCCAGGAAAAGAAAGGCCTTTTCCTGGAGGCCCATCGCTCGACAATCCTGCTCGACGAGGTCGCTGATATCCCCGTGTCTCTCCAGACAAAATTGTTGCGGGTCTTGCAGGAGAAGGAGATCCAGCCTTTAGGTCAGAACGAGACAATCAAGGTCGACGCCAGGGTTGTTGCCTCCACCAACCAGGATCTGGAGGAGAAAATTCAGGCCGGTAGCTTCCGGGAAGATCTCTTCTATCGTCTGAACGTGGTGTCCGTTGTGATGCCGAGTCTTGAGGAGATGAAGGAGGATATTCCTCTTTTAATCCATCATTTTCTCTCCAAGTTCAAACGACAATATCAGCGTGAGGAGCTTGTCGTTCCTCAGGAAGTCCTCACGCACCTCTACCGGCGGAGATGGCCGGGAAATGTGCGGGAATTGCAGAATACCATCAAGCGTATCGTTCTTCTGTCCAGTGGGGGGACAGTGGATCTCGCCGCACTCGGGATACCCGAACAGCCGCCGGGGCAGTGGAGTGGATCTTGGGGATTTGATAGCCTGTCAACCATTCCCTATAACGAGGCCAAAGCCCAGGTGGTGCGGAAGTTTTCTGAAACCTATCTAAAAAAGCTGCTGATGAGAAATCAGGGGAATGTGACCAAGGCTGCCGCTGAATGCGGACTGGAGAGGCAGGCCCTGCAGAGGATCATGCGCCGTTATTCCATCATCTCGGCAGAGTTCAAAAAAAAATCTGATTACCATTAATGTTCAGCTCCTGGTCCAGGGAGTGAGCTGTTCATCTCACGGGTAATCAGTTAAAGAAATGAACTCTCGCCTCCTCCCTCCATCGATCAAAGGTCCTTTTCCGGAAGAGGAGATGGGGAGATGTCTTTATCCCCACAGGTGGACGAAGAAGAGACTCAACCACGGAAAGTAGGTAATAACGGCCAGTATCACCAGAAGCAGAGCCAGGAAGGGGAGAGTCGCCTTATAGAGTTCAAGGATGGAGCAGTCGAAACGGTAAGCGGCCAGGAACAGGTTGAGCCCCACCGGCGGGGTGCTGTAGCCTATCTGCAGGTTGGTCAGGAAGATAATCCCGAGGTGGATGGGATTAATTCCGTATCCGGTGGCGATGGGCAGGATCAGCGGTACCACCAGAACCAGAGCCGAGAAGATGTCGAGCATACAGCCGACGATGAGCAGAAAGATGTTCAACAGTAACAGGAAGGTATATTTGCTGTGGATATAGGTTCGAATGAAATGGAAGAGGCGGACCGGTACCTCCTGGTCCACCAGATAATTGGTGCTGGCCATGGAGGCGGCCAGGATGACCAGGATGCCACCAAAAAGCATCATTGATTTGGCCATGATACCAGGCAGCTGGGAGACGGAAATATCTTTGTAGATAAAGGTCTCAACGAGGAGTACATAGAGTGCGGTAACCGCGGCTGCCTCACTTGCCACAAAAAAGCCACCGTAAATACCGCCGAGGATGATGACCGGCAGTGGCAATTCCCAGGCTGCCTCGCCAAGTCCGGCGAGGATCTCCCGAGTCGAATGTCGTCTTTCGTCTTCCGGCCTTGCCGGGCCCTTGTACATGGAATAGAAGATCAGCACAAAAAGCATGAAGAGTCCCGGCAGGATCCCGGCCAGAAACAGATGGTCGATCCGGGTTTCGGAAATCACTCCATAGAGGATAAGCGGTAGACTGGGCGGAAAGAGAAGCCCCAGGCTTCCGGAGGAGGTGATCAGGCCCAGTGAAAAAGGACGGGAATAGCCGTCTTTTAGAAGAGCGGGGAGAAGCAATCCGCCAAGGGCGAAGATGGTCACTCCTGAGGCTCCGGTAAAGGCGGTGAAGACGGCACAAACGACAAGAGAGATAACCGCAAACCCTCCGGGCATCCATCCCAGCAAAAGCTTTGAGAGTTTGAGCATTCGCTCCGGCGTCCCGCTCTCGGAGAGCAGAGTCCCTGCAAAGATGAAGAGCGGCAGGGAAATGAGCAGCGGGGTATCGGCCAGACGTGACATTTCGATTACCACGACGGACAGGTCGATTCCGGCGGAATGGAAGGAGATGAGAGCCAAGGCCGCAATGACGATGAAGAGAGGGGTGCCCAGGAGGGCCAATAGGATGATGAGCAGCTTGACCAAGGTCAGTATCCCCTTCTCTCAGAAGATTTGTGGGGCCGGATGATTTCCCTGGTCGCAGCCCAGACCGCCATCAGGAAACGGAGACTGATCAGAGCAAAGGCTATCGGAAAGATGAGGTTCCAGATCCAGGACGGGGTGTCGAGAAGTCTGCTGCTGCCAAATTGCATCTCGCTTTGGATAAACAGATAGGCAGACCAGGTCAGAAAGCCTGCAACGACGGCGGAAAAGAGGTTAGTCGTTATCCGCAACCAGGCCTGCAGGGACTCCGGGATCAGGAAGCCTATAACATCCATGGCGATGTGTTTGCCTTGAGAAGTGGCCATGGCGGCACCAAGAAAACCGGTCCACAGAACCAGGTAACGCAAAAAAGGATCCGCCCACGATATTCCGCTGGAAAAAAAGGTCCTGAGAATGATCTGGGCACAGGTCAAGAGAATCATTACCAGCAGGAAAAGGCTGAGAATCGACTCCTCGATTTTAGCCAGTTTTGTAAAAAGGCTATTGGTCGGTCCGGAGTCTGTCATCTGGAGCTGCGGCAGGTTTGCCGCTTCGATAGTTCTTGAGGATTTTTTCCGTTAACCCGTATGCATTGGAAGAAAAGGCGCTGCCGGTGAGCTGCTTTACCGTGAGATTTCTTTCGTCTTCCAGATCCTTTACGATTCCTGCTTCCGGCTTGATAAATTTGACGCCGTTTTGCTCAAGAACCTGACGCGACTCTCTATTGCTCTTCCGGGTCTCATCGATCAGGGCGGAGAAGTACTTGTCGGCAGTGGTGTGGATCATGGCGGCATATTTCTCCGGCAGCCTGGAAAAAGATCTTTTATCGAGAAGGACGGCACCGTAGGCATAACCAAATGGGATATCGGTGATATATTGGGTTTTTGTGAACCACTGAAGGACGATGGAACCGTAGAGTGAATTAAAAACCGTATCGACCAGACCCGTTTCCAGCGAGGTCAGTACATCCGGGATGGAAAGGGGGATGGGGGTGATGCCGAGGTTTGCAAGAAAGGTCCCGGTCACCGGATCACCCGAGGGAGCCCAGCATTTGCTCTTCCTGAGATCGTTAATGGATCTTTTGGGTTCGGTGGACATCGTATAAATGAATCCGACCTCGGTCATCGCAATAAGTTCAAGGCCTTTCTCATTGAACTTTCGTTTAAAATAGGGGAGAAGACCGTCTCGAACCTTATCAACCTCCGCGTAGGAACGGAAAAGAAACGGGATGGCCATCACCCGAAAGTCAGGTACGACATTGGCGATTCCGGTCATGGTGAAACCGCCCCCCTGGAGCTGGCCTACCCGCAGTTTACGATACATGGCCTGATCGTCTCCCATGATTCCGCCAGGATAGATCCGGAATTTGATTTCACCGTTGCTCTTTTCACCTACCTCTTTCGCGAATTCATGGAATTTTTTGACCCATACCGTTCCATCGGGAGCAAGGGTTGCGATCTTGAAAAGATATTTGGTCTCTGCTTGAGCGTGGGAGGATCCACCCAAAAAGATAAAGAAAATTGCAAGAACACACATCAGGCGAGACATTGAATACCTCCTGGATATGGTAAAAAGCTTATGTAACACAATTTATTACGACCTCATTACTCTGCGAAAAAACCGTCGGCAAGGAGTTTTTTCGCCTTTCTTTTGGCAATCTGGTTGCTCAGTGCATTCTCGGGCGCCTTGTCCAGTGGAAAATCCAGCACCTCATGGAGGAGCCCAAGGTAGAGGTTTTTGTTCATGGTCAGCTTGGCATAGGTTTCGGCATAGGTGGTCTGGACGAGAAGAAATTTACGATGAGAGATCTCCAGGGCCTTCTCGAAGTGTTTTCTGCTGAGATCCGGCCGTCCCCCGAGCAGGGGTGGTTTTGCCGCATAATAGGCCCCGAAAAAGAGATGGACACTCCCCTGTTGATAGGTGTCGTCCAGCTCCTCCAGCCTGTGCATGATTTTTACTACCTTGACCAAATCGGCAATCGAGGCCGGTGAACCGTCCTGATTCCTGATCCAGGTGGTCCAGGCAAGTGCGCCCCAGAAAAGGTCCGGGACATCGGATTTGCCTTTATTCTTCAGCGCGGTATCCAGGGATTCAAGGGAATCGGACGGAGCAATGGGAATCTCCCGGCCAAGCAGGGTAGTGCCGTATAGTCTGGCTTTATCAGCAATTGTCGAAATTCTGGTTTTGCTATATCCGCACGCCGTCACAGCCGAGGCATAGGCACTGTACGATTTGGCCCCTATCTGGAGTAGAGAGGAGCTGTCCGGGTCGGAGGCGATCATGCTGTCGATCATCAGGAGATAGGCAGGTGCTCCCTCGCATACAAGATCGAGATCAGTCTGCTTTTGCAGGTTATCAACCGTCGGCTCCATTATGGTTGTCAGCAGGGAAGAGCAGGAAGAGATAAAAAAAAGCATGGAAAAAACCAGGAAGGGTACAGCGAGCTGTCCCGGTTGCACCTTCTTTGTCTTTTGATACATGCAGATCCTCAGAGAGTAAAAAAATCAAGCCGCCAAATCCCGGTATTCTAAAAACCACGATGCTGCGCTGAATATAGTGGATGTCCATCCATAAACTGCATAAGCCTCAACTCTTGGACAGACGAACTATAATCATGTCCTGGTTTGTTAAAAGGTATTCGAAGAGGAGAAAAGATTACAAGACAAAAAATTTTTCCGCCGGTCGACCGGTTTGCATTCCTGTATACAGACAGGAGAGTCAAAAGAAGCGTTATTTTTTTTGCCGTCGGTATTTTACCGGGAGTATTTTCATTTGTTCCCGATACTTAGCAACTGTGCGCCGGGCAATTTCAATATTGTTCTCAGCCAGCTTCAGAGAGATTGCATGGTCGCTCAACGGCTTGGTCTTGTCCTCCTCCATGATCATTTTCTTTATCCTGGTCCTGATGGATTCCGAGGCCAGGGCCTCGCCGCCTTGCCGCGGAATGGCAGTGGAGAAGAAGTATTTCAGCTCAAAAATACCCTGCGGGGTATGGGCATATTTATTGGACGTAACCCGGCTGATGGTCGATTCATGCATTTCGATATCTTCTGCCACGTCCCGCAAGATAAGGGGTTTTAAGAATTTCGGCCCATGGTCAAAAAAGTCTCTCTGGAAACGCAGCAGGCTTTCCATGACCTTGTAGATGGTCCTCTGTCGCTGGTGGATGGATTTAATGAACCATTCGGCATCTTTTAGTTTATCGGTGACATAATTGCGTGATTCCTTCGGGATGTCGGCCTGACTCTTTAACAGCTCCTGATAATAGGATGACAGTTTTAAGCGGGGCATATCGTCATCGTTTAATCTGATAACAAATTCGTCGTCGATTTTCAGGACATAAACATCCGGAATAATATAGTTTGTGTCGTCAGTAGAGTAGGGGAGTCCGGGGAAGGGGGTCAGTTCGGATACGATGAAATCAACGGCTGCTATGATCTCGAGTCTTTTGCGGCCGCAGGCCCTGGCCAGGGCTTTGTAATTCCGTGTTTCCAGAAGTGAAAGATGGTCTCTGACGATTTCGGCGGCCAGAGAGTTTTCCAGACCGAGCCGCTCGAGTTGCAGATAAAGAGATTCTTCCACATTGCGTGCAGCTATCCCGGGTGGGTCAAGCTCCTGAATGATCTCGAGGATGTATTCCGCCGTATCAAGGTCACACTCGTTTAGGGCCATGATTTCATCGAGGTCCGTTTCGAGGAAACCATATCGATTCAGATTGCCCACGATGAAGAGGGCAATTCCCATTTCTGTTTCACTGAGATCCGAGTGGGCAAGTTGCCATCGGAGATGAGCCGAAAGTCCCGGCTTCTCGGAAATGAAATCAAATTGGGAGGGTGCATCGGCAGCAGGTGTCTCATGGGAAAAAGAGAAGTTGCTGTCGAAATTATTGGCGTAATCGCTCCAGTTGATATCACCTAAGGTGTCGGCGGCAGAGACTTTTTCGGTGAAATCCGTCTCATTTGCCGTCGATGTGTCCTCTGTGGTTGAGGAGAGACTCTGGGGATGTTCGGTGGTTTCCAGGGGTGAGACATCCTCCTCAAGCGCCGGATTTTGTTCTATCTCGGTCTGGAGAGCATTCACCAACTCAAGCCTGTTCAGCTGCAGCAGTTTAATGGCCTGCCGCAACTGCGGAGTCATGACCAGTTTTTGAGTGAGCTTAAGCTGTTGTCGTAATTCGAGACTCATAGACAGTTACATGCTGAAATTTTCGCCAAGATAGAGTTTGCGTGCGACCTCACTTTCTATTATATCGTCAGCGACGCCACTTGTTAAGATTTGACCGTCATTCATTATATAGGCAAAGTCGCAGACCTGCAGGGTCTCTCTGACATTGTGATCGGAAATCAGGATTCCTAACCCTCTGTTTTTAAGGTTTATGATGGTTTTCTGCAGTTCGATGACCGCCAGCGGGTCAATGCCTGCAAAAGGTTCATCGAGCAGAATAAATCTCGGTCGTGTAGCCAGTGAGCGCATGATTTCGACCCTTCGGCGTTCACCGCCCGAAAGCGCATGGCCCTTGTTTTTTCGAAGATACTCGATCTTAAAATCGGCGATCAGTTCGTTGATCCGGTTTGTGATCTCATTCTTCGGTAGTCCCAACGGTTCAAGAATGATTCTAATATTTTCCTCGACCGTAAGTTTTTTAAAGACCGAAGGTTCCTGGGCCAGATAGGAGATGCCTTTCAATGCCCTTTTATGGATCGGAAGGTCGGTGATTTCATCGCCGTCCAGCAGGATGGAGCCGGATGTGGGCCGTATGAAGCCTGCAATGGAATAAAATGATGTGGTTTTCCCGGCGCCGTTCGGCCCGAGAAGTCCTACGACGACCCCGGTATTGACCTGCAGGCTTACTCCACCCACCACGGTTCGCTTTCCGTACTTTTTAACAATATTGCGTGTTTCAAGAAGAGACATGTGCTTTTATGCACCCGAAGTTTATTTAACCCGAAGATATCTTCTCCAGGATTTTTGTCATCATCCTTACGAGATCGTCATTTCTGCAGGATGGTCATGTTCACCCTGCCGGATTTTTGGCCGGCAGTCGTTGATCCCGCTTTTCCGGCGGGCCCGCTTATTACCTCGGAGCGTCCTTTATCAAGATAATAAATGATTTTGGAACCGCTGACCATGTTTTGCCCCTGCCAGGCTTTGGCGTCACCGATCAGGATCACCTCGCGAAGTTTTTTGAGATAAAGAAGCTTTCGTGATGTGCCGAGCCAATCTTTTTTGGTCACCTCGACATTTCCGTTGCAATACAGTTTTTCGACCTGCTGAGATTTCTTTTCCGTTTTTTGGGCTTTTTTATCGACCTTGGTGTAGTAGACCGTCATTTCGTCGCAGCGAATTCGCACCTCTCCCTGCTTGGCGTCGACATCGCCGGAAAATTGGACGCTATTGGAATCTTCCACCGACAGCATGTGATCGGCCTCGATCTGAATGGGAGGTTCTTTAGCGAACGAAAAAGATCCTGTGAGAGGAAGCGAGGTGAAGACGGTTATTGTCAAAATGAAAAAAAAGCCGAGTAACCGATTATTCATACGGGATCTCCGAAAATTTTGAGAAGCAAAATATTATTGCAATTACCGAGCCTGTTATACTCGAACGGAGCGACAATGTAAAGAAGTGGTATGCGTCTTCCCCGATAACAATTGCTTTACTTAGGGGGAATGAAAAAGTACAATGGAAAGGAATATCAGGGTTTTTAGGTGATTGAAGCCTGCATGGCGGACAGGTGTACCGGTAAGGGATTTTATCATGATGGAAGAAATTGAAAAGGCACGGGTTCTGGTCGAATCGTTGCCCTATATGCAGGAGTTCAGAAACAAGATCGTGGTCATTAAGTACGGCGGTCATGCGATGGTCGATGAAAACCTGAAAAGGAAGTTTGCCCTTGACGTGATCCTTATGAAGCAGATCGGTATCATCCCCGTCATTGTCCATGGCGGTGGTCCGCAGATAAACCGTTTGCTTGACCGACTTGAAATAAAACCCAGCTATGTTCAGGGTATGCGGGTGACCGATGGTGAGACCATGGATGTCGTGGAAATGGTCCTGGTCGGTACGGTGAACAAGGATATCGTGGGCTTGATCAACCATTGCGGCGGCAAGGCCGTCGGACTGTCCGGAAGGGATGGCGATCTGGTGTGTGCTGAAAAACTGCAGATGAATGCCAAAGGGAAAACGACCCCGATGGAAGAGGCCCCTTCCGAGCTCATCGATCTGGGCCGTGTCGGCCAGGTGACCAAGATCAACCCGGAGGTCTTACATACCCTCGATCGGGGTGACTTTATTCCGGTGATTGCCCCCGTGGGGGTCGGGGAGGATGGCCGGGCCTTTAACATCAATGCCGATCTGGTGGCCGGTGCCGTTGCCGGTGAGTTGAAGGCCGCCAAGCTCATTCTGCTCACAGATGTGGAGGGGGTAAAAGACAAAGATGGCCGATTGATGCCGTCGCTCAAACGTGACAACCTGGAAACACTCATCGGAGAGGGAACCATTGCAGGCGGAATGATCCCGAAGGTTCGCTGCTGCGGTGAAGCTTTGGATAAGGGGGTTACCAAGACCCATATAATAGACGGCCGGGTTGAACACGCAATCCTTTTGGAGATATTTACCCGACAAGGAGTCGGGACGGAGATAGTTTGATATGAGCACGGAAAATGCAAAATGGAAAGAGCGGGCCGACGAGGTATTTGTCGGTAATTATGCAAGGTACCCGGTGGCTTTGCTCAAAGGGGATGGCTGTCGGCTCTATGACGCCGATGACCGGGAGTATCTGGATTTTCTCTCGGGCATTGCGGTCTGTGCCCTGGGGCATTGCCACCCGGAGGTAACCGAGGCAATCTGCCGGCAGGCCCGGGAGTTGGTGCATGTCTCCAACCTCTTTTATACCGGGCCGCAGACAGAGCTTGCCGAGCTGCTGATAGCCAATTCCTTTGCCGATAAGGTCTTTTTTGCCAACAGTGGGGCCGAGGCCAACGAGGCGGCCATCAAGCTGGCACGGATAGCCTCGAGTCCCGGACGATATGAGGTGATCTCCCTGGAAGGATCTTTTCACGGCCGGACTCTGGCCACGGTCGCAGCCACTGGTCAAAAGAAATTTCATCAGGGTTTCGAGCCGATGCCGGAGGGCTTTTCCCATGTCCCGTTCGGAGAACTTGAGCTGCTCGACAACCTGATCACCGACAGTACCTGTGCGATTATGTGTGAGCCGATCCAAGGGGAGAGCGGAGTGCGGCCGATGCCGGCGGGATATCTGCAAGGACTTCGGAAACTCTGTAAAAATCATGACTTGCTTCTGATTTATGATGAAGTACAGACGGGCATGGGCAGGACCGGAACCCTCTTTGCCTATGAACAAATGGGGGTTACCCCTGATATCATGACCACGGCCAAGGCCTTGGGTAATGGTATGCCCATCGGTGCCATGCTGACCACCAAGGATATTGCCGGAGCATTGATTCCGGGGACCCATGCCTCCACCTTTGGTGGTAACCCGGTGACCACGGCGGCTGCGGTTGCCACCATGAAGGTTATGCTGCGGGAAGGGTTTTTCGAAGGTGTTAAGGAAAGAGGGAAGTACTTTGAAAGTGAGCTCAGCAAGTTGATCCCGCTTTATCCGGAGCTCGTTCAGGGGGTTCGCGGCCTGGGAATGATATGGGCGCTTGTCCTGACCGAAAAGGGTGTCGGGCAAGGAACAGAGCTGGTCGGGAAAATGCTTGAACGCGGTTATTTGATCAATTTCGCTGGGAATTGTGCGCTTCGTTTCGTTCCGCCTCTCATCGTTACCACAGAAGAGATCGACCGACTTGTTGCCGCATTGGCGCAAGTCTTTGCCGAAATATAGGGAAATTCTTTGCAAATCACTTCTTTTTCTGTAATTATTGACGTTTTCCCCGATGAACGGATAAGGTGAATTTCCCGGGGAAAGGTCAATGGTCGAAGACACGAGTCTTGCGGCCTGGAAAAAGGTGAACAGTTATGCCTAAAGATTTGTTGTCATTGCAAGAATTTACAAGGGAAGAGCTCGTCTGGTTCCTCGACAGGGCGCTGGTTTTGAAACAGGAGAGCAAAGCGGGTATCAGACACCGGCAATTGGCCGGGAAAACCGTCGGTCTCGTCTTTGAAAAACCCTCCACTCGGACCAGGGTCTCCTTTGAGGCGGCCATGTATGGTCTGGGCGGCCAGGTGATTTTTCTCTCGGCCCGGGATACCCAATTGGCGAGATCGGAGCCTCTTAAGGATATGGCCAGGGTGATGGCCCGCTATGTAAACGGAATGGTGGTCCGAACCTTTGGCCAGGATGTCGTCGATGAACTGGCAAAATATTCAACAGTGCCGGTAATAAATGCACTTACCGATCTGCATCATCCCTGTCAGGTGTTAAGTGATGTGATGACGGTGATCGAGAAAAAGGGTTCCATTGAACAGAGGAAGATAGCCTGGGTCGGTGACGGAAACAATATGGCCAATTCCTGGATCCAGGCGGCATCCCGACTGGGGTTTGAGTTGACCCTTGCCTGTCCGGACGGCTATGGGCCCAATGCCTCGATCCTCCAGGAGGCACAAGCCCAGGCACTGCGACCGATCACCCTTTTGGATGATCCGAAAGCGGCGGTTGTCGGTGCCGATGTCATCAATGTTGACGTCTGGGCTTCCATGGGTATGGAAGAGGAGGCGAATACGAGACTTACGGCCTTTCAGAACTATCAGATCAACGATGAGCTCCTGAGCCATGCTCCCGCGAATTCCATTATACTGCACTGTCTTCCCGCCCATCGGGGCGAAGAGATTACCGACGCGGTCCTGGAATCCAAGCAATGCGTTGCCTTTGATCAGGCGGAAAACAAGATGCATATGCATAAGGCAATCCTGGAAAAGTTGCTCGGGGAACAATAGAAACATGGCCTTGCCGGCCGGAAGCAGGAAACAATAGAAATGTAATCATCCAGGATTTATGGATGTTATTGGTTATCAATGAGTCTTGGTCGGATGACGGATATGATGCATCGGTTTGGAACGTCATACTACCCGGCCGCTATGGGGTGAAGAATGGAAGTGAACAAAATAGTGCTGGCCTATTCCGGTGGACTGGATACATCGGTGATTTTGAAATGGCTGGCGGAAGAGTATAAATGCCCGGTCATTGCTTATGCTGCCGATATCGGCCAGGAAGAAGATTGGGATGCAGTACGTAAGAAGGGGTTGGCCACCGGTGCCCAGAAGGTTATCATCTCGGATCTAAAGAGGGAATTCGTCACTGACTATATCTTTCCCGCCTTTCGTTCCAACGCTATATATGAAGGGTCGTATCTCCTCGGGACTTCGCTTGCCAGGCCGTTGATCGCCAAGGAGCAGGTCCGTATAGCTCACCAGGAAGGCGCCGATGCCGTAAGCCATGGAGCCACAGGCAAGGGAAACGATCAGGTACGTTTCGAGCTGGCTTACCTCGGCATTGATCCGAAACTTACGATCATTGCGCCTTGGAGGATCTGGAACTTGAATTCGAGGCAGAAGCTGGTGGAATTTGCCAAGGCCCATACTATCCCGGTGCCGGTGACCAAGGAAAAACCGTACAGCTCAGATGAGAATCTCCTGCATATCAGCTTCGAGGGCGGGATTCTCGAAGATCCGTGGAACGAGCCGGACGAGGCAATGTTCAAGCTGAGTGTTTCTCCCGAGAAGGCACCCGAAACGCCCACCTACCTCGAAATCGAATTCGAACAGGGCGATCCGGTGGCCCTGGACGGTGCCGGAATGGAGCCCCTTGCCCTTTTCAGCCGGTTGAACGTACTCGGTGGAGCCAACGGTGTCGGCAGGCTTGATCTGGTGGAAAACCGTTTCGTAGGCATGAAATCCCGAGGCGTTTACGAGACTCCTGGAGGCACGGTTCTCCGTACTGCCCATAGAGCCCTGGAAACCATCACCATGGATCGGGAGGTCATGAAGATAAGGGATTCCCTGGTGGCAAGGTATTCGGAGCTCATATACAACGGTTTCTGGTTCTCCCCCGAACGGGAGCTTCTGCAGACAACCATGGACGCCTCGCAAAAGACGGTCAACGGAACGGTGCGGTTGAAATTATACAAGGGCAACTGCTTGGTAGTTGGGCGAAAGTCCAATCAGTCCCTCTATCAAGAGAGCTTTGCCACATTCGAGGAAGATACTGTTTTCAACCAGGCGGATGCCACCGGCTTTATCCGTCTGAACGGCCTGCGTTTGCAGATTCAGGCTTTACAGAAAAAATGACGGGAAACGATGCAGAAAAAAAGTGGTTCCGAAAAACTCTGGGGCGGACGTTTTGCAGAGGCGACCGCCGGTTCGGTGGAGGCCTTTACAGCATCGATCCAGTACGATTCCAGGCTCTATAAATACGATATCGCGGGAAGCAAGGCCCATGCGACGATGCTTGCCGCCCAGGGGATTCTGACGGAGCAGGAGCGTGATACCATAATAGCCGGGCTCACGGAGATAGAAGCGGAGATCGAGGCCGGAACTTTCACCTTCAAACGGGAATTGGAAGATATTCATATGAATATCGAAAAGGCCCTGGTGGACAGGATCGGACCGGCTGGGGCCAAGCTTCACAGCGCCCGGAGCCGCAACGACCAGATTGCCCTCGACCTGAAACTCTACCTGCGGGACCAATGTGATAATTTGTCCGGGCTGCTCGATGATGCAAGAAGGGCTTTAGTCGTTCTTGCCAGAAAGTATCTCGGCAGCATGATGCCTGGTTATACGCATCTGCAACGGGCACAGCCGGTGCTGATCTCGCACCATTTGCTTGCGTATTTCGAGATGTTCGGTCGGGATAAGGACCGGATCCTGGATTGCCGCAAAAGGTTGAATCTCCTGCCGCTCGGTTCGGCCGCCCTGGCGGGAACCGGACTCCCCATAAACCGGGAGCAGGTCGCTTCCGCTTTGGGCTTTGATGGAGTTACGGCGAATTCAATGGATACCTGCGGTGATCGGGATTTTGCAATCGAGTTCGTCAGCTGTTGCACCATGATTCATCTGCATCTGTCACGGCTTTCCGAGGAGTTGGTGCTGTGGGCGAGCCAGGAATTCTCCTTTGTCGACATCGATGACAAGTTTTGCACGGGCTCGTCGATCATGCCGCAGAAAAAAAACCCGGATATCCCGGAGCTTATACGCGGGAAAACCGGTCGGGTGGCCGGAAGCCTGATGGCGCTTATCACTTTGATGAAAGGGCTGCCGCTCACCTATAATCGTGACCTGCAGGAGGATAAGGAGCCGGTGTTCGATGTGGTGGACACCGTTTCGGCTTCTCTTGCGATCATGGCGGAGTTGCTGGCAAATCTTACGTTTAATACCGGGAAGATGCAGGACGCAACCCGGACCGGGTTCATCACGGCCACCGACCTGGCGGATTATCTGGTTGTCAAAAATGTGCCGTTCCGTGAGGCACACGGAATTGTCGGCCGAGCAGTTGCCTATTGCATAGAAAAAAGATGCGAGCTGGACGAACTCGGCCTTGACGAGTTGCGTAAATTTTCGCCAGCGATCGAAAAAGATGTATTTAAGGTTCTGAGTGTGGAAGGTTCAATCAATAGCCGTATATCAACAGGAGGGACCGGCATCCTGCGTGTCCAGGAAGCGCTGGGTCTTGCCGAACAACAAATGGGGATTAGAGAATGAAGAGTCTAAACGGTGCGCGTGTTGCTGGATCTTTGTTGCTTATCGGCACATTGCTGTTCATCGGTGGTTGCGGATTTAAAAATTACCCGGTACCGCCGGCAAGTGTTGTTCCCAAACCCATCGAGGACCTGCGGTATGCGGTCGATGCAAAGGGGGTGACTTTGACCTGGTCGTATCCGGTACAAACGGTAAAAGGGACGGATATCAGTGAGATTTCCTCTTTCGAGCTGTACCGGGCAGTGGTGCCTCTGGATGATTATTGTTCAGGATGTCCCATTCCTTTCGGGGAACCTCAGGTGCTTCCGGGCGGTGTAAATGGTGACGAGACCCGACGCATAGGTACCTTTCAGTCTTCTCTTTTGCGTTCGGGGCACAAATACTTTTTCAAGATCCGTTCCCGCACCAGCTGGTGGGCGGCGAGCGCTGATTCCAATATCGTCTCCTTTGTCTGGCACACTCCGACAAAGGCCCCCGAAGGATTAAAGGTCAAGGTGGGTGACGGACAACTGACCATTACCTGGCAGCCTGTAACCAGCTATTTGGACGGACGCAAAGTGGACATGCCGGTAGAATACCAGGTTCTTCGAAGCCAGGGCGGGAAAGGGTTCAAAGCTTTGGGAAAAGCCATGTCGGGTACCACGTATGTTGACCGGATGGTACTCGACGGCCAGAAATATTTTTATAAGATCCAAAGTGTCCTGATTGTTGAAGGAAATGTTGTCGACGGCAGCACCAGCAACGAGGTGAGTGCGGTACCCGTTGATCTCACTCCTCCATTGCCGCCTGCAAGTGTTACCGTAATCGGTGTTGCCGGAGGCAATAAGCTCTATTGGGAGAAGTCGACGGGGAGTGATGTCGCCGGCTATCGAATCTATCGCCGGGCCGCCAACGAGGAAAAAGCCATCCTGGTGGGTAAAACCAAAGCCGATACGGTTACTTTCACCGACATGAAAGTGCCCAAGAACGTACGGGTATACTATTCGGTAACGGCCATTGACAAAGCGACCCCACCCAATGAGAGTGCACATTCACGAGAGGCGACTCTGAGGCATTAAAACCGGCATGGCAAGGCTTTGTTCCCGGGTGGCTCTTTGTTAAGAGTGTTTTAAAAACGATTTCCAAACGCTGCGGTATGAATCATTTTAATCGAAAAGACGGAGAGCTTTATTGCGAAGAGGTAGCGGTAGAGAAAATTGCCCAAGAGGTTGGCACACCTTTCTACCTCTATAGCAAGAGGACCTTGCTTCAGCACTTTCATGCCTTTGATTCGGGCTTTGCAGATGTCGCCCATTTGACCTGTTTTGCGGTCAAGGCCTGTTCGAACATCGCCATCCTGCATCTTTTCGCCGAGGTGGGAGGCGGTGCTGACATCGTTTCGGGAGGAGAGCTGTTTCGGGCCTTGAAGGCCGGAGTTCCCTCCGATCGGATCATCTATTCCGGAGTGGGAAAGACCAAAGATGAGCTGCTGTACGCTCTAAAATCCCAAATCCTGCTCTTCAATATTGAGTCGTCCTCAGAACTCGACCGTCTTCAGACGGTGGCCCGGGAAAGCGGTAGGGTGGCACCGGTGTCCTTCAGAGTCAATCCGGATGTCGATCCGATGACCCATGCCTATATCTCCACCGGGCTTGCCAAGAATAAATTCGGTATCCCCATCCGGGAGGCGATGGAACTCTATGAGCGAGCAGCAGGCATGGAGGGGATCGAAGTTAAGGGGATCAGTTGCCATATCGGCTCGCAACTCACTAAAATTTCGCCCTTTGTTGAATCGATAACGAAGCTCAAGGTCTTCATGCAGGAGCTTGCGGGGAAAGACATCAAAATCCAATACCTGGATCTTGGGGGTGGCGTGGGGATCACCTACGATTCGGAGACACCGCCGCATCCCCATGACTATGCCAAGGCAATCCGAAATGAGATTAATGACATCGAGTGCACCTTGATCCTGGAGCCGGGCCGGGTCATTGTGGGGAATGCCGGAATCCTGGTAACCGAGGTGCAGTATACAAAGGCCAACAGAGGAGGTGATGTCGAAAAGAACTTTGTAATCGTGGATGCGGCGATGAACGATCTAGCCCGTCCGAGCCTCTATGGCGCATATCATACGATCCAGCCGGTGAAGGAAAGGCAAGGGGAGGCAATAAAGGTCGATATTGTTGGACCTATCTGTGAAACAGGTGATTTTCTGGCAAAAGACAGGGAGTTTTCCCCGGTGGTCCAGGGAGATCTCCTGGCGGTGATGAGTGCCGGAGCCTATGGTTTTTCCATGTCGTCGAACTATAATTCCAGGCCTCGGGTGGCCGAGGTGCTGGTTGACGGGAATCAATATGCACTCATTCGCCGGCGCGAAACCGTGGAGCAGTTGATTCAGGGAGAAGTCATCCCAGAGTTCGAGGAGTAATAAAAATGGCGATTGATTTCCCAATTCGTTTTACAAAGATGAGTGGGACTGGCAACGATTTCATCATCATAGATAACCGGCAGTCTCTGGTGCCTGTTGCCGGGCAGCAGGAGCTTGCGGCGAGGATCTGCAGGAGGATGTTTTCGGTGGGAGCCGATGGATTGATTCTTATCGAAAATTCCGAGGCTGCCGACTTCAGATGGCGATTTTACAATGCCGATGGATCGCTTGCCGAGATGTGTGGTAACGGAGCTCGGTGTGCCGCACGCTATGCCTTCGAAAACGGCATTGCAGGGGCCCGGATGCGGTTTGAAACGATGGCGGGCATGATTGAGGCAGAGGTCTTGGAGGACAGCGGGGATGTGCGGATTCGAATGACTCCGCCCTGTGATTTTCGCCTGGGCTTGAAAATCAGGCTTGGTGCGTTAGACAGGGACATGTATTTCGTCAATACCGGGGTTCCCCATGCGGTGATCTTTGTTGACGACAGCGAGACACCGGTCAAAGAATGGGGACGTGAGGTGCGTTTCCATAATTTATTCCAGCCTGGCGGGACCAATGCGAACTTCTGCAGGTTCTTAAAAGACGGCAGATTGCAGGTACGGACCTATGAACGCGGGGTGGAAGACGAGACCATGGCCTGTGGTACCGGAGCCGTTGCCGCGGCCCTCATTGCGGCTGTTCTGGGTAAGATCAGCTCCCCTGCGCATTTGGTTACTTCCGGCGGGGAGCCTTTAACCGTTTTGTTCGATCTGGTGGATGGATCACAAGCCGAAAACGTTTACCTTCAGGGTCCGGCCAGGATAATCTACGAAGGACAAATGACTGCCGAATCTCTTCTGTAGAAGGGATGACGTGAGAAGGAATACATTACGAGGTGAGTTATGAAAAAATTTCATGGCGCAATGGTGGCACTGATAACTCCGTTTTCCAACAATGAACTCGACGAACAGGGGCTGGTCGACCTTATCGAGTTCCAAGTCGCGAACGGAACCCATGCCATAGTCCCCTGTGGGACGACGGGAGAATCGGCGACCCTTTCCTTCGAGGAGCACAAGCGGGTGATTGAATTGACGGTCAAGACGGTAGCAGGCCGGGTGCCGGTTATCGCCGGGACCGGTGCCAACAATACCACCGAGGCCATCGAATTGACCCAGAGTGCCAAGGAAAGCGGGGCCGATGCGGTCCTGTCGGTGACCCCCTATTACAACAAACCGAGCCAGGACGGATTATTTGCGCATTTTAAGGCGATTACGGAAAAAGTTGCTATTCCGATGTTTCTCTATAATGTTCCGGCACGGACGTCCATCAATATGTTGCCGGCGACGGTGGCGCGGCTGGCTGAGCTGGAAAATATCATCGGCATTAAAGAGGCCTGCGGTAGCCTGGAACAGATCAGCGATGTCATCCGTTTCTGCCCGGATGATTTTATTGTGCTCTCGGGCGATGATTTTACGGCGATGCCCACGGTTTTTGTCGGTGGGAAGGGAGTCATCTCGGTGGTCTCCAACGTCTATCCCAAGGCCATGTCGGAGCTGATGGAGGCTGCTTTGGAGGGAAATATCGGCAGGGCCAATGAGCTGCATTATCGACTCTTTCCTCTGATGAAAACCATGTTTTCCGCTCCCAACCCTGTCCCGGCCAAAAAAGGCGCCGAACTGTTGGGCAGGATCAAAGACGGCAAGCCCCGACTGCCCCTTGCACCCATTGATGAGGACAGCCTGGCCAAAGTAAAGGCCGCCATGGGACAATTGGGATTGTTGTAGATTGGGGATAATAGGCGAAAATTGAGAGCAGACATGGGGGGAATAGTATGAAAAAGGTGATCATAGCAGGTGCCTCCGGCCGGATGGGACGACGGGTTGCGAATATGGTTGATGCCCATCCCGAACTCACCTACAGTGCCGCCTTCGAGGCCCCGGGAAGTCCTGCCATCGGGAAGGATGCGGGTGAGGTGGCGGGACTTGGCCCCATTGGTGTGCCCATAGTTGAAGGGCTCGAGAAGGTCATTGATCAGGGCGATGTGATCGTCGATTTCACGTTTCATAAAGCGACCATGGGGTTTGCGCGGCTGGCAGCCGAAACAGGCACGGCCATGGTGATCGGCACCACCGGGCTTACGGCGGAAGAGCTTTTGGAACTCAAAGAACTGGCGCAGAAATTTCCCTGTGTCCAGGCCCCGAATATGTCGGTTTGCGTCAATGTCCTCTTTAAGCTTGTCAAAAAGACCGCCGCCATCCTGGGCGAGGATTTTGATGTCGAGATCATCGAGGCCCACCACAATAAAAAGAAGGACGCCCCGAGCGGTACAGCTATAAAACTGGGTGAGATGGCGGCTGCCGGAGTCGGAATGGACCTGGCCGATGTGGGGGTTTTTACAAGGCATGGCATTATCGGAGAGCGTTCCAAGTCGGAGATCGGCATTCAGACCATCAGGGCTGCGGATATAGTGGGTGAGCATACCGTTTATTTTGCCGGCCCGGGCGAGCGTATAGAGCTCACGCATCGTGCCCACAGCCGCGATCATTTTGCCAAAGGTGCGACGACTGCCGCGGCCTGGGTGGTCGGCAGGGACAGCGGGCTGTATTCGATGTTTGATGTGCTTGGGCTGCAAGACCTGTAGGCCAAACGCGTGTCCATGGATACTCCGACAACCGCCTTTATCGGCCTTGGTTCCAATCTTGGTGACGGTATCAGCATTATCAAAGCCGCCTGGGAGGAGATCGGCCGAACAGAGGGCATGAGACTTTGCACCCTGTCGGATCCGTATCTCACGGCCCCCGTGGATATGGCGAGTGACAACTGGTTCACCAATGCGGTGGGGATGGTCGCGACGAGCCTGCAGGTGGAAGATCTTCTCCACCATCTGTTCAAGGTTGAATCAATGTTTGGGCGAACGCGGGATGCATCAAAAACGGGATATCAGGATCGTTCTTTGGATCTCGATATCCTCTGTTTTGATGACGTCGTTGTTGATACACCGGAACTTGTCTTGCCCCATCCCCGGATGGGAAGCCGGCTTTTCGTGCTGGTGCCCTTTGCCGAGATTGCACCGGATTACCGTACCCGGCCGAATGAGGCGACCATTGGAAAACAATGCATGCAGCTGCTTGAGAAGATGAAAAGCGGAAAGTGCGTTCAGCAGGAGTTAAAACGACGTTCATGGGAAGAATGATTCGACATTTCGTGTCGGTTGAATATAATGAAAACAGTAGTGGGCGGTGCGGGTTCTCCTCTTGTGTAGTATCTTCTGGCAATGGAAATGGGGAGAACCGGTAGATGGGTCCGTTTCGGCTTATTATTCTTGCAATCCTTTTTTACATAGGTTATCGGCTACTTATAAGTGGACGAAAAAAGGAGAAGAAGGCAGGAAAACAAAATACCGCGACAGGAAACGTCGGTGCCGTCTCCGACGTTCTGGTTGAAGATCCAATCTGTCATTGCCTGGTACCCAAGGGCCAGGCAATACGATTGCAACATAAGGGAAGCATACTTTATTTTTGCAGTGAAGACTGCTGCAACACGTTTATTGAAAAAGGAAACGATACATGAAATTCTTTATAGATACGGCAAATCTTGATGAAATCCGAAAAGGTGTGGAAATGGGGATGGTCGATGGGGTGACGACCAATCCATCCCTGGTTGCAAAAGAGAGTAAACCCTTTGAAGTAATTTTAAAGGAAATCTGCCAAATCGTCGACGGACCGGTAAGTGCCGAAGTGGTCAGTATGGATGCCGAAGGCATGTACAGGGAGGCGAAGGTCCTTGCAGCCATGAGTGATAATATCGTCATCAAGATACCGATGATCGTGGAAGGGCTGAAGGCTGTCAAGAGGCTGACAGCGGAAGGGATAAACACCAATGTAACCCTTGTCTTCTCCGCAGCCCAGGCCCTGCTTGCCGCCAAGGCAGGAGCCACCTATGTCAGTCCTTTTGTCGGGCGGCTTGACGATATCGGAGAGCACGGCATGGATCTGATCAGCGATATCATGACCATCTACCGGAATTACGGGTATGACAGTGAGGTCATTGTAGCCAGCATCCGCAGTCCTCTTCATGTGTTGGATGCGGCGACAATAGGGGCCGATATTGCCACCATTCCCTATAAGGTTATCGAGCAGCTGGCCAGACATCCTCTGACCACCAGTGGGATTGCGCAATTTCTAGCCGATTGGGAGAAAAGAAAGAAGTAGGGTTTTTCGGGGAAGTTTTTGGAGAGCGATACACAAAAGGGTGCGAATTTTTCGGATAGGAATTGATGAGACGAAAACAGGCAAGCCATCTTTTTATTGCAGTTTTTGCAGTCCTTTGTCTTGGCTCCGTCAGTGCGAATGCCGATATGTACCGCTGTGTGGATCGCTCAGGAAGTGTCAGCTTTACCAATGCCCCGGCGTCCGGTAACTGCAGCCTTCTGGGAGAGAATTGGGGGTCGTCATCTTTTGCAAGACCTGATTCGGGTGACGCAGATACTTTTTCGGGATATTACAGTGTCGGTTCCCAACGTTATGACCGGCATATCAGACGTACCTGTATGCGGTATGGCGTTGACCCCAGTCTGGTGAAGGCGGTTATTCGAGCGGAGTCGGATTTTGACTCCAATGCCATCTCAAGCCGGGGAGCACAGGGACTGATGCAGCTCATGCCGGGAACGGCGAGAGATCTTAATGTCGCCAATCCCTTTGATCCGAGGCAGAATATTGACGGCGGTGTACGCTATCTGCGGATGATCCTCGATTTATTTAACGGAAATCTTCCTTTAAGTCTGGCTGCCTATAACGCAGGGCCGAATCTTGTCAAACGGTATCGGAGAATACCGGCAATTCCCGAGACAATCGAATACGTAAAAAGAGTACTTCGCTACTACAGCGAATACAGGAGAGGCAGTGTTCAAAGAATTTCGATGCCGTCGACAGAACAGGATGGAAATATATTGAGTTCGAACTAAAGCCGGTTCCTGAAAGATTTCGGAAAGCAGGCAGTTGGATGAAACAATTATTTACCGTACCAAATATGCTCACGGGGTTCAGGCTTGCCTTGATCCCGGTTCTGATGGTACTTTTTTCCGTCACCCAGACCACAAACGTTGAGCTTACGACCTTCTGGGTCTTTACCGTGGCAGCCTTAACCGATTTCGTCGATGGCTATGTGGCCAGGAAATACCATATTGAGACGGTCCTTGGAAAATTGATGGACCCCATTGCCGATAAGGCCTTGGTCACAACTGCACTGGTCATGCTTATCCCGCTTGGAAAGGTCCCTGCCTGGGTTTGTCTGTTGATCATCTGCCGGGAGATCATCGTCACCGGTTTCAGGGGGCTTGCGGCTACCACCGGTAAAGTTGTGGCTGCCGGGAGTATTGGCAAGTTGAAAAGTAATTTTCAGTACTTTGGTCTCGGATTTCTGATTTTTCCTTTAGGTGTGCTGCCTCTTCCGTATCAACACCAGATCGGCATGGTCCTCATATATCTCTCTCTGGTATTGGCACTTTGGTCGGGGGCCGCCTATTTTTACAAATTGCGAAGTATCTTTTTCGAGACGGCGCAGTAGCCTGGATTTCAAGTGAGCGGAGTTTGCCTCAGATGCGAGGCAAAGGACATGAAGCTGAAATATGCTACTGCAAGTGGCCTGTAACGAAATAGATG
>CAWGGS010000068.1:0-12099 GCA_963822095.1 uncultured delta proteobacterium
AATATGCTCCCCGTCGCAATAAAAGCTGCCGACCGGCTCAAGGGAGAATCGATTGATTCATTACCAAGGCCGAAGGTTAGCATGCATACGGTCAAGCCTCTGGATACAGCATTGCTTCAGGATGTATTTTCCCAGTGCCGGCTGGTGGTGACGCTGGAAGAAACACAGTCGCACCGGCGGATTCGGCAGTGCGGTTTCAGAATGGATTTCCGATCAGCCCCGGCTCAAGGCCGACTTCCGATCGATCGGCATCCCGGACGCTTTTGCTGAGCGGAACGGTGAGCAGCATCACGCCCGCACGTTGACTGGGCTGTCTGCGGAGGGGAAAATTGCACAGACGATTAAAGAGCGCTTCAGAAGGGCGGGTGTCGGAAAAATAATCCTGGACAGGTTTGATGGGGCGTTATGACCGATGAGGCCACCATGCATATTGGCATCGATTTTGACAATACCATTATTCGTTACGACGGCCTGTTCAAAGCGGCCGCAGTGGAGCGGGGCTGGGTACCACCGGATATGCGACCTCACCATCTCCTGAGCGAGAAGAGCCCCGAAATTGCCCGGGGCAAGTGACATGATCGCATTCATTCCGGAGACGGCAGCTATCACCTCCTGGTCGGCAATGATAATCCCGGTGCGAACGGCAGGCATTCCGAGTTTTGACAGGGACAGACAGACGATAATATTGTCGTTCCAGATCGGGGCTGCTTCCGAAAAAACTATTCCGGGAAAAGGAACTCCATAGGCATTGTCAATGATCAGTGGAACTCCATGATTTTTTGCCAAGGCATCAAGGCCTGCGATCTCCGCATCGGTAACCACGTTCCCTGTCGGATTGGTCGGCCGGGATACACAGATCGCCCCGGTCTCCTCCCCCGGTTGGATCTGGTCGAAATTGACATGATATTTATAAAACTGTTCATCGAGAATCTCAATTTTCGGTCTGCTGGCAATAAAGAAGTCATCCCGGAGGCCGATATCGGCGTACCCGATGTATTCCGGGGTAAGGGGCAAACGTATCTTCTTTTGCGCACCATCGGGAAAGTCACCTGCGAACATATTGAAAAGAAGGAAAAATCCGGTTTGGCTGCCATTGGTCAAAGCGATATTCTCAGGTCCGATCGGCCAACCGTATTCCCGCTGTAACAGATCGGCCAAGGCCTTTATAAAATCGAGTTCTCCCTGGGGTGGGTTATAAATTCCCACCAAACGCCGAAAGCTCTTTTCATCATCGCAGATATTGAGCAACCGTTTTCTCAGCACTTCCTGAAATTTCGGGATATGCCCGGGGTTTCCCCCGCCCATCATGATCATCTCTTTATCGCCGCTCATGGCTTT
This sequence comes from uncultured delta proteobacterium, assembly GCA_963822095.1. GTDB lineage: Bacteria > Desulfobacterota > Desulfobulbia > Desulfobulbales > Desulfocapsaceae > CAWGGS01. The sequence goes on from CAWGGS010000068.1 coordinate 1,339, forward strand.
TCCCATATCATCCATCAGGGAGAGTATGCCGGCTTTATCGGTAAACTTCCTGCCAAAATTTGAAAATTTCATAGCTCTCACAAAGTCATCATTTGTTTAATGAGGTCCGTTCCCGCCACACCTGGGAATATGGGCCGCGTTCTGTCGGCCGGAGATTATCCTCGCCATAAGGAAGACCACGAGAAGAGAGAAGAGAAGCCTTCCCCAAAGGATTCCGATCAAACTGCCCCCCATGGCCATCATCAGGAGTGTATCCTCGACAAGGGAATGGCTGAGCCCCATCAAAGCCAAGGAGTGAAAGATCTCACTACGCTCCAACCTTCCGGATTGAGCCTCCCTGATAATCATGACACCACCATAACTAATGCCCATCACCACACCCACAACTGTTAAAGGTGCAGCTTTAGGGCTCATCCCGAGAAACGGTAAAACCGGGGCCATAAGACGTTCCAGTAAAGAGAGGAAACCGATAGCTCGCAGCACTCGCATGATTACGATTATCGCAAAAATCACCACCACCAGCACCAGCAAATTCCATCCCTGTTCAACTCCCCATTGAATCAAAGTCGAAGCCTTTCGTCCCGCCTTGAATAACAAGACAGCCGGCATCTGAAAATAGGAAAAAAGAGAACAAAAATTCTGAAGAAGAAAACCAAGAGTGAGAGCACCCGTCAACCGTAGCAGCCCCATAACGACAAATCCCGCCCCGGCCTTTTTACTGATGCTGAGCTCCAAGGGCAGTGAGTGGGCAACCAACATCATCGAACAAAGGACAGTGGTCTGGGCAACAGTAAGGCCCAAGCCGGGTGACAGCTCGGCAAAGACGGCCATCGCTGCGTAAAGGTTTGTCAATATTGCCGTTGCCCAGACGATACCGACAATCCCGGGCAAACCGACCAGAAGCATAACTGGTTCAAGCACATTGCTCAAATGGACGACCAATCCTGCCTCCTCCAGAACCTTGGTTATAACAACGACAGGAACCGTAATCTTGATCAATTCCCAGCTTGTCGCAAAGGTTTCTTTGGGCAAAGACAGGGAAAATGATCTATAATCAGTCCCTTTTTTTTCAAGCATCCTCTTCTTCAATTCCAACGCTCAAGGAAAAAGAAGCCATCGGCAATATCTTTTTTTCTCTTTCATAGAAATACGAGCATTCCCCCTTCCCTGCCAGCCCCTTTTCAAAAAACAGAAACGGACGGAACAGATCCGCCGACCGCAATGAAACTTAAAAACCCGGAGCCCAACAAGGCAAGGCCTGTTTTTTCAAGTAGTAACCCAAAAACACCAGAGAGGCTATTTCCCTTTCCCGCTTTTTTCTGCCTGTTTTTTTAAGGAAAACAATTGACAATGCATTCCGGAGGATGCCAAGACCACCTGAGCCGGATTCTCGGCACTCTTAAACCTCATGGCCCGACAACCGTAAGGCATCGACGCGTTGTAGGTAATATAATAGTGCCTACATTGATAACAGATTGGAAGTCGTTGGGTCATAGCGAGCAGGAAAGATACCTGCGTTTGGTCTTCAATCTTTCGGTGTCAAGGATACCAGGCAGTCTGAGGATCACTGTTGAAAAACAAGAGCGCAGAACAGACAACCTGCTCAAATGTCTGCCAAACACGCAATAAGGTGCTCAAGCCTGCTGCCTGTTACAATAAACAGCCCTCTTACTGTCTTGTTTTCTTTTTCCGCTCCGGAAAATCAAAGAAAAGCAGAGATCCTTTATTGGGTCCGACATCCAGCCATGAGGAAACGTCCAAGTCCATCGCCACAACTCCTGAAGTCGGGATCTTCTTGATATACTCTCCGGTCAGAAGGACAGCGAGATCGGTAATCGCATAGTTGTGACCGATCAAAAAGGCCGATCCGATATTGTCTTCAATTTTCCTGACAACCTGCAGCAAATCGATGGTATCGGAAGTGTAGGCCAAATCGGCATAGGTTATCTTTTTCCCTGGGAAATTGATCTTCCCGGCCACGAGTTCAGCCGTCTTCCGAGCCCTTTTTGCAGAACTTGAAATCAGAGCATCGGGGCACGCCCCACGCTCGACAAGCCTTTGCGCCATTATGGCAGCCTCTTCTTTTCCCCGCTGATTCAACGGCCTGTCAAAATCGCTGATCTTCAAGTTCGACCAACTCGATTTTGCGTGACGGATGAGATATAATCGTTTCAACTCTTTTCACTCCTTCGCCTGATTTCCCGCCAAAGTCTCTCATACATCAATGCAGCCGAAGTTGTCCTGGCTGCGGCGCCAACCGGTCGCCTGACAACTCCCATCTTTTCAATCTCAGCCGAGTACGGAATACCGGCATCGACAAAGATTGGATATTTTCCATATTGATCCATAATCGAACAATGCAAATTTTTTCGTTTTTCCACCATTGAAAAAAATGCCTTAATTTTTCTCCGGTCGATCTTCAGATCTTTTGCAAGTTTCAGCAACTGTTGCAAGGCCAAAATTGAAAGCGTCGTCGGGACCACTGGTACCACCAGGATGTCTGCCTCTCTCAAGACGTGCTCTGAAAGCAAGGTCGGATTGGGAGGACAATCGAGAAAGATGATACTATACTGGTCAGCAACGCTATCAAAAACCGACCTCAACGGTGACCCCGTTTTATTTTTATCCTCTTTAGTTAGAATAATATCAAACTTACGAAAGGAGAAATGGGCCGGAAGAAGATCGAGATTCTCATAGTCCGTCTCTCTAATATATGCATGGATATCGCCTTTTAGAAATTTCTTGCCGCTAAATTTTTTCGGAGGCCGAATCCGGAAATAATAGGAAGCGGCTCCTTGCGAATCCATATCACAGAGAAGAACGGAATTTCCTCCAAGGGATGCCGTATAGGCAAGATTTACCGCTGTCGCTGTTTTCCCGACACCTCCTTTGTTGCTATAAATTGCAATCGTGATCATTACATTTCCCAGACCGGAAGATTTCTATCCTGTCTCTTTTTTTAGCGACTCTCCAAAAAGGTCTTTCATATTCCGGTCCATAAACTGCTTGCATCTTCTAAGACATTTCCTGCGCATCTGTTTCTTTCGGGTTTCGAGGCGGGCAATGAGTTCCTTCACACTCTCCTCAACCAGCGGAATTTGAGACGCACCAGCAAGATACCTCTTAAAATTTCCGACCTGAACCGACAGATCATTGAACTCACCAAGATCATTCTGGAGACCTTTCATCTCTTTCAACAGGTTTCCCATGGTATCCTCGGGAAAAAGTGATCGAAAAAATTCCACCAGGTAGCGAAATTTTTTTCCCTGTATTCGCAGTTCATGCATCGACGAATCCTGGTCCTGGTCCTCCCCATCCATGACCAGCGAGGCATAATGAACAAGGTTTCTATAACATTTACCAATGGTTTTGTGGGCGACCTTCCCGCAGGCCTTCTTGCTGACAGGCCTGTGTACATCACCAGGAAATTCCAGTAGAAATTCATGCCAGTTGGCCATCAGGTCCACGAATCTGGATGATTGCAGACCCTTTTGCATCTTTGCCAATTCCTTTTTACGTTGCCGATGGATTTGCCGAAACAGGCGTTCCAGTCCCTGATGAAGGCTTGGGGGTACCAATGTTTTAAAAACCTCTTTATTTTTCAAACAGACATCGATGTCCCGAACAGGACCGGTTACCCCACCCAGCCATTTGAACTCCTGGGAAAAATGGGTTCTCTGACCGGGGGGTATCGCCTTTTTCAACTGGGAAAGTGCGGAACGGGTCCTCCGTACGGCGACACGGAAATCGTGAAGAAATTCAGAATCTACGTCATCAAGAACCCCGGGGAGGTTCCTTTCCATGCTTTGCTGCAGGTTGAGACCGATTATGCTTACCGCCTGATCGAGAGTCTGCTCAGGCTTGAGTTTAACCGAGAATTTGGAACTGTAATCCCCAGGCAGCCGGCCGATGACGCCAAGGACAACGGATAAAAAACTCTTGCCATCGGTCGCTTCTTCCAGCCCCAGTGCCTTAAAGAGCTTGAGGATACGGAGAAACGGTTTTCTATACCCTCGGACCTCCGTCAATTGGAGCACCGTGGGTATCGCTGTCCGGGACTTGCCATCGGCGATTACCTCACCGGAATCCAAAGTCAGTCTTGCAACTATCTTCTGGTCCCGATTGCGGAACTGGAGGTTCCATCGTCGACCGACTAGCCGAAAAAGAGGGGTGAGTGCCCTGTCCCCCAGGAGGGATTTCAATGTATCCCGGATTTCGCCTTCCGGAAAATCCCACCAGAAGACGTTTCGGGTATCAGGCCCGGATACCTCGCGACCGGCGGAAAAGCCAAAGAGCGGTGCCACAGAATACTGGGGCCCGTTTCTTCTGATGACCATGCTACCTGTATACATTCTCCAGTCGAAGGAGTCCAGATATTGATCATCCATTTCGGCCATGGTCTCATCAGTGCCGGGGAAAAGGGCTGCCGCCTCGCGCAAAACAAGGTTCGAATCCACCCTTTCATCCAATATGAAGATACGATATCCCGGTTTCACCATACGATGCTGTCAGGTTCTATAATCAGCGTTTATTTTAACGTAATCGACTGAAAGATCGCACGTATAAATCTCTTCGCAGGCATTACCGTCCTTAAGATCAATACAGACGGTTATGTTCTTTTGCTGCAGGACCTTTGCCGCCTCTTCCTCGGCAGCAGCTCCTTGGCCTATGCCGTTTTTTACCAGGGTGACATTACCGAAAGCAACATCAACCTGCTCGGGATGAAACCGCACTCCGCATCGTCCAATAGCGGCCATTATTCTTCCCCAATTGGCATCCTGTCCGAAAAATGCCGTCTTTACCAGGCTTGAATTTGCCACCGTCCTGGCCATACGTTCTGCTTCTTCAGACTCCTTTGCTCCGCAGACACGAATTGTGATACATTTTGTCGCGCCTTCGCCATCGGCCACAATCTTCATGGCCAACTCCCGCAAGATGTCTTCCAGGGTGTTCTGAAAGAGCTGTTGATCATCAGGGATCTCGTCATCAATCCATTTGTTTCCGGCCGCCCCATTGGCCATTACCAGAACCATATCGTTGGTGCTGGTGTCACCGTCGACACTGATGCGATTGAATGTGTTCGCTACCCCTATTTTCAGGCACTTGTTCAGTTCGGGAAAACCGATTTGGGCATCGGTGACAATGAAGGCCAGCATGGTTGCCATATTCGGCATGATCATACCCGAGCCTTTGGCCATTCCCATGAAATTGACCTCTTTGTCCCCGAGCGTGATTGTCCGGTAGGCCATCTTGCTATAGGTATCAGTCGTCATCATTGCTTCCGCAACCTGCTCAAAATTTTCCGGGGCAAGTCCCCGAACCAAGCTCTCCATTGCCGCCTCAAAGGCTGCCACATTGAGTTGAGTTCCGATGACGCCGGTGGATGCAACCTGCACCATCTCATCAGAAATCCCCAATGCCTTTGCCGCCAGATTACTGGTTTTCTTGGCTGATTCCATTCCCTGTTCCCCGGTACAGGCATTGGCACAACCACTGTTCACCAGGACGGCCTGCGCCCTCCCCTGTTTCAGTCGTTCAATATCCAGAACAACCGGTGCTGCTTTTACCAGGTTCTTGGTGAAAACACCTGCGGTCACTGCCGGAATCTTACTGTAAATCAATCCGAGATCAAGTTTGTCGGCGTATTTGATCCCGGCAGAAACCCCGGATGCGGAAAAATCTTTTATAATCATTTTTGACAATCTCGAAATTTTTTTTAGTGATATGGTTACAAAAATAGCTTTTATTCACTCTACCATTTGACCGTTTGTTTATGCTACCTTAAAATTACTCAATCTGTAGAATATCACTTCCATTTATTATGCAAAAGAGGTCAGGAAAAAAGTGTAGCACTCTCAAAAGCCGCAAGTCGTTAAACAAGACAAAAAAAGGCTTTTATCTCAGCAACATCTGTCAATAAAGATTAATGGACATTCTCATCATATCCGACATTCATGCAAATTTTCCAGCACTGGCAGCCATAGCAGCACATTTCGAGTCCCGGTGTTTTGCTGCAATCATCAATGCAGGGGATTCGGTAGTCTATGGACCTTTCCCCAACGAAACCCTTGAATGGTTGCACCGAAAAAACACCTGCTCCATCCTCGGCAATACCGACAAAAAGGCACTCAAGCTTGTCGCAGGAAAATCATTTAAAAAACCAGCAAAACTGGAAAAAAGAATCATGTATACCTGGACAGCTGACAATTTGGGTCAACCAAATGCAGACTACCTACGTTCTCTTCCGACCTCACGGCATATCGAGCTTGAAGTGGAGGGAAAGACTTTTACCATCGGGATCTTCCATGGGAGTCCTCGAGACGACAACGAGTTTCTCTTCCCTCATACACCTATCGAATACCTCTCCGAACTGTCCGCACTTACGCCCGCAGATATCGTCATCACCGGACATTCCCATACCCCCTTTCACCGATGTGCGGGAAAGACCCATTTCGTAAATCCTGGCAGCACCGGCAGGATGTTTGACGGTGATCCCAGGGCATCCTGCGCAATCCTGTCAATCAAAAAGGAGACCGTCCTGATCGAACATTTCCGAATTTCTTACCCGGTCCAACTGGTTGTTGAAGGGCTAAGGAAAGCAGACCTTCCTGAAATTTATGAAAAAATGTTCATTATTGGTAAAAAACTCAATTAAGCCGGGGGGCACCGAATCGCCAATATTGCCGATTTAGTTTCTATTAAGATTTTATTAATCCGATAAATATCAATTGCTATTTGTTGCAGTAACACGATATTCTCAATAAAGAAATACGTTGACCGAGTAGTTTCGGCATCGCATGATTTGTTTTTCTCAACCGGAGTTTCCATGCCCAAAAAAAAGAGCAAACCGACCTCTCCCCGACCGCACAGGGGCAGAACCGCCGTCATCAAAGAACTGGTAAAGAAATTAGAAAAAGATATTGCCATTCACCCACCCGATGAACAGATTGGCAAGATAACCAGCGTTCTGAAGAAAGAGGATAAAGAGCAGATCATCATGGCCTGTCTTCTTGATTACTATAATTCAGAAGAGCTGAAACCCTACCAGGCCGAGCTGATCAAAATGCAAAACCACCTGGAGCGCACCGGAAAAAAAATGATCATTCTCTTCGACGGTCGAGATGCCTCAGGAAAAGGGGGTACGATCAGAAGGGTTACCAGATACATGAACGGAAAGCGCTATCGTGTTACCGCCCTGGGAAAACCCAACGAATATCAAAAAACCGAATTGCATATGAAGCGCTATATAGAGCAGTTTCCCCACGCCGGAGAGATCGTTCTCTTTGACAGGAGCTGGTACAACCGTGCTCTTGTCGAACCGGTCATGGGTTTCTGCTCCCGGGCTCAATATCAGCGTTTTCTAAAAAAGGTTACCGCCTATGAGGAAAATTTCATTCTCGATGCGGGAAAAACGATCCTGCTAAAGCTCTATTTCTCAGTCAGCAAGAAGGAACAGGCCAGACGATTCGAACGCAGGAAAAACGACCCCCTTCGCCAATGGAAACTCAGCGAAGTCGACCTCCAGGCCCAGGAACTCTGGGACGAGTTCACCGAGAAAAAAAAGGTCCTGCTGGAAAAGACCCACACCGAAAATTCCAAATGGTGGATAGTGCGTTCAGACAACAAACACCTGGCCCGCAGGGAAACCATGAAATTGATCCTCAATTCCGTCCGATATCTGGGCAGGAGCAAGCGCCTCGACTTTTCGATGGATCCCAGCATCGTGATCCCCGGCAATGTGGAACTCAAAAATATGAAAAAAGAGCAGAGAAAATACGGCGCCCCTTTGCGATGACCGTTCATCTCGGATCTCTTCTCCAAAAGGTATTGGAAAATGGGCAAAAAAGAAAAAAGCAACCATGGGAAAAACGACTACGAAAAAGTGATCCTGGCTGAAGGAACCGCTCTTGCCAACATCGAGAAAAAAAAATCCGAGGACAGGGCGGCTGTCTGGGTCAAGACCTTTCAGCTGGAATATGAACTGGAGTTGAAAAAACTGCAGATCGAGCTCATGAAGCTCCAACTTCATATGCAAACCAGTGGAGAACGAATTCTGGCCATCTTCGAGGGGCGGGATGCCGCCGGCAAGGGCGGAACCATCAAACGCATCATTGAGCATCTCAACCCTCGGAATGCCCGGGTGGTGGCATTGACCAAACCCAACGAAACCGAGATGACCCAATGGTATTTCCAGCGATATACATCACATCTGCCCTCGGCGGGAGAGTTGGTCTTCTTTGACCGCAGCTGGTACAACCGGGCAATGGTGGAGCCGGTTATGGGATTCTGTACCGATGAGCAGAACAAACGTTTCTTAAAGGATGTACCGATGCTGGAGGAGATGTTGGTCAAAGATGGGATCAAGCTGTTCAAGTTCTACTTTTCTGTATCAAAAGGAGTCCAGAAAGAACGCTTCGACTCACGTAAAACCGATCCGCTCAAACAGTATAAACTCTCCCCCATTGATAATCTGGCCCAGAAGTATTGGGATCAATACTCGGTGAGAAAATTTCAGATGCTCTCGGAAACCAACCGGACCCTGGCCCCCTGGACGATTATACGCTCCGATAACAAGAAGCATGCGCGCATCAACTGCATCAAATTTCTTCTCAGTGGGATGGAGTACAAGAACAAACTCCCCGCCGATCAACTTACTCCCGACCCGAAGATCATCGTCTCCGGTATCGACGAACTCAAACATATGGAAGACAATCTGATGCATCCGGAAAAGCTTCGGGGGTAATAAAAAGCAATTATCACAGAAACCGAACCGAAGGCATCAGCCTATCCGAACGGCAAGCATTGATACCGAGCCGCCATCTACTCCTTCTACTGGGAAGCTGACCGAGTCCTCTTCATTGCGAAGCCCCAGTACATAAAGGAGCGGCAGGTAATGATCCGGTGTCGGTATTGAGAGGTGGGCATCGTCCCCCAAATCTTGATACTCGACAAGAGATATATCATCGCCTTGTATCAGCCGCATCCTCACCTGCTCTTCGAAACGCAGGGCCCAATCGTAGGGATGTTTTCGATGATTTCCCCAGGCATAGGCGGTCAGATTGTGGACGATATTTCCACTGCCGACTACAAGAACCCCCTCTTGTCTAAGAGGCTTGAGCCTTTTGCCCAACTCATAGTGGAAAGCAGGAGGCTGTCTCTCGTTAATGCTCAGTTGAACAATTGGAATATCCGCATTGGGAAAGACATGGCACAAAACAGCCCATGTCCCATGGTCGAGTCCCCAACCGTCGTCAAGACTTGCCATGCCCTGTGGCAACAGTTCCTTTAGGCGCCCGGCAAGTTCGGGGCTTCCGGGTGCGGGGTATTGCATGGCATAGAGCTCACTTGGAAAACCTCCGAAGTCATGGATGGTGGGAGGAGCCGTATTCGAGGTCACGGCTGTCAGGGGAATATACCAATGAGCGGAGATAGCCACTATCGCCTTGGGGGGTGGGACAGATCTGCCGAAGGTGGCCCACCCTTTCGTGTATCTGTTGTTTGATATAGCATTTAAAGGATTTCCATGTCCGAAAAAGATAACAGGCATCAATTGCCTCATTGGACTTCCTCCTCATTCAGCAGATTACTTTTCGGCAAGCAGCATCACGAAACGGCCCTTTATTAATCTCACTCGGATAAAGAGCCCCGGAAAAAGGAGCCTGAAATTTTCATACGGACCGGTTTACCGTCCAGGACGACAGCGTTTATGTTCCGTGGAAACATGTCTGACGACCGGCATCATTGCCGATGATTTAAGAAAAATTCCGATCGATGACTTGGTACTATACAAGTGTTACCGGTTCCAATGCAAGCACCAAACTGAAACCGCAAAGGCAAGAGCGAGTCCTCAGCCGGTTACTGTTCAAGAAGAGCCGACAGATTCTCCTGCGGAATTAGGATGTGGTAAAGACGCTTTAAAAGACCGGGTAGAGCAGTCCGGGTAGGACGGACCTGCCTCGTTTTCACGATTCAGGGCGGCAACAACTATTGTAATTACGACCCATGGAGGCAGAATAGAAAATATCAGGCAACGACCGGAAGAAATCTGAATTGGATGATGACGGTATTGTAAATCTATTGAGTGGCACCGCAGCATTTCTTGTATTTCTTACCAGATCCACAGGGACAGGGGGCATTTCTACCGACTTTTTCACCCTCACGTCGGATGGGCTGCTGGGATGCCTGACCTGCTCCTGCGGCCCCCAGGTTCATTTGCATATCCTGCTCCTGACGTCGCCGACGCTCTTCTTCCATGCGATCCACATCATCCTCCTGGACAGCTCGAACCCGCATGATTGTCAAGACTGTCTGTTTTTTGACCGTCTCAATCATATTGGTAAACAGGTCGTAACCCTCTTTTTTATACTCATCCAGTGGGTTTTTCTGCCCATATCCACGAAGGCCGATCCCCTCTTTCAGGTGGTCCATCATCTTGTTGACGAACGCCATGCGCGGAACCTTGTACTTGTTGGCCTGGCGCCAACGGTCTCAGATTGCGGCTCCACGCCACCCACTGCGCAGAAGACGATGCACGCGCCGTCCAGCACGCGCAGCGAACGCTCCACTTCGATGGTGAAATCGACGTGTCCGGGCGTATCGATGATATTGATGCGATGCTCGGGGAACTGTTTGTCCATGCCCTTCCAGAAGCAGGTAGTGGCAGCGGAGGTAATGGTGATACCGCGCTCCTGCTCCTGCTCCATCCAGTCCATGACGGCCGCGCCGTCATGCACCTCGCCGATCTTGTGGGAGACGCCCGTA
>CAWGGS010000069.1:0-27521 GCA_963822095.1 uncultured delta proteobacterium
CCGAACTCAGCCTATCGCAATGGAAGGGGGGCTGCTCTTCCCAAATCAACGGGAGGTCACCTTGAAAAATTTTCAGTTACAAAGGCATTGAAGGTACCTATTGTTGTTGTGTAATGACATGGGATGCTCTGATAGAAGTTACAACATTGAAGGGTATTATCCCAATCTGTCCGTCTTTGTGAAAAAAAATCGTCATCACAAAAACTTTTGGAATAAACTTAAATCCTATATAATAGAATAGTCAGAAGCAAAATTCAGCCACGGTATTTTCCCGGATTGTTTCAAACAAGATCTATCCAAATTTTTATTGAGGTAAGGAATAATTACCCTTCAGCTCAACTATCCCATATTTTCAGGCACCCCACGCTTCATGGATCTTGCAGCCATGGGTATCGTGGTTGGTTGAGAATTTTTGGTTTCCCTTTGGAAGTCATTTAATATTAAACCGTTGACGAGATATTGATATGAAAAAAATTACTTCGATGACTATGCTTTTCTCATTTGTGGTCCTGATATTCAACTCTATTGTTCTTTATATTGCTCCGGAAGGCAGGGTTGCCTATTGGTCGGACTGGCGATTTTGGGGATTAACCAAAAGCCAATGGGGAGATCAGCATATCACAATCGGATTTCTTTTTCTCGCTGCCGGACTTCTGCATGTATTTAATAACTGGAACCTTATTCTGGCCTATCTAAAAAACAAAGCCCGCAAATCAAAATGTTTACCCAACCCTTTAATGTCGCCATAACGATCACCATCATATTCGTAATTGGAACCTATTATTCCTATCCTCCAATGAATGTTATCCTGCAAATAGGTGATTCGTTCAAAGAAGCAGGGGCAAAGAAATACGGAGAACCTCCTTACGGCCATGCTGAGCTATCATCCCTTAAAATGTTTGCCAAAAAAGAAAACCTTGACTTTGAAAAGGCACTTGCTCTTCTTAAAGCTGCAGGATTTTCTGGGCTTGATGGGAGGGAAAATATAAAGGATATTGCCGGAACGCATAACCTGACACCGCAGCAGGTTTATGAAATTATCAAGACGGCCAGGCGTGACGCAGACCTTACTAAAGGCTTAAAGGGAGCCAATGCTTTTCCAGACACCCCCGCCCCCGGTTTCGGCAGGAAAACATTGGAAGCCTTTTGCAAAGAACATCATCTGAATCTCGATAAAATCATCGACAACCTGGCCAAACAGGGGATCAAGGCAGAGGGTGGACTCACCATGAAAGAAAACGCGAGTGCCAACGGCAAGGAGCCGATGGAACTCTTTGAAACAATACAGACAATTGCAGGTTCTCTGAAAAAATAACAACCAGTAAGCGATGAAACTCTACGACACCTATCTTTTCGATGCCGACGGCACGCTGTTTGACACGGTGGACCTGATCTGCCGATGCTTTGATTATATCCTGGAAAAATATAACGGACGATCCCTCCCCCGAGACCGGATCATGGTAGGGATCGGCAGCCCGCTCCTCACCCAGATAGTCAACCATCTTGGCCCGGGCTATGATTACGACACGATTCTTGACGATTATCTCCAGTATCAGCTGCAGGCTATGGAAGGAAACGTCAGACTCTTCCCCGAAGTTGCAGAGACCCTTGCCGCCTTACATGACAACGGCCGGAAGCTGGCCGTTGTCACTTCCAGAAGACTCCTCAGCCTGGAGGTCCTGCTTCAGACCACCGGCACCACGAAATATTTCGATGTGCTGGTTACCCCTGAAGATACCGAAAGGCACAAGCCGGACCCGGAGCCTGCCCTGAAGGCAATGGAGCTTCTTAAGGCAGATAAAAAAAAGACGGTGTTCGTGGGTGATGCCCATTTCGATATCTGCAGCGGTGCCGGGGCCGGCATCGATACGGTTTTTGTCAAATGGAGCCATTTCGACAGGTCTGTACTCCCCGTACCGCCTACCTGGACAATCGAGTCCATGCAAGACCTCTGTACGGCCCTTCCGAGACGCCTTGCGGATTAACAAAATCCGCGGGATGATTTCTATTTCTTGACATGCCGGCACTGTGATATGCTTTTCACCAATGGACTGTCACGATTTGAGCAGAAAAACCACAAACAGGAAGGTAAAAACCGCTGGCATAGTATTTTCTACGATTTTACAAGATTGCCGGTTGGCTTTTTTGTATGTTGTATTTTGTATCGGGATTCCTTCATCATGAACGAAGGAATCCCATAAGTAAACGCCTAACTGTCAATACCCGACAGACACAGGTAATTCATCACCAGGTATTCGTCCATTCCGTATCGGGAGCCTTCGCGACCGATACCAGACTGTTTGACGCCCCCGAACGGTGCCACCTCGGAAGAGATGAGACCGGTGTTGATGCCAACCATCCCATACTCCAACCCTTCGGCAACCCGGTAGATCCGACCGATGTCGCGGGAATAAAAGTAGGAAGCCAGGCCGTAGATCGTGTCATTGGCCATGGCCAGCACGTCCTCTTCCGTGGAGAACCTAAACAACGGTGCTACCGGACCAAAGGTCTCCTCGTTGAAAATCTGCATGTTGGGAGTGACATCTACCAGGATGGTGGGCTGGAAAAAGGTCCCGCTCAAGACATGCAACTTGCCGCCGATCATAACCTTCGCACCCTTGGAGACGGCGTCGGCGATATGCTGCTCGACCTTGGCAAGCTCAGCCTTGTCGATGAGCGGTCCCTGCTGCGCTCCCTGCCCAAAACCGTCACCGACCACCAGCCGACCCACCAATAGCGGCAGCCACTGAACGCTCTTTCCTCCGATATCTCTAGTCTGCAAGCCGCCTAGTACAACAGTAGTCACGCCAGGAAAGCAGAAGCAGCCCACCGTTCAGGAAAACCACTCGAAGACATATAATACGTGTATTTAATAGAGTATAGGTATGCGATGATTTTTCTGTTGGCACAGGAAGACACCTTGTAACCGTAGTGCGTTGGTTATCCCCTGTGTTTTTCACCCTTCGAGCCATATCGATCCGTGAAATTTGCAGGCTATTAAAGGTCGCCTCCGGCGCCGGTGATCAGATCATCATTATACCAAAGACAATCGGCGACTTGTAATTTTTTTCAAGCCGCCGGAAACCAAGGAGCCATATTATTATACGATCAGGCCAAACTGCTGTTGAAGGTTATGATCCGACCTGCGCTCTCGGGATGAAGGATTTTTGGCGTCGGCTGGCCTTCACGACCGAAGAGGACATCAACACTTGCTATCGTAATCATTCCCGACATTCGTTCAGTCTGTTCAAGGTGAAGTTATACCCTTCTTCCGTGCTGGCCAGCCGTATTTGCGGGGGACATTCAAGTGCTTCATCAAAGGGAAGCAGACGAAGCCGGCCCTCCACAGTCTCGCTCGGAGGTCTTCTTGCCTCCCCTTCAAATTGAGGGAACTGGACAAGGAGATCGCCCACGGCTAACCCTCGGGATCTGATCTCATTGCTGGTAAAGACGAGCCTTTCCCACGGATATTCGCTGGCTGTCGCCGATCTTGTCATGATAAAGGTGATTTCCCCATTTTCAAACCATACAGAACCGTCGTCTCCGGTATGCGTATCACAATTATGCACAACTGTCATGAAAAGGCTGCAAGATTGGTTGTGGCCCTCCCCGCACGCCCACTCGAACGAGTACTGTCCTTCAAAACGTGGATCTGCCAAAGTGTTAAAGTCGAGGATACCAGATTGGCAACCGATTGCGGAGAGCAGGGATATGTAGAAGATCAAGAGCAGCAGGCTGACCAATGGATCTTTTTGCATTACACTATTCCTCCCGGATGCAGGATGTCTTTCTTAAATTAACCGTGCCTTCGGAATCGCTTCGACGAAGAGTGAGAATTTCCGTGTCCGATCGATAAAATCCTTCGAGCTCATATGAGGAAAATTCTCCTCCATCATCTGCCCAGGTGGCTGTTATTTCAGCTCGCTGTTCGCCGGCATCGCCGGAAGATGATGCGGTCCCCAAAAACGTCCAATTGTCTTCTTCTCTCGGACCGAGTTCTGAAAGGTTTCTTGCCACTCCTGAAAATCCGCAGACAGGATCCAGATTGGTGAAGTAGAGATACCCCGAGTCCCAACCATCCTCATGGACAAAACAACCACCCGTGAAATGAGGTGAAGCCGAAGTGCATTCACTTTCCACTGGTTGCAGTATAAGAGTACATCCCTGTGAATGGTATAGTGCAATGATTGCCATCAGACAAACAATCCCATAAAGGTACTGATGTCCTCTCTTCATTGCCGCCTCATCTCGAAGGGTCCGCCTATGCCGTTTACCACCATATTTTTCCCGTCTTCGGACAGACTGATTTTGATGGCAATTCTGCTCTCATCCGGAAAGAGGGCAATGCCGCCCGCCTTCAAAGGAGCAGTTTGTTTTCCGACGACTGCGATGGGTTTTCCTTCCACAAAGCCAGAACCTGAAAGCAACTGCTCTCTCTGGGAAAGGAACAATTCGATTGGGACAGGGGTGTCTGTGAAATATTTGCCGGCAAACGGGCCTGAGGTCTCGGGGGGGAAGGCGGCAGCTTCGCGTTTGACAATAACCTCTTGACCGGGAATTGTAACGGCGGATTGTCGTCCGTCGGTGGAAAGCGCCAACTGACCGTTAAAACGAGTCCCATCCTCGAAAACAAGGGACATCGGACCATGCCAGGCTCCAATTGCCGAAAGGCTGAACGAACGCGATCCCAGTTTACCGTATCCTGTAATTCTGTTTTCTTTTTGCTGAAAGGAAATATTGAGATGGTTCCCATCCCCCGTGATTCCTTCAAAGGTGCCGTTGAAAGAAGGTGGCGCCTGGTGCCCGAAACGGGCACAACTTACCAACGTGAAAAATGATGCCGCCAGGGTGATACTTTTTAGTAGCGTCCATGCGTTGCTTCTCCCATCCAATTTTCTCATCCTCAATAACCGATTCAGGTTCATAATAATCTTCCTATGCGAAGTATGTGATTGGTCTATTGCGAAATATTTGTCGTATGTTGGTACAGTTCATCATATAGGCCCACCCGCGATGGGGATAACATAGACAGTTCTTGATACGGAAGATGAATTGCCATGACTGTCTGTTGCCATGGCAGTAATGGTGTGTTGAGCATCCCCACCCCCGACATCTGCATGGAGGCCGCAGGCCCTAGCGGTTGCCCCATTAAAGGTTCTGTCGGCTGCTCCAGCCGTGGAATCTTTCCAGACGATGGAAGATGAGATATCCCTATTATTTGAATCCCAGGCCTTGGCTGACAGGAAAATACAATCTTCACTGCCATTGCCGGTTACAGAGTTGCTTACCGGTCTATAGATCACAACGGATGGAGAGCAGCCGCCGTGACTGGGATCGTTGACAAGCACGTGTATCGATGTGCTGGTCGAGGACGCTCCGTCGCTGGCGGTCAGGGTGACGGTATGCGAACCGGCAGGAAGAGTTCCGATCGCCGGTGTGCCTGTGGCAATGAGGATATGGGCGCCATATGTCCATTGCAAGGCGTTGGGGAGATCCGTCAGATTACCGCTTTCCATATCGGTCGCCCAACCGTCGAAGGTGATTTTCTGCCCCGAACAGAACTCCTCATTGTTATGGGGCCGAAGTATCTGTACCGCACCAGGTGGGGTGTTTTGGATATGAATCGACTTTTCGGCTGTGGCCTGTAATCCACCGTAATCCGTGACCTTGAATTTAATCTTGTGGGTACCCGGAGAAAGGTCGTTTATGGTGGCTGTATACCCATTTTTTTTCCATGTCCTGTCCTTACTGGATGTCCATTCCAACCGTTTTTTGGGGAAAGGCTCAGCTTCATCGTCGTCAAGGCTTCCTGCCAGGTGATTCGCCATACCCCAAGCAAAGGTGGTTCCGTGGGTAGTGATCGACGCGGTCGGGGCTCTGTTACCACAGTGGAGTTTGCTCAACTGGATATTCCTTCCCATGAGCGGCGCCGAAAGTTCCATCCCATTACCCGACAGGGTTGCCCTTCCTTCAATGGTTTCCTGGCTCCCCGCAAGTCCTTTGAGATCAGCCTCACCATGTCTCGTTATTATTCCAGTGAAAACAAAGGCTATTTCCGTTCCTACCCTGACATTGTGTCGCTCTGCACTTCTCTCCGACAGGGTGTGGCTCTTTACGACAGCCTTGCCTTTGCCGACAACCATGCCATTTCCCAAGTGGGACTCGTAATAATCGGCATGTGCCTCGATTGAAAAGTCAATATGGTCAAAACGGCTCATGTTTTCCCTATATGTTCCACAATACGAGCCGAAGAATCTGGGATCGGATGCGGCCCCGGCGTTTGGTATGATGCCTCCCAACAAAAAGAGGAGCGAGGTCAGCAAAAGCAGTATTCTGAAAGAGACGGATTGCATAGAGTACCCTCCCTAAAATGTGTCTGATCTTAATGGCAAGTAGTTTGCCGGTCTAAGGTAAAAACATACCTATTATGGGCCACATCGTTTTCATCGCAAGAGAGCCTGATTTGCGAGGGACATGCCGAGCCTTCGTCTGCGAGCATGAGTTCGAGGATCGCGTCGCAATTCTCCGTTATCCTCTGGCCATCTGAACCTTCCTGGAACTCAATGGTTAGAATTCCTGCCGCTCGTCCCATTTCTCTGATCGTAAATGAGCCCTGCAACATTTCCCATCCAAATGCGGAATGAACGACGGCCCCTGTCTGAAGCAAGTTGAAAAACACTTTCCCGTTTTCCGGATTGCAGTCATCCGGAATGGCGGCTTGATGACCAACCACTAAGGTTATTTCACTGTTGTCACTCTCATAAACCTTTTTAAATTCTCCTTCGAATCGAGGATCCTCCGTGGGATTTTGATTTACCATAAGACAGCCACCTCCACACCCCATAGCAGATGCAAGGGCTGCGTACACAATTATTGCCAGAAGCACATAATGAATTTGGAGTTTATTCTTCAACATTATTTAGCCCTATTCAGGTATGCATGGGACCTTATGAAGATTGACGGACACCAAAGATTCTTGTAAGCGGAGAGTGAGTATTGCGGTGTCCTCGTTATAAAAAGCATCAAAAGTGGTGCTTTCTTCAGTGCCATCAACATTCTCCCAGGTAGCTTGAATTACCGCTCTCTGCTCACTCTCCTCTTCATGTTCCAAGGCTTCACCAAAGAATACCCATATATCATCTGGGTGGGCTCCCAGCTCCGAAAGGTTTTCCGCAACCCCTGAGAACTCGCAGGATGGGTCGAGATTGTTGATCGTAAAGATTCCGTTTTCCCTTCCGTCTACATGTTCAAAACAACCGCCTACAAAGGTATCTTCGCAGCCAACGCCCAAAGCCCTTGAGTCCAGCATACAGCCGGAAGACGAAAAAAGGAGTAAAGGAAAGAGGGTGATAATAACAAAGGAGATGACAGACCAAATATTGTTTCCATTATTTTTTCTCATCACTGCCGCTCCAGATGGCTGGGACGTCCTGCCCAAAGATTTTCCCAGTTGTTTTTTGGCCATGAGGGAAAGGGTGAAGATAAACACGATGGTAAATGGCCTTGCCATAGATGATGGATAAATGTCCATACCAGGGTAATAAGGACACAAAGGTTGGACGTAGTTGAATCGAGCCCAACGTGTCCCACCCCTCGTTTTTTAATTGAAAGACGATGCGGAACCGCTTTGTCTTCTTTTTGAGTATCCGAAGAAGAACCTCCGGGAAACGATATGACCCCAGCGGTTAGAGAGAAATCGGGCAGAAAGAAAGAGGAGAAAGAACCTCCGGCCTCATTCAACCATTGTACAGGCCTGTATATCCTTCTTCTGTCTTTTATTTCCAGTGAACGATTCAGATCCATGACAATCCATCTCTTCTGGAAAATAAAAATACATTCGCAACTGCGTGAGGGGTTTGAAAGCGAAAATCTTCACTACAAATGCCCATCGATCACAGTTGTCAAAGAAGCATAAAAACCGATGTACTTATTTTAGCAAGGACGAAAGACTAACACATACACGATTTTATAAAACCCAAATAACAACACAAAGTCAAGTATTTTATTAATTTCAGAGTCCCCTTACAATATTTCTGATAAACGGTTTAGCGTACGGCTATTAATTTAAAGTTATATATCACTAACTTATTAAGCTCCAAAAAAAAGTGTTTGGCATCCATTTCAACAAACGCCTGGACTCGGAACAGGGTTTTTAATAGTCGAATTATGACTCAGGATACCAGGTGTTAGGTCACGTATAAGATGTTGTAGGATTGTGTCGTATTTTGGGCTTCCTGCGAGGCACGACGGAGGGAGCAAAAGGATAAGCAAGATGCAGGAAATGAGACTTGATAGGACTTAAGGACTTACGACAGGTCTTTTTTGAACTGCCGGGCAACAAGCCAAATACCAATAAAGAAAAACCCCACCGAGGCATATTGTGCGGGTGTCAGTCCCATGTATGTTCGATCCGCAACACGGAGAAAATCAAAGAGGAATCGAACCGGAGTGTAACAGAGGCAGACAATACCTGTTAATACTCCGGCTTTAAGATGTCGTTTTCGGATAAGGAAGAGAACCAGACATAGTAACAAGGTGTAAAGCCATTCGTAAAAACCAAGATCATGCCGAGGCCCGTCCGGATAGGCTACAGCCAGAAAGAAATTTGTATGGGTTCCGGGATGATCATGCACAAGCGTACAGCCGAGTCGGCCGAAAAACCAACCAAAAACCAGGCCGAAAACCAGACAATCAATGTATTTAAGCACCTGAAGCCTATGGCGACGCAGGTAAAATATGCCTCCCGATATCCCTCCTATAAAACCACCGAAAGAAGACATCGAGGCCTGAATTTCCAGAAGTTCAAATGGGCTTTGGACGGGAATATTTGGAAAATAAAGAAACCAAGACAACCATCGGGAAAATAGAAAACCAGGAACTATCGCCCAGACAAAGGCCCTGAAAATATGCTCCGTATCCAACCCGCAGGAAAATGCCCGGCGTTTGGCAGCAAAAAAACCTGCAACACATCCAGTTACCACCAAAGCACCAAAAGGATGCACGATTAAAACACCGGCAAGAGTGATCGGTTTTACTTCAATATAGGGAATCATGGAGCCCCCGGGCCTGGATTGAATCTAGCTATCCTGCTGTTATTTTTATTTATAAACGAAAGAAGCAAACATGATCATTCCTGATGCCATATTATCGCATCCTTTAAACATTACCCTTCTTTTTCCATGTTTTTGTTATAAATTGATCACGTTCACTCGGGGATATACAGGAATCTTTGCTTAATTGTAGTGTCAGAGACCCTTACTTTCAAACAGGAAAACCTGTTGTTTTTCCAACGGCTTCCGATTAAATCTGCGACAAAAATCCTTCTCCCCTCTTTTGAAAGAGATGGACGGATGACAGCAAATCCCAGCAACCTTTTTCTACTGCATTAACGTTTATTCCTGACTGTACGACAAAACCGCCGGTGTTCAGCATTGAATCCCTACTTCTAAATATCTGTTCAAAATTGAGACCCGGGTCTGCTCTTACAGTAGGATGTAGACTGGGATACCACATTCAAAATCAATATTATATGGAGATTTATAATTTATGATACAATGAACTCTCTCACTCTATCAATACTGCAAAGCTGCTTATGCACTATATTTACGATACCTTTTGTCCTATACAATAGATGACATAAAAGATGGATTATTTTTTTACATTGAACGTCAACCCTGTAGTTCTTAAGTGGTTGAGTAGCATCTGTTGTGATGAATTTATATCTCAAAGCCGGTATCAACTGGGAAAAGGCCTTTTTTTTCGGCTAACAATACTCATAAGGAATTGATTATAATGAAAATTACCGTCTTAAACGGAAGCCCGAAAGGCAACCTCAGCGTTACGATGCAATATATCAACTTTATTCGTAAAAAGTTTCCCCAACACGAACTAAAGACGTTACATATCTCACAGCAGATAAAAGCACATGAAAACAATGAAAAGGCCTTCAAAGAAGTCATCGAAAATATCTCGTCCTCAGACGGAATACTCTGGGCCTTTCCCGTATACTTTCTTCTTGTGCCCGCAAACTACAAGCGTTTCATCGAGCTTGTCTGGGACAATTGTGCAGAAGAAGCGTTTAAGGGGAAATATACCGCCTCCTTGAGCACATCGATTCATTTCTATGACCATATTGCCCATGATTATATCAATGCTGTGTGCGACGATCTCGGGATGAAATATATTGAAGGGTTCTCGGCCGAGATGGAAGACCTGATGGATTCCGGGCAAAGGAGAAAACTCTACCTCTTTGCTGAACACTTCTTTGATGCTATCGCAAAAGGAAGTCCCACTGCAAAAAATTTCAGTCCCCTGATCCACAAAGCATTTGAGTATGTTCCAAGACCTGTAAGCGAAAAAATGGAAACCACAGGAAAGAGGGTGCTTGTTCTGACCGATTCCATGGAAAAGGATATCAATCTGAAGCGGATGATTCATCGGTTTACCGAGACCTTTTCACAAGATATCGAAGTACTCAATTTACATGATATCGATATCAAGGGGGGATGCCTGGGCTGTATTCAGTGCGCATACGAGAACAGGTGTGTCTATGGCGACAAGGATGGGTATATTGAGTTTTTTGAAAAAAAGGTAAAGCCTTCCGATGTCCTCGTTTTAGCAGGATCAATCAAAGACAGGTATTTATCGTCATTGTGGAAACTCTTTTTCGATAGAAGTTTTTATAATAATCACGTGCCGGTGATGCAAAACAAGCAACTGGGTTTTCTTATTTCCGGGCCATTGCAACAACTGCCGGGACTTCGACAGGCATTGACAGCCTTTTATGAAATTCAACAGGCCGGGATAGTGGATTTCATAACCGATGAATGCTGTATTTCCCAAGAGATCGATGCCCTTATAGAGAATTTGGCCAAGAGACTCATAGGCTATTCAGTGGAGGACTATATAAGACCTGCGAGTTTTTTGAGCGTGGGAGGTAAAAAGATCCTCAGGGATGATGTATATGGCCGGTTACGATTTCCCTTTCGAGCCGACCACAAATTTTACAAAAGAAATGGTCTCTACGATTTCCCGCAAAAAAATTATAAGGCACGAATCGTAAATGTGATTATGAATTTTCTATGCTCCATCCCCTCTATACGAAAAGAAATTTACACTAAGCGGATGAAGCCTGAAATGATAAAACCCCTGCAAAAGGTTGTGGAAAAAGAATAAGGAGAAAGCCACAGGAAATGCGCTCTGATTGTCGGCAGAGGAAACTCCCTACTTTGGGGAAACATCCATCGGTTTTAGTATCGCTTTGAGATCAACCTTTCGGGAAAGCTGTTTTTGGCTTGCCATGATGCGCTCTGTCTGCTCCCACCCTTTTTTATCAATAGTTCCAATAGCGACAGCGGAGTCCGGCTGAACCAGCTCCCGTGTAATCCGCAGCTGCTCTTCCAGGATTTGCCGCGGCGTATCGGGATCGTATTTTTGCAGGGTTCTTACGGCTTCCTCCTGATTTTTCGGATCAAGCGCCTGCTCCCAACCGGTTAGCAGGGCCGTTAAAAACCGCCTTACCAGCTCCGGTTTTTCCCTTAGTGTGCGAGCTTCGGTGACTACAGAGTTGGCCACGAATCTCACGCCGAATTGTGCCGGATTAAAATAGGCGACCTTTTCTCCTGCCTTTTCAAGTTTTGCACTGATAATAGGTCCCTGGGCATTCCGATAGACCGGCCAGAGCTGCACTTTATGGCGATAAAAAGGTATATAATCGTAGCGGACGCTAAAAAGTGTCACTTCCGAGCTGTTGATGCCCGCTTCAGAAAGCAATGTGCGCATGATGGTTTCATCGTTGCCCCCGTATGTCACGCCGATGATCTTTCCCTTCAGATCCGAAAGGCCTTGAATCCGAACCTCAGCCGGACGATACATCCATTGCAGTGGATTGACCTGGAACAATTGAGCAATCACCACCACCGGCGATCCTTTGGCCCGGGCCCGAAGTACCTGGTCTGCGGATGCTGCCCCGAAATCCGCATAGCCAAGCTCCAGCTCCCGGATCGTATCCCGTTCCGGCCCACCTGCCTTGACAGCAACGTCAAGCCCCTCCTTTTCGAATAGATGGTGGGTTTCGGCATACAGTGCACCGATAACGCTGACATTACGGAGCCATTTCAAGCGGTAGCTTACTTTTTCGTTGGCTGAGGCACTGCATATAAAAAATGTCGACATCAAGAACAGTACGCAGACAGATAGGGTTAAAGGTTTCGCTTTGTTCTTCATGGTCACTCCTTGATCGACATAAAACAGTTGTTTTTCCATCATTACCCTTATCTTTTTCAGCAGGGGAGTCACTTTCCAGTCCAGGCCCGTTTTACGGCAGCTCCCAGCAATTCCAGGAAGGCCTGGTATATGGCTATGGTAATGCCAATCAGAAAAAGGGCGATCAAAATCTTGCCCATATCGCTTTGGTACAGGGCGATCCGAATACTGTATCCGATCCCGGCATTAGCAGCGATGAATTCCCCGACAATGGTCCCGGCCATGGCCAATGTGGCACTACCGGCAATTACCGTCGTCAGTTGGGTCAGGTTTTCAAAGGTCCTGATCTTGACCTCCAGCTGCCAGCGCATACGGCCGGTAACCCTGTAAAAGTGCTCTATATCGTCAACCGGTTTGGACATTATCCCCAAAACCGAGAGCAGCACCGGAAAATAACAGATCATTGCCGCAATCAGCAGGCGGGTGAGAAAACCGTCACCGAGCAGGATGAAGAGAATCGGAGCCAGCGCGACTATGGGGTACGCCTGAATATTGAAGGCCGCAACCTTGATGAATGAGCCGAACCAGGTGGACTGGCGACCGAGGATCCCGATAATGAAAGCCATGATGACCGAAAGAATCTGGCCGATCACCGCCACGGTCATGGTGTTTAAGGTGGCAAGGCTGTATCGATGGTACTCTGCGGTCAGGATGTGGAACATGCCAGATGGTGCCGGTATGACGTAATCGGAGAGCCCAAGACTATATTTCAGCAACATCAGGCCGCCAATAAACAGGAAATATATGATAAAAAACTGAAAGATACGTCTATACAGCATTCATAATCTCCAGCATTGCAGCATCCAAAGCCGTGGGCGAAAGGTCTTCCCCCCTGCGAATGTTGCACCCCTGTATCATAACGGTTTGGGGAATTCTGCCGTTATTACAAAAAACCAGGATCGAGTCGCAGAATTTGGAAACCTCTATGACGTTGTGTGAAATATAAAGAAAATAACGATCGGGGAACATATCCTTGACAGCCAGGATTATCCTCTCCCGCGTCAGTTCATCGACATTTGCCAGACTTTCATCCATGATCAGCAGATCACAGTCCTGTAGCAGATAACGGATAAGGTTCACCCTATTCTGTTGGCCCATGGAAAGCTGGTCAAACCGAGATGTAATGCAGTCGGATAATCCGAAAATCTCCACCAGTTCATCCTTTTGGGCGTGCATGGGCGGCGAGATCACCCGCGTCAAGTGACGGTCCACACCGGACCACCCCGGAAGCCGCTCTTTATTGTGCGAGTAGAGGAGCGTTTTAAGACCGGCGGTTGAAACCCTTCCGGAGTATCCGGCGATATCACCGGTGATAATTTTGGCAAGAGATGTTTTTCCTACCCCCGAAGGGCCGAAAAACGAATGGAATCCAGGCGTTGTCAATTGAAACGACACATCTGTAAAAAGCGGCCGTTCTGCTCCGGAATAGGTGAAAGCGATATTGTCGCAGATAAGGGGCATACTCTTATTTACGGACGAAACGAATGATCACCTTGTACTTCTGCGTATCGATATCCCTGGGCAGTTGGTCGCCGTCGGGAACGAGAATTGTGAGAACCCGGCCTTTTCGGGGATCGGTCACTTTCTTCCCTCGGCGTTCAACCCCGGAAGGTCCGGCTATTCCTTTTCGCGGCGGGCGGATATGCAGCAACTGCGCTTCCACAACAGGCCCTATCTCTCCTGTTGGTTTTGGTGGTGACGGCCCGAGCGGCGGTATCGAGCCAACGATTATTTCCATAGCGACTTCCCCTCTTTGCGGCTATCGCCTCTCTGGTTCATGGCAGGGTAATCAATTCATCGATTCAACCATACCTCCCTTCAATATAATCAGCTGTTTTCCCATCTCTCGGTGTAACAAATATCTCTTCGGTTGTCTCATGTTCAATCAGTTCTCCCAACAGCATGAAAGCACACTCATCACTGGCTCTACGGGCCTGGGCCATGTTATGGGTTACAATCAGGATTGTATACCGACCCCTGAGTTCCCATATCAGCTCTTCCACGGCCTCCGTCCCTTTGGGATCGAGAGCGGAACACGGTTCGTCCATCAACAGAACTTCCGGTTTGATCGGAAGCAAACGGGCTATACAGAGTTTCTGCTGCTCTTCCAGGGAAAGCGATGTCGCCTTGCGTTTCAAATGATCCTTGACCTGGTCCCAGAGCAGAACTTGCTTAAGAGCCTCTTCGACAATTTGGTCCTCCCGAGCTTTTTTTGACTTCACTACAAACGGGGTATGGAGTTTATGGCCGAACAGGATATTCTCCCTGATGGACAGTGGAAGCGGGTTGGGTCGCTGGAAGACCATCCCAACCTGTTTCCTGAGCTGCGCCGGTTCAACTTCCGGGGCATAAATATTTGCCCCTATGACGTTAATGGTCCCCTCAACCCTAACGTAGCCCAACCTCTCATTTATTCGGTTGATGCTTCTGAGCAGGGTGGACTTTCCACATCCGGACGGCCCGATCAACGAGGTTATAATTCCTTTTTTAATCCTCATATTTATATCGGTCAAGGCCTGGAACGTTCCGTACCACAGGTTCAGGCCGACAGTTTCCACCGCATATTTTTCATCTTGTCCCGTCATATCGATCATGGATCTCAACCAAACCTTCCGTCTATATAGTCTTTGGTTCGCGGGTCTTGTACCTCTCCTGCAAACAGGTCTTCGGTGAGGCCCACTTCGACCACCTCTCCATCCAGGAACAGAGCCGTGCGGTCGGCAAGCCTCCTTGCCTGCTGCACCAAATTGGTTACCAGGATGATGGTCATTTCCTGTTTCAGCTCCTTCAGGACGTCTTCGATCCGCATGGTTGTAACCGGATCTACCGCGATTGAAAACTCATCGAGCATCAACATCTCCGGCTCCTGGGCAAGCGCCCGGGCAATAGTCAAACGCTGCTGCTGGCCGCCGGAAAGCAGGCTGCCCAGCGAATCGAGTCTGTCCTTCACCTCATCCCAGAGCGCGGCCCTGGCAAGACATTTCTCGACAATGATATCAAGTTCCTCCTTCGAGGTAATCCCGGCCAAACGTGGAGCAAAGGCAACATTTTCATAGATGGTCAGTGGCAGACCTACCGGCAGTGGGAAAACGACTCCGATCCGTTTGCGCAGGCTGTAAACATTGCGCCATTTGCCTATATCCGTTCCGTTGAAGAGGACCTCACCAGAATATTCCATCGAAGGATCAAAAATATCCATCCGATTCAATACCTTTAGAAACGAGGTCTTGCCGCTGTTTGCCGGTCCGATAATACCGAATATCTCATGTTCACGAACATTGAACGAGACATTGCGAAGCACGGTCCTGCCACCGTAGCTGACGGAAACATCGTTGACCTCAAGCTTGTTCCTTTCCTGTTCAGATGTCTCCATGATCCTCTTCGTCCCTTCCTACCATTTTTTCTTCCCCCGCAGATAGACACGGAAGGCAATGGAGAGTGAATTCATTATCAGCACCATCGCAATCAGGACAAACGCGACACCATACGGCAGATCCTCGGGGACGCCCGGCACCTGGGTTGAAATGACAAACAGGTGCAACGACATGGCCATGGTCTGGTCAAAGACCGACTCAGGCAGATGCGGCAGGAAGAAGGCAGCACCGGTAAACATGATCGGCGCGGTTTCACCTGCCGTTCGTGAGACCTCCAGGATAATACCAGTCAAGATACCGCTTAGGGAGTTGGGAAGGACCACCTTCCAGATGGTCTGCCATTTTGTTGCCCCCATATTCCAGCAGGCTTCGCGAAAGGACTGCGGCACCGCCTGCAGAGACTCCTTGGTCGAGACGATGACCACCGGCAGGGTCATGATTCCCAGGGTCAGGCTTGCGGCGAGGATACTGGTTCCAAACTTGAAAAAGAGGACAAAGGCCCCGAGGCCGAACAGGGCATAGACGATGGATGGAACCCCTGCCAGATTTATGATAGCCAGATTAATGATCCGGGTCAGCCAGTTATCCTTTGCATATTCACTCAGATAAACCGCAGCGGAAACCCCGAGGGGCACTGAAAACAGCAAGGCCACACCAACCAGCCAGACCGTGCCGATCAGGGCCGGAAAGATCCCGCCGCTGGTCATGCCGTCGGTCGGTTTGGTGAAGAGAAAGTTCATACTGACCATTGATCCGCCCTTATAGGTGAGAATGGCCAGGATCATGATAACCGGCAGGATGAGCAGACCGGTCATGAGAATGAATAGAATCCTGACAAGACTTTCTATTCTCCTGTTGCGGATATTGATTTCAGTTGCTTCAAACATACCGCCTACTCCTTGCGTACCCCGCGCAGGACCAGATCTGCCGTCAGATTGATCAGGAAGGTTATCAGGAAGAGGAAAATCCCCAGGGTGAACAGAGCCTGATAGTGATCGGAACCAACCGCGGTCTCTCCGAGTTCGGCGGCAATGGTTGCGGTCATGGCGCGAACAGAATCGAAAATACTGGTGGGCATGTTGATGGAGTGCCCCGTGGCCATCAGCACCGCCATGGTCTCACCGAACCCCCGTCCGACACCAAGCAGAACCGCTGCCACCAAACCATTTTTCCCAGCCGGCATCACCACCTTAAAAATCACCTGCCATCTGGAAGCGCCCATGGCCTCGGCCGCTTCCCTGTAGCGATCGGGTACCGCTTTGAGGGCATCTTCAGCTATTGTCGTCATGATCGGTGCCGACATCAAACCAAGAATCAGACCGGCATTTAAAATGTTCAAACCTATCGGAACATGAAAGATCTTTATGATCAGAGGATTCAGAATGGATAGCCCGATGAATCCCCAGACAACGGACGGGATAGCCGCTAAGAGCTCGATCAGGATCTTCAGGAACTCCCGTTTTCTTCCGGTGGCAAACTCACCTATATAGATAGCCGCTCCCAAGGAAAAGGGGATGGCGACCAGCATCGCAAAACCGGTGACGCTTGCCGTACCGGCCATCAGGGCCAAGGTCCCGTAAACCGGTTTGATCTCTGAGGTTGGTGTCCATTTGGGAGAGGTGAAAAATGTTTTCAGAACAAAAGGCTGATGGTGGGAATTTTTAAGTATGAGTTGCTCATAGGGACGGGCCTGTTCAGCGCCGATCGTGGTTTCGACCGCTTTGATAAGCTCTTTGGAAGTATGAAACGGTTTCCCATCCATAGGTGACAGGGCATCAAGCAGGTCATCCGGCATCCCTTTGTCTTCGAGAAGATTAAAAAGGGGCTCGTTGAGCGTATAGTTCGATTTTAAGACGAACCCGATCCCCTCTTTGGTAATAAAGACGAAGATCCCGATTATAAAAATAATCGCCGATATTCCGGCTATGAAGACCACCACTTGGACGAATTTGTCCACGAACCAGGCCATATTGCGCCGATCATCATAGGCGGATCCAGACATCCTGTCAGTTTGGCCCACAGACAGCCTCCTTGCCCCTCATGATTTCCATCAGGTCGTGGATCTTCTCCGAGAGATAGACAAACATCTCTTTGAAAGCCCTATGTTTTTCCTCTCCCGACGCTGTCAAGACAACCGGTGGCCCTTGCCATTCAAGGGCCACGACATTAAACGGCAATGCAGAGATATACCCCGAAACCGGCCCCTGCAGGCTGATGATCACATTGAATCCATCCAGTCTCGGCAGCATCTCGATGGTGGAAAAATTGCTTGATTTGAAATCGATTCCATACTCCTGCATGAACTGGGAGAGATCAGCATCTTCCTCCCTGGCCGGAACCCGCCCGGCACGGTCGAATATTCCGCATCGGGAAAAAGATTTCAGGCCAATGGCCTCTGCCATCCGACACAGGTAATTGTCGGATTCGGCAAGAAAGAGGATCCTGACGGGTTTTCGTTTCTTGGTCTCCCCCGAAACGGCAAAGAGCGTTGTCTCACAGATATTCTTGGACAGATCGCTGACCCTCTCGAGTGAATAAAAAACCGACAGCAGCCCCAGGAGATCACGAAGAGGCCAGGTTGCCTTATTTTTCTCATCGGAGAGATCGGCAAAGGCATTCTGAAAGGTATGGTCAGCCTGGGAGTCAAGGAGTTTCGTACTTCGCGCCAACTCGACATTTTCATGGTTAAAGGAGGCAATCGCCTGGTGAAGCATATGCCTAGATTCCTCCTCGAGCCGCATCACATGCCGTGTCATCTTTTCATCCAGAGGCTTGGTCAGATTGACCGCCACCTTGGAGATGCCTACGGCCTGATCACCGATGCGTTCTAAAAAAATGCAAAGATGGAGAATCGACGACACCCGACGGAGGTGCCCGGCACTGGGAAGATGCCTGGCGATGAAGGCATAGCACAGTTTTGTGATCTCTTCATTGTCGCGATTGATGACATTATCCTTGATAATTGTCTCATACGACAAAGAGTGGTCTGCAGTCAGCAGAGCCCGGATTGCATCCCTGATTGCCGTTTCCGCCTTCAGTGCCAGATCAGCGGTCTTGTTTCGAATCAAGGAGATATCGTGTTCCAGACGTTCTTCGTAATGACTCATAGACTCTCCCGTTAACCTGCGGCGCCCCAAGGTGCACCTATGGCCGACAGAATTTCAAGATCCTATTTACATGTAACCGATCGGACGGGTGCATATCCTTTTTTCTTGATGATACACTGCCCTTCATCGCTCAAGATCCAGTCGATGTACTTTTTCACCTCGCCCTTCGGCTTACCATTCGTGTACATGAACAGCGGCCGGGCAATGGGATAAGTCTTGTTGGATGCTGTCTTTTCCGAGGGCTCGACACATTTGTCTCCGTCCTTTTCCGAGATACACAACATCTTCACCTGGTCGGTGTCGTAGGCAAGCCCGCTGTAGCCGATAGCACATGGGGTTTGGTCAACCAGGTCAATAACGTCTTTGGATCCATGCATATCTCTGGAGCCGCTCTTGTAATCCTGTCTCTTCATGATCGTCTCACGAAAATAGGCATAGGTGCCGGAATTATTTTGCCGGCTGACCCGAATGATCTCCTGATTGGCACATCCCGGAACCTTGATACCCAGCTGATCCCACTTGACAATTTTTCCCTTCTCGCCATAAATCCCGGCCAGTTTGTCAAGGCTTATCTCGTTCAAGGGATTGTGTTTATTAATAAAGACGGCAAGTGCATCATAACCCACAATAAACTGAACGGGATCATGACCGTTCTTTTTCGCCATATTCCGCTCAATCCTCTTGATCTTCCTGCTGGCGTTGGCAATATCGACGGTCCCGTTGATCAGGGCGGCAAAACCGGTTCCCGATCCGCCTCCGGTTACCGCTACCGAGACCTTGGGATCCACCTTCTGATAGGCCTCGGCCCACGTCTGGGCAACATTGACCAGGGTATCGGAGCCTTTATTTTGAATAACAGTCTCTGCAACAGCCGACGAGACCACCATCAAGGTCGATACCAGAATAACACTCAACAGCATGGCATTTTTTTTCATCGTCATTCTCTCCCTTTATATATCAAACAAATACACATAGTTACGCAAAAACAAAAACCTTCCCGTCGCTTCGGGAAACTTACCAGAAACCCCAGAATTTTTCAATCAACACCGGCGAGGTTTTTTTTATATCGGATAATATTTTGTATCCTCGGATCGGTAATTATGCAGACATCCCATGGCATCGAGCATGGAAATAAGAAAATTATTGGCACTGATCCTTCCCAACCCACCGCTGCAACACCCGATCTCTCCATATTCCCGGCACAGGTCTCTGCGGCCATGGGGGGCAAAAAGAAGAGAAGGTACCGAATCCCCGCAATGATCCCCCAACCTACTATCCGAGGAGTGATCTCCGGTAATGCCGATGACCAGATTATCGACAGGGACCTTTGACAGGGCCGTGTCAAACCGCTCGAGGAATTCCTTCTTGCCGACGGGATTGAAATCATGAGAACATATATCAGCCCCCTTGAGATGAATAAAAACCAGCTCATGCTCAGTCAAGGCATCAAGCCCGACCTGTATCTTGGCGTGAATATCGGTGTCGGCAAGAGCAGTGAATGAAGGAGAGGTGAACACGCTGTGTTTCAAGAGCCGACCCAATCCGGCTATGGTACAGTCGCCCGTTATCAAAGCGGCCTTCAGATTCAGATGGTGCAGGAGATTGTCAAGATCGAGGATTTCTCCTGCTCCCCGGCAGATTACGCCGTTCGCCTCAAGCTTTCCTTCCTTTTTTCGGATCTGGTTGAAAGGATGTCCGGAAAGTCGGTGAAAAGCTATCTCGGTAAATCTGTTCAGTGCATCGGCTGTCCTCTTGGCCTGCAGATTTTCAGAATCCAATGGCGCCACTGCCTGTACTTTCATTCTAAGGCCCGACATCGGATCGGAATCGGTAACTGCTGCTGAAAGATTCGTCCCGGAGAGATGCAGGATCGCTCTGTGCTGGGTCGCCGGATGGACTGAAGCCTGGATGCCGTCTCCCAGATCGATCTCCTGAAGACTTGAGGCCAGTTCAGCCACGGCCTGTTCGCCCAATCGTCCGGCCCGCCTGTTCCTGATCAGAAATCCGTCACCTTCCCTCTCAATGGTTGCAAAGTTGCAGCGAATGGCAACGTCACCATTTGTCAGGGTTACCCCCGCCCCTGCTGCCTCGATCGGTCCTCGCCTGAGGAGGTGCGCATCCTTCACCGACACCCCGGCCAGAAGAGCGGTACCGGTGTGGGTATCGACGGGAACCCCTGGAGTCAAGGGGTCCATAAGGCATCCTCTCCCTCTGGTGAGTAATCCGTCCATTACCGGTGTCTGGGCAGCCTCCAGAGGCGTCCTCCCGTCAAGTTCGGGTACCGGACGATCTCCCAGACCGTCAAGGATGAACAGTAACCCTTTATGGGAATGTAAAGCCATAGTTACCTCATTACACGGGGAAAGATTTCTTCGGCTGTCGTCTCAAATTCGTTGCGCAAGGCGGTCACAATGATCTTCATAATCTTACCGGCGACCTTCTCTCTGTGATCATTAATGACAATGGGAACCTGATACTCATCCGCCTCTGCAAGGAGATGGGACTGGATCGACCAGATCTCCTGGAAATTTTTCAGATAACGCTTTGCCCTGCGTACCGGTGCCTGATCGCCTCTACCGATAATCTGCTTTCTAAGCTGTTCCTGCTTTAACACGGCAAGCATAATCATCACAACCACAGCATCGTTGCCATCAGGAATCCTCTGGAGCAGGGTCGGCTCCACATGAACACCTTCCAAGATAAGTGACACCCGCTCCTTCAAAGCCCGGTTGATCACTGCCTCGCAACTCGTTGCCAAAAGCCTGGACTGCATCGAATACCCGTCTATCAAAAGGGAGTCGGGAGGAGACTTGGCAGTGTCTTTAACCCGTGGCAAAGTCTGCCAGGCATTAAAAGACGATATATGAAGGACCGGGAGCAGGCCCTGGGGAATCATGATCCGCATCACTTCCCTGAGCATGTCGGTCGACTGGGTCCTCACGATATCGAGCCTGTGGGCAATCTCTGTTGCTACGGTCGATTTTCCACTGCCGGTTGCCCCTCCTATCATTAATAAAAGCGGCCGACCGCTTCGTTGATACTTTTTCCAGACCAGAAAATTCTGATCGTAGGGAGGACCGAACTCATTTTTCAGAATTTGATATATCCGATAGCCGAGAAGATCGACGGGGATTTCGCGCCTGTTCTCCTGGGCCAGGGAATCCTTAAGCTTTCCAATGGCCAGCATCGACTCATCCTGGGTCAACCCGCAGGATTCGAGATGGCGCCTATTATCGCTTGTGGAAAAGCCGAACCGTGACCCGTCATGTTCGACTACTGTGAATGGCTCCTGGGGCAGTGATCTGTCAGAATACCGGGTGATGCAATCGAAAAAACCCTCTTTGCCCAACAGATCGACGACCATCTCTCGAAGTTCCATGGATTGAAACTCGTTTTTTTGGGTCAATCCGTCACGGGCCTGGGAGGCTATTTCGTAGGCCTTGTCGAAGGGAAGACCACTGTCCTGGAGGGACCTGATCAAAATCCCGCGCAGGAACGGAATACGACTGCCCGTAAGTGAATCGATGATGAAGATTTTTGCCATCTGCCAATGGATAGAAAAAGTTTTCAGACCGCAGGCCTGGGTTGTCCATTCCTTTATCGGTCAGTCTGCGTTCACATCTGGTAGCCAAACGTCTCGCTTTCCTGAC
This sequence comes from uncultured delta proteobacterium, assembly GCA_963822095.1. Classification (GTDB taxonomy): domain Bacteria; phylum Desulfobacterota; class Desulfobulbia; order Desulfobulbales; family Desulfocapsaceae; genus CAWGGS01. The sequence goes on from CAWGGS010000069.1 coordinate 22,396, forward strand.
TCCTTACCATATTTAGCCGAGAATATTAAGGTAAAAGAAGAGCCAAGACAACCGGATTGAATCAATGGGTCAGGTATTTTTCTATCTCCGCTCTTAAACGTTTCATTTTGGGCGTCCAGCGATGGGACCACAACATCAGCACGGATATTCCAATGTAGAAAATCAACCATAGTATTTTTACCACCAGGATTCGAACAGGACTGCTGTCCCTTCGCACACGGTTTTCATCCCACATAATTTGCAGTATCGGTGCGCGGATATGATGATTTGCAAGAAAGGAAACATGTCGGCCGGAAATCACGCCAGAATCCAAGTCAAGGCCCTTCCCGTCATAGATCGTCAAGGGTAGAGATACCCCAAGGATATCCGTGCCGAATGATACCTTGTACACTTCACTGGGCGGCGGATACCGGCCGAAATGTATTCGATGGGGGTTGTATCCCATATAAAGACGCAGGTCTTCATCACGCCCTTGAATCGGCTGCGGCAGCACAAAGGAAACAGCGGTATGACTGTCTCCTCGCATTTTATAGACTGATCGCCATTGGGCACGGGAATCGCGGTCATGATGTTGGAGGAAATATTGCATCGACCAGGGCACCTGCACCACATTGACAGTGACGGTTGTAATCGGCAGAGGCATTGCAGAAACAAAAAAAAGCGCTGCCGCCCCTGTCACAGACAATACACCCAACCTCAATCGGGCAGCAAAGGCTGACAAACGAGGTGATACGAAAAGAACTGCCACAAGTACATTGACTGCGACCAGAAAGACCAGAAAGATCTCGTACGGATTCCGGTGTACCCCTTGATATAGAAGTTTTATTGCCAACAGCGAAAACAGTCCCAGAAACAGGCAATATCCGGCATACAGGAAAACCTGTCGTAGAGGAGATATGCGTTCTTTAGAAAAATACATTGGCCTAAAACCGTTCATTTTCCTGAATATGAAACCGACTTTTCGTCTGCTGCCGGGACTGTGAAGGTAATGTCACTGACTCTCCACTGTCCCTGTCGAGGACTCTGGTCGATCGGCTTTTTAGTCGGCAACAGCTCAATAACGACTTCATCACCTTTTAGGTTCCACATCTGTTTTTCAGGAAGGACAATGCGATACTCCCGCCACTGCCTGCCTAAAGGTTTCCTGGTAACCTCTTTTCCATTGAGGAGAACGTGGAAAAGGATTTTTCCACCCTCGGCCTGCCCTCCCGTCGCCGTTGCCTTAAACTGCAGGATCGGATTCTTTCGCAGCACGTCGGTACGGACCAGGCGCACCAGACGGTTTGAGGTAAGGACCCGTCTTTTGAGCCTGTAGAGTGAATATTCATTGTCGCTGCTCATCAGTTCCCAGGAAGAATTCAGGACATCCCACGGAAACGGTTTTTTCCACCCCGCTGATAGCCATTTCACTGAAGGCCGATCGACAATTATAAAAACGGTGGGCCAGATTTCTGAGAGCCTTCGGGTCACTTCGGCGATTCTCCAATCTCTAACCAAGCCTTTTATATCAGCGGAAAATTTGGGAACAAAGCCGGAATAACCATTCACAGACAGATGAAAATCACCGATTGTGTTCAACACGCTGTGGGCAGCGACAACCTTCGGCGTTGTCGGGATCTGAAACAAGACACTTTGTTCAGGTAACTCTTGGGTCTGTTGAATGACGGGCGAGTCCACCAGGTTTGTATAATCGGCATACCGGTATTTCATCTGTCTTGCCTCGAAAAAGAGGAAAAACAGCAGCAGAGGAAACATCCAGATCAGGCGTTTGTCAAAGGCAACCAGACGCTGCAGCATGAGGCAACTGCCGACAATAAGATATACCATGACAACAGCTGCAAACCTGGTCAGACCGCGGACCACACTAAAAACATCCGTCTGCTCAAACAGAGCATAGAAAGGTCCATGGGCAAGCTTAATCAACCGATCGTCAAGTCCGATGGTAATAAAAGGCCCCAGGCTGATAAAAAAACAGATAACGGCTCCGACCGCCAGCCCCGAAACCAACACCGTTGTTTCGGAGCCGTCACGGCGAACAAACATGCCGAAAACATACGCCATCAGGATTGCAAGCGAAACCGGATACAACAGCGGGGCCATACGGGTGATCCGGGGAAGTCCCCGAGGACCTATACTATATATGACAATAAACCAGAATGTCAGCCATAACAGGGTCTTGACGATCACGATGCACAGAGAAAGCCATTGTTTTCCTTGACTCATCCGATCCAGGAGGAAACCCGGCTGGGTCAAAAAATAGATTAAAGACAAAATGGCCAACACACTTCCGGGAAAAAGATAGGTTTCGCTCCAGCGGGTTTCCGGTGTAAAAAGAAAGGTAAACAGAGCAGAAGATCTGGTATCGAGATACATCAAAGGTTGGGCGTGACTGATCATGAAATCATTCATGTCCCGGGCATATCCGCCCTGGACTTTCAGCAGGGCATACGGGTAGAGAAAGAGGGCTGTGACCACAATAACCGCAACCCCCATGATTCCCAGGGTCCAGAGAAATTTTCTATCGGTCAACAGGGACCGGTTGTGCACCAAATATACCACAAACACGGACAGCATCGGAAACGCCACCATATATGTATAATATATACTGGATGTTACAGAAATTATACACCCCAGGCCCAACAACAGGGCAGTAACCGGGCTAGGCCTGCGCAACCATCGTACAAGAAGAAATAACATGAGAGGGAGAATGAAGAACAGCAACATGTTAAACTCGATATAGTACATCATGGCCAACGGCAGCATACAAAAGATAAAACTTCCCAGTACGGCCACAGCCCGGCTAATCGTCAATTCACGCAACAGGGCATACATGCACACGCCGGCCAAGGCCCAGAAAAAAAGCATGGTGCCGTTGAAGGCGAAGAAAGGATTATGGGTTGGTCCATAGAGGGCCGCGTAAACAAACGATTGCGGCCAGAGCATTTCGCCGAAGGCAAGGGACAGGGAGTGCGGATAGAAATAATTGGCATTGAAGTCGGGAAGAAAAATCTTGCCGTTCAAAATGTTATGGGCATTCCAGGCCATCCATTCACCCATGAGCTGGGTGTCCCAGTGTTCTCCCAAGCCGGTGAAGAAAAAGGATCGCCAGGGTTTGATGCTGAGCAGTATCGTGCAGGCAAGGACGATAAACAGAAAAAGATATTCTCTGGTTATCAACCATTTTCTTTTACCAGCCAACGAGTCCCGGCTGGTTCGTCCGCCCATGAAACGTGATAATTGCATTTGTTAATGAGCTTATACTAAAATTGAGTGTATTTTTTCCAAGAGTTGGATTATCTCAAGAAGGCAAAACATTGTTTCTCTTATTCCGTCGATATGGAAAGTACGCGGATGCTCTCTCCCTGCAAGCCGGATAGAACCTAGTCGATGAATAACATCGATGCAACATCTTCTCCAAAAAGGAGATTATAGATAAAAGGCAGCAAAGGCAGATATCCCATATATCATCCTTTGAAATGACAAATATGTCATCCCATGGTAAAGTTACACGTATTCTGCAACTAAAAAACGGACGGGTTTCGTCCTTTTAACACAATTCTCATCAATATCACGCAATTTCCATGTCGAAGGTCCGCATTCTTCCCGAACACCTCGCCAATCGTATAGCCGCTGGAGAAGTCGTAGAACGTCCGGCCTCCGTGGTCAAAGAACTTCTGGAAAACAGCCTCGACGCCGGCGCTGACCGCATCGAGATCGAGGTGGAGGGCGGCGGTACAAGGCTGATCCGCATCATCGACAACGGCGAAGGGATGGATGAAGACGATATCCTGCTGTGCCTGGAACGCCATGGAACATCCAAGATCCATGAAGACCAGGATCTCGATGCCATCTCGACCCTGGGATTTCGAGGTGAGGCCATCCCTTCCATCGGATCGGTGGCAAAGTTGGTCATCACCTCCCGGCCGCAAAATCGCGATCTGGGGACCCGAGTGATTGCCAATTTCGGGAAGTTGATCAAGGTTCACGAAACGGGTTGCCGTTACGGTACGGTGATCGAAGTCAGCAATCTCTTCGGCAACACGCCGGCCCGCCGCAAGTTTCTAAGGACCATACGTACTGAACTCGGCCACATCGATGAGGTCGTAAAAAACGCCTCTCTGTCGGCTCCCGAGATTACGTTTGTTCTCCGCATCGACGGAAAAGAAACCCTACATCTTGACGGCGGGCTCTCACCCGATCGGCGCCTGGGAGCCATCATGCGTTACCGGGGCGCCTTCATAGAGATTGGAACTTCCATCTCAAAGAAGGATCACGTCTGGGCCGATGGATTTCTTATACCGCCCGAGGCCCAGATTGCCATGTCCATGGGACTGAGACTCTTCGTCAATGGCCGTGTCGTCAAGGATAGAATGATCATCCATGCAGTCGCGGAAGGGATGCGAGGCTTTTTGATGAAAGGAAGAAACCCGGCCGGCCTTCTTCATCTGCACCTTCCCGCCGATCAGGTGGATGTGAACGTCCACCCCGCCAAATACGAGGTGCGTTTTAAAAGCAGCCATGACATCCATGACCTGATCCGCCGAGCCGTCTCACAGGCCCTGCATCAATATCAGGGGACACTCAGAAACGATGTTTTCCTCCGACCGGAAATATCCGAGAGACCCTCGGCACCCATAGATCGTATCTCTACCTCCTCTTCCACCTCCGAGCCCCGACAGGAAAAGAGGACCTTTCATCCCCTGCCTCTTGATTACCCGCCCCGGGAAACAACAGACTTCGGTCAAACACCGCCTTCGGTTGCCGAAGAAGTTTTTCCCGCCTTCAACCAGGCCCGGAAGCCCACTCCTCCCCAAAGAATCCCGGAGTCGAAACCAACCGCAGACCGGCCACTTGAAAAAACCGTAAAACAGCATGGACTGGAGGTCATCGGCCAATTTCGCAATCTTTATATTTTCTGCCGTTCGGGTGAAACACTGGTCGTAATCGACCAGCATGCAGCCCATGAACGCCTGCTTTTCGAAAAACTGAAAAGACAATTCTTAAACGGAAAAATTGCAGCCCAGAATCTCCTTTTTACCCAGACCGTCGAACTCTCCCGTTTCGAATCCCGGCTTGTTGAAAAAAACAGCGAAGAAATCGAGAGGCTTGGTTTTACAGTGAAGGAA
>CAWGGS010000070.1:0-20712 GCA_963822095.1 uncultured delta proteobacterium
TTGTACTAGGCGGCTTGCAAACTAGAGATATCGGAGGAAAGAGCGTTCAGTGGCTGCCGCTATTGGTGGGTCGGCTGGTGGTCGGTGACGGTTTTGGGCAGGGAGCGCAGCAGGGACCGCTCATCGACAAGGCTGAGCTTGCCAAGGTCGAGCAGCATATCGCCGACGCCGTCTCCAAGGGTGCGAAGGTCATGATCGGCGGCAAGTTGCATGTCTTGAGCGGGACCTTTTTCCAGCCCACCATCCTGGTAGATGTCACTCCCAACATGCAGATTTTCAACGAGGAGACCTTTGGTCCGGTAGCACCGTTGTTTAGGTTCTCCACGGAAGAGGACGTGCTGGCCATGGCCAATGACACGATCTACGGCCTGGCTTCCTACTTTTATTCCCGCGACATCGGTCGGATCTACCGGGTTGCCGAAGGGTTGAGTATGGGATGGTTGGCATCAACACCGGTCTCATCTCTTCCGAGGTGGCACCGTTCGGGGGCGTCAAACAAGCGGGTATCGGTCGCGAAGGCTCCCGATACGGAATGGACGAATACCTGGTGATGAATTACCTGTGTCTGTCGGGTATTGACAGTTAGGCGTTTACTTATGGGATTCCTTCGTTCATGATGAAGGAATCCCGATACAAAATACAACATACAAAAAAGCCAACCGGCAATCTTGTAAAATCGTAGAAAATACTATGCCAGCGGTTTTTACCTTCCTGTTTGTGGTTTTTCTGCTTAAATCGTGACAGTCCATTGGTGAAAAGCATATCACAGTGCCGGCATGTCAAGAAATAGAAATCATCCCGCGGATTTTGTTAATCCGCAAGGCGTCTCGGAAGGGCCGTACAGAGGTCTTGCATGGACTCGATTGTCCAGGTAGGCGGTACGGGGAGTACAGACCTGTCGAAATTGTCCACTTTGACAAAAACCGTATTGATGCCGGCCCCGGCACGCTGCGGATCGAAATGGGAATCACCCACGAACACCGTCTTTTTTATCTGCCTTAAGGAGCTCCATTGCCTTCGGGCCGGCTCCGGGTCCGGCTTGTGCCTTTCGGTATCTTCAGGGGACCGGCACATCGAAATATTTCGTGTGCGGTGGTCTGAAGCAGGACCTCAGGCTGAGGAGTCTTCTGGAAGTGACAACGGCCAGCTTCCGGCCGTTGTCATGTAAGGCGGCAAGGGTCTCTGCAACTTCGGGGAAGAGTCTGACGTTTCCTTCCATAGCCTCCAGCTGATACTGGAGATAATCGTCAAGAATCGTGTCGTAATCATAGCCCGGGCCAAGATGGTTGACTATCTGGGTGAGGAGCGGGCTGCCGATCCCTACCATGATCCGGTCTCGGGGGAGGGATCGTCCGTTATATTTTTCCAGGATATAATCAAAGCATCGGCAGATCAGGTCCACCGTGTCAAACAGCGTGCCGTCGGCATCGAAAAGATAGGTGTCGTAGAGTTTCATCGCTTACTGGTTGTTATTTTTTCAGAGAACCTGCAATTGTCTGTATTGTTTCAAAGAGTTCCATCGGCTCCTTGCCGTTGGCACTCGCGTTTTCTTTCATGGTGAGTCCACCCTCTGCCTTGATCCCCTGTTTGGCCAGGTTGTCGATGATTTTATCGAGATTCAGATGATGTTCTTTGCAAAAGGCTTCCAATGTTTTCCTGCCGAAACCGGGGGCGGGGGTGTCTGGAAAAGCATTGGCTCCCTTTAAGCCTTTAGTAAGGTCTGCGTCACGCCTGGCCGTCTTGATAATTTCATAAACCTGCTGCGGTGTCAGGTTATGCGTTCCGGCAATATCCTTTATATTTTCCCTCCCATCAAGCCCAGAAAATCCTGCAGCTTTAAGAAGAGCAAGTGCCTTTTCAAAGTCAAGGTTTTCTTTTTTGGCAAACATTTTAAGGGATGATAGCTCAGCATGGCCGTAAGGAGGTTCTCCGTATTTCTTTGCCCCTGCTTCTTTGAACGAATCACCTATTTGCAGGATAACATTCATTGGAGGATAGGAATAATAGGTTCCAATCACGAATATGATGGTGATCGTTATGGCGACATTAAAGGGTTGGGTAAACATTTTGATTTTGCGGGCTTTGTTTTTTAGATAGGCCAGAATAAGGTTCCAGTTGTAAAAAAGATGCAGAAGTCCGGCAGCGAGAAAAAGAAATCCGATTGTGATATGCTGATCTCCCCATTGGCTTTTGGTTAATCCCCAAAATCGCCAGTCCGACCAATAGGCAACCCTGCCTTCCGGAGCAATATAAAGAACAATAGAGTTGAATATCAGGACCACAAATGAGAAAAGCATAGTCATCGAAGTAATTTTTTTCATATCAATATCTCGTCAACGGTTTAATATTAAATGACTTCCAAAGGGAAACCAAAAATTCTCAACCAACCACGATACCCATGGCTGCAAGATCCATGAAGCGTGGGGTGCCTGAAAATATGGGATAGTTGAGCTGAAGGGTAATTATTCCTTACCTCAATAAAAATTTGGATAGATCTTGTTTGAAACAATCCGGGAAAATACCGTGGCTGAATTTTGCTTCTGACTATTCTATTATATAGGATTTAAGTTTATTCCAAAAGTTTTTGTGATGACGATTTTTTTTACAAGACGGACAGATTGGGATAATACCCTTCAATGTTGTAACTTCTATCAGAGCATCCCATGTCATTACACAACAACAATAGGTACCTTCAATGCCTTTGTAACTGAAAATTTTTCAAGGTGACCTCCCGTTGATTTGGGAAGAGCAACCCCCCTTCCATTGCGATAGGCTGAGTTCGGGGGTAATCATATTGAAAAATAAAGCAAGCTATTTACAGAAAGAAGATATATTATATCTATTACAAGTGTGCAGGACATGTTTGAAGTATAGAATACTATTAAAATACCGCGCAGGCCTTGCAGAGAGGAAGTGCGGTTTTTTTTATTTGGACAAACACAACCTGCCGATCGGCTTGTCAATTTTTGACATGTCGGAAATACATCAGGTGGTTTTCACGTAAGGCCACGTTTTCAAGGAGCAGTAAAAATGGCAGAAGGTACAGTAAAATGGTTTAATGATGCTAAGGGCTTTGGTTTTATCGAACAAGAGGGCGGTAAAGACCTCTTTGTTCATCATTCGGCAATTCTGGCAGATGGATTTAAATCTCTTACGGAAGGTGCCCGTGTAAAATTTGATGTTGTCGAAGGTCCGAAAGGCCCGGCCGCGGAAAATGTTACACAGCTTTAAGCCCTGTAAGTAACCATTGCAATAAAGCCCCGCTTTTTGCGGGGCTTTATTGTTTAGACTTTATTGAACACACATGTTTGTCCAATAAAGTCAACCTGTTATTGCGTTTATAAATCAAAATGAAAACGCAAGGCAAGCAAGTGTGACGAGACAGTACAGAGAGTGCGATGAAGAGCCGTGCAGTGAGGCCGATTCTGTTCAATCCTCTATTGAGGAGGACAACGTAATCGGTTTATATTGAATTGGAATTATATAACTCAACTCAAAGGTGCCCCCTTGGCAAGAAGCAATTTTTCATATGATAAACGCATGAAAGAGCTGGCAAAGAAGAAAAAGAAAGAAGAAAAATTACAACGAAAAAGAGATAAAGGCAAGACCCAGGCAGAGCCAGAAGAGAATGAAGGCACTCTCCCAGAGGCAGAAGATGCGGAGACACCTTAACACAGCAAAACAATGCAACAATACAAGCACAGTTGAGAAAAATTTGTTTTTGCATTTACGCCCCTTTTTTCGTCTTAGGTCAAGATGTCTAAAAAATTATATAACAAACCCGCTGGATTTAAAGTGCCTAAATGCTAGCAAATAAGGGGACATAATACTATTTTATTGTTGGGAGCGTGCCTTACTTATCACGACAGGGGCCAAGTCGTCTTTTGGATTTTGTTTCAAGAAGGCAATACGTTTAAACGAATAAAGCCCATCCAAAATCGGATGGGCTTTATTCGTTACTGTTTGACGGCGAAACCGAGACTGCTCTGAATCAATACGGATGCAAGGTCCAGATACCGCAGGGACAGGTATCTGCGCAGAAACCGCATCCAATGCATTTTTTGTCGTCTGAGACATACTCATAGGTGGCCTCGAAACCGGAAACCGGGACTGCAGAACCGTCGGGGGTCAAATCACGTCTGCTGATGGCACCGGTGGGACAGATAGTCTCGCAGAGGTGGCAATCTCGGCAGGAGGCACAGGACAGACAGCGCTCGGCCTGACTCTCCGGGCCATGGTCGGATACCACTGGCAGATAGTGGGTGATAGTCAGTGCCTGTTGCGGGATCAGCTGTTTTGCAAACGGTTTCCATTCAGTTCCCTGGATCGTGGCCAGGATGAACTCGGCTGCCGTCTTGCCAGCTCCCAGAGCATGGGTGGCGAGCCCTGGCTTTTCCACATCACCGATGGCCAGGACCTTCTTGTCGCTGGTGAGATGGGCCTTGTCGGTTTTGACCCAGGCGGCACCGCCGACAGTTACCGTATCCACGGAGGCAGGCAGGAAGGGCAGGGCCGGAATATCGCCGATGGAGATGATGACGGTCTGGGCCGGGATAAGCTCACCGGTATCCATTACCAGCCCTTTGGAGGTTACCTCTTTGGTAATAACCGGCCAGCGAAAGGTTGCACCCAGGGCTTCGGCATTTTCTTTTTCTTTTCCGAAGGCCAGCGGCTTCTGGATATCGACCAGAGTTACATTTTCGGCACCGAGTCGATAGGCCTCACAGGCGACATCACAGCCAACGTTACCGGCGCCGATGACGACCACATTCTTGCCAACGGATGGCGGCGTATCGCTCTTGGCGCTTTTCAAAAAGTCAAGCGCTGCTATGACTCGTTCATGACCGGGGAATTGCAGGCGTCTCGGTGAATGGGTACCGACAGCCACGACTACATAGTCGAATTCCTTTTGCAGTTGGGCAAATTTTGCCTTGTCCATATCCACCCCGAGGTTGACGTGGATATTGGGCATGGAAAGGAAGCGATTGATTTCCTGGTCCCAGATGGCCTGGGGGAGGCGCTCCCAGGGGATGACCTGAGCCAGCTTACCGCCTATTTTCCTGTCCTTTTCAAACATATGGACCTCGACTCCGGCCAGGGCCAACTGCCAGGCAGCATTCATGCCGCCGGGGCCGGCACCAATCACTGCGACCTTCTTGCCGATAGGATCAGCAGGTGTAGGGGCCTTGAAATGGCCTGCAGCCTGGCCGAGAACCTGCACATCGATACTTTCATCAACGCCTTGCCTTGAGCAGTTCTCGATACAGAGATTGGGACAGACAGCCCCACAGACTGCTGCTGGAAGCGGTGTGTAACGCAGAAGCATCTCGTAGGCCTCGTCACTTCGCCCATCCCGGATCAGACGAAGACGATCAACCGTTGGAATATGGACCGGGCAGAAGAAGGTACAAGGGGCCGCTGATTCGCAATTGGCCCAATAGGGTCGATTGCGCCGCAAATCATCGGTGACGATGGCATCAATGGGGCTTCGATCGAGACCGGGGGCGAGATCACGCAGGGGATCGCCCCCGCCAAAGGCGTCTTTCCAGAATTTTTCCCGGAATTCGGCCATAGGCATGGGGCCTGAAAACATCAGAGCTCGCTCTTGTGGTGTCACGGCCACCAGTACCTGCCATTCTTCACGAACAGTGAGGGTGGTGAGCAGTTCAGGCACTCCGATCTTATCAAGAAAGCCTTCCATCCGCTCCATAAGCCATTGCCATTGCTCGTCGTTGGGGCGGTCGAGGCGCGCACTGGTTTTGGGGTGGGAGCCGTCGATTTTGCCGCGGAAATAGATGAGACCGCCGACCATTCCGACACAGGGGCGGTAGCCAAGGACATTCGAAGGATTTTTGGGGTCGATACCGCATACAACAGCGGTGCCGCCGCAGTTGAATTCGGCAAATGAGTCACCTGTAGAGCCCAGCACCCAAAGCTCGGGCTTTGTGTAGTCCGGGTTCCATTTGGTCATGGTCAATCCGCGGGCGCCGATGGAACCTTTGATGTATACCTTGCCCATGGCCATGGCATTGCAGGCACCGTTGGTGGCATTGCCCAAAACGGTGATTTCTGCACCGATGTTAAGGTAGCCGACGTCATCCGAGGTGGCACCGTGGCAGACAATGGTCGTTCCCGGCATTCCCATGCAACCGAGACGTTGGCCGGAAGGTCCTTTTACCTCGATGTGCAGTCCGTCCGGTCTTTGAAGCCTGATGCCTATATTATGCTGACCATAGGACTCGAGGGTGACATGGGAGGATGCTTCCGCCGCCTTGCGCACCATCTTCTCGAAATCCATGGAAGTAATTCGCTGGCCCTGTTCGTCGCGGCCTTTTACAACTGTCATAGTCACAAAGAACTCCTTCTCTCAAAGAGCAGCTCACAGCCGGACCGGTTCGGATCGGTCAGGCCTGTTTGTTTAGTGGAGTAAAGATTGCATCGTTTCATTACGAGTACCAATCAGCAGACATATTTGATCTGCAGCCGGTCGGCTGCATCCTTGTCTGCTATTCCCAATGCATCGGACATGCCGATGGGCAGACTCTGAGAACGCCCCAGAGGTGCCATGATCTTTTTCATTTCGGTGTGGATGGACATGAAGGTCTCGGCGACCCGTTGGGCCACCAGATCAGGGTCCAGCCTCCGGTAGAGTTTCGGGTTCTGGCTGGTGATGCCTTTGGGACAGATACCGACATTGCAGACATTACATCTGTTCTTTTCATTGCCGAGACAGCCGGCCGTGGCCTGCATGATATATTTGCCGATATGGACACCGGAGGCGCCGAGCATAACCAAGGCCATGCCGTTCTGGGCCACATTGCCGTTTTTGCCTATGCCGCCGGCGGCAAAGATGGGGATTTCGTTCTGTTTGCCCTGTGCCACCAGGTCGAGATAGCATTCCCGGACATTGGAGGCGATGGGATGGCCGGTGGCGTCCATCGACACGTTGTAGGCGGCACCGGTTCCGCCGTCGATACCGTCAATGACCAGCCCTCCCGCGTAAGGGTTGCGTACCAGATTGTTCAAGACCGACTTGGACGAGGTCGAAGCGGAAATTTTTGGATAGACCGGAACCCTGTGGTCAAAGGCCATGGAAAGGGTCTGGATCATCTTCATCACGCTCTCCTCAATGGAGTAGAGGGTCTGATGTACAGGTGGAGACGGGAGGTCGACACCTTCCGGGACACCGCGCAGACGGGCGATCAACTTGGAGACCTTGAACCACATCAACAGACCACCGTCGCCGGGTTTTGCACCCTGGCCGTATTTGATCTCGATGGCAGCCGGATCGCATTGCATATGCGGAATGGCCCTGATAATCTCGTCCCATCCGAAGTAGCCGGAAGCTATCTGCAGGATCAGGTATTTCAGATACTTGCTTTTCAACACCCAGGGGGGGCAGCCACCTTCACCGGTGCACATGACAACCGGAAGGCCCAGGACCTCATTACAATAGGCAACACCCTGCAGAAGACCGAGCCACATATTCGGTGACAGGGCCCCGAATGACATCGAGCCGATGACAAAGGGGAAGATCTGTCTGGTGGGCGGGATCCAGCCCCCGGTCAAGGTTTTGTTTAAAAAATCTTCAGGTGACAGGACCCGACCAAGGGTGGTGGTTACGGTAAACTCATGCCGACCGGCATCGAGAGCCGGGTCTGTGAGCATGGAGATCCGGTCAAAGAGGATCCGGTCAAGAAGGGTCGGACCGCCTTGGTTTCTGCGGCCGCCTCTTTTGCGCGGTTCTCCTTTCTGGTTGTGGAAGAACTGCGTTCGGATCTCATTGTTGTTGGGTATTGGTCCTATGGCCTCGTTGGGGCAAACCATCGAGCACATTCCGCAACCGATACAGGCATTGGCCATGGTGGTTCGTTGCCGGATGCCGACGAAGGTTCGGTAATCGTTGCCGCGGTTTTTGTTTAAAATATCGAGCTTCGGCATTCTCTGGCGTCGATGGGCCAGGTAAATCGCATTCTTCGGGCAGACCGAAGTGCAATGGCCGCAGAGGGTGCACCTGTCTTCCCGATGTTCAACGATCCATGGGAAATCGCTGTAGGTCAGGCTGCTTGGGGTAACGGATACGGATCGTACTGAGACCATATTGACAATTCCTTTCTATCTGGGGGGATGATGATTGTATGTTCGCGCATGGGTTGGAAGTCGAAAACCGGGTCCCTGTCGGGGATCATCGCATCGACTCCGCACATTTCCGAGGCAAAAGCCCATTGACCCGGTCTGCCGCCGACGATGGCCGGCCGCAATTTTTTGTGATCCATGGCCAGCAGGCACGTCTCATCGGGAAGGGTGCCGATCACGGCATTGGGCCCGTCAATGATGAGACGTCGGCAGGCGTTGCGCAGTCCCATCAGGAATTCTCCCTGGGGGTGGTTGGCAAGCTCGCTGGGACCCAGGGGAGTGATGATATGCTTATAGGCCTGCAGGGGCAGTTTCAGCATTTTCAAGGTGTAATGCAGAATGTGGGTGAAGACTTCCGAATCGCTTTGGTATCCGATGTATCCCGGAAAGCCTTTTCCCAGTAACCAGTCGCGGATCGGGACGAAGGCGGTATTCTCGCCATTGGTCATCGTCGAGATTCCCTGGAGGAAGAACGGATGGCAGGCATAGAGATTGATACCGTAATTGGTGTTCTGCCGCCCTTGCGCCATGCAGATACGTGACTTGATCTGACCGTCGTGGAGGCAGAGGATTTCTCCCACTTCGAGGGGCCAGCCGACCTCTTTGATGATCGTGACATCGGGCCAGAAGGAGTACACCGTGAGGTCTCCACCATGCTCTTCCCCGTCTTTTCTTAGGGCCAGCCGAGTGAGCATCAACTCTTCTTCTTTTTCTTCTTGCGTGCTGGTGGAAAACCGATCAGGCATACGATAGGCCCGGACAAAATAGCGAAAACGATCCTTGGCCGGGATCAGATCCCTGCGCATCGCAAATTTGTGATCGTATTTAAGTTCGTAGCCACGATCTTCCATAAAATCGTCAAGGCGATGCCAAGCTTTTTCGTTATGGGCTATTCCGGAAAGAATAGGAAATCTCGGGTTATATTTGAAATCCTCAAATTCCATGCCCCTGAGAAGGATGCCCAAGCCGGAGCCGTCATAGCCTTCCTTCATGGCTTCCATGGCTGTCAGAACCTCGTAGGGCGAAAAGGGCTCGTTAGCTGTTTTCAGGGCCAAACGACACATGTGTTTCTCCTGATGAATGGTTATAAACTCCCTGGAGGCAGGGTAGCAGCAAGGAGAAAAAACAGCGGTAAGCGTCCAGAACCTGATCGCTTATAAATTAAAACCGATTCCCCTCGTTCCTCACCCAGACGATGATTTGATCTCCTCCAGGTTTGCAAAGGGCGCCCTGCGGGCGCAAAAAAAATCGCAATTTTGTAATATTTTCACCCATGCAGATGACAATGGTGACAATATTGCGACAAACCTGAACTATTACAATGAAGGTAGTTAAAAGTCAAGAGAGAAGCGGTGGCAACGCGTCGCCTCGCCTTAGCCCTCTTTGGGGGTGATAAGAATTCATAGAAAGGGGGGCGCCGTCTTGCGCATTGAGACAACATGGCAGGATAATGGAGAGAAAAATTCCGGGTCTTTTATTCAGGAGTTCAATCCGCCCGTTTCAGCTGGTGGCGGCAAATTGATTTGATATCTGGCAGATGGCGCATGATTCCCGGCCTTCCGGTCCTCTTAGCGAATTGTAAGGACCGGAAGGCCGGAAACCCGGAACAGCACGAGGGGGGTTATTTAAGGATATTACCTATGTTTTTGACCTGATCAACCTGTTGCTTAACCTCGACCACTTCCTTTATTCCGGGGAGGTCTTCAGTCTCTTTCAGGCCTTTCTTGAAGGAGGAAATCGCTTTGCCGAGTCCTGCTCCGACCTCGGGGAGCTTTTTACCGCCGAAAACCAGAACGGCAATGCCTAAGATGACGATTAATTCAGGAGTTCCAAGTCCAAACATTGTGTGTCCTATTGTGTTGTATGATTGTGGAGAAATGGCGACCGATCAGGCATCAGAACCCGGTTTGTCGTCGTTGTCGATCTTTTTTGCCTCTTCGCTCTTGGTCGCATCCTTGAAATTTTTGATCCCCTTGCCGATACCGGCACCGATTTCCGGCAACTTGCCGGCCCCAAAAATAATAACAACAATCACTAGAATGACTAAGAGTTCCGGCATACCAAGTCCGAACATAAAACACCTCGAAGCAGAAGTTCTTTTGTTAGGAACCAGCCTTGTGCGATACCGCAATGTCTGATATTCCCGTGGGTACCTTTCACGATGGGTCGCACCCCGCGATCCGGTCGGGCCGATTGATTCAGATCCCTGGTCTTTTAAAGAGTAGGCCTCCGATCCTCGATCGAATGTAGAGCAGTAGTGAAAGAAAGTCAAGACCTACGACGGCTGCGACAAAAATCATCCTCTTTGCGATCCGTCCTGTCTTTTTATATCCCGACCTATCTCGCTCATCTTGGCAAGCACTTCCTGTTCATCCATGGTCAGCAGTTTTCGTTGGTGCATTACCTGACGACCGTTGATAAAAGAATGAATTACATCAGATCCCCGAGCCGCGTAGACCAGGTGGGATGGGACATTGTACATTGGGGTCAGATGGGGTTGGTTGAGGTCGATGACGATGGCGTCGGCCTTTTTGCCGGGGGTCAGGGACCCTATGGCTTTGTCTGCCAGAAGGGCGGCGGCACCGCCAAGAGTCGCTGCTTGAAGTGTCGTCTCGGCATTCATCACGGTGGGGTCCATGCAGGCGACCTTGTGGACCTTGGCCACGCTGTTCATTTCGGAAAACATATCGACATCATTGTTGCTGGCGCTGCCGTCGGTTCCAAGCGACAAGGTGATCCCTTTTTCGAGCATCTTGACCACGGGGGCGGTACCTGAAGCCAGTTTCATATTGGATTCAAGACAGTGAGCCACTTTGACGCCACGGGTCGCCAGCAGGTCGATTTCGGTATCGTCGAGTATTACACAGTGATCGGCAAGGGTTCTCTCGTTGAGAAGACCCAGATTTTCAAGGTGATGCACCGGGCTGCAGCCGTACTGTTCCCGGCAGATGGAGATTTCCGTCTCGGTTTCAGAAAGATGGATCACGTAGAGACTAGCATGCTTTTTCGCCATATCCCCCAGCTGTCCAAGGAGATCCGGTGAACAGGTATACACGCTGTGAGGATCACAGGTGACGGTGACAAGCGGACTATCAGCGAACATCTCGAACATCTCCCGGACATAGGTGAATCCGTTTGCAAGTTCGCCATAGGACGGGGAGGGGAAATCGTAGAGGACCTCTCCGACCCAGGCCCTTATGCCGGCGTGGTCCGCGGCTCTGGCCACATCCTTGGCAAAGAGATACATATCACAGAAACTGGTGGTTCCCGATTTAATCATTTCGGCTATGGAGAGCATTGTTGCATGATATACCATCTCCCCGGTCAGCCGACCTTCGATTGGAAAGATGTGATCCTGGAGCCAGGTCATCAGCGGCAGATCATCGGCAAGGCCGCGGAAGCAGGTCATGGCCGCATGGGTGTGGGTGTTTATCAGGCCGGGCATGATCAGGCCATGCGGCTCGTGAAGACGTTTTGCTTCCGGATAGAGTCGGACCAGTTCTTCTATCGACCCGACTGCGGCGATGCTGTCGCCGGCAATGGCTATGCCTGCATCGGTCAACAGGCCGGATTGGGTGGAAGCGGGCAGAAGATAGCGACCGGTGAGCAGAAGGTCGACTGTGCTTGTCGGTGTGGTCATGGAAAAGCCCCTCTTTTTTCAGTAACAGAATCCATTAGTTATTTCTAAGATATGGGTTCTTTTTATAGTGAAAATGCAGGTGTGGCGATCAGGATTCCGATGCTCGGATTCTCCTGATGACCTCGATGATAAGACGCTCCATTTGAGGCACGGTCCGGGAGGCGGCTTGGATGATATCTTCGAGTATAATCGGTTGAAGATTGTCAGGATCGTTGACGTTGGCAACAACCGAAAGACCGAGGACTAAAAGCCCGGCATGCAATGCCACCACCACCTCTGGAACCGAAGACATCCCAACGGCGTCGGCGCCGCATCCTCGAAGCCAGCGAGTCTCTGCCGGGGTCTCCAGACTCGGCCCGGGAATACAGACATACGTTCCGGTGATGACGTTTTTTATGCTGCAGTGCCGGGCGGCGTCCAAGGCGATCTTGATCAATTTCGGGTCGTAGGGGCAGGACAGGTCCGGAAAACGCGGTCCCCATTCATCGACGTTTTTGCCCCGCAATGGGTTTTCTCCGAGGAAATTGAGATGATCTCGCAGGACCATGATCATCCCCGGGGTGAAGATCGGATTGAGTCCCCCTGACGCATTGGTGATAATAATATTTTGGGGGCCAAGGAGTGAAAGGACCCTGATTGGAAAGGAGACTTCCTTGGTCGTGTACCCCTCATAATAATGAAATCTTCCCTGCAAGACTGCTACTGGATGGCCGTCCAGATGACCGAAAATCAGATTCCCTCCATGACTCTCGACGGTTGATTGGGGAAAGTTGGGAATATCCGAATAGGCAATGGTGAGAGCGGGGTTCACCTGGTCGCACACACCGCCGAGGCCGGTTCCCAGCTGGATAATGGTTTTCGGTGTAAAAGGGAGTCTGGCGCGGAGAAAGTCCACACTTTCCTCTACCTGCTGCTGATATCGGTCTGGATGTTCCATGTATATCCGGCCAAAGTCGTTATCCCTGATCGGGATTGCTTGCGGTTTTTGTTCTGTTCTTCTCTGTCGAGGGGGCGATTTTATCGACTGATTGCGTGCTGTTTGAGATAGCCTTTCACCTGCTTGCTGTCGGCATCCATCAGTTCGCAACGTGATTCCATCTCCATGATACCGGCAAGCGCCTCCGGCATCGGTGGTGGTTGGCCCATGGCCTTTTCAACGGCTGAGCCGAATTTAGCCGGGTGAGCCGTTGCCAGGCATATCATCGGCACGTTCTTTTTCAGGTTGGAGAGGGCTGCATTGACCCCCACAGCCGTATGTGGATCGAGGACATAGTCATGTTCCGTGTAAAAATCGGCGATGGTCTGCATGACCTCTTCTTCGGAAACGCTTTTGGCTGTAAAGTCGCGGCGAATTTGATCCTGGTAGTCGGAGAGATCCAGGCGGCCGGTGGTCGTGAATTCGGCCATTGCCTCTTTGGTCCTTTTCGGTTCTTTGTCCAGAAGGTAGTAGAGATATCGTTCGAAGTTGGAAGCGGCCTGGATGTCCATGGACGGACTTGTGGTTATGACGACCTCCCCCAGTGAATAGTCCCCCTGGTTGACAAAGCGGGACAGAATATCATTGGAGTTGGTTGCAAGTACAAGGTTGCGAATCATCCCTTCAGGCATGATCTGTTTGGCAATATAACCGGCGAAGATGTCACCGAAATTTCCGGTGGGGATGGAAAAGTCAAAAGACCGGTCTTTTTCGTCTTTCATGATATGCAGACCGGCATAGATATAATAGACGACCTGAGCAAGGACCCGGGCCCAGTTGATGGAGTTGACGGCACCCAGGTTATATGTCGTCTTGAAATCAATATCATTAAAGATGGATTTGACAATGGCCTGGCCGTCGTCAAAGGTGCCGCGGATGGCAATATTGAAGACATTCGGGTCGGTGACCGTGGTCATCTGCTTTTCCTGAATCGGACTAACCCGTTTATGGGGGTGGAGGATAAAGATATTGATTCTCTTTTTGCCACGAACCCCGTAAATTGCGGCACTGCCGGTATCGCCGGAAGTGGCGCCCAGGATATTCATGATTCCGTCATTCTTCTCCAGCAGATATTCAAAGATATTGCCCAGAAACTGGAGGGCCACGTCCTTGAAGGCCAGGGTCGGGCCATGAAAAAGCTCAAGGATATGGAGGCCCCCATGGTGGACCAGCGGAGTAACCTCCTTGGTACGGAATCCGGCATAGGACCTGTTTATCAAATCACGCAGGTCACTGTCAGGGATATCGTCTATGAATCGTGACATCACCTCGAAGGCAAGCTCTTGGTAAGTCAACTCCTGCCAGGAATTAACTGTGTTGTTTCCGACTCTGGGAATGGTCCTGGGCAGAAGAAGCCCCCCATCGGTGGCCAGCCCCATCATCACTGCCTGGGTGAATGATATAGGGGCGATCTCGCCGCGTGTGCTTAAATATTGCATAGGCCTATACTATAAAGGTTATTCAGATAAGTTTTTGAAAGGGCGGCAGGTAACCGCAAAGTAAATCAGACCCCATCGGGATCGATTCGACGGGCATCATGCCAGAGACCTTCCAGGTTATAAAACGTTCTCTGCTCATAGTAAAAGATGTGAACGACGACATCGTCGAAATCAAGGAGGACCCATGTGCCTTCTTGAAGACCTTCAGCATGCGAGGCCTTAATTCTTTTTGATCGAAATTCGCCTTCGATGGTCTCGGCAAGTCCTTGGACATGGCGTGTCGACCTGCCGTTCATGATGACAAAATAGTCGGTAAAGGAAGCAAGTCCTTGGACATCAAGGATTACCAGGTCTTCGGCCTTGGCATTCAGTGCGATTTGGGCACAGGCTTTTGCAAGCTCTAACCCGTCTTGGGACTGGTATTTTTTTTTGAGTTTTTTCATTTCAATATACTTGTAACAGGGAATCAATCGTCCTGTGATTTTTTTCTGGACTTTCTTGGTGGAAAATCAAAACTAATTTTACCATTCTTTCCCAGAAGAAGGAAGGCATCAAATGGTCTCTTTTTTTTCGAGATGAATCCTTTGATCAGTTCTGTCTTTCCGTCGGTAAGGAGTTGGGTGATATGACTCGGGGTGATGGCCTTGGCGAGAATCAGTTTGCTTATTTTAAGGCCCTTGGTCTCATCGCCTGTCAGGGCGGATTCGGACATATAGGCGGCAGGTGTGTCATAAACAGGTGTCTTGTCAATGGGGGACAGACCGAGAGGAGGTGTCTTCTTGATATCTTCTATATTGAGATCGGCGGCAGAGTCGGAAAAAATGAACTCCACACGGGAGTTCTTCATCCTGATCGATGCGGTAAAGGGCTTTCCTTTTTTTGATCTGAAATCGTTGAAGGGTCCCAAAGTCTCTCCCTTGAGCAGGGTGACGATTTCTTCCTGACTCATGACCCTTCCTCCGAGGATTTTTCGGAGCTTGATTTTCTCATCTTCAGATACATAGGCGGTTGCCGAGTCAAAGAACCGGATACCGTCGATGGGGGAAAACGGCGCTTCCTTTTTTACTCCAGTACTCTCAAAATTTTTAACCTGAGAAGTGATATGTGTGGTCAACTCGCGGATTTCCTGCATAAACCGTGTGCGGGTCAACTCTCCACGGAGGATCTGGTTGAGTTTGTATTCCCATTCTCCGGTCATTTCCGGGGAGGCGAGAACGTCGATTTTCATTGCCTCGAGAAGCGCCAGGAGTTCGAAGGCCTTGCCGGTCGGGGCTAGATCTCTGCCTTCTCTGACTACATATTTCTCGTTGATCAGCTTTTCGATGATGGCGGCGCGGGTGGCGGGGGTTCCCAATCCGCGCTCCTTCATCGCCCCGGCCAGGTCCTCATCTTCGATCAGCTTGTCTGAGTTTTCCATCGCCGACAGAAGAGTCGCCTCGTTATAACGGGCGGGTGGGACGGTCTCGGTCTCTTCTTTATCGATTTTTCTGCAGTCCACCGGGGTTCCCGGCTTGATTGGTTTTAGGGTCTTGCCGGGGTCGTCATCCTCTTTTTTTCCGTAAATCACCTTCCAGCCCGGATCGGTCATGATCTTGCCTTCCGTGAGAAAGGTCTCGCCGGCAACTGCCGATATACGTCTGGTCAGGAAAAAAAGCGCGGGTGGGAAAAAAACCGCTAGAAAACGCTGGACGACCATCCGATAGATTTTCAACTCCGCATCCGATAGAGAACCGGGTAGTTTGTTGGTTGGGATGATGGCATGATGGTCCGATATCTTGGCGTTGTTAAAGATCCGCTTGTCCCGTTGTACATAATTGTTTTTCAGGGCGATCTCTGCAAACCGGCCAAATTTCCATTCCTGCTGGGTTTTGATTGACTGTTTGGTTGTTTCGATATAGTCCTCGGGAAGGTGGCGGCTGTCGGTCCGTGGATAGGTGAGGACCTTATGTCGTTCATAGAGAGCCTGGGCGATTGACAGGGTGTTTTTGGCCGAGAATCCGAAACGCGAGTTGGCCTCACGTTGGAGAGAGGTCAGGTCGAAAAGCTGTGGAGCCCGCTGGCTTGATTTTTTATTGGTGTCTTCGACCGTTGCGGGTTGCCCTGTGCAATCGGCAATGATTTTATCGGCTTTTTCCTGGTCCCAAATTCGATCTTCCTTGCCGTCGGGACTTTTCGGGTCTTTGGTAAAATTCGGATCGATCCATTTGCCCAGGTAGGAGCCATCATCTGAAGCAAAACCAGCAATCAATATATAGTAGGGCCTGGGAGAAAATTCCAGACGGGTTCGTTCCCGTTTAACAAGGAGGGACAAGGTCGGAGTCTGGACCCTTCCGCACGGGGTCAGAAAAAAACCACCGCGTCGTGAATTGAACCCGGTAAGTGCCCGGGTTGCATTGATTCCGATCAACCAGTCGGATTCGGATCGGCACAGGGCGGTATCCTCGAGAGCCATCATTTCCGAATTTTCCCGCAGATGCGCAAAACCGTTTTTTATAGCCTCGTTGGTCATGGACTGAAGCCAGAGTCGGCGCAGGGTCTTTTTGGCCACTGACTTATTCCAGACGTATTTTAAAATGTACTTGAATATCAATTCGCCTTCCCGGCCGGCATCGCAGGCGTTGATGATTTCTTTGACGTCTTTTCTTCGGATGAGCCTTTCAAGGGCGTTGAGTTGACTTTTGGTTCCCAACAGGCTTTTTAGCGGGAAGGCTTCCGGAAGAATGGGCAGGTTCTCCATTTTCCATTTCTGGTACTTTTGGTCAATTTCCTCTGGATAACAAATAGATACAAGATGTCCTATCGCGTATGAAACAATATACTTGTCTCCTTCGAAATGGGTTTTGTTCTTGGTAAATTTGCCGGGCAAAACCTTGACGAGATCTGCGGCCACACTCGGTTTCTCGGCAATAACTAATATCTTGTCAGTCATAGAGACACTGCTGAATCTAAGTATTTTTGAATTTGTCGTTGCGATAGGTTGAAAATTGCAGTTGTTGTATAGGCCTGTTTCCCGTTTGTCAATCGTATTTTTTTTGCTCACCAAACATTTTGAGGATAAATGTCACCTTCCTCGAAGAAAATGGCTTTTTGATTTATTTTAATATTCTAATATAATATGAGTGTTTTGTCGGTCTTTACAAACTTTTTGTTTTGTCGGCCTTGAAAATTTCTTTCCTTTGGTTCGGATTTGCCAAAAGTCCTCGGCTCAATGGAACAAGGAAGAAGAAAATCCGCAGACTTCATGCTTGACAAACGGGTGCTCCTGTGTTTATGTCTCTAAGTTGTAGTGGATTTACTGTGCGGGCATAGCTCAGTTGGTAGAGCGCAAGCTTCCCAAGCTTGAAGTCGCGAGTTCGAGCCTCGTTGCCCGCTCCATCCGGGTACGAACGGATGCTTTTCCGGAAGGTTCGGCAGTACAACCTCCGGTATACCTCCTGCATGTATTTTGCGGGCAGGCTTTTGAAAGTGGGCTATGCCCGCTTTTTTTTATGTCTGTTCGCCCGTATGGTCGGATGGGCAGAACAAGGCCCCGGAACATACGGTTCAGATGGTAGGTTGAGGGCTCGCCGATGTGTAGGCGGGGCTTTGTTGATAGAGATGGAGGACGCACGGATGAAGGATCTGATCGTGGACAAAGTCCGGGTCTTTGCCGATGAACTTCTGCCTTCCCTGGGATTGGAGTTATTCGATATCCAGTTTCGAAGAGAAGGACACGGGTGGGTGCTGCGCCTTTTCATTGATCGGGAAGACGGTGTCTCTCTCGATGACTGTTCAAAGGTGAGCAGAGAGATTAGTGATTACCTTGATGTTGAGGATATTATAGAACAATCCTATCACCTTGAGGTGTCGTCGCCGGGTCTGGAACGACCACTGCGCAATCTGGGTGATTTTAAACGATTTTGTGGAAAGAAAGCCCGGGTGAAATTTCGGGAATCTGTTGGTGGACAACGTGTTTTTATTGGGAAGATTTCTCAGGTGTATGACGATCAGAACATCGAATTAATCCTGGAAAATGGCGATCCCTTTAAATTTTCATACGATACAATAAAGATGGCCAGACTGTCGATATGAAAGAAACGGGTGGATTGTATTGGGTAATATGGAGACGACTGTTATCTGAACTGTCGATTCGGAATAAGAAAGGTGGGGTAAGACAATGTTATCAGATCTGAAACGTATAATCGACCAGATCAGCAGGGATCGTGGGTTTGATAAGAGATTATTGATCGAGGCCATTGAAGAGGCGGTTCAGTCCGCCGCCCGGAAAAAGCTCGGGAGCAGACGTGATATTGAGGTCCGCTATAATGAGGAGTTCGGAGAGGTCGAGGTCTTTCAGTTTCGCAGCGTCGTCGAAGAGGCCGAAGATGAGCAGACGGAGATTTCCTATGCCGATGCCAAGATTCTCGATCCTGAAGTCCAGATCGGCGATGAACTTGGCGAAAAAATGGAAAACATTGAGGATCTTGGAAGAATTGCCGCCCAATCAGCCAAACAGGTCATTATTCATAAGATGAAGGATGCCGAAAGAGATGTTATCTATGACATGTTTAAAGATCGTTTGGGTGAAGTCGTAAGCGGAATTGTCCAGCGTTTCGAGAGAGGGAATATGGTCGTTAACCTGGGCCGAACCGACGCTGTTTTGCCCAAGGATCAGCAGATACCGAAACGTTCCTTCAAACAGGGTGACAGAATACGGGCCTATTTGCTGGAGGTAAAACAGTCGAGCAGGGATTCTCAATTGCTGTTATCCCGAACCTGTGATGAATTCCTGGCCAAACTCTTCCAGATGGAGGTCCCTGAGATCTCGGAGGGAATCGTCAAGATCATGGGGGTTAGCCGCGAGCCCGGTTTCAGGGCTAAAATTGCGGTGAGTTCGACAGAATCGGATGTCGATCCGGTGGGTGCCTGTGTCGGTATGAAAGGGTCCCGGGTGCAGAATGTCGTCCAGGAACTGCAGGGAGAGCGGATCGATATCGTTACCTGGAGTCCTGATCCGGCAAAATATGTGTATAATGCACTGGCGCCGGCCCATGTGAGCATGGTTCGGGTTGATGAGGAAAATAAATCGCTTTTGGTGGTTGTCCCCAATGATCAATTGTCCTTAGCAATTGGCAGACAAGGGCAAAATGTCCGTCTGGCCTCGAAGCTACTGAACTGGCGCATTGATGTTAAGAGCGAGCAGCGCTATGCAAATCTCGAGGATCCGGAATATCAGGCACTGCTCACCCTTACAGGTGTGGAAGAACCTCTTGCCGACCAGCTTCTCGCCAAAAATATAAAATCACTGGCTGACTTGGCAGGGGCTGCGGTGGAGGATCTGACGATTCTTCGTGCAATCGATGATGATTTTGCAGTATCACTTATCGAGGAAGCCGGAAAAATATTAGAAAATGTCTCTCCAGCCACATCCGATGTTCAAGAATCGGATGTGGACGATGATATCCTTGAAAAGACCCCTGATACGGATCAGGAAAACGAACAGGAGACCGATAAGGATGAGGGAGAGGAAGCCGACATGACGGATGGGGCATAAAGACAAAGGCCGAGGGCCAATCAGAACCTGTAAGGTATGCGGATGCAAATCCCCCAAAAGTACATTGTGTCGCTTTGTATGGAGTGGTGGAAAACCGGTTGCAGATACTAAAAAGCTGCTGAGTGGCCGAGGTGTCTATTGTTGTAATAATGGTAGGTGTCTTGCTGGTTTTTGGGGGCGGAAAAAGAAGTGGAAAATGGCTTTTAGGTTATAAAGATGATGTTTGATCATCTTAGCCTGGGGGCATTTTCTAAAGAGAGTCCGATGGTTCTGGGTGGGTATTAAGGTGGAGAAGGAAACACGGGAGCAAGGAATGGGTAGGGTTAGGATTTACGAATTGGCCAAAGAAGCGGGCATGAGCAGTAAAGCATTGGCCACGAAATTGATGGAAGCAGGGTATGATATCAAAAGCCCGAGTTCGACAGTCGATGAAGAAACAGCCGATACGATCCGAGCTTCCGTCATAAAAGAAACAAAAACAGAACTGGTGGAAAAGAGAATCAGCGCCACCCAGGGCTCAACGGTCATCCGTCGCAGGCCGACAACGATCATCCGTCGCAGGCCCCAGGATGAACCTGAGGAGCCGGAAGTTGCAGATGAAGAAGAACAAAAGGTCGACGCTCCTTTGCAAGAAGCTCAAGACTCTGAAACCCGGCAGGCTAAAGCCGAAGTGTCTGAAGACGAGCCCGTAGTGGCAGCACCGGTCGAAGAGCAGCCTCCTGGCGAGACTCAAAGGGAAACCGGAGATACAAAAGAATCGGTTTCAGTGGAGAAGCCTTCCGTTGAAGAAACACCGGTCGAGGAATCGAAGGCGAAAGAGCACAAGGAAAAGCCCAGGTCCCCTGTGAAGAAAGAGGCACCGGCGGGAAAGAAGGCCAAAAAAGAGCCCGCAAGAAAGGGGTTGGCCAGGGTTGTTGGCAGTATCGATATCCCCATAGAGGAGGAGCCCGCGTCGTCACCGCAACGGCCGAGGAAAAAAGGTGGAAAG
>CAWGGS010000071.1:0-128025 GCA_963822095.1 uncultured delta proteobacterium
ACTTCTCTAAGGATTTAGCATTATACGACAATGCCGAGGCGCTTTGCATATTATCCCTATCCAAGGTAATTTCAAGAATTCAGGAATCAAAAGAGAGAATTCTGTAAATGCTATAGACATGGTTTATTCATGAGTGTTCGCACATTTTAATTCAAAAATAACCTGGGTTATTGGATAGGCATTGGAAAATAAATTGGAAATGGTCTGTAAAATGTTCTGGATATTTTTGAAATTTACACAAGAAATGTTATGATTCTCTCCTAAAATAGTCGGTTCCCATACTTGATAATGTCTGACAGAGAAAACTATCTTCCTGTTTTTGCTGAGGTTCGAAGTTATTCACCTGTAATAACAGTACATTTGATAGCCTGATGTTCTTTGGCTATGGGGCTTGGCCTGGCAGAGATGGCGAATAGGCATGTGGTTTGATGCAATGATAGAGCTAGTTTTTGTCCTACCATAACTTTCTGCAATATAAAGGTATTTCTATTTAATGAAACCTATGTCTATTTGTAATTGATATTGGTTTGGATGAATCCGCCAAAAGAACCCGCATAAAAAAAACATCCTTTATTTCGCCATGAATTCTCGCTTTTCGTCGTGCCATCAAGTTTGTAGGCTTGAATGGCAAAAAATAAGAATTACATAAACATCATAATGAGAGGAAGAGGTGATACATCGTCGCACGATTTTGACGCATCTCATTCTTGAGATGTATTGCAGGGTGATGGTTCCCACTTTCCGCCAAAGCTGGTTGTTTCAAAGAAAAACGCTGAATGATAGAAAAACAGGAAAATGATTTCTACCGTATTGAGATATATCAAAAATATAGCCCTTTCCAAAGCACCCACTGAAAGAGCATTAAAAAAGCTTTTTGCAATCAAATTGAATAGGACAGACATCGCCATTGATTGTGGGGCTAATGTCGGGGACATCACAGAACATCTATCAAAATCAGGTGCAACGGTCTATGCTTTTGAACCGAATCCACATGCTTATATGGTACTACAAGATAGATTTTCTAATAAAGGGAATGTTCATTGTTTTCAAAAGGCGGTTAGTGATAAAAATGATACAATGAAACTCTATTTACATGAGAACTCAGATAAAGATGAAGTATACTGGTCGACAGGATCATCACTGTTAGTCTTCAAAGGGAACGTTCTTCCTGATAAATATGTGGGAGTAGAAGTTGTTGATATATGTGAATTTATAGAAAATATAAATCATCGTGTGAGAATTCTTAAGTTGGATATTGAAGGTGTTGAATGTAAGGTTCTAAAAAAACTTATTTACACAGGTGTTATTGATAAAATTGATTTTGTTTATGTTGAAACACATGATGATAAAATTCCTGAATTAAGAGAAGAAACTAATGCAATTAGAAAACTAATAAATGAAAGAGGGATTAGCAATATTGATCTGGACTGGATATAAATTTTTAAAATCATCCGTAGCACCTGTAATTTGCCTAATTTTTTGAAAATCGTATTGGTGCGCAAAATATGTCTTGAAATGGTTAAATGAAGGTGATTTGTGATGAACGAATTCGTGTTTTTATAAGATTTGTACGACAATAATTAAAATTGTAAACAGGAATGATATCTTAGCTGAGGTTGCCATGCAGGTTATTTGTGTTGTATTGGTAAGAAATGAAGAACGTTTTATTGCCACTGTTCTGGGCAATATTGTTGATTTTTGTGACAAAATTATCGTTGTGGATGATGAAAAGACTAGAGATGATACGGGAGCCATTGTCCGTTCGATGATAGGTCGCCACGAAAAGATAAGCTATGTGGTAACTAAGCATCCACGTGAATCTCATCCAATGATCGAGCAGTATGCTGGTACTGATACCTGGATTTTTGCGGTGGATGGAGATGAAATCTACGACCCAGAGGGACTGCGACGTTTTCGACCCCGCCTGGAAGCTGGCGAATTCGACAGGTGGTTTTGTATTTTCGGCAATGTGCTAAACACAAAAACTCTGGATTTGAGCGCAGGAACAGCAGAAGGGTACCTTGCGCCTCCCTGCCGCAGTATGACCAAACTCTATAACTTTGCAGCCATCGATGCCTGGGATGGCCCCTGTAATGAACGATTACATGGCGGGACCATTCGTTTTCGGCCTGGTTATGATGAGAGTCTGCGTTGCGATATCCATCAAAGCATACCTTGGCACGAAGCCGATTTTCGCTGTCTGCATACCTGTTTTATTACCCGTAGCCGCGCAGAAAGAAGGATACAATCCGTCAGGTGGAATATTGCCGACCGCACGGAGATGCCGTGGTGGAGACGACTGTTGGGTCGAGACAAGAATTTCGTTCCCTGGAAACTTCATAAGTATACCCGGGGGGAATTGGTGCGTGAGGATGTGAGTATTTTTTTTCCGGGTGGACAGGCGTGTGATGGTTTTTTGACCAGGAAGGGTAATTGATGCGAGATAAACTGCTTCATTTATTTGGACAGATCAGGAGGACAGCCAGGCATGAGCGGCTTCGCCTGCAGGCGCGACATTTTCCTGTGGCCGTTTCGGCAAAACGTTTAGCGGGTAGAGCGCCGGTGGTGGCCATCAATATGTTTCCAGCCGCTGGGGCCTGGGGAGGCAGCAGCGTTTTTGTTCACCAGTTTATGGCAGCACTGCTCCGTTGCGGCATTCGCCCGGTTTTTGATCTCATCGGTCCGGTAGATGTCATTTTGATCATTGATCCAAGAGAAGACCTGATGAACAAGGCCTTCGGTATGAAAGAGATTATCCGATATAAAAATATAAATCCGGAAGTACGAATTATTCATCGGATAAACGAGTGTGACCAGCGCAAAGCGAGTGATTTTATGGACGAATGCCTCCGCCACGCCAATGGGATTGCCGATCATACGGTTTTTATTTCACAGTGGTTGCAGGATTATTTCAGTGAGCGCTGGTTTGATTCTTCCTGTTCACATCAGGTGATCTATAACGGTGCCGATTCAGCCGTTTTTCACCCTTTAGGCGCGCACCATTTTGATGGAGGCACAATGCGACTGGTCACCCATCATTTTTCAGCCAATCTCATGAAAGGCTTTGCCGTCTATCAGCAGGTTGACGCCTTGATTGCCGATGGCCTGTTGCCCGACACGGAGTTATGGATTATCGGAGGTCGGCCTCCGGAAATGCAATGGCGGGTAGCCAGGCTCTTTGCTCCGGCAGCCGGCAGGGAACTTGCCGACCTGCTGCGCCAGTGTCATGTCTACATTACGGCCAGTCTCTGGGAGCCATGTGGTATGCATCATGTGGAGGGTGCACAATGCGGTCTTCCCCTGCTGTACCATGAGGATGGTGGCGGTATTGTTGAGGCGGGTCAGCGGTATGGAATTGGCTTCCGTAAAGCATCCTTGGTTGCCGCAACGCAAAAAATGCGTGTCAACTACAGAGAAATGCGACGTCGAGTCTACAGAGACATGCCTGATGGCCTGTCCATGGCGATGGATTATGTTCGGGCGGTCTACCGTGTCTTGTCCCTTTCGTAAAGAATCCTGCGGCAAGGCCAGAAGGGTAGGTTTTATTGTCGATGCGCTCCTGCCCTCCTGGAGTGTTTGCCTGAGCCAAATGACCTTTCGCCCTTTATTTACTGGCTGGCCCAGCAACACCGCCGGGACGTTGATGCGTTTTGGCTGGGTAGCACACTATGTCAATAACCTGCCGGATCGGCAATGGACGTATGAGCTTTACCGCCCCTGGCGACACTATCAGGCGGTTGTGTTTATCAAGTCCATGGATGATGCGTGCCGGAAACTGGCTACCACTCTTGGACGAAAAGGAATATGTACCGTTTTTGATGCAAATGTTGACTATTTTACCCCTGCAACCGGCACTTTTTATTATACGAGCATGGCTCCCACGCTGCAGCAACGGGAACAAAGCTGCTCGATGGCTCGCAGCTGCAAAGCAGTGATCGCCGACTCTCGGTATCTTCTGGGAAAAGTGCTCCCGTATAATTCCCGTACGATGTGGATTCCAGATAATATACCAGGTGACTGGATCGCTGAAAGGAGCGGGTGGAGGCCGCGCTCTGGAAAGAGATTGACGCTTCTTTGGTCCGGTGAATCGGTGAAACTTTTTGAGCTGTTGCGTATAGAGCCAGTGTTGCGCCGTTTCAGGGATCATTTACGGCTGCGACTGATCACCGGCAACCTGGATGCCTTGTCGCGAATTTTTGAGCCATGGCAGAGGCGGTTGCGTCGTCTACTGGAAGATTTGGAGTGCGAAGTGACGTATTTCCAGGACATTCCGAATTTACTGGCGTTGTACGATCAGGGAGGTGTTTGTATTTCACCGCGCTTTCTCGATAATTCTTACAATTTGGGACATACAGAATGGAAGATAAGCCTTGCCATGGCCAGGGGCCGAGTGGCTCTTGCAAGTCCACAACCGAGTTATTGTGATCTGTATGAAAGAGCCGGTGGACAAGGTGTGAGAATATGTTCCGAAGAGGCGAAGTGGAATACTGTCCTGGACGAGATGCTCACCGGGAATTTCAGATGGGAAGAGGAACAGCGTCAGGCATGTAAGGTGGTGCGGAGATACTATGCGACCTCGATAATAGCAGCGGCACATGTCGACTGGGTGGGTTATCTTGTGAATAAAGAACGGTAGGAATAAAGACAATGTTTAACCGCTGTAAATCCTGTCTACATCTTTCCTGGCTATTAGCCGGGAGGCTTTTAGCTGAAAAACGACGTTGGCGGGGTGGACCTCCACCGCGAGGGAATACGCTAAATGTCTTCTATGGGCATGAGCGAATCCCTGGACGAAATGAACGTTCAGGAGGAGCAATGATCAAGTTCCAGGATTTGAATGACCGTTTTCCCAACACCCTAAGCCATCCCAATATCCTCTACCTGGTTTCCAGCGCTTTGCCTCTATATCCTGAAGTAATCGTACGGGCAGCAAAACGGCGTGGCGCATCATTAGTGTTGAATCAGAATGGCGTTGCCTATCCGGGATGGCATGGCCCAGGGTGGGAAAAAACCAATCGCCCTGCCCGGAATCTGTTGCAGCAGGCAGATTATGTTGTTTATCAAAGCCGCTTCTGTAAGGAAAGTGCGGACAAATTTTCCGGAACATGTCAGGCTCCCTGGGAGATACTCGCAAATCCAGTAGACACGAAAATCTTTGTCCCTGCGTCTGAATCGCCGCCTGGAATACGATTGCTCCTGGCTGGAAGTCATCAACACTGGTACAGAGTCCGCACGGCCTTAGAGGCCCTAGCGCACCTGCCCGACGCGAGACTAACCATCGCCGGCCGTCTCACTTTTCATTCCCAGGAAAGCAGGTGTCTGGAGGACGTGTATGCTCTGGCAGGACAACTGGGAATAACGAACCGGGTGGAACTTGCTGGCCCCTACAGCCAGGAGGCTGCACCAACCCTTTTCCAGGGCCACCATATCCTGTTGCATACCAAGTATAATGATCCCTGCCCTCGTCTGGTGGTGGAGGCAATGTCCTGCGGACTGCCGGTGGTTTATTCAGCCAGTGGCGGCGTGCCGGAGCTTGTTGGTGAAGAAGGTGGGATCGGCTGTGCAGTACCCAATGATTGGGAAAAGGATCACCCGCCGGATCCTGACGCATTGGCTCAGGCAACCTCTAAAGTCGCTGGGGCTTTGACCAGATATTCGAAGCAAGCCAGGGGTAGGGCTGTGCAAAGATTTGATGTTAGGCCATGGTTGGATCGTCATGAAGAAATTTTGAACCACTTGGTTTGTCGATGATTTTTTTTACGAAATGGCAAGCAATGTCATAAATGAAAAAAACATTATTGTACTTTGATAGATTGCATGTGATTTACCAAGCCTTAATAAATATTCATAATCGATTTGGTAATGGTAAGAAAACGTTAAATATTGTGAAAATTGGAGTGTACAAGGATGGGGAAACTCTTTTAGTGTTTCAATATTGAGTGCATTATTCAATAATATTGATTTCTATTGTGTCGATACTTTTGAGGGACATAACAAGAAAGACCTGATCGGCAATAATCATGATGTTCACTTACCGACATGGTTTAGTGATACAACGTATGAGCATGTTAAGTCGCATCTTGATGTTTTTGATTTTATACAAGTTGCAAAAGATAGGACTCAGGATTGTAAAGACATATTTGAAGGAAAAAGAATACATTTTGAACAGTTGGATGTCGGTTTGTATCAGCCTATACTTTTTTCCTTAAACTTGTTTTCTGCAAAATTGCAGCACGGTGGAATTTTACTTGTAGACGATTTTGGGTTTGTCACCATTACAGGCGTGCGAAAGGCAGTGAATCAGTTTATGAAAGAAAATACAAATCCATTTTTTAAAATTGAGTTAAGCACAGGATAATGCTTATTGATAAAAATCTCCCGGTAAAAATAACAGTGGTGTATTGTGGCAGGATAACCATTAGCGAACATATGGGGTATATACTCCGTCCATGAATGAATTCGATGGAAGAACAATACATCGTAAAGCGTTTGAAGCAATTCGCATCAGAGCTGTCAAGCAGAAAGGTTGAATCCAGATTCAAAGAAATCGGGTATGAGATTGGGAGTTCAAAATCTCAAACCACACATGCAGACACGGTGCTGGATCACCTAAACTTCTGTATGAGGTCTATTTATTCGTGTTGCTGAACGACCATCGACTTGAAGTCGATGGGGTCGATATTCGGCTAAGGCTGACTGAAGATCAATTTGTTTGATTCGTAAAAACTATTTTCAGTGAATTGAATGGTTTATAATTATTTTTTTAATTTCTCTTCGCATATAGGGAGGTGGTTGAACCATCCCCGAAAGGGACACTAAAAACGGGATGATTACTGCTGGTCGGGAATTATAATTGTCGTTGAACAGGTGGCGTCAGTTTGGGTATACCGCTCTTTCGACCGGTATCTTGATTTTAATTGATAAACTACTTCTTAGCCCTTGTTTTTTCTTTTTTACACCAAGGATCAATGGTAGGAATTACTGGATATATTTGCTGCATTGGATGAAATGGCTTGGTGTCGTATAAAAAAAATCAACAAACTTTTGATTGGTTTCTCGCGTCGGAAGTGGTGCCTCGGGATATGCTTTCAGTTATAAAAATTCATTTTGAGAAACAGCAACATGCCATCTGAGCCATCTGTTACCGTTCTGATGCCTCTTTACAACGGCGAACGATATATCCGTGAGGCGGTGGAAAGTATTTTACGGCAGACATGGCGGGATTTCGAGTTGCTGATCATCGACGATGGGTCCATTGATAAAGGCCCGGATATCATTTCATTCATGCAGGATGAACGGATAGTCATGTTACGTAATTCGAGTAATATGGGGGTGGCTGCTACACTGAACCGCGGGTTGGCAGTAGCTCGAGGACGATATATAGCCCGCATGGATGCTGATGATATCAGCCTGCCGGATCGTTTGGAGCGGCAGGTACGGTTTATGGATGACCATCCTGACGTGGGGATTTCCGGAGGTTGGGTCCGCTTATTTGGAGGTGGGCAATTACCGTATACATGCCAGGTGCCCACCGATAGTCAGGATGTAGCTGCTTATATGGTTTTTGAGAATGCTTTGTGGCATATGACGGTAATAATGCGCAAAGATATGATGAATCGAGCTTCTCTGAAATATGATCCGTTTTATAGTAGGTCCGAGGATTATGATCTGTGGATACGGGCAGCCGAACATTTTTCACTTGCTAATATTGGTCAAATTCTTGTCCGAGTTCGTAGAAATAAGCAAAGTGTAACAAGGTCAAATTGGGACGAGATGACAAAACAGACTGAAGTTATACAGGATCGTCTGCTTCAGAGAATCGGTCTGCAATTATTACCAGCTGAGATTGCTTTTCATCATCGGGTCGGAAGAGGCTATCGACTAAACAAAGCAGAACATGTCAGGAACGCGGAAAAATGGTTGTTGCATATATTGTCAATGAATCAGAAAACGCTTGTTTATGACGATAACTCACTAAGACAAGCTATTGGCATGGCATGGTTCCGCCTTTGTGCGAATTCTAGTACTTTTGGGATTTGGATTTGGCGTATGTGGCGCTGCTCTTCATTAGCTACATTTACAAATATTCCCATGCCCGAAAAGTTCCGTTTTCTGGCCAGTATAATCTGGCATATGGTTCGCAGAACAAACAAGAAGATTACATGAAAAGGTCAAATATACCCACTCGAATTAATTCATATATTCGTTTGCGAAAATCGCTATTTAAGGCTGATCGTGCTGCTCGGAAGCGGATAGCCAATATCGCATTCTGGCCATCCTCACTGAATTTGATGATGATTGATCGTTGCAACGCCCAATGTATCATGTGTGGTCATGATTACCATGACTGTGGGTCTGGAGACATGTTGACACTAGCCAAAGTACGGACGATCTTAGAGCATCTCCATATGCATGAGCTCGTCGATGTGATTTATGGTGGAGGTGGAGAACCGTTTCTTAATGATGATTTAGGGGAAATTGCCGAATACACCCATTGCCAGGACCCTGTTATTCAGCATACGGTAATTACCAATGGAATTGCTTGGCGACCGGCTATTGCCGAAAAGCTTATTGAAAATAATGTTAACTTCCTCGTATCCCTTAATGCTGCCTCACCTAAGAGCTATACCACGATTTCCGGAATTGATGGATTTGATACGGTTTGCAGCAATATTTACAATCTTAATGAGTTGAGAAAGAAAATTGACGTAAGAAATCATTTAGCTGTTTCCATTATTCTTATGCGGCAGAACATCCGTGAACTACCCGAATTTGTTCGACTAGCTGGTCGATTGGGAGCAGATTCTGTCAAAGCCTTTTATGCCCGGATTTATCCCCCAGCGTTCCGAATTCGTTCAGGTAATGCCAGAATTGCTCCAGAGGACTCGTTGTACTATCATCAAGACATGGCGAACCAGTTCATTCGACAAGCACAAGGAGAGGCAAAACGATTGAAAATCCGCTTTGAACCGCCCCCATTGTTTGGGACATTTAAGCCGGTATCTCGAAACTGTCTGGAGCCATGGCGTTCTTTATACATCGATACCAACGGAAATTTATTTCCCTGTGCCGCAAGTGAAATACATTTCAAGGAAAAGGTGGATAAGCAAATCTATAAAACAGGCAATATCCTAAATGATCCGATTGAAAAAATTTGGAATAATGAATTCTGGCAGGCACTGCGGAAGACGAATTTGCATCCAGATGCTGTGCAGCCCATCGTACCGGAATGTTCCTGCTGTAGTATGGGCATCTGTTGGAATGGTCCAGATGTAGCTGAGAGTCACCTCATGGACTGGTCTCCCTCTGAGAATTCATCTTTACACCTGTGATGCATATTTCAGGGCCAAAAGTCAGTGTTGTTATCTGTACGAGGAATCGTGCTGAATTTCTCGAAAAATGTTTGCTGAGTGTAAAGGAGCAAACTCTTGCAGCACATGTTTTTGAAGTTTTAGTAGTTGATAACGGCTCAACTGATGAAACCCCGTTATTATTGAAAAAGTTTTCTAAACAGTTACCCTTGACGGCGATTACTGAACCGGTTGTCGGTCTTTCTCGGGCAAGAAATACCGGATGGCAGGCGGCACGATCAGATTATATAGCTTTTTTGGATGACGATGCCATGGCCGATCCTGAATGGCTGGACTCGGGATTATGTTCGTTTGAAACCGTACGTCCTGTTCCTGCGGCGTTGACCGGGCCGATTCGCTTAGTCTGGGAGCAAAAAGCACCAGTGTGGCTGACACCTGATATTCAAGGCTGCCTGGGGTTTTTGGATTTTGGACCGGATGCAAGAAAATTTGGTGGCCAGGAAACTCTGTTTGGTGCCAATTGTTTTTTTCACCGACAGTCATTGGAGCGTTTTGGCGGTTTTAACGAGCGGTTGGGACGATTTAACACAGTGCTTTTATCCGGTGAGGAAACTTTGCTGCAACGGCAAATTGAAAATGCGGGGGAATGCCTTTGGTATGAACCTCATGCAAGCATTAGGCATTGGGTGTCTGCAATGAGGACTACTCGTAAATGGTTTTACCAAAGATATTATTGGGGAGGAGTATCGGATTATTTTATGGATAAAATATTAGGTCCGGTCACGGGGAGTCCGGGTGCGCAGCGTGAGCGAGGTAGTCTGCAACGTGTTGTGAAAAATATCTTATTCTCCACGGGACTGGCACTACAACCTCAAGTGGTCCATGCAAGAATTTATATGTGTTATGTAGCTGGTTGGTTTGCAGGGAGTTTGAAATGGAAACATGTGCGTAACATGGATTTGTCAGAAAGATTGTATGAGTAATGATCGTATAAGCATTATCATTCCCTCCGGAAGGCCGGATCGGGTTGTCAAGACCGTTCGCTCGCTGCTTATTCAGAGTTTACCACGCAAAGCGTATGAGATAATTGTTGTGACACCTGATTCCAATGCGTTGCAAAAGGATTTTCCTGTCGGTGTCCGTGTCATTTCAACAGGACTATTAGTTCCACCCGGAGGCATGCGAAACAGAGGGGCCGGAGAAGCACGGGGGCAATATTTGTGCTTTATCGATGATGACTGCATGGCTCCGGAGAGTTTTATTGAACATTTGACGTATATTCTTCAAAATAAAGAAAGTGTAGGTGCTGTGGGGTGCCGGGTGGTGGCTTATAACACGACATTTTGGAATCTTTGTGCAGATCAAGCGCTGTTTACAGCATATCAGGCGAAAAAAGCAGGATGCGTTGCCGGGTTAGGATCTGCAGCTCTGTTCGTAAGACGTGACGCCTTCGCCGCTGTTGGTGGCTTTGACGAAAAACTTATGGCATCAGAGGATTGGGATTTCAGTTTGAAATTACGTGAACAGGGATGGCAGTGCTGGTTTGCTCCGGAAATTGAAGTACTCCATGATCATCGGAGAGGGAGTTTTAAAGACATCCTACATACTGCTTGGAGGTATGGCAGATCGTCCGGCATGACCGTACAGCAGCGACACAGGCAATCAATATCATGGGTTGCTAGAATGATGGTCTCCGCCGCCGGAAAAAAGATATATTGGTTGTTCATACTACCATATAGCTTCTTTCTTACCTTGGTCTGGCTTTTTGAAACTCGGCCAATAAGGTTGTTGCCCTGCTTACCTGTCATTTTTTTTGCCCGATTATCGTATCAGTTCGGGGTACTAAAGGCCTTGCAGGAAGGAAAGTAACGATAGGAGGATGCTTCACTGGTCTTTGCCGGTGTCGAATATGTCCTCAGTTCGGTTCCAAAAAAATCATGATATACATGCTATACATCATAGTAAAAGAAATTCCCTCTTAATCTTCTCGGATTTATAACGTATTGGTTACCTTGATGATCCTTCTTTTATGCTCTACTCTTCCATAAAAGTGTCTTGTCGTGTAATTTATGAGATTGTTGCAATCTGAAATCTTTCTGGAACTGTATTTTGTTTTTCGGCATAGTATTATCGCTCAGGTAGAATAGTTGTCTCTGGTAACTATGCCATGTGTTGGGGATTTGTGGAGCGTTCACTTTTTGAGAAAAGTCACGGGGATTGAGCTTAGGTGGTAATCAGAACACAAACAATGCAGAGGTCTTATTAGGAGTTTGCGCGATATGATTCATTTGGTGGCAGTCGTTGTCCCTGCTTACAACGAGGCCAAGGTAATTGTTGAAGTTATTCGAGAAATCCAGGCTGCCGGTGACTATCTCGTAATTGTTGTCGATGATGGAAGCTCTGATGACACATCCGCCAAAGTTGAGGGTCTTGAAGGGGTAATTGTCCTAAGACAAAGAATCAACCGAGGGAAAGGGGCAGCCACAAAGACCGGTATTGTGGCTGCAATGCAATTAATGGCCGATATTATCGTTACCCTGGACGGAGATGGCCAGCATGACCCTAAAGATATCGAGTGTCTTATTCAACCGATTATTTGTGATGGATATGATGTCGTTCTCGGGACGCGTATGACACAGTCTGCGGGGATGCCTTTCTTTAAAGTAGTGGCCAACAAGATTGGTAACTTCATTACATTACTGCTCTATGGTATCTATGTGTCAGACAGTCAGTCAGGTTTTCGGGCCTATTCCCACTATGCGGCAACAAAAATAGATACCAGAGCGGATAAATATGAATACGACAGTAAGGTGATTCGGGAAATCAATAATAACCGATTGAAATTTAAAGAAGTACCTGTAAAAGTGAGATACACTGAGCATTCCATGTCAAAACCCCAAAAACAGGGGTTGGTTAATGGTTTGAAAACACTTGCGAGAATGATCTGGGATATGGTTGTATAACCTCAGTAGGTAATATAATGAAAATACATTTTTATCAGATTGTCATCGTGGCAATTTCTTCGATCATGCTGTTCCAGGGCATAAAGGATTTTGTCAAGCGAGAAGCGGGGCAAACATTCCTGAAATTGGCGGTACGCCTTCTTGTCTGGGGGGGAATGGCTGCTATAGCAATTTACCCGAATGTGACGTGGGTAGTAGCTCGAGCGATTGGCATTGTCGATAATATTAATGCGGCGATAATGATAGGGTTTCTCTTAATTTTTTTGCTGATATTCAAATTACTTTCCGCTATTGAGAAAATAGAACAGAACATCTCGGAGCTTACCCGAAAGGATTCCCTGAAGGATCTCGACGATAAGATTAAAAATCTCGATCTCGATGATGAAGAATAACGATAATCTTTGGAATTTTGTTGCTTTCACTCTTTTTTTCGCGTGGACTGCAGTCGGCATCGTTTCTCTGGCAGGCATGTATCATCTGTGGTTGCAGTGTGAAAATGAGATCACCAACGTTTTCTAAAAGGCGACAACCTAAAACTATTGACCACCTATTATAATTATGCTAGGAGTATAAAATTTTGGTAACTCAAGTATTTATGGAGGTAATCGTGCGTGTTGTGCAACAAAAACCTACCTTTCGTGTTTATTGATGATCATCAATGAAGTTCAATAGTTTTCTTTTTTTCGTATTTTTCTTTATTACCTACGCATTTTATCTATGCAGTAATCACAAATGGCAGAATCGTATTCTGCTTATTGCAAGTTATATCTTCTATGGAACCTGGGATTACCGTTTTTTATCATTAATCTTCGCTTCTACGGTAATTAATTTCATGGCCGGCAAGAAGATATATCAAAGCAGTTCTGATAAACTGCGAAAGATCTTTCTCTGGTTAAGTGTGGCAGTCAATTTAGGTTTTCTTGGTTTTTTTAAATACTTCAATTTTTTCACAGATGTTTTGGGGGATCTTTTGCTTTGGCTTGGGTTAGGGGATCATTCCTTTGCCTTACATATCATACTGCCTGTCGGTATCTCGTTCTATACCTTCCAGGCAATGAGCTACACTATAGACATCTATAGAAACGAAATTGCTCCAACTGAATCGTTTTTTGATTTTGCATTGTATGTATCCTTTTTCCCCCAATTGGTTGCTGGACCGATTGAAAGAGCAACCAGCTTGCTTCCCCAGGTATGTACAAAACGGAATATTACTGGATCGCTTATTAAATCGAGTACATTTCTCTTCCTCTTTGGTTTTTTTGAAAAAGTTGTAGTGGCTGATAATCTGTCGAGATTGGTAGATACTATTTATAATGGACATCATAGTGACGGTTTTAGTGTCTTAATTGCCACCTATGGATTTGCCTTTCAGATCTTCGCCGATTTTGACGGGTATACAAATATGGCAAAAGGAATGGCTGGTCTAATGGGGTTCAACCTCATAGACAATTTCAAGGCTCCATATTTCTCTGAAAATCCAAGTGAATTTTGGAATAGATGGCATATCAGTCTATCGAATTGGTTGCGCGATTATCTCTATATTCCCTTGGGAGGGAATCGTTATGGTATAGCAAAAACAGCAAGGAATCTATTTATTACCATGCTATTAGGTGGTCTATGGCATGGAGCAAGCTGGATGTTTGTACTCTGGGGAGCATTTCATGGAATTCTCCTTGCAGCGTATCTTCCCTTGAAAGGATGGTTGCGTAAGCTGCCCTGGTTGGTCAGGAGATTGATATTTTTCCATTTGGTTTGCTTTGGGTGGATGCTATTTCGATCACAGACACCAACGCAGTTTACCTATCTACTTAGCCAGATATGGAGCAATTTCAATCTCACTTTGCAAACAGACCATATCCTGCTCTTGAAGAAATTATGTTTATACTCCATGATTCCGCTTGTCTATCAGTTTATGCAATATAGAACAGAAAAATTATGTCCTGTATTTGAATGGCCAACTGCTGTTCGGGCAATATCTTATGTGTTTTTATTCTATATGATCGTTATCTTTGGATTCAATAATGCTCAATCCTTTATTTACTTCCAGTTTTAAATGACGTGAATGTATTGAAACGAATCATACTATATGCCTTTAATGTCTGTAAAACAAATGCCGCAATAATGGCAGTGGCAATCATCATTGTCATAGAAGTCATGTTGAATCCGTATCTTTCCCATCATTTCTTTAGCCATGAAGTTGATAGGACACTTGAGTATTTAAATCGATCAGATATGAATCAACCTGTTGTAACAATTGGTGACAGTGTTGGACGCGGTATTTTTAATGGATGGAAATTTGACAATGGAAGTGTGGCCCAATTGGCCTGTAATCAGGCAACCGAGACTGCCGGTCAGTATTTTTTTCTGAAACGGTTTCTTGAAAAAAATGAGGCGCCTGGCGCAATTATAAGTTGTGACAGAACACCTCTTTTGGGGAATTTATCACAAAATCTTACTGAAAATTATGTACAACGCTGCTTTACCAAATGGTCTGAAATATTTGACCTGATGAAGGTTAAAATGGATCCGGTATTTACTTTGAAAATGATTGCCTATAAGTTTTTCCCCACTTTTAAATATCGTTTGCATTTACAAAGACTTATATCCGGATTTACCAATAGTGATATTTATTCAGGAATAACCCCAAGTGATCCCGCATCGACATCAAACTATGGACTGATCAATTTATTGGAGAAATTAAAAGAGAGGTTTCAACCCAAAAGCATATCAAGGTATTTTTTTAGGAAAATGGCAGCCGAATTGGAAGAAAAAAACATTCCTTTATATTACCTGCCTCCTCCCGCGAGAGTTGATAACAAAGATAACCAGAAGCTCATTCAAAATTCTATTCGGAATATTGAGAAATTGAGTCATGAATTCAAAAATATACATGTCATAAAAAATCAGTATAAAGTGATGGCGAGTACGTATTTTGGGGATGAAGTTCACTTAAATCCAAAAGGGTTGGCTCTATACCGCCCACTTGCCAAACCGAAAATTGAATCAATAATTATCGACTCCGTTTATAGGCAAGCAACAAAATTTATCGAATCATTTGTGGCAGGGAAATCGATAGTAACAATACATAATTTTGACTCAACCCACCTGATACGGCCACTGCAAGATGTTAACCTAGAAATTGTTAATCAAAAACTCATTATTCATTCTCTTGGGAACGATCCTGCGGTGGGATTCCCTGCAATACCTCAACTCACCGGAAAGCTGGGAGACAGGGTAATAGTCTGTGTCCAGCTTGACAGTTCCGAAGATACAACGGCCCAATTATACTATTCGTTTCAATCTGCTCCATTTGGAGAACCAAATAGCATTAAACAAAGGTTGAGATCTGGCGGGAACACACTTTTTTTTGTGTTGCCTGCTAAGTTTATGGGTGGGAACCTCAGGTTCGATCCTGGCTACAGGAAAGGGACATACATAATAAAAAAAATAGAAACCAAGGTTATTCACGCAAAACTCCTCAAATTCGATAGTCTGCGATTAGCAACGTATATTTCTCGGTAATCAAGTGCTACATGGCTTGATTTTTTAACTCTATGCAATTTATTTCGAAAAGTATTGATGTTTTCTCTCATATTGTTGAATGATGATTTTACAGATTGTATTCTGTTGCCAGAGAGAGCAAGCTTTCCCGATTACGATAGAGCTTTCTTTATTTCATAATCCCCTGGGAGATGGGATACAACTCACATGAGTTATGAATGTAAAAATCACCTGAGTGTTTAATCGGGAACAAGATTCCTAAAACCAAGTTTCGAAGAAATGAAAATCCATTTGTATCAAATCGTGATAGTCGGAATATCATCCGTTATGTTATTCCAAGGCCTAAAAGACTTTTTTAAGCGTGAGGCAGGGCAGACGCTTCTTAAGCTTTCTGTACGACTTATTGTCTGGGGAGGAATGGCACTTGTGGCAATTTATCCCAATTCAACAATAATCGTTGCTCGGTTTATTGGAATCGAAAGAAACATAAACGCTGTAATATTAACAGGATTTTTGTCGGTTTTTCTCATTATTTTCAAATTGATGTCGGCAATCGAGAAAATAGAACAAAATATCTCCGAATTGACACGTAGAGAGACGTTGAGCCATCTTTCACCCCAGGCCAAAGAAACCTCCGACCCCAACGATGAGTAGAAATCTGAAAAAATCGGTTCTTTTGATTGGGCTTCTCGTTTGGGGAATTGTCAGTGCTATCGCATTCATAAAGATGTACCAACTATGGTGGAACCGTGAACGTGTGCAGTATCTCGGAAAAACCGTTCAAGAACAACGTGTTGAAATCTTTAAAAATGATGGCCTTCCCCTGCAACTTTTAAACGCTTATAAGAAGATTGAGAAGATTTGGCCTGAAAACGTCTCATATGAGGAAAAAGGTGACACCAATCAACTTTCCTATATAAAATATCTTCTTATCCCTAAGATTCCTAAGGGATCAAAAAAGTATTGGGTGACTGATAGTGGGACTTTTAACCCCAAGGAGAATATTTATTCCCTGACAAAGCAAATAGAGAAGCCCGGATCAATTATTAGCCTAATAGGGTCAATATTATTCCTGGGCGGCATTTCACTAATGTTGAAAAGGTTCGCAGTATTTTCAACCATAAGCATTCCTGAAGCTTTTGGTGTTGCAGTCTTTTTTTGTATGGTCTGCACGGTCATTTCTAAGATAGTGTTTGCAAGATGTATCCCCGGTTTTTGTGTGATTACCTTCTTCGGTTTTTTGTCTTGGTTATGGCTTATAGGGGAAAAAATTGTAATGTGTAAGCGTTCATTAAAGATCTTTCCAATCTGCAAATTCAACTGCAGTGCTTTAAATCGAAAAGATGTAGGAATACTCATACGTTATTACAGTATTATTATGATTTTTCTCAGTGTCCTTTGGGCATTTCTTATGTCGGTTGTCGTTGTTCCGGATGATTGGGATGCCTGGGCGATTTGGGGAGCGAAAGCAAAGGTCCTTGCCTTAGGTCATGGACCACTATTGGATGTGAGCTACTTCGGTCATGCCAATTACCCTTTATTATGGCCATCAATTTGGGCCTATTCAGGATGGCTTGGCGGCGGATGGGAAGAGATGTGGGTGCGTGGTTGGGGAAGTGTTTTTCTTCTTCTTTGCATCTGGGAGATCATCCTGGTAATAGAGCGTATAATTGGACGACGAGACCTGGGTTTTCTTGGTGGTGCGCTGTTTGCCTCGGTCCCTATGGTTCCACTCATTGCCTCATGGAGTTATGCAGATATTCCATTGTGTTACTTTTTTGTTGTGTCGTTTGGATGCCTAATTTCTTTAAAAGAAAAAGAGAACAATATTCATATAGTTATGGCCTCAATCCTTGCAGCTTCTGCAGCATATACAAAAAACGAA
Organism: uncultured delta proteobacterium; assembly: GCA_963822095.1. Taxonomy (GTDB): domain Bacteria; phylum Desulfobacterota; class Desulfobulbia; order Desulfobulbales; family Desulfocapsaceae; genus CAWGGS01. Next base: position 17,661 of record CAWGGS010000071.1, read on the forward strand.
GGAGTGATGTTCGCTCTCTTGATGACTGGCTTTATTCCTTTTGTGGTGAGGAGAAACTCTATTTACTATATACTAGTTTTTATAGGTTTATTCTCAATACTCTACTCACCTTGGATTATCTGGAAGGATATTATTCATCATTTTCCATCTTCGGCTACCACTGGGCTTCATTTCGATTTGGCAAATTTGCATCGAGCTTGGCATAGAATTCCACATGCTATAGATGCAATAGCTCGGATGTGGTGTGATATCAGACAGTGGAATATTGTTCTGTGGTTGAGTCTTCTGTGGTTTTGTATAGGTTTAATTAAAAAGGAAAGCAGAAAGTGGCAACTCATACCTTGGGGAATGCTGATTGGATATTTTATCATTATTATATTTCTTACTACTGAAATTTATTGGCAGGTAGGTTCCTCATGGAACCGATTGACTGTGCATACCTTGGCCTTTTTGATTATTGCAATGGTAGTCCAGTTTGCGAACATTTTTCCGGTTAATCAGGATTGAGAATACTCATCTATAACGCGGGGAGGCGGAAGGGGTATCTGGAGGAAGCATCGCGGAGGCCCGGAGGGGTGCGGACAGGCCGTGGTGTACCGGCGATGAGGTCGCAAGTAGCGTTAGGAAGTGATGCCCTCTGCCGGATTGTTCCTTTCAGCTTTACAAAGCTACGTTTCAGTTGAATGAACCATTTTTCCATTCCAAAAGAGGACCGAGGAGATGTTTTTCCTATCAAGAGCAGCTGTCGAACTTCTATCTCCGTTTCATTTCAGCCTCCTTTTATTGATAATATGCCTTCTGCTTTTATTAACGAGGAGACACCGTTTCGGGATCGTCTGCCTACTCTGTTCTTTGACGATTCTGTTTGTTTGCGGCTATGGAGTTGGAACAAAGAAGACAGTCGAGAGGTGGGAATCAAGATATCCTGCAATGACTGATGCGAAAATTGCAAGCCTGCAAGTCAAGAAATTTTCCTATATCGTTGTCTTGGGAAGTGGCCATGTTTCAGATAAACGTTTGCCGGAAACGAGTCAGATCGGCGGATCCTCTCTTTATAGACTTGTAGAGGGAATTAGGCTTATGCATCATTTTACAGGGACCAAATTGGTTATTTCAGGAGGAATAGGGTATGATCCTGTTGCAAATGCCGATGTGGTGAGTACAGTCGCCCAAGATATAGGAGTCACTCCTGATAGGATGATTATTGAGAACAGACCACGAAACACAATTCAGGAGGCAAAGATTTTGCTACCCATTCTCGCCAACAGACCCTTCCTCCTTGTTACATCCGCCATACACATGCGGCGAGCGATGGCGATATTTCAAGACCTTGGAATGAATCCGGTTCCTGCCCCGACTGATTATATTTTAAAAAAAAGCATAAATGGACCTGCAGGAGATTATTTACCCAGTTTGGGGAATTTATTGATTTCTAAACGTTTATTTTACGAATGGATTGGCGACAAATGGAGAATAATAAAGACCTATTTTTCAAACTTTCAATAGTGATTCCTGTTTTTAATGAAAAGGAAACTGTTGAAGATATCCTATCAATTGTCAAGGGAGTTGAACTGCCTATTGCCAAAGAAATCATTATAGTGGATGATGCGTCAACCGACGGAACCACCCAATTGCTTCAGGAACTGGCCGAAGAAAATGATTTGGTGAAAATATTTCACAAAGTAAATCAAGGAAAAGGCGCAGCATTACGATCGGGGTTTTCTGCGGCGACCGGGGACATTGTACTTATCCAGGATGCCGATCTTGAATACGACCCACATGAATACCCAAGGCTTCTAGCTCCCCTATTATCAGGCAAGGCCGATGTCGTCTATGGATCTCGTTTTCTTGGCGCCGGACCACATAGGGTAATCTATTTCTGGCATATGGTCGGAAATAAGTTTCTCACCCTTATTTCGAACATGTTCACAAACGTCAATCTTACCGATATGGAAACATGCTATAAGGTATTTAAGAAATCTATTCTTGAAAATATCACCATCTGTGAAAACAGATTCGGGTTCGAACCGGAAATAACCGCTAAAGTGGTAAAACAAAAATGCAGGATGTATGAAATAGGCATCTCTTATAGCGGGAGGTCTTACGAGGAAGGGAAGAAGATAGGGTGGCGAGATGGCTTTCGAGCCATCTGGTGTATTTTAAAATATAATGTATTCACATAATATACCTAGAAAAGATGCCACGAGTCAGTGTAATTATACCGTGTTATAATCAAGGGAACTTTCTTGATGAAGCCGTTGATTCTATTCTTAATCAAACCTATCAGGATTTTGAAATAATCATCGTAAACGATGGTTCAACCGACGAAGCTACCAATTTGCTTCTGAATCAATACCAAAAGTCAAAGACCAGAATAATAGCCACTGAAAATCAAGGGCTTGCTGCAGCAAGAAACAACGGCATCAATGTTGCGGAAGGAGAATATATCCTTCCCCTGGATGCTGATGATAAAATAGGGCCGGACTATATTGAGAAAGGTGTTGAAATCCTAGAGGGTAATCCCAATATAGGGATAGTCTATTGCAGGGCCATGTTATTCGGACACATGGAAAAGGAATGGGTATTACCAGATTATTCTCTTGAGGAGATGCTCAGCGACAATATTATTTTTTGTTCCGCTCTCTTCAGGAAACAGGATTGGAATGCGGTCGGTGGATATGATATCGGAATGACCTATGGCTGGGAAGATTACGAATTCTGGCTGTCCCTTATAGAGAGAGGACGAGAAGTTTATAAGATACCAGAGGTCCTTTTCTTTTATCGAATCGGCCCTGACTCGATGGTAAGAAGCAAGGAAAAGTCCCAAAAGATTGCGATGTTTAGGCGCATCTTTGAAAGACACAAACCATTCTTTGAAAATAATATAGAGATTTGGATAGATCAAATTTTATCGGTAAAGGGGCGATATTGTACTGCCAGACTTTATGTTGATACCGGAGAAGGTACAAGCGGTGATGACGACAGCATCGCCAGAAAGGTCGATAAAAACATATTCCGTCTTGTTTTCAATGTGGAAGGCTTTGAGAGGATAAAATGCCTTCGTTTTGATCCTGCCGACACCTATGCGGTTGTCTCAATCCAAAAGATTGTATTGAAGAAATCTGATGACAGCGAAATGGAAGTTGATAAGTTGATAACGAATGAAGCCTATCGACATGAAGATTGTTTTCTCTATTCCACTGATGATCCACAAGTTTTATTCGATATGGATCCGATATATTATAAAGATCTTCGGAAGAAGTCGTCGTTGATTTTACTTTACATGCCCTTGGGGAAGAAGCGCTGGTATTTATAACCCAGTTCCTTAAAGAGATTCTGATAGATAAAAGAAATGAAAATAGAAGATCTTGAATACCTTCTTGAAGAAAACAGGAGAAAAGGCGTTGTAACCGTCATGAGGGATTCATTGAAAAAACTGGAGGATGAGACGGCCAAGCGCTATATTAAAAGACATTTAAAATCATTGATAAAATCATAACAATACCGGCTCGCGGTGGGGGCAATCTTGAAAACATCAAAAAAACATACTGCGACAATCAATAAAAGTATTGCATGGCAAACTGTACATAAGCAACGAAAAACATATTGATAGTAATAGAGATTAATTATGGCCGGATTCTCATCAAAGAAAGTCTCACCCGTGGCGGTAGTCATCCTTATACTCATGGGGTTATGGATCATCTTCAACCCATTGGAGAGGAAAAGGCATGATCCGGGTGCTCAATCAAGGGCTATTACGGCAAGAGGAGACCTCGCAGCAGATGAAAAAACGACCATCGAGATTTTTAAAAATACCTCACCATCTGTCGTATATATAACAAGCATAGCCTTACGCCGAAGCCTTTTTTCCTTAAACGCAGTGGAGATTCCCCAAGGTACTGGTTCCGGATTTGTTTGGGACAAAGAAGGCCGGATTGTAACAAATTACCACGTCATCAGTGACGCCAACCGTATTCAGGTGACCATGGCCGACAGCAGTGTCTGGAAAGCGGTGTTGGTCGGAACCGCACCTGATAAGGATTTGGCTGTTATCCAAATCAGTGCTCCGGCGGATACGCTAAAACCCATACTTATTGGTGAATCATCAAAACTGCTGGTCGGGCAAAAGGTATTTGCCATAGGTAATCCTTTCGGGCTTGATCATACCATGACCTCTGGGATCATTTCGGCTTTGGGACGCGAGATAAAGGCCATTACAGGAAGGATCATCAAAGGAGTGATACAGACCGATGCTGCGATAAATCCCGGTAACTCCGGAGGGCCGCTGCTCGACAGCGCCGGAAGACTCATTGGAGTTAATACAGCAATTTACAGTCCTTCCGGGGCATACGCAGGAATAGGTTTTGCCGTACCGGTGGATGAGATCAACAGGGTGATTCCCCAGCTGATTAAGAACGGCAGGATGATCCGACCAGGACTTGGAGTGAGCCTGGCCGATGAACGTGCTACAAAAATGATGGGTATAAAAGGGGCCTTAATCCTCGGTATTCAAAAAGGCAGCGCTGCCGAGAAAGCCGGACTTCACCCGACAAGGCAATACCAAGGAGACATTATATTAGGCGATATTATCACTGCCGTTAACGGAAAAGAAATTGTCTCTCCAGATGATTTGGCCAACGAGTTGGAAAAATATAAGATTGGAGATGAAGCGACCTTGACGATAGAAAGAGATGAACAAACGATTCAGGTCAAAATCAATCTGGAGGCCGTCGACTGATAACTTCGGTTTAAAATCATTTTTTCTTCCTCGCTTCAATCGTCAGCCTTCGTGCGAGTTCACGCATATCACGAGTCTTATCGGATTCATCGATTATTTCCCTGCCCACAATCTCCTCAAGGACGTCCTCCATTGAGATAATCCCTGTCATTGATCCATATTCGTCAACGACTACGAAAAGGTGTTGCCGGCGATCAAAAAAATCAATCAAAACCCTGTTTAAAGGAGCTGTTTCAGGAACAAAATGAACGGGATGCATGATTTTAGAAAGAGCAAAATCCAATTTGTTTTCCGCAGCGGCAAACAAGACATCTTTGCGCATTATGATTCCAGTAACATTGTCTGGTTCGTTCTTATAAATGGGGACGCGGCTGTGACTGTTCAATTCGTTGACACGTGTCATCGCCTCTTCTATAGTAAGGCTTTCATCCAAGGAAAATGTAACTGTTCGAGGAGTCATGACCTGGCGAACGATTTTGCTCTGCAAGTCAAGAACGTTGGCTATAATCCTTTCCTGGTCCGCTTCAATGCCTCCTGACTTGAGGGAAAGGGCGGCAATGGTTTGGAGTTCCTCGGCCGAGTAGCTGCCGTCATCCTTCCTCTGTGGCAGGAGCCTGGTAATCGATCGACAGAGCCAGACTATTGGTTTGAGGATAAGAACCATCCATTTCAATGGAGAAGCAATAAAAGGAGCCAGCTTAACCGCGAACGTCACTCCCAGCGTTTTGGGGATGATTTCGGAAAAAATGAGAATGGAAAGTGTGAATGCACCGGAAAACCAGAAAAGGTATTGATCTCCGAAAATCTTAACAGCCGCGGCACCAGCGATGGCAGCCCCAATGGTGTTGGCGATGGTATTGAGGGTTAGAATAGCGGTGATCGGTTCATCGATATCTCCCCTGAGGCCTTCTAATAATAGGGCTGAAGTATGGCCGGATTTTTTTAACATTTCGATTTGACTGGACGATATCGAATATAATACTGCCTCACAGATGGAGCAGAGAGCAGAAATACAGATTGAGAGGATTACTGCAGTTAGAAGTGTATTCAACACAAAATTCTCCATGAAGTAAATTTCAAGTGCAATTGAAGGGAATGATTTACAATACCCAAATACGGGGTAACAATCAAATTGTTATATATCATGTTGCATAGAAGGGTAAGGTTTCCTAATTTGTATGGGAGATAAAAGCTGTTGAGTCAGCTATAGTTTTTAATTGCGGTAATCAAGTGTTTGAACAGCCGTATAGAATATTAAGGAAAATAATGGAATTTACTCAATTTATAATAAGCTCCGATGAGCCGGAAAAATTCGATGGCGATCTGTTGGTGTATTGTCTCGCCCAGTCGAAAAATGGATATCCCGAATTTACCGGAGATGTTGGGAATATATTGCACAAAACCTTTGAATTAGGAGACTTCTGTGGAAAAAGCGGTGAAAAGATTCTCATTTATCCAGGTGAAACCACAGATTGCAGAGGCTTTAATGCAAGACGAATTGCTTTTTTGGGGATCGGTAATTTGACAAGCGATATTTCCTCAGTCGAATGCCGAGAGATGTTGAGAAAATTGGGTGGGAGGATTGCCAAGACCTCAGAAAGTGTCAAGGCATCGAGTATACAGGTTATTTTGCCTATCCTTGACGTCGTCAATATCGTTCAGACGGCTGAATGTATTTCCGAAGGGATAGCCCTTGGTGATTACCGATTTGGAAAATATAAAAATACCGATCCAGACCAACAAAGCTTCGCTGGAATTCGAAAGGTTGTCATCACTACTGAGAAATCCAAACAATCAGCGCGCAGAGGAATGCGACTGGGTGAGGTTGCTGGAAAAGCCGCTTGTCTTGCAAGAGACATGGCAAATGAACCAGCCAATGAATGGACACCCAATGCATTTGCCGTTATTGGCAAAGACGTGGCCAAAAAATATGCAATGAAATGCAGGGTACTTGAAAAAAATGATATGAGACGTCTGGGTTTTGGAGGCATTCTTGCCGTAAATCAGGGTTCCACTGAGCCTCCCAAATTGGTAATCCTTGAATATAATGGTAAAAAGGACCGACAAACCTTGCTCCTGGTAGGAAAAGGAATAACCTTTGATTCCGGCGGAATCAGTCTTAAACCTCCGTTGGGAATGGAGGATATGAAATACGATATGTGCGGTGGGGCAGCCGTGCTGGCTTTGATGCAGGCAGTCGGGGAGGAGAGACCTGATCTCAATGTAATTGCGATGATACCGGCAACCGATAATATGTTGGGAGGCTCAGCGGTCAAACCAGGAGACGTGATCCGGCACTATGGTGGAATAACGTCTGAAATTGTAAATACAGATGCTGAAGGCAGAATGGTTTTGGCAGACTCTCTGGCCTATGGTATCAAGAAATATAAACCTGATTGCGTTATAGATATCGCGACCTTGACCGGAGCAGCAATTATCGGCCTGGGGCACCACTATACAGGACTATTGAGCAACAATGATCAGATTGTAAAGAGATTGATGGACGTCGGCATGCGGACAGGGGAACCGCTGTGGAGACTTCCCTTGGGTAAGGAGTATTCCAAGCAGATCGACTCGAAGGTGGCTGATATCAAAAACGCAGGTGGAAAGGCGGCTGGTACCATTACGGCTGCAGCATATCTTGAAAAATTTGTTGGGAAAACAGTATGGGCTCACCTCGATATAGCCGGTACTGCATGGGGATTTACAGAAAAGTCTTATATTCCAAAGGGTCCGTCGGGTATCGGCGTAAGAACGCTTCTTGAATTAATCAGATCCTGGAAGGAGATTAGACAATAAATCGGTAAGTCAGGAAGAGGTATGGTAATAGGTTGTTTTGTTTTAAGGCAACAGGAAAACTGATAGCGTCGTACAAACTTTCCACCCGAAGTCTCCCTACGTTCGCTTATCTGCATTGTTGCTGCAAATTATTGGTCGTTGCGACGTACCCTTAGTATGCCGAAACAAAGAAAAATTTACGCGCTTCGGATATGTTGCCTTTTTACTTAGTCATCTCATATTCAGGGTTTTTACGAGGTTGTCAAAATTGGAAATCACTGGAAGATAATAAAGATAATGTGAGGAGGGGGGATGCGGATCATTCGATTTAAAGGGACTGAAGGACAGGTATTGTGTGGTTGCCAGTACAATGGAACAACGGCTACGGTGATAAAAGGTGATGTCTTTTCTTCGATGGAAATCACAAATAGAAGGGTGGTTGTAAAGGAATTGCTCGCACCGATAATACCAACGGCGATACTCTGTATCGGATTAAACTATAAAATGCATGCAGCGGAAACAGGGAGTAGCCTTCCGGAATTTCCTGTTCTGTTTTTTAAGAATCCATCGTCTATTACCGGCCCCATGTCCGACATTGTCATTCCAGCTTCCTGTCTTGAGCCGCCTCAGGTTGATTTTGAGGTGGAACTTGCCGTTGTTATGGGAAAGATAGCCAAAAATGTTAAAAAAGAAGAAGCGCTGGATTATGTGCTTGGTTACATGTGCTCCAACGATATTTCCGCACGTATATGGCAAAAACATGCTGGTGGAAAACAATGGTGCAGAGGAAAGAGTTTTGACACTTTTTGCCCCTTGGGACCGGAACTTGTTACAAAAGATGAGATTGAAGATCCACAAAATTTAGCAATCGAGTGCAGATTGAACAAACATGTCATGCAGAGTGCATCAACATCGGAGATGATTTTTTCCGTTGGGGAAATTATTTCCTATCTTACAGAAAGCACAACTCTTTTACCGGGATCGGTTATCCTGACCGGTACCCCGGGCGGCGTCGGGTTCACAAGAAATCCGCCTGTCTATCTTAAACCGGGAGATCTTCTCGAAACAACAATAGAAAATATTGGCAACTTATCTAATCCTGTAACTGCTGAAAAGAGTTAAACCGATGAAAAAATCCTTTCACTCTACTTGATTCAAACTATTCCAAAATCAATACAAAAAAAATTTTCCTTGATTCGATGACAGACATTGATGTACTGATTATAGTAAGAGGAAAGTATGGTATTAGTCTGATCAGACAATCTTAACAGGCATTTGTGCCGGTATTGGCCTTTTTGTTCAAGGTCTTGTTACCAATTCTCTAATTTCCCAGAATTATATCATAAAGGAGACTTTCCATCATCTGAGGAAGGTATCAAACTTTGTCTTATTTTGAGACATTTGATGTCTTTTAAAAGTTGGTGTTTTGGTTGTCCCCTTTTCCAATAGGGAACATGTACACTTTACGCTTAACAATGTTGTGGTGCAAGGTGGTTCTTTAAGAAACGAAAAAATTACTAGGAGGAAATGAGATGAAAAAGATTCTGATTGTTGCAGGATGTATGGCTATGACCTTAGCCATGACGACATTGTCGTTCGCAATTCAACTTACGCCGGAAGGAGCGGGTACGCTTATTAGCAGTATGAATGGTAATTATGTGACGAGTGTCAAGGAAGGACAAATCTCCTATACTCCTGATAATACAGCCTTCAGTCCGACGGAACTCGATACAATATTAAAAGGTTATGGACTTTCGGTGCAAGAGGACATGGCCGGCAATTTGCCGGTTACTTACGCAACAATAAAAGATGGTAAAGTTGACTTGGTACGTTCCTCTACTGATTTCACGCCTGCTACTGCTTTCACCCCTGTAGAATATCATGCAATCTTTACTTCTTACGGATTACAGCTTGATTCGGCGTGTATCCAGGCAACCATGGACAGGATTCCTTACGCCACGAAGGTTGCAAGTGATGGAACGGTTACCTTGAGTGACAGACCAACAGCATTTACGGGGCAGGAATATGCCGATATCCTTTACTGTTATAATCTGGCCACGAAAAAGATGGCAGCAGAGCAGAAAACCTCTTGGGTTATTGCATCTGACTACCTTTTTGATTTCGATAAGTCTGTTATAAAGAAGCAATATTACGGCCAACTCGATGAAATCGCAGCCGAGATTAAGAGCGATCCAACACGCAAGGTTGAGATCCAAGGACATACCGATAGCGTCGGATCTGAGAAATACAATATGGGGCTTTCGGAGAGAAGGGCTAATGCCGTACGCAATTATCTGATCAAACGGGGTGGCGTTAATCCTGATCAATTGACGGTAGTTGGTTATGGTGAGACAATGCCGATTGCTCCCAACACAACCAAAGAGGGGCGAGCCAAGAACAGGAGAGTGGAGTTGAAACCCATGATGTAACAAGCAGACATCAGGTCACAAGATACCTTTTTCTCACTTCTAATTGTTATGGGAAAAGTGTATCGTGAGTTGTTCGTTTAGTTTTTTAAGGGAAACATCTGGTCACATTTTTTTAGACTAGGTGTTTCCCTGACTTTTTCGTTCAATGAGGATTGGAATACTCAGAAAAGAAATTAGGGCCCTGCCGGATTGTTACTTTCAGCTTTAAAACATACGCTTCATTCCGATGAACCAAAATGAGTGGCCCAGACAATTATTTATCAACATTTATAAGAGATACCATGCAACACTTTGACGAATTGATTAGAGAAAGAAGAAGTATTAGAAGATTTGCCCTGAAAGAGGTTGAAGAAGAGAAAGTGACGGCAATTCTTGAAGCTGCACGCTGGGCACCCTCATGGGGCAATAGTCAATGCTGGCATTTTATAGTTATCAAGGACCGGATGAGGAAGGAAAAACTCTCACAAACATTGACGAAAAAAAATCCCGCGACGCTATCAATAAAAGATGCTCCTCTTGTTATTGCAGTTTGTGGGGAGTCCCAAAAATCGGGATTTTATAACGGAAAACAGATTACGCGATATAGGGATTGGCTTATGTTTGATCTTGGTCTGGCAACCCAGAATATCTGTTTGATGGCACACAAATTAGAACTTGGTTCGGTAATTGTCGGTGCCTTTGATCATAAAGCAGCAGAACAGGAAATGCACATACCAGACGGCTTTGAAGTAGTTGCCTTGCTTCCTCTTGGCTACCCCGACCATGCCCCTTCAGCTCCAAAGCGAAAAAACATCAGCGAATTCGTTCATCATGAACAATTCTGAGGAGATCTGCCTGTTCTGAATCGTCATCAACAGGATCCGGGTGTTACCGGATCCTGTTGATTTATAGGGTAGGTTTTTTTCTAGCTGAAAACGGGGCGGGGGAGTACTTTTGCCTGCTCAGCAATTTCCGGTACTTTGTGTTCCCATTCGATTGCCATCAGATGCACACCGTGAACACCCTTCATTTCCTTGAATTCTTCGATTTGTTCGCAGGCGATGTTGATACCCTCCTGGGCAACTTTGTTTTTCTCAACACCCTGCAGGCGTTTAATAATATCGTCTGGAACATCCATGCCCGGCACTTTACCTTTCATATATTTGGCCATACCCACACTTTTCATTGGAGTTACTCCGGCTAATATATATATTTTTTCAGTCAGGCCTTCTTCGTTTGCGAGACGAATGAATTCACGGAACTTATCCATATTGTAAATACACTGTGTCTGAATAAAATCCGCACCGGCAGCAATCTTTTTTGCAAGACGATGAACACGCCATTCAAAAGGGTCTGCGAAGGGGTTACTGGCTGCTCCGATAAATAATTTCGGTTGTCCGTGCAGATCTTCACCACTTAAAAATTTCCCTTCATCCCGCATCTGTTTGACCATGGATATCAATTGAATCGAGTCAATATCGAAAACACCTTTAGCGTCAGGATGGTCTCCGAATTTTTGGTGGTCGCCGGACAGGCAAAGCATGTTGCGAATGCCCAGAGCATATCCTCCCAAAATATCAGCCTGCATAGCCAGACGATTTCGGTCCCGGCAGACCATCTGGTAATTTGGCTCGAGGCCTTCCTGGACTAAAATCAAAGATGCTGCCCAGCTTGCCATTCTGACCATAGCTGTCTGATTGTCGGTAATATTGACTGAATCGACATTTCCTTTGAGGAATTTTGTTTTTTCACGAACCTCGTTGACATCAGATCCCCGTGGAGGTCCCAGCTCACCAGTAAAAGCAAACTGACCCGACGTGAGGACCTTTTCCAAGTTGCTTCCGGATTTGTAGTTGTTCTCTGTGCTCATATGTAATCCCCTGATTCTTATTAAGGGTATCTATGTGAATTCTAATGTGATTTGTTCACCTGTTTATTTGGCCATCTTTTCGGGTTTTTTGTAACCTGGTTGAATGAGATTTCTTGGTATTTGATCACCCCATCCGCGTACATTATTGAGTTGCTTTATAGAGTCCAGGCGATTTTGGCCCTTCAGGCGTTCGTAGATCATAAACCATGCACAGGGCTGCTCATCACTGATTTCGCAATTTCCTTTATTGGTGCCGCCGCAGGGACCATTGTATAGGCCTTTGGCACACATTGTGACGGGACAGATCCCGCCGGTAAAACCAAGGACACATTGGCTGCAGGAGCGGCATCGCTCTTCATACCAACCGACTGCCTGGTTTACGGCCAGCCCCGTAGTATCGACTGCGGGAAAGGTAGGAATCAGCGGATATCTTTCAGCCAGAAACTGGATACCGACACCGCAGGCCATGGACATCAAGGCATCGAAATTTCCATCTTCGATGATATTGTCCAGTTCGGCGAGATATTCTCGATCACACTGCCTTTCAATGGTCTGTGCTTGGATATCGATAGGATCGTCATCGAGTCGTCTGGCCATTTCAATTTCAGTATTCAATATAGCGACCTCTTTTTCACCGCCTGCGAGGCAGACAGACACGCAGGTCCCGCATCCTACGTTCAGAACCTTTTTATAGCCCTGTAACATTGCCTTAATTTCGGCAAAGGGTTTTCTTTTGGCAACTATCATAATTCCCTCCAAAACGGGCCGGAACAGGTATGTCCGGCCCTGGAAAATACTAAAGACCTACTTCCGCAAGATCGGGTCCCAGGTATACTCTTTCATTTTCACCAAGCATTCCCATTGACAGGCAGATGAGCGTCCAAAGGTGAACGGTGTGCCAATGACCGTCATAATGTTCCTTCAGATCATGAATCTGGGCATGACAGTTATGACAAGGAGTGATGGCGTAATGTGCTCCGGTTTTCATTATCTGCTCGGCTTTCAACCTGCCGTATTCACGGCGCGCATCAGGAAATCCTGATTGCAGGAATCCGCCGCCGCCGCCGCAGCAGTAGTTGTTGGACATATTCGGCGTCATATCGATGAAGTTTTCTTCGCCGACCACCTTTTTTACGACATAGCGAAGATCTTCGGCAACCGGATCACCATAGGTCTTTCTGACAAGCTGGCATGGATCCTGAACAGTGAAGGTGACCTTGAGGTCCTTATTCCAGTCAGAATTGACTGGAAGTTTTCCTTCGCGTATCCATTTTGCGTAATATTGGATGATGCTGGCAATTTCAAATTTATAGGGGATGTTGAATTTTTTCAGTCCGGCCCGGACTGCAAAGAGTTCGTGGCCTCACTCCGTGTTGAGCCACACCTTGCAACCCAGATCCTCCACAGCTTTTGCCTTGACTCTGACGATATGTTCCCAGGCCTTATCATCAGTGAGAAACATACAGTAGTTTTCAGCTGCCCATCCCTTGGAGCCGTAGGTCCAGTCGGCATCAACCTTGTTAAGAATCTTCCATAGCGGAATCATCTCATCAGGTTCGGTCACCGGCTCTCTCGAATTCTGGTTCAGGAAAAAATAAGCCCCTTCTTTATCCATCGGGACTTTAAGCTTTTCAAAACCGGGCTGTGTTTCACGTACTTCCTGGGCGACGTCTTCAACCACAAAGCGCCAGTCTTCTTCTGTTGCTCCCATTGCACTGCAGGTATCATTGCGTAGTGCCATGTCGCATGAGCCGAGAATACCTTTAGGGCGTTGATCTCGAGGTCTCTGGTTTCTTAGATTGAAAATCAACTGGGGAATGTCAATTTTCATCGGGCATACGTAAATGCAGCGTTGACACATGGTACACATCCACGGCCAGTTGGATGCCAGGAGTTCTTCATCCATCCCTAATGCGGCCATGCGCAGAACTTTTCTTGGATCCAATCCTTCCAACCCGGTGGCAGGGCAACCGGAAGAACAGGCACCACATGTTAAACACATATCGAGATTTCCGCCTTCAGGCAGGATCCCTTTGACCGTGTCCATAAACCTGCTTTTCTTTTTACCGCCTATTTTTATTGCTTCTTCAGACATAGGTAGCTCCTTTAATTAGGCATTTACTGCCTTCTTCAACTTATCCTTCAAAGGGTTCGGTCCGAGCGAAAGGATATGCTCGGTCATTTCTTGGGCATATTTTGCGAAGGTTGGCCCTTCTCCCGACGAAAGGTTATACATCCTGACGCGGTCACCTTCGATACCGATTTCTTCTAATAGATCATGGACGTATTCGACCCGTTCACGGCATCGGAGATTTCCCTGGTTATAATGACAGTTGCCTTCAAGGCAGCCGACACAGTAGACACCGTCGGCACCCTCCTGGAAACATCGTAACAGGTGCATCACATCCACTTTTCCTGTACAAGGAACCCGGATTATTCGTATGTTTGTCGGGTATGTAAGTCGCATGGAACCTGCCAGGTCCGCAGCTGAATACCCTCAGTAATCACAACAAAATGCTATGATAGTCGGTTCGAAATCACTCATTGCATGCAATCCTCCTAGCGGCTGTGCATTCTTTTGAAAAGCTCAGGGGATATGTTTTGTAACCCTGGAGATTCATAGACCCTGTTGGGCAAGGGATCGCCCAGGGTTCGGGCCATTCCTCATCTCCCCTGCGATTTTCAGTGGTAGCTTTCATAGACACATGACTTGCCGTGTTTATGCAAGAGCAGCATGCTTTGCGGACTTTGCCTTTAAAGGATTAGGACCCAAAGCCATAATATGCTCAGTCATTTCCTGGGCAAACTTGGCAAAGGTAGGACCTTCTCCCGACGAAAGGTTATACATCCTTACACGATCACCTTCGATACCGATTTCCTCTAAAAGGTCGTGGATATAACCGACACGTTCACGGCATCGGAGATTTCCCTGATTGTAATGACAGTTCCCTTCCAGGCAACCGACGCAGTAAACACCGTCGGCACCTTCCTGAAAACATCGTAACAGGTGCATCACATCCACTTTTCCGGTACAGGGGACCCGGATAATTCTTATATTCGTTGGGTATGTCAATCGCATGGAACCTGCCAGGTCCGCAGCTGAATACCCTCAGTAATCACAACAGAATGCTATGATAGTCGGTTCAAAATCAGCCATTATATCCCTCCTGCCATCAGTGTATCTATCGCACACGTAATCTGATCGTCTTCGTAGTTATTAAGCCGGATAGTCTGTCTCGGGCATACGCATGCACAAACTCCACATCCCTGACACAGTGCCGGGTCGATCACGACTTCCCCTTTCTCCACATCAAAATACGGGACTTCAAACGGACAGGAGCGGACACATGTCAAACATTTAACGCAATGGTCCGTGTCCACCTGAGCCTTGATGGCCGACAGTTTGATTTTATCCTTGGAGAGGAATGTTACGGCCCGTGATGCTGCCGCATTGGCTTGAATTATGGTTTCGGAGACGAGTTTAGGACCGTGAGCTGTGCCGCACAGGAACACACCATCGCTTCCCATATCTACCGGCCGGAGCTTAACATGGGCCTCGAGGAAAAATCCTTCGGGGTTTCTGTTTAGCTTCATTTTACTGCCGATCTCTTCAGAATTGGCAGGGAAAACCCCTGCGCTGAGTGTCAGTAGATCGGAACGAATTTCGATGTCTCTTTGTAATACATGATCCTTGACCGTGACGAGAATTCCCTTATCGGAGGCCGTAGCAACCGGTGGGTTGTCTTTCTGGAACCGAATAAAGATGACACCCTGCTTTCTCGCCTCAGTGTAATAGTCTTCCATAAAACCATACATACGCATGTCGCGATAAAGAATGTAGACTTGCGTGTCTGGATTGTTTTTCTTGATAGCCAGAGCATTTTTTACAGCCGACTGGCAGCAGATTCTTGAGCAGTTTGGACGCTCTTCGTTTCGGGAGCCGACGCATTGAATCATTACGACGGAATCAAGATCAGAAGCACCTTTTTCCGCAAGTCTGTCGCTGAGCTGGAGTTGGGTGACTACACGGTCATCTTCGCCGTAAAGGAACTCTTTCGGTGTGTATTCACCCGCTCCTGTGGCAACGATGATTATACCGTGTTCAATGAGTTGGGGCTCATTACCGCTGGCCTGCACTGTGGTTTTGAAATTTCCCTGGAAACCTTCGAAGTCTACAATTTCTGTATTTGTGAGAACAGTGATTTTCTCGTCGGCAGTGACCTGGCCTATAAGTTGATCAAGGTAAGGTTTGACATCGGCTCCCTCAAGGGTGCGATGCAGTTTCCGTCCCATACCGCCGAGTTGGTCTTGTTTCTCGATCAGGGTGGACTCAAATCCTTGTTTTGAAAGATCAATGGCTGCATTCATGCCGGCAATTCCGCCGCCCACAACCAGAGCTCTTTTGTTTACAGGAATGACTTTGCCTTTGAGAGGTTTCAAACGTACGGCGCGGGAGACAGCCATGCGGACAAGATCCTTTGCCTTTTCCGTGGCAAGTTCCGGATTATATGCATGGACCCATGAGTCCTGATTTCTGATATTTGCCATCTCGAAAAGGTATCTGTTCAACCCGCAAGCCTCCAGGGTTTCCATGAACATGGGTGCATGGGTCTTCGGGCTGCAAGAGGCTACCACTACTCGATTCAGGCCTTCTTCTAAAATCTTATCTTTAATCTTTCCTTGGGTATCCTGGCTGCAGGTAAACAGGTTGCTGTCGGTGAAAACCACACCGGGAAGCGTTGCAGCATATTCCTGCACTCCGGGAACATCTATGACGCCGGCGATATTCGAACCGCAATTGCAGACAAAGACTCCGACCCGCGGTTCCTGCCCGGAGATATCAATCTCATCGGGGACCTCAATCACTTTGGTATCCGTTCCTCTTGATTCTGCGATCAGGCAACCGGCAAGTCCTGCCGCGGCGCTTGCTTCGGTAACCGAGGCTGGAATATCCTTGGGGCCCTGGGATGTGCCGCAGGTGTAAATACCAGGTCTGGAAGAGGCAAGCGGCGTGAAGGGCTCACTGGCAATAAACTTATGTTTATTGATGGCCACTCCAAGTCTATCTGCGAGGTCGAGGGAACTCTTTGGAACTTCTAGACCGACGGAAAGGACGAGCATGTCGAACTCTTCTTCCAGGATAGTGCCGTTTTCATCGGCAAAACGCAGGATGAGATTTCTGTTTTCCGGGTTTTCAATAACCGAATGAACCCTGGCTTTGACAAACCGGATACCGTCACGGTCTTTCGCACGGTTGTAATACTCTTCGTAATCTTTACCGAAGGATCGGATGTCCATATAGAAAATGGCCGCATCAAGATCTCCGCCAGCATGCTCCTTGGCGATCATTGCATCCTTGATCGCATACATACAGCAAACCGACGAGCAATAGGTGTTTCCACACTTATTGGTATCCCTGGATCCGATACACTGGAGCCAGGCAATCTTTTTCGGTTCCTGTTGATCAGTCGGTCTAACAACATGGCCAAGGCAGGGACCACTGGAACTCAAAAGTCTTTCGAATTCAAGACTGGTGACAACATTTGGATTTTTCTTGTAGAGATAAAGTTCCGATAATGGGGTAGGATCGAAGGGTTTTGCGCCTGATGAGAGAATAACCGAGCCGACCGTAATATCTTTAGTTTCTGGTTTTTGCGTATGATCCACTGCTTTGGCCAGACATGCCTCAACGCATTGGTAGCATTCTGAACAGATCCCGCAATTCAGGCAACGTGATGCCTCGAGTTTTGCTTCTTCCTCATTGTATCCATAAGAGACTTCGAGGAAATTGCATTCTCGGGCTTCGGGATCAAGGCAGTTTACTTTGACCCTGTCCTTTCTAACTTCACCTTCGATATCTGGTCTGACAAACTCCCATTCCTTGTCTCGACCTTCTCTGAGGTCTTGTCCGTTGATAAAACGATGGATGCTTTCTGCTACTTCTTTTCCGCAGGCTACAGCTTCAACAACTGATTTCGGACCATAGAAAGCGTCGCCGCCTGCAAAAACCCAGTCTATAGGGGTCTGAAGTGTTACCGAATCAGCTTCAAGGCCGCCGGGGCGTGAGATGGCGATTCCTTGCTCTTTGATTCCTTCCAAATTGGTGCTTTGACCAATGGAAACAATGACAGTATCGCAGAAGAAGGGCTGACAGACAGATTCATCATATTGAGGATTAAAGCGGCCGCTGTCATCAAAGACATTTGTACAGCTCTTGAACTCTATTCCAGAGACTCTTTTATCATTTTTATCAATAAAAAAGCTCTTGGGGCCATAGCTGTTGACAATCTTGATATCTCCTTCCAGAGCTTCTTCTATTTCATGCTCCCAGGCTGGCATCTCTTCCCGGCGTTCAAGGCAGAGAAGGGTAACATTTTTTGCACCAAGACGTTTTGCGGTCAGTGCCACATCGATGGCGACGTTGCCACCTCCGACCACAATAACGTCATTGCCGATTTCCGGCTTTTTCCCCATGGATGCATCTCGCAGGAAATCAACACCCTGTAGAACACCGGATATGTCCTCGTTTGGAATACCTAGATTTCTACCGTTATGCAGGCCGATGGCGAGAAAGACTGCGGCATAACCATCTTTTTTCAGGCTGTCCAGAGTGATGTCTTTACCGAAATTCACCCCGCATTTGATTTCGGCGCCCATATCCTGAACTACCTTGATTTCTGCGGCCAGGATATCTCTTGGCAGGCGATATTCGGGTATACCATAACGCATCATGCCGCCTGGATCGGGGAGTTTTTCAAAAATTGTTACTGTATACCCCTGTTGCAGCAGGTAGTAAGCAGCGGTTACCCCAGAAGGACCAGAGCCGATGATTGCGACTTTTTCACTTCGTTTGTCAGCAGTAATTTCAGGGATAAAATACTTGTTTTGATCTTTTTCATAATCAGCAAGGAACCTATGCAATTCCCTGATAGCCAAAGGTTGATCAACCTCGTAGCGTGTACATTCACCCTCACAAGGATGATGGCAGACGCGGCCGCAAACGCCTGGGAAAGGATGTTCCTGTTTGAAAAGTTTCAGTGCTTGATCGTATTTTCCCTCATTGATCAAGGCAATATAACCTTGAATGCTGACGTGTGCTGGACATGTAGCCTTGCAGGGCGCTGTTCCTCGTTTAGTGATACCAAATCCTCCGGGAATTGCTTGAGGATATTGTTTGAATATTGCCCTTCGAAAATCAAGATTTTCATTGTATTCATTTGGAAGGGGAACAGGGCAGACCTTTGCGCATTCGCCGCAGCTTGTGCATTTCAGAAGGTCCACGTATCGGGGGTTTATGTGAATTTTTGAAGTGAAATTTCCAGGCTCACCTTCGATACCTAAAAGTTCCGTGTTTGTCAAAAGTTCAATGTTAAGGTGACGGCCGACCTCGACCAGTTTTGGTGAGATTACTCACATCGCACAGTCGTTGGTCGGGAAGGTCTTGTCCAGTTGAGACATTACTCCGCCGATAGCAGATGATTTCTCAACCAGATAGACGTAATAACCAGATTCAGCCAGGTCAAGCGATGCCTGCATACCTGCAATACCAGCTCCTACAACCATAACCGATCCACTCTTTTTGTTCGTGCCAGATCCCATGATGACTCCTTAAAAATTGTGCTGATGGTTAAGTTATCCGCATATCGCCAAAAATTTCTTTTCTGCTGCTGCGAATTATTATGAAAAATGTATAAAATGAAACTTACATAAAATGTCACCGTAATATAGAAATACAGGATATTTACCTAAAAACTCCATGCCGACTGAAATGCTTAACACAATCATTTGTAAAGTTCAAGATGAATGGTGACAAAACAGGAGGGGATTGGTGGCTTGCTTTGTCCTACTGGGTGGTATTTCTTGAGATAATTATCTTGGGTATGATTGAATCGATAATAAAAATTATTTTTAAATTTTGGGTCCATTCGCAGAATGAACAGCTAGAGCAGTTTTTTTAACGCCATATCTCTATTTTTGAAGGAATGATGGCTCATCCGGATTAATCGTACTTTTAAAAGGCTGAAATTGATGAGATGGTGAAATTTATAGCTCCCAGACACTGCTCTCCGGCCTTATCGCCTGTACACCACAACTGACAGACAGGCCTTTGTGATTCCCAGGCGGGCCTCCGTGATGCATCCTCCAGCGATAAATTTCGCCTCCCGCGATATGATATAGAAGGGTACGCTCAATTCGGAAGAACCGGAATGGTTCATCCGACTCAAGCGTACTTTTCTATAACCCAAGGAGGTGGAGATCGTCGCTTTCGGGCGCATCACGGAGGCTCGACTGGGAAGTATATCAGGCCCAAAGGGTTGCGGATAGGATGTCCGCAACTGACAGCAGGCCAGGGACGGCCTGTCTGTCAGCCGTGGTTCCCAGGTGATAAGGCCGCAGGACGGCGACCGAAAGCGATGATCTCTACCGGGTTAATTCTTTTAACTTTTCCGAAGAACGCAAAAACCGGATGAGCCTTAAAAGTGTAAACGATGTGCTGCTATAAGTGTAAAGGATGTGCCGCTAGAGGACTGGAAAGCTTTCTAACGTATTGTTCAGAATCGAGTGGCTTTAACGGAGTGGGTCCGTGGCAATTGTTGGAATAACCCTGTTGTCTTTTTTTCCGAAAGAGGCGTTATACAACAGGGTTATATAAAAACAATCAGTTATGAATATTTTCAAGCGCCAGGGAATAATTTGGCTCTTGTGTTATTTCAGGAACGAGTTCCGTATAAGCGACTTTCCCCTCTGTATCGATGATTACAATTGCCCTGGCGAGGAGTCCGGAAAGAGGGCCGGTGGTAATAGTAACCCCATAATCTGTACCAAACGACAGGGAGCGGAAAACAGAAAGAGGAATTACGTTTTCTAACCCATCCGCTTCACAGAATCGTTTGTGGGCAAAGGGCAAATCTGCGGAAATGCACAGGACAACCGTATTATCCAGATTGCTTGCGGCCTCGTTGAACCGTCGTACAGAAGCGGCACAGACGGCTGTATCGATACTTGGAAAGATGTTGAGTATAACGGTTTTCCCTTTGTAATCAAGCAAACCGGAATCGGTCAGGTCTGTTTTGGTAAGTGAAAATGCCGGGGCAGGTGTGTCCGTGCCAGGTAGATCACCAACCGTTGATATCGTGTTTCCTTTCAACGTGACTAATGCCATTGTTATTCTCCCGAAGTTGGTTTTCAACCAGCCATTTAAGACTGCCTCAATCAATCAGGCAGATGGATGATTAGATGAGATTAAAGCACTGAATATTCAATATGTTCAAACCTGTTTTCATTTGACGATTATCTTAATGCTTCAGACTCTAATCATTTTAAGGAAGAAAACGAGATAAAATTGTATGCTTCGTTTTGTAAAACAAACGATACAGGTGATTATGAGGGAAAAAGTCTGCCGCTATTTTGCGGGATTCATTTCTTCAGCCATTCGACGGAGTCCGTCCTTTTTCCCTATGACGACGATGACATCGCCGTCATCGAATATTTCCGAGGGCAATGGGTTGTAAATCATCTCGTTTGTGGCTTTTTTTATAGCAACAATGATGACTCCGAAGTCCTGTCGAATATTGCTGGTAACGACTGTCTTACCAATAAACGGTGAATCTGGACCTATGAGGGCTTCTTCCATCTTAAGATCGAGCTCGCTGTTCATCATGGTATTGTCGATGAAATCTACCACGGTTGGCCTGCGCAGGATCTCAGCCATTCTCCTTCCTCCCATTTGATAGGGGCAGACAACCCGTGAGGCTCCGGCACGCAACAGTTTATTCTCATTTTTTGTTTCCGAGGCACGTGCCAGAATAAAGATGTCCGGACGTAATCCTTTAGCGGATAAGGCAATAAAAACATTGTCAGCATCGGAGCTGACCGCGGTCACTAACCCTTTTGCATTGTGGAGGCCTGCCTTGATTAAAGTGATGTCGACAGTGGCATCCATGTTCAGGTAGAGGAAGTGAGAAGCATCTATCTGTTCTATTCTTTCAAGGTCTTGTTCAATAACAATAAAGGGAATATTCTCGGCCGCGAGTTCTTTTGCAATAGTACTACCGATTCTGCCGAATCCGCAGATAATGTAATGGTTCTTGAGTTTTGCTATCTGTTTTTCCAATTTTCTTCTCCCAAGAAGTTGTCGGATTTCACCTTCAACAAAAACCCTTGCCACCTGTCCAAGACTGTAGGTAAGAACACTGATTCCCGAAACAATAATAAAAATTGTCAAGATTCGGCCGGCAGGTGATAGCGGTTTTATCTCTGAAAATCCGACGGTGCTGATGGTGATCATTGTCAAATAGAAGGAATCGAAGGGGGACATACCCTCGATAAAGGTGTAGCCCACCGTTCCTGAGACGATAATCGCCAGTAAAAGAAAAATAGAAATTTTTAACTTGGAATAATCCATATATCTGGTAGGCTTTTGCTACCGGATTAAAATTCGGGAAGCCGCTTTCGGCATGCATTAACGATAGCTTTTTACCATGCCCATGCCCAATGCACTACTTAAAATTTGTTTAAGCAAAACATAACGACAATGGGCATCTGCGTAAATTTTAAACGAATCTACCTGTTTTTCTCTAAAAGCATGAGGATATCCTTTGCCGGCAGATATCCAATATGGACTTTTCCGTTAGGAAAAATAAGCGTTGGAGTGGAATGAATGTTAAGCTTTTTGCCGAGTTCCTCGTTCTTTTCCACCTGATCGGTTTCACAGAGAGGTGGAGGAATCTGTTGCCCTGCAAGACTTGCGGTAAGCAATTTATCGGACTTTGTACATATGATTGTTTTGGCCTTCTCATAGGAACCTGGATGGCTGCGCAAGGGGAACATCTTAATAAAGAAAGCTACATCCTTTCGTTCGCTTACTATTTTTAACAATTCCGGCTGAAGCTTTCTGCAGAATGGACATACGGGGTCATCAAAGACAATTATCTTTAAGGGTGCTATAGGGTTTCCTAGTATTACGGCGTCCTGCAGCGGGATGCTTGTGAAGTCCACTATGTGTTCGGCAGGTTGTTCTGCTTTTTGGGAGAGATTTGTCCAGTCCGCAAGTCGAATCACATTGCCGCTGAACAGGTATTTTTTTGAAAAATCAAGATACAGAGGGATCTTTTTTCCCCGAAGGACCGCATCGATCATCCATAGCCCCGGTACCTCGCTCATCTTTACGTCCAGAACATCATCGACCTTTCCTTTGAGAAGACCATTTGCCTCCTGCTTGGTAAGAGAATGACAATCAATACAATTTCCACTGCCGCATCCATCCTTTTGGAACGCGAAGGCTGTTGAGGCTAAGAACAAAAGGACCAGAGTAAACACGACCGATTTCATGAGATTCCCCTTTTAAAGACTTAAAAATGATTTCCCTGTTTATATGAAAGTCTCCCCGGAGAACCGGTCTTGGCATAGCTGAGTAATGAGCTTCCATATTTTGTTGTGGCTGACCTGTCTGGTCAAGCCATGCTGGTTTATAAGAAAATCAATTCGTGAAGGAAGTTAGCCCCTCAAAAATGCGGCCTTCCAAAGTTCCGTTCTTAAGGGGATAGTAATCATCTGCAGATATATATTTTGTTAGAGCAAAAATCGCAGATGATCACAGGATCCATTATTACCACAAAATTGACTTTAGCAAGATACAGATTTTCAACCTCCATTTCAACTGTGTGATTATTATTTTCTCATCTAGGACCAAGCTTTTGGGGTCCGTTGGTCCTTGGCAAGATTGTCGCGATAGAGGTTGGCCGCTGCCAGAGTCAATGCAACAACGGAAGGCCCTAGAATTAGTCCCCAGAAACCGAAGGTGGAGATACCGGCAAGTATCGAGAGCAGGATGAGGATACCGTTCATCGTGTATTCGAAACCAAATACTTTTTTGAGATAGTCAATGAATAGAATTCGAAGAATGTTGTCAAAGAAAAATACCATGACTACCCAGGCGAAGATGAGAATGATTATGGCATTCACATAGTTTTTTGAAACCAGTTCTATAGCTATGACAGGGAGATAGACTGGTGCTGCTCCTATAATCGGGACAATGGAGCTGAAACCTGCAAGGACCCCTAAATACATGGCGTTGTAATCCCCGACAAAACACATCAGGAGGCCAAAGGCCAGCCCCTGGGCCGTCATATTGAAAAGTGTACCGTAAAATACAACGGCTACAGTTCCTGTGCATTCACGGTAAAGGTATTTTTCATGTTCCGGATTTGTCGGCATGAGGTTGCCAAGGAAATAGAGGATTTTGTCACCGTAAATGTTAAAAAGACAATAAAACATGAGAATCCAGCCGATCTGGACGATGAGCCCTCCTACCCCGGAAACCATATTTTCCACTCCTTTCATTATGGTCTTGAGAGAAGAGGTGTCTATCAGCGAAGTTCCTTCTGCTTTGAGGTGAAGGAGCGGCTTATGCAAAATCGGAATACTGTCCATGTAATTAAAAACAGAATTCCACATGGTAAGGATTACCTGCTTTATGTGTTCTATGTCCAAAGTGGAAATGAGATGTGATGATTGAATGATCAGGTATAGAAGGGGAAGAAAAATCATCATAAGGAAAAAAGTAGTGAGTAAGAAAGCTGCAACGGCCCGTCTCCTTTTTTTCAGCCATGTTGGAAATTTTGATCGGTCCACCCAGGCAAGCAGGGCAATGTAGCCATGGCTGGTTGCCAGAGCCAGAACCCCGGCCACTAATATATAATGGAGGAACGAAGAAAAGATCCAGAGAGATGCAGCAATGAGTGCAACAGTTAATGCTGCTATGAAATTTGTGCTGTCGGTAAGGCTGTTATTCCGCATTGTGTTTATCTGTTTTTCCTCTTTTTATACAATTAAATCTGATTTCCTCAAATGTTCAGCTACTGATCCAGGGAGTGAACTGTTCGTTTCCATGGGTAATCAGATAAGTAAATCCCCGAATCTGTTGAGGAACGGGGATTTACTTGAAGGCTTCTTGGAAACAGGAATTTGCCATGTTGAAGCACTAAGGTTTCATATTCTGTTCTTACCGACTGGGGATGATGCCGGATTGGTTATGGAAAACATATTTTCAGCACCTCATTGAAGGTGCTGACGAAATAAGGAACAATGCCCTCTTTTATGTGCTCAGGAAGCATTTCAAAATCTTCTTGGTTTTCTTTTGGAAGAAGAACTTGTTTGATTTTTGCTCTTTTGGCTGCAATTATTTTCTCTTTTACTCCCCCTATGGGCATTATCAGGCCACTCAAAGTGAGCTCACCCGTCATCGCTGTGTTGCCGATCATCGCTTTTCCGACGGCAAGAGAGTAAAGGGAGCAGGCCATGGTGATGCCTGCGGAAGGACCGTCCTTTGGTGTTGCACCGGCCGGAACGTGGAGGTGAATAAAGTTCTTTTTGAAAAATTCCGTTGCCGCGGTATCTTTATTGAGGAATGATCGTACAAAACTATATGCAATCTCGGAGGATTCAACCATGACTTGACCGAGTTGGCCGGTTTGTTTGAATCCGGGTTGACCGGTGGGAACAGGGATGGATTCGATATACAGGGTTGCACCTCCCATGCTTGTGTAGGCAAGTCCGGTGATGATCCCAACCCGAGGGCGTTTAAAGGCATTTTCATCCGTAAAATGGCGTTTGCCGAGAAGATCCGGTAGATCCGTTTTGTGAATTTTCACAACCTTGTCCGGGTCGTTGACTATCTCTTTAGCAGACTTTCTGAAGATTTTTTTAATACAATTCTCTAATGATCGGACCCCTGCCTCTCGGGCATACCCATCGACTATGGCTCTTAAAACCGGTTTTGGAATCACTACCTGTTTGGATGTCAATCCATGCATTTTTAATTGTTTTGGTAAAAGATGACGACGTGCGATTTCGACCTTTTCTTCCTGGATATATCCCGGAAGGTGAATGATCTCCATCCGGTCAAGCAGGGGCCGGGGGATAGTTTCAAGCTGGTTGGCGGTACAGATAAAAAGGACCTTTGACAAATCAAATCGAACGTCAAGGTAGTGATCGAGAAAATTTTGATTTTGTTCAGGGTCAAGTACTTCAAGGAGTGCTGATGCCGGATCGCCCTGAAAACTTGCTCCGATCTTATCAATTTCATCAAGCATTATCAGAGGATTTGATGTCTTGCATGTTTTGATTGCCTGGAGAAACTTGCCGGGAAGAGCGCCGATATAGGTTCTCCGGTGGCCTTTGATTTCCGCTTCATCTCGCATCCCGCCCAGAGAAAAACGATAGTATTCGCGCTTGAGACTTTTGGCAATGGACTGTCCGATAGAGGTCTTGCCGACCCCTGGTGGGCCTATGAGAAGGATGATGGAACCGGAGAGATTTCCTTTGATGATGCCAACTGATAAAAATTCCAGGATACGGTCTTTGACATCTTCAAGACCATAGTGGTCACGGTTTAGAATTTTGGCAGCCTTGGTTATATTATAGCTGTCTTTTGTAAAAACACCCCAGGGTAAAATGGTCAACCAGTCGAGATAGGCCCTGGTCACATTGAACTCCGCTGAAGAGGGGCCAAGGAGTTTCAATTTTTCCAGTTCTTCCTGGATACGATCGTGAGCTTCTTCGGTCAGGGTGAGTTTCTTTAATCTTTTTTGGAATTTTTCTATCTCACTTTCGGTGTCGTCCTTGGCGATGCCGAGTTCTTTTTTGATCTCCTGGAGCTGTTGTTTGAGAAAGAACTCCCGCTGCTGTTTAGAGAGTTGTTCTTCAATCCTTTTCGAAATCTGGGCTTTAAGCTTGGAAATCTCGAGCTCTTTTTTTAACAGCACCAAAACCTTCTCAAGTCTCACCCTGACATCAGCAATCTCAAGAATCTGTTGCAGCTCGGAACCCGAGGAAGTGGTCATTGAAGCGGCAAAATCGGCTAACGCACTTGGGTCACTGACATTGATGCGTTCGATGAGGAGTGACAACCCTTCCCTGAATAGAGGATTTAAGGTGACCAGTTCTTTTATGCAGTCAATGATAGCTACAGAATATGCTTTTATTTCCTCTGTATTCTCAATTCGTTTTTCAAGCCAGTACTGAACTCTGGCTGTGATAAAAGATTTTCCGAAGGTGAATTCCGCGACATCAAAACGTTCAAGAACCTGAACCAGAATTTGAAGGGGAGTATCCTGAGTTGGCGGTGAGATGCGAACGAGCCTTGCTACAACGCCCACCGAAAAGAAATCGGACGGGCTTTGGGGGACATGCTGAAGGGTGTCTTCTGTTGGTTTCACAAGTAGAAGCCCCAAATACATAGGTTTCGATTTTTCTTGAGCATCAAAAATGATCTGTTGGATTTGCGGATTTTCAATGATTACCGGTCCCATCATTTTCGGGAACATGGGACGATCGTACAAGGGGAAGATAACAAGGGCGTCCGGCAATAAATCTCTGGCTATGACCAGAGATTTGGCGTCCTCTTCAGGATTGGTCTCATCTAGAGATTCAATTGATTCAGGCGTCAAGGTGTTTGGTTCGTCAGACATGAATGTTCTCCTCGATTTGAAAGATATACTAAAAAAATTTGAAGACCGGGGTGGTCAGATCGGAAAATTATCCATCCCGGATAAAAAACGACTAACATAGTAAATTTTTTAACAATTTTAACAAATGATTGTCAAGAAGTTAATACCTGAATAGGAGGATGTCCAATTTTTTGCTGTTATTAGGTGGTATTAATTTTTTATTTTATCTTTCCCGAGAGCTTTTACAATTTTTTTCCAGAGATGTTTTTATTGCAATGGCTATTGCTATATATTACCTTTACGTAAAGAAGAAGCCGGATCGGATTATAATGTTGCTCGAATATTCAATAAGTAAATAGAGAAGAATTGCTGGAAACTTCGTGTGTGTAAATTCACTTTTCGTAAACGTAAATTATTCCACAGGAATAGAAGAGGTAAAAAATGAAAAGAATGATAGTTACAGATAGTACGGCAGATCTTCCTGAAACTATAACCGAAGAATTAGGAATTAGGGTCCTTCCTGTGAATGTCATTTTGGACGGCAGGAAATACAAAGACGGTGTCGGTATAACACGTGAAAAATTCTATGAAAATTTCTCAAACTATCATTCGATGTATACCGAGGCAGTCCCCTATGAGGATTATGCGCTGGAGTATTTACAGTGGATCCAGTATTATGATGAAATACTAATAATCCATTGCAGTCGCCATCTTTCTGAAACCTATAAAACCGCAGTTGATGTCCACACGGAATTCGGCAATTCGATCAAATGCAGGGTGGAAGTCATCGATTCGGGGCTTTGCAGTATGAGCCTGGGGATGGTAGCCATCGCTGCGGCAAAGGCGTTTAAAGAAGGGAAGTCGTTGAAGGAAACGGTTGAAGTGGTTACCGACGTACAACGAAGAATGAAATCATACCTTGCTATTCCTACTTTAAAATATTTGAAAAAGAATAAAAAAGTCAGCGGATTTAAATCGGTATTTGGGATGGCGTTCGGTGTAAAGCCGGTCCTTGAATTTAATGAAGGTCGCATGGAGATTAAGACCAAACTTTTTGGTAAACAAAAGAACATGATTCTCGCGATGATGGACAGTATAAAAAAGGATGTGGGCACCGATGCCATAGACCTTTCTATTATTTATTCAGGAGAGATTACATTGGTTGAGAGACTGCGGGAAGTTTTTGAGTCAACCTTTGACTGTCGTGATGTGTATGTAGCACGTTTCGGACCATCAATTGCGATAAATGCCGGGCCCGAAAGCTATGCAGTGTTTTTTACCTCCTTTGTTTAGGGGGAGTCTTTACGGGAAAGTCTATGAAAATATATACGGGTACAGGAGATAGTGGGAAAACAAGCCTTTTTTCGGGAGAAAGGATAGCTAAAAATGATGATAGAATTGAGGCCTATGGTACTATAGATGAATTAAATTCGATAATCGGGGCCATAGCAGCAGCCTTGCCTTCGGTTTCGGAAGCAGAGGCGGTGAAAGATAAAATTTTCAGAATCCAGTCGGATCTCTTTCGTGTTGGGGCAATGCTTGCGACGACTGCTGATTCCACTGCGTGTGCCTATCTGCACCCCATAGGCAAAAAAGATTTTCGTTGGCTGGAGGAACAAGTTGACCAAATACAACTTCAGCTCCCCGAACTCAAGGCTTTCATTCTTCCTGGAGGGCATACTTCTGCATCCTGGTCTCATGTCGCACGAACTGTCTGTCGTCGATCAGAACGTCGGATCACAGCCCTTTTAGGTAAGAATCATCTCCCTGAAGATTCCATTATCTGTCTTCTTACCTATATTAACAGGCTTTCGGATTTTTTCTTTGTCCTTGCTCGCTATTGTAATAAATTGGCAGGCGTTGAAGATCAGGTTTTACACAAATGATGATAGAGGCATAACCTCTATTGGGAAAAGGGATCCGTTGCGAGGGTAGATCTGGAAAATGAAAGAAGATACTCGGGAGCAACATAAGGTTTCGATTTTGGGCAGTCGCTGGCTTTCAGAAAAGGTCCTGGAAGTTGGATTTGAGAGGCCTGAGATGTTTACATTTATTCCCGGTCAGAAAATCCACATATCCACGGAAGGGATCAGTAGAGAATATACATTGGTAAATTCTCCCGACGCATCAGAGCTCACAATTTGTGTCCGATATTTTGAAAACGGGAGGTTTAGTTCCATTCTTGCCGATTCACGGATCGGTACAGTGTTTTCTTTATCCTCGGCAACTGGTTATTTTACATATCAGACCCATAAGAGAAAGGCGGTTTTTGTCGCCACAGGAACAGGTATCGCTCCGTTTCTGGCATTTATACGTGCCGGCATCACTGATTTTTTGCTCCTGCATGGAGTCCGTAAACAGTGTGACCTCCTCTATCGAGAAGAATTCGCTAAGGCATCGGGGGTATATATGCCTTGCATCTCTGTGGAGAAAAACAATGGGATGTTCTGGAACGGGCGAGTCACGGAGTATCTTGTAGAATCTCTTGTTCCCGGTGAGTACGACTTTTACCTCTGTGGAAATAGAGACATGATACGGGAAGCATTCAGGATAGCAGACCGAAAATTTCCAGGATCGAGAATATTTGCGGAGA
Organism: uncultured delta proteobacterium; assembly: GCA_963822095.1. GTDB lineage: Bacteria > Desulfobacterota > Desulfobulbia > Desulfobulbales > Desulfocapsaceae > CAWGGS01. Next base: position 47,497 of record CAWGGS010000071.1, read on the forward strand.
CATTTTATTGATGTTTCTACCAGGTTCTAAATCTTCCGGTATCAATATGAACAAAATCAGAATGGGGATAGTATCCGACTCCTCCCCGGCGGAGAAGAGCTGCAATATGCCGGACCCTGTGTGTCGGAACATCCGTTAATCGAATATCGACTGCTTTCCCTTTCATGTGAAGGCTATGTCGAGCCACCCCTGAGCTCCTCTGACGTAGAAGACGATTAGTTGCAGGTGAGCGATATCCTGAGATAATCTCGAAGACACCGGTACTCCCGCTTATCCGCTTTATCTGGCAAAGAATTCCCATGAGTTCCATGTCAATGGGATGGACCTCGTCTGTTCGAAAGTCCCTGAGGAATTCATTCACCCTATGTTGAGTGGATCTGGTACAGCCTTTTTTTAGCGAATAGCGTATCTTGAGATCCTCTTCAGTATGTGGGTTATAAAAAGCCAGAGGATGGGAATCAATTTTCTTTGCAAAACAATCGATTGGGGTAGTAGAAATAAAAAGCCCGACTGCAAGTCGGGTTGATACAGTTAAAAAGCGGCGCCGGTTCATTTCTCTGTGTTTTGGGGCTGAATTTATCAGTTTAGTCTGCCGGGGTATTTTCGATAATTCTATCTACCTTATCGTTACTCTTATTCAAATCTTTAATTAATAGCGCATCCCGATCATAAATGTCCCTATTAAAATGAATTAAACCGTTTTTGTCAACCCAAGATGTCTGGTATGTGATGTGAATGGGGAGAGGTGGTTTCAAGAGAACTATCATTCTCTTGTCGGAAAAAAAATGTTTTTCGACCTTTTCCGGGGTCCAACCATGTCCTTGATCTTCTAAAGCAAAAATTGCCAGAGCCAGAGGATTACTCAGACGGATGCACCCATGACTGAAATCCCTTTTGTTTTTGGAAAAAAGATCTTTTGCAGGAGTATCATGCATATAGACGGAATATGTGTTGGGAAAACCAAATTTCACTCTTCCCAGTGCATTCCAGGGGCCTGGGTCCTGGCGGAGCCTGTAACCTGCAATCTGAGATGCCGTGATATCTTTCCAGTCCATCGCAGTGGAATCCAACTCAACGGCCTGCTCATCCCATCCGGTAAAAAGCCGGACATGGCGTTCTACAAGATAACGTGGATTCTTTCTAAGGTTTGGAAGTTCCTCGTTTTTGGCGATGCTTGTGGGTATATTCCAAAATGGGTTGAATTCTATATATTTTATGCTATCGCTGAATACCGGGGTTTGATGTTGACGCTGTCCGATAATCACCGGAAAATTCAGAATCATTCTTTTATTCTTAAATGCTTCCAGGCTGAAATCTGCTATGTTTATCATGACATATTTACTACCCAGTACATGTGCCTGCCTGCGCCATCTGGCCATGTTAACGATGATTTGGTCTACTAAATGGGATGCCGGTATGTTCATTGTTGCAAGAGTCTGGGGTCCCACAATACCGTCCTGTTTGAGTCCGTTGAGTTCTTGAAATTTCCTTACTGCCTTTTGCAGTTGATGGTCGTACGTATTGTGATGTGGAGGGTTGATTCCGGAAATGCCGGGAGAGAGGAGTCTCTTGTAGACATTTTCAACACGAGGGCTTTGGTCTCCCGGATGGAGCGTTGGCCCCGACGGGATTGTTTGCCAGCCACCGGTTTGAGCAATTGCTCTGTAAATCTTCAGAGCCTTCTTTAGTCCCTGATAGTATTGATGGGACGGTGCCAGGGAGGTAAGGAATGCTGATAAATCAGATGTTGTCCGGGCATGCTGTATGGCATCAACCACATTAAAATCATTTTCCTTTTCATTGTCTGCCATGACCAGGTCAAGTGTCAAAGGGCGTATCCGGCTAAAGCTTATGTCGTGGATGTATTTTGCAAGATTATAGGTCAACAGAAGGTCAAGACGAGCAAGAGATGGCGGGTTTTGGGTTGACCAGACATTTGCAATATCTTTAACGTCATACCTGCTGGAGTCAAGCCCTTCCTGATCTGATTTCTTGAGGAAATCGAAGATGATTTGAGCACGTAATCCAGGACCTTTTTCTGAAACCCAGAGGGGAACAGAGCCGGTCTTTTTGTATATCTTTGCCAAACAGAGATCTTTGTCTGATAGCAAAGGATTTGTATCGGCGTGGGTGTCTCCTGTAGCGGTTGATAAAATAAGATTTTCAATAAGGGAGACTTTGATTTGCTCGCGGATTGTCAATGCCTGACTATCAGAAGCATGAGCGAAAATAAAAAAGCAAACAGAAAGGACAAATAATTTAATCATGGATAAGTATTGAGGATATCCTCTTCATGTATCTCTTGAGCCGAAGACGAGTTTGCCGCCAAGGTGTCCGGCAATCCCTGCTGCAAGCAACATTACCAAACTGATTGAAAAGAAAATCCAACGAGTTGGAGAGGTTTGGGAAATGACTTCCGGATCGATGAATCGCCATCCTGCAAGGATCAGAATTGTCGCAAAAACAATGAGGCTACAAGTGATTTTGGCAAAAAAGAGTGCAGTTTTTGCTCCCTTATATCTTTTCTTCCATTCCAGGTATCCTGTCAACATAACTCCGGGGATGATTACTAAAAGGACTGCAAGGTTGTAGAACGCTGCCGTTTCCATGCTATGGACCTGAAAAAAAATTCCAATAAGGAAAAAGATTACGATCACAGGGATGAGGCCGTTTGGGGTATGCACGAGAATGGGATGTAGATGGTTTTTGAGTATGAAACGTGTGAATTTCCCAGAAGATGTTTTGGCCTTATCGGAAGAGGAGGGTGCAACCACAGGCTGTTTATCTGATGTTTTGTCGGATGCGATGACGTTTCCCTCTGCGTCGACCTCGACAAATTTGCTTTTGGGGGCCTTGCAGACAGGGCATTCATCCGGAGGGTTGTCGCCTGTGTGAATATAACCACATACCATGCATCTCCATTTTTTCATAATATTCTCCTTTTCCAATACGATACAGAGGAACTATTTTTTTATCGATCTCTAAGACTGGAGATTAGAGTTTGACAAAATAGGGAAGAAAGTTGCGCAGTGGACTGAATTTTTTTCACAGCGTTTTCCTGAAAGACAGAATTGATTTTTCTTACCATATAGTATCAGGTGGTTAAATCTTCAGCTTCGTTGCTGTGAAAATCAATCTGTCCTCGGTTCACATTGGGCATGGTTAAGCCGTTAATCCGGGGAAATTTCCATCAAAAATTTTATTGGATATCTCTTTGACATTCTCAAGGACGACAAAGCGTCGTTTGTTTTGTATGGAGCGAACTAAATCATCCCGTTATTCTCTAAACTTATTTTGAAAATGTCAAGGATATCCGATTATCAACGAGTATTATGTCACAAAGGTTGAAAAAATACTTTGTCGAAAACAATGAACAGAGAGGTTGAACAACGTTTTGTTGCAATATTTATTTTCCGCGTGTCTTTTTTATTTTGACGTTGTACCGTAACATTGTCTTGATATGAAAAAAACAGGTTATATCAGTGGTCCGGGTCGACGACCGATATGATCGAAAACGGAAGACCTGGAGAAATTACTTGTGAGGTTATGAAAAGATTTCTGGAATATGCTGAATCTGGGGAGGAGTCCTAAATGATTCCGAGCAATTGTAACATATACATGATGAGGATACTTTAATGAGAAACATCTTCATTCCGTTGATCGTTGTCGTGTCCATTATATTATCGGCAACAGGTCCACCTTCGGTCTTTGCGAAAGATATGCCACCAATATCCAAAGGACAACTTGTTTACGTACCGGCGTATTCAAACATTTATATCAGCAACCGCTCACAGAAATTTAATTTGACTGTAACACTTGTTATTCGAAACGTAGACTTAAAACAACCAATTACTATACAGTCAGTCGATTATTTCGACACTCATGGAAAACTGATAAGAAAATATATTGACCATGCGGTACGTCTCGATGCCTTTCAGGGAATGCATTACATTGTCCAACAGAAAGACGATGCCGGTGGAGCAGGGGCGAAATTTCTTGTTCAATGGACTTCAGGAATACCGGTAGATATCCCGATTATTGAATCGATCATGATTGGTGCGGAGGGGCAGCAAGGTATTTCTTTTTCCTCTCGAGGGCAGCCGATCACAAAAAACAATTAATGAAAGGAAATATTTTACCTCAGCACAATCAGTTAGGAATTGTTAGTTTATTTAAAAACAGTTCTTACAGAGTGTAAGGGATATCTTTGGTGATAAGGAGAATAGAATGAGTTTGCAGGAGAATATAAAAGGTCAATTAAAGGTTGCGATGAAGGCCAAGGATACTGAGAGGGTTGGAGCAATCAGGATAATAATGGGCGAATTTGGGAGGCAGTCGGCTAAAGAATTGAGCGATGAACAGGTTATCGCCATTATAAAAAAACTCGTCAAATCAGAAAAAGAACTCCTTGGATCATCAGGAAAAAAGACATCGGAATACCTGGTAATTCTCGAAAGCTATCTCCCACAGCAGGCTACAGAAGAAGAAATACGGGAATGGATAACAGCCAATATCGATTTCTCGACTTTTGCCAACAAGATGCAGGCCATGCGCCCTATTATGGGTCATTTTGGGGCTTCTGCAGACGGCAATATGGTAAAGGATATTTTGCAAAAAATATGATCAGTATATTTCTTAAACCATGTTTTGTTAAAAGAATTGCTCAATGAAAAGCAACGTCTACAAGGCTTTGATATCATCGGACTGGAATAAATGTCTTGCCCCTTGCAGTCCCTTTGACGTCATAACGTTCACCTATCCTCACTTAACTTCTACGATCGAGTCCGTTTTCAAGAAGTATACCGGCAATGAGATCACTCTGGGGGAGGCAGTTACAATAATTGAATCTCTCCTTCCTGCCCCGGTTTCCATTGCCCAGATGGACGGCTACCTTGACAGTTCCTTTGAAACCTACAAAGGCGTGGTGGAACTCATAGAATGGTGCCTGAAAAAGGATTATCTTTTCATGATCAATACGACCGGCCCGATCGGATATTTTCAGCGGGTCTTTGCAAAGGGTCTGCTTCCTCGGATCCCAATATTGGCTGCAAATCCGATGATCAGATTTCAAAGCTTGGAAAGTACTCCATGCATTTATGACCTAAAAGAGATATCAGATAAAGCAGACATTACCGAGAAAGTGTTGAAAAACCACAAGATACCGACGAAAAAAACGATTGTACTCGGTGATAGCGGCGGAGACGGACCGCATCTCAATTGGGCCAAAAGGCATTCAATATATACAATAGGCAGTATGACCAAACCGTCTCTTCTTAAGTATTGTGCCGACAGGGATATTGAGATCGATTTGCATTTCGGACCTGTTTTTTCAGACGGAGAAAAACGAGACCACAAGAAAGAGATGGCCGTTGATTTTTTAGATCTTCGTTCAATTTTTATGGAAATTTTAGGCTGAAAGGATATTCGAATATCTGATTACCACTAATCCTCAGCCAAAAGTTGACTCCCTCATTATGTGGGTTATTTTTCATTTGTTGTTCATATAACAAAATTGCACCGGATCTGGAGTCTATTCACCCTCCTTTTCTGCCAGCATGGCTGGGCCGGAACCACTGGTTGCAACGAAACGTGAAAGTTCAGTTTTCCGGCAAGACAAGGCCGGTTTTTAAAAAGATATGTTTCTATAAAGAGTCACCCTATCTTGTATCCACAATATCCATTCGTTTCCCGTTATCTCTCCATTGGAGGCGCTCAGCTTCATTATATTGATGAAGGAGAGGGACCCGTTATTGTCATGGTCCATGGCAATCCGACCTGGTCGTATTACTACAGGAATCTGATCAGCCTGTTGTCGAAGGAATTTCGGGTTATAGCAGTGGATAATATGGGCTGCGGTCTGTCCGACATGCCGGAGGACTATCCCTACCGGCTGGAAAATCATATCGAAAATCTCACTACACTACTATCGTCGCTAAATATAAAGAAATGTTCGCTGGTCGTTCATGACTGGGGAGGGGCAATCGGCATGGGGTTTGCTGGTCGTTTTCCAGATCTTATCGACAAGGTGGTGATTTTAAATACCGCGGCATTTCATTCATCCAGGATTCCGTTCAGGATACGGATTTGCCGCTGGCCATTTCTGGGGGCATTCCTTGTTCGTGGATGCAATGGGTTTGCAGGATTGGCCCGCTATATGGCGGTTGCCAAACCGCTTGATAAAAAGATAGCCAAGGCCTATATAGCTCCATATAATTCTTGGAAAAGCAGAATTGCCATCTACGGTTTTGTACGCGATATTCCATTGACCAAAAAGCATCCATCCTATGAAACATTGACTTCGGTGGAAATGGGCCTTGAGGATCTTGCTCAAAGAAATCTCCCCCTGCTGATCCTCTGGGGAGGTAAAGATTTTTGTTTTAATAGATATTTTTTCGATGAGTGGCAAAGGCGTTTTCCCAATGCTGAAAAACACTACTTCGAACAGGGCGGTCATTATATTCTTGAGGACTGTTTTGATGAAATTAAACCTATAATACAAAGATTTTTTAGATCTGGAAGATAATGAGAGAGAGGAATCATTTGTGACGCAAAATATTGCCGAGACCCTTCGTGAGGTCGCTGAAAATTACGGCGATAATATCGGGCTTATTGAGGCGAAAACTGGAAAATCAATGACTTTTTCACAGTTGCTGCGTTTTTCCGATGGGCTGGCATGGTATCTCAACCAACACGGAGTGCGGACCGGTGACAGGGTTATGTTGATGGTCAAGCCTTCAGCCGATTTTATCTGCCTGACATTCGCTCTGTTTAAGATCGGTGCGCCGGTGATCCTCATTGATCCTGGAATGGGCTACAAAAATCTTCTGCGTTGTATTGCTGGAGTGAGACCAAAAGTGTTTATCGGCATTCCCAAAGCGCATATTTTTTATAGACTTTTTCCCAAAACATTTGCAACTGTGACCCGTTCGTTCTGTTGCGGATTTTCCTTTGGCGTGTTCGGTTGCGATATCACCCAAAAAGGCTCAAAAATTGACAGACCTTATCCGGTTTATCAACCGAAGAAGGATGATTTGGCCGCAATTATCTTTACAACCGGTTCAACCGGCCCCCCAAAAGGAGTTCGATATGAACATAGTATTTTTGTAACCCAGCTGGATCTGATTCGAGACTACTACCGAATCACTTCTAAAGATGTAGATCAGCCGGCATTTCCTCTGTTCGCATTGTTCTCCGCTGCCCTTGGGGCATGTTCCGTTATACCGGATATGAATGCTGCCCAACCCGCCAAGGTAGATCCCGAAAAATTTCTAAGCTCTATTGACCGATACAAGGTTACCTATTCATTCGGCTCACCTGCCATATGGAATGTTGTCAGCAGATATTGCATCGACCAAAAAAGGACCATTGCGAGTCTGCAACAGGTATTGATGGCTGGTGCGCCGATTTCCGGTGAATTGATAAAACGCCTGACCTCCATACTCCCCGATGGAGCCAAAATTCATACTCCTTATGGGGCAACTGAGAGCCTGCCAATTGTTTCGATGGAAGGAAAGGAGATCCTCGATACTACATGGGCTTTGACCCAGGTAGGCCGGGGGACCTGCGTCGGCCGACCGCTTCCGGGAATTGACATAAAGATTATCGAGATATCTGATACGGAAATTGAAAGGTTCCATGAGCATCTTGAGTTGCCGATCGGTGCAATAGGTGAAATACTTGTTCGCGGCGGCGTTGTCACTCGCGCCTATGACAATAATCCGGAAGAAACGAAGATGGCCAAAATAAAAGATGGGAAAACCTTCTGGCACCGGATGGGCGATACCGGATATCTTGATGAAGAAGGACGATTATGGTTTTGTGGACGCCGCGCCCATCGTGTAACCACCAAGAAAGGGGTAATGTTCACCATACCCTGCGAGGCTGTCATCAATACCCACCCGGATGTTTTTCGAAGTGCCCTGGTCGGAATTCCCTCAGCCTCGGAAAAGGACATCCAAGAGCCTGTTTTTGTGATAGAACAAAAGAAAGAATCAAAACGGAACAGGCAAGAGCTTCTCAATGAAATTAAAGAGATAGCAGCGAAGAGCAGTCTGACAAAAGATATTATGTACTTTAGGTTCCATCATGGTTTTCCTGTGGACATACGTCATAATGCAAAGATATTCAGAGAAAAGCTTGCGATCTGGGCAAACCTGGAGATAAATGGAAAATGAAAAAAGTCCTGGTTACAGGTGGTGGAGGATTTGTCGGGAGATCTGTTGTCAAAGCTCTGTGCCAAAGAGGCGTTGATTGCCTTATCGTTGGCAGGAACCGTTATCCTGATTTGGAGAAAATAGGCGCGGTCAGCTGTGTCGGAGATATTCGGGATCAGGATTTTTTAGTTCGATCCGCACAAGATGTCGACACTGTGTTTCACGTGGCATCACTTACTGGAATCTGGGGGAAATGGTCAGAGTATTATTCCATTAATGTCCAGGGGACTAAAAACGTCCTCACTGCCTGTCTGGAAAATTCGGTTTCAAGACTTATCTATACATCAACGCCGTCCGTAGTCTTTGCAGGAACTGATATCTACAATGGTGACGAAACACTTCCTTATGCAGAGACCTTTCTGTGTCATTACGCCCATACCAAAACATTGGCGGAAAGAATGGTTTTGCAGGCCAGTTCCGGTTCATTGGTCACCTGTGCCCTGAGGCCGCATCTTATCTGGGGACCAGGAGATCCTCACCTGATTCCGAGGCTCCTTGAAAGGGGCCAAAAAAGACAGCTGAAGCTTGTGGGAAAAGGGGATAACCTCGTCGATATTTCCTATATAGATAATGTGGCCCATGCACATCTGCTTGCTGCCGACAATCTCGAAGGATCACACTCAGCTGCCGGAAAGGCCTATTTTATAAGTCAAGGGAAACCTGTTAATCTGTGGCAGTGGATTAATACTCTGTTCCAAGATGTCGGTGTCCCGCCGGTGACCCGAACTGTTCCTTTTGCCCTGGCCTATGGAGCAGGAACGATTTTAGAGTCGGTATATAAAATATCATTTTGTGAAAATGAGCCGAAAATGACACGATTCCTAGCAGAACAATTAGCAAAATCCCACTATTTTTCCATTGAAAATGCCCGTAGGGATCTTGGATATGCACCAATTGTATCCACCGAAGAGGGCATGAAGCGATTATTGAATTGGATACGAATACCATGAAGAAATTGATAAAAAAATGCTGTGTTTCCTTGTTAATTCTGGGTCTTATAAATTTGAATTATATGACTTCTGCGTATGGCTTTTCCATTGGAGAGGAGCGTGAAGTCGGAGAGAAATTACTGTTTACGGTTCGGTCCAATTTTAATCTTATCGATGACCCGGATATCCATCAATACTTGAACAATCTCGGGCAGGAAGTTGTGTCGGTTGCTGGCCCTCAATTCTTTCAATTTCGGTTCTTTGTAATTAATGACAAAGAGTTTAATGCCTTTTCGGCTTTTTCCGGAATGATCTTTTTCTATTCCGGTCTTATTGAAATGATGAACTCAGAGAACCAACTGGTATCGGTTATGGCCCATGAAATCGGTCACACCGTCAAAAGACATTTGGCCTCAAGGATTGAGAAAGGGAAAGTGCTCTCGATAGGAACCATTGCTTTGGCGCTTGCTGCTCTTGCCATGGGAGGAGGGGTGGCAACCCAGGCCTTGCTGACCGGATCGATGGCCACCAATCAAAGCCTAAACCTGCATTTTAGCAGGGCCGATGAAAACGAGGCCGACCTTCTTGCATATGGTTGGATGAAAAAATTAGGGAGAAATCCTGAAGCAATGGAAAAGATGCTGCAGACCATGCGGAGAATAACCCGGTATCGCACTGGTAAAGTTCCACAATATCTTTTGACCCATCCTGACCCGGAGGCACGGTTAGATTATGTAGACTCTTTGCTGGTGAAGGATAAAAAGATATTACCGAAACTTAAGAAAGGTGATGATTTTGCTTTTTTAAGATTCAAATACAGAATAATGGCACAGGCTGATGATGGCTCAGCATTTAGATCGTATCTTGCAGAGAAACTGGCTGACCCTCATTCTTCCAAGCTTGCCGTTACTATGGCAACCTTTGGTCTTTCCCAACTCGATAGCGCAGAGAGCAATTTTGACAGCAGTCTTGAAGAGATCGATAAAGTAATACAGGCATATCCGGACAGGAAAATTCTTCTGGATGATAAAGGTGTTATCGAGTTTAAGGCAGGTAAATTCAACAGTGCCCTGCAGACACTGACGCGGGCATATAAACAAGATCCCGGTGATTATTATGCCGCTTTCTCTTTGGCTAAAGTGCAGATGGTTATGAACAATTTGAAGGAAGCAGAGCGGCTCTTCAAGATTGTTGCCAATGAGATGCCCGAATATCCCCAGGTGTACTATGAACTCGGACAGATAAATGCCAACCAGAAAAAAGTGGGAGATTCAACCTGTTATCTTGGAGACTATTACTACTATTCAGGTAAGATAAAACTTGCGAGACAGGCATTTAAAAAGGCTCTGGCCCTAAAGGATCTCAGTAGTGACTTGAAGAAAAATGCCCTTGAGAAAATTAAAACCATGGACCGTATTGAAGGAAAAAAGGATACAGAGCAGGAAAAGAAGAAATAAATGGTAGATGAAGGTGTTAACCGCCCTCGTTGTTGCCCGTGAGATAGATGAGGAACTCTTTGTTTCCTTTAGGGCCCAGGAGTGGAGAGGGGACGATACCTTCTTCCTTGAGACCATGGCACAAAGCAAAGGATTTGACCATATCAAGTGCCTGCTCATGAAACTGGGGATCCTTTACAACGCCGCCCCGATCGATATTTTTTTTGGGCAGCTCGAATTGCGGTTTGATCAACGCTAAAATTTTGCACTCTTTTTTAAAAAACGGAAAGACGATGGGGATGAGTTTTGTAAGGGAGATAAAGGAAGCATCAAAAACCGCCAGATCAATGCATTGATCTATCTGATCCGTTGTTAATTTCCTCGCATTAAAACGCTCGATTACGATGACCCGGGGGTCTTGCCTCAGCTTCCAGTCTAATTGCCCATAGGCAACATCAACAGCATAAACTTTTGCAGCACCTCTTTTCAATAAGCAGTCTGTAAATCCACCGCTGGAGGCCCCAACATCCAAACAGATTTTGTCGATAATGTCGATCCCAAAGTGGGCAAGACCAGCTTCAAGCTTGAGCCCTCCTCTGGATACGTAAGGGCATTTTGCCTTTTTAACCCTGATGTTGACATCACTTTTAAAAAGGCTGCCTGCTTTATCCGAGACCTCATCGTTGACCAGGACCTTGCCGGCACCGATAAGGGCTCGGGCGGTTAGAATATTTTCCGCCAGGTTGTGTTTAAGCAGGAGCTGGTCCAGGCGAATTTTCAAGTATTTCCTTCCAAGATTAAAGACTTCCTAATTTTTTCTTTGCCTGTATTGCTTCCGGAGAACTGCTGTATTCAGTTAATATTTTTTTGTAAATAATCTTGGCAGTATCCTTATCAGAGAGTTTTTCGAAGGCCAGTCCCTGACGCAAGAGTGCGGCTGGGGTTTTCGAACTCTGAGGAAAATTGGAAACAATTTTCTGGTATTGAAGAATGGCCTGATCAAAATCTTTCTGTTTAAACAGGCACTCTCCCATCATATACCTGGCGTCAATACTTTTTACGCCGGTTTCATTTTTACCGATAAAAGCCTCAAACTGTTTAAATGCAGTTGAATAATTTCCTTTATTATATTGGGCCATTGCCAGGCCGAATGCGTCATTCCCGTTTGAGGTATCGGTCTTTGCAGTCTTTGGTTTCGTCTCTGAAACTGCGGGTGTGGTATCCTTTTCTGTTGCAGCCCCGTTGTGTGTAATACCTGATATGATCTCTTTCCTTTTGTCGGGAGTGATATGTGGCGTTGTTTCTGTCTTGCGAAGATTATAACCTGACTCTTTTGCTTTGGCTCTTGCTTCTTCGGCTCGTTTGCTCGCTTGACGAGCTCTTCTTTCGGCCTCCTTGAGCTTGGCCGTCTGCAGAGCAGCAAGCTTGTGTGAAAGCTCGGCAAGTTTGGCCTCTCTGAGTTTTTCCTGTTCTTGATTTTGCTTGAGGATGGCTTCCCTTTCTTCGGAGGACTTAGCGGAATAAGATTTGAAAGAACTTTCAAGTTCTTTGTTTTGTTCGTTAAGCATCCTATTCATATGCGCAGTTTCTTCCAGCTGGCCTTTAAGGTTTTGAATTTCAGTTTGGAGCTGATCGATTTGATCGGACGAGGCAGCCTGACGTTTTTGCATGTCTGGCATGGTGTCACTCTTCATTTGTTCAATCTTGTTGTTGAGGACTCGAATTTGATACGTTAATCGACTGACCTCATCTTGAGATGCGCAGTGAACTAAGAATGGAGAGATTGCCAATGTTATGAGTACATTTCGAATTAGTTTTTTCATATCAATTAGTAATGGGTGTAAAGTTAATGGGAAAATTACTGTTCCTTTGCCCAGCGTGGATAGGATTGACTTCCCGGAAAAGAAAAGAGCTGGCGTTGGTAGCTTCCGTTTTTCATCATAACGTAAATTTTATGAATACCACCTAAAAGTTTGGAAAAGACTATCTGATTTCCGTCTGGCGACCAGGCAGGGCTTTCATCATTGGTAAGATCCCTGGTGATCTGGGTCGGCTTTGCGTTAGGGGTTGGCCGAATAGTCCAAATTTGATACAGACCATTATTCAGACTTGAATAGACAATGAGGTCTTCCTTGGGAGACCAATCGGGTTCGGCATTTTCCAATCCGGTAAATGTAAGGCGCTGTACTTTTTTACTTGCAAGGTCCATAAGATAAAGTTGAGGCTTTCCGCTTCTGTCTGAGACGAATACGATTCGTTTACCATCGTTTGAAAACGATGCGGAAACGTTGATGCCTTCATTCTTTGTTAACTGTTCGAGCATTCTGCCTCGCCTGTCCAGGAGATAGAGATCGGGGTTCCCTTTCATCGAGAGGGTTACGACCATGGTTTTGCCATCGGGGGACCAAGCTGGAGCAAGATTCATCCCTTTCCGTCGGGATAAAGCCCGCGTTGTTACGCTCTGGCGCAAGTCGGTTATGTATAGATTCTGGTTTCCTGTATGATATGACGTGTAGCTGAGAAAAAGACCATCGGGAGTAAAACGAGGAGAAACCACCAGATTATGATGCCGAGTTACCTGACGGAAATGAAGACCGAGAATATCAGTGAGATAAATCTCTTTTACTCTATGGTTCAGTGAGACAAAAGCGATCTGTGATGAGGCGATTCCTGGTTCACCTGTGAGTTCTTTTATGACATTGTCACAAAACCTGAAAACCATCTTCTCTTTTAGCTTCTCTGGTCCGCTGAAAGATTTCCCCAGAAGGAAATTTCCACTGGTAACATCTAATAATCTCAATTCGAGAGAAAGCTCACCTGAAGACTCGGAATATTGACCCAGGACAACATAATCAGCTCCTAGATTTTTCCAATCAGCACTTTGTGAACCTCTGTAGGATTTATCCGGAAGGACCTTGATGATCCCATGGAATTGCAAAGCTCTTCCCAGAATATCAGCGAGCTTTTTTCCGAGAATTTGGTTTTGACCCTGAGGGTTTTTATCAGCAAACCAGGGTATCGCAAAGTTAATTTTTCTCGCTTCCGGAGACGTAATATCTAAAATCACTCCTCCTGCAGCAAAGGCGGAAGCCGAGAAAAAATATGTCCAGAAGATAAGGAGGCAGACCAAAATTTGTATAACAGCCGATTTTTTCATATTTATTGAATTCCTGTAGGTTTAAAACGAAGTCCTATTTCTATCTCTGTTTTATTCAAAGCTGACGGTATTCGTGGAAGTGGTACGGCATCATGAAGCGTTTTTTCTACATATTGGTCAAAGAACTTATCGCCCGAACCTTTTTCGAAATGCCGACTGACTATTATACCTTCCCTGTTGATCGTAATCCAGATAATTGCAGTTAAGGAAGGATCCCAGGTTTTCATTTCGGGGAGCGCCCAATATTGTTGTACTCTGTTTGAGATAGCAGCGAAATATTGTTTTTCCACAGCGCTTGAATCGTTGTTGGAGCTGTTTTGGGTGCCACTTTGAGTTTTTTGGTTAGTACTGTTGTCATTGGTTTGAGGAGCAGGGGATGATGATCGCAGCAGCTGTTTGAGTTCCTCGGCTGCAATCCGTGCTTCCTGTTCTGCTTTTTGTTGGGCTCGTAAAGATTCGGAAAGTCGTATTCGATGAATCTTCTCGAGTTCTTTACGTTTTTCAAGGGCTTGCAATTTTCGGATTCTGTTATTGATAAGCTCGTCGTATTTCGGATCTCTTGCTAGTTTTCTCTTAAGAGGTTTGAGAGAGACAGCTTTCTTTGTCAATGTCGGGGGTGGTATAGGTGTAGGGACGGCTGCTTTTTTAGCAACAGGTTGGGGGACTTGGATCTTTACCTCTTTGACCTTTACTTCAGGCGGTGTTTTTCGAGAAACCGCTTTGGGTTTTTGACGGGGAGCTGTTTTAGGGGTTGGTTCTGCAAGATTAACCAGATTTACGGTATAAATTTCCGGGTGTATCGGCCTGCTGCGAAAGAGATTAGGAATATAAATAACTGCCAGTACCAGCAGAACATGGAGTCCTATGGCAAGGTTGAGTGGGAGTTTCCACTCGTTAGTATTCATATATGACACCTGAAATTCTCGATACACGATCTTAGAACGTTTTTTCCGAAGGTTTGGTTACCATCCCCAATTTTTCGAATCCTGCTCTTTTAATATCGGCCATCACAGAAACAACAACACCATAAGGAACATCCTTATCCGCCTGAAGAAAAATCGGATTCTTTTTTTTCGCATCGCTTAGCTTATGCAGCTGCTCAAAGAGCAGAGCCCGGTTAACTTTGATCTTACCCAAGCTGATCTCTCCATTTTTATCAATGGAGACTATAGTCGGTTCGCTTTCCTGGCGCAGGGACTTGGCTGTGGTTTCAGGGAGATTGACATTTAGTCCCTGCGTCATCATTGGGGCGGTTACCATGAAAATTATAAGTAGAACCAGCATGACATCAACAAGAGGTGTAACGTTGATGTCGGATACCAGACCTCTATGTCCATTGTTTCGACCAGGTCCCATAATGTTCCTTTAAGCGTTACTCTTTACAACATTTTACCAGATATTAAACTCTGCTGATCATATCCCGTTCAACCAGATTGAGAAAATCTGTTGAAAAGATACTGACATTGTTGTCAATATCTGCGAGTCTGTTGGAATAATAGTTATAAAATATAACTGCCGGTATCGCTACTGCAAGACCTGCGGCTGTGGCAATAAGGGCTTCTGAAATTCCAGGAGCGACAACGGCAAGAGATGCTGAACCTCGTTGTCCGATATCGTGAAAAGAGGCCATAATTCCCCAAACGGTTCCGAATAGTCCGATAAAAGGGGTCGCGCTACCCGTGGTTGCCAGGAACGGCAGTGCCTTACCGAGTTGAGCGATCTCCTGGGACTCTGCTTTTCTAATGGCCCTTTTTAGATTATCCATGGTTGCCATTTGCATTTCCAGAGTCTCTTTGAGATCCTCATCTTCATTGCGGTTTCGAATACGGTTGATCTTCTGCAACTCGGAAAAACCTGCTGCGAAAACAGTTGCTTCGGGACTGTAGGGAAAGTCCTCGGTTGCCTTATTGGCTTCGCTGAGGTTACTGGATGACCAGAAAGATTCGATGAAATCCTCGGAGTCCAGCCGAACCTTTCTATAAAGGCGGGCCTTCATGAAAACAATGGCCCAAGATATTACAGAAAAGAAAAACAGCGTAAGCATAACCAATTGACTGATTGGTCCTGCGTGTAAAACCATATTTGAGATTGAGAGATGCACTTCTAAGTTTCCTTTTTGCCATCAGACAGGGAGTGAAATTTATGCAATCCTTATAAGACAGTGTCGGATTTGCGTGTGATCAGTTCTTTTCCTTTCAATTTTTTGGGTAGTTATTACGATTGTGATAAAACTTAAAAAACGTCCAACGCAGGCGCTCGTAGAAAGATTGTCTCTTCGAATGCGTACCTCTTGGGAATTCAATGTCGAGGTAACACCCCACAGATCCTTCGGGTGAATGGTTAAAATTGTATGATCAGGTTGATTCGATGTATCTCATATTAAACTTTTTAATAATAAACGCTTATTAAAATAATTCAATATTAAGAGATGGATTTTTTTGTCAAACATCAAACAACCGATTGACTATATAACCGGCAAGAAAGGGTGTCAGCAATTGTTTTTTTTAAGCTCCCCGAATATTTTTTGTCGGCTTTGACTAACCTTGCATGATCTAAGGGGCCGTCAGCAAATATCTATACTGTTATGCAACGTATCTCCTGGCCTGATGTTTTTCCACGGCGGGCCTCCGCGAGGTGCCCTCCAGTGACGGCCTCCGCATCCCGAGTTGTAGATACGTATGCTAAAATCGGATAAAGAGAAAAATTGTTCTTAACTTATTAAAGTAGCGGTAAATTCGATACGGAGCGCAGTCTTGTTTCCAATTTTCACAGTACCTTTCAAAAAGTGGGCGAATGAAACGGTTTCTATGAGCTTTACCTCTATCCTGAGTGTGTCGCCGGGATATACGGGGCGTTTAAAGCGGGCATTTGTTATTTTGGTGATCACAGGCATACCTCTATGGCCTGATCGCGTGCCGAAGTCCATTTTGGCAATGAGCAAAGCGCCGCTTTGAAATACGGCTTCACATAACAAGACTCCGGGAAGAATAGGCCTTTCAGGGTAGTGTCCTCTAAAAACATCGAGATCGGTGGGAATATCTTTTTCCGTTACCAATAAATTCGATTCTTCGTCTATGATCCTGTCAACCCAGAGGAATGGGTCCCTATGGGGGATGAGTTCTGTTATCCTTTTGTCAATAGGCATACCGGTGAAGACCTCTTAATGGCATCGAATAAAGCTGTCTACATCATTTGAGACAATTACGCCGTAATTAATTGCTCCCAGCCATCCGGACATTATGATACCCACGGAACCAACATGGAAGAGCCCTGCAATCTCTTTAAAGAGAGAGCGTGAGACATCCAGTCCTTCAAATTTCGTTCCAAACGATGTCCCACGGGTATGAAGAGTATATCGTTTGAATGTCTTCGGTGTTGCGGCCTCTGTCCAATCAATTTTATCCCTTATGTCAGGAAAATATCGTTGGAGATCAACCAAAGTTCTGGTGATAAGCCGGCCTTTTTCCTCCTGATACGTTTTCTCATCTAATTCGGCCCAATCATCAAAACGGCTGTTCATCGAGGCCACGATTGTATATCGGTCGTGTCCGGGACGAGTTTGGGGGGAGTAGATGGAAAATGTCTTGGAGCGGGTATGCATATCGAGCAGTTCTTCAGAATCAAATACAGGGGCTGTTGATGTAAAGAGGAGGTCACCTTTTTTCTCGATTTCGCTGTCTTTGGAGATACCGAAATAGACCTGACAACTGGAATTATTGACCCTGATCGCGTCAGCTTTTTCAAGGAAACTCTCAGAAAAATTATCCTTTCCCGCCAGGTCGAAAATAGTATTCGTTATGCCGCTGTTTGAAACAACCACGTTTGAAGTTACCGTTTTCCCATCAACCACAAGGCCACGAACCTTCTTGTTTTCAATGAGGATCTTTTCAACTCTTGCATTTGTGCAGATAGTAACCCCGTTTTTTTCCAGTTCATCAGTCATCATTCCTATTAATTTATCCGTTCCCCCCTGAAAGGTGTAGACACCTTTATTCATAAAATTTGAAAAGACGATACCGTAAGTGATGGCGGGATCGTTCAGGGTGGAACCGTTTGCATAGGTGATCGGTTCCATGAGGAGTCTGTGCACATCGTTTCGCTTCGGGAAAAATTTTTCAAAAAGCTCACGTGTGGTCATCGACTGGTCGTCATAGAAGTTCATCTTGGAAACTGTGGAAAAAAAATTGTCAATGGTTGCCTGATCGATTTTGAAATGATGCAAAAGAAGAGATGTGAAATCATTGCGATCAAATGTGGTTCGCAAGGAGAATTGGGGGTTGTCAAAAACAATTTCCTTGAGTTGCACAATTGAGCGCATTATTTCCTTATTCCAGTATTTTTTGCAGGTTTTGACCATTCCATACGGGAAACCGTGCAAGGAAATATCAAAAATATGTCCTTTTCGTTTGAACCAGGTTGCTAACCCCCCTAGTTGAAGGTGATGCTCGAGAAGCAAGACGTCGTGACCACAATGGGCGAGACGATTGGCAGCGGTAAGTCCACCGAGACCGGATCCTATGACTATTACATCATATGTACTTCGGATTTTATCTAAGGCTACAGGCATAAGACAGTAAAAATGATTTGAGATATGTCAGCAAGGGGAGGGCAATCAGAGAGTGGGCAGAATATGTTGATTGACCATGGAAATACCACTGAGTAACGATCCGATAATACCTAAATATCCCTGATCCGTACCTGCCAAGAATACATTATCATACCCGATCTTTCCATCTTTGATTTTATGTGGACGACCATAAATCGCCCCCTCTTTTTTGGCCGTGAAACGTTCTATGGTAAGCGGTGTGAAGGTGTCTTCATATACAATATTTTCACTAAATTTTCCAACTATTTTCTCGATAGCATCAACAGATCTCCCTGAAAAATGCAACTTTTTGTCTCTATACAGGTCAGGCATGTTTTCAAGAGATTTCCAGCTTTGATAGTTAGCCAAATGCGTTGTTCGGATTTCGAAATATTCTCTTGGACTCAAGCCGTTAAAGTTTGAGGGAAAACAGATCACACCACTTTCGAGATCCACCATTTTTTCAGGTCGCTTATAAGAAAATGTTTCTGAGCTGTTAAAAAATATAATTGTTCTTTTCGTCTGCAGGTCATTGCCCCATGATAGAGGGAGCTGAAATATGGACTCTATGAAACCAATACGTTTTTCAGGAATGTTCTCGTGTTCCCGATCAAGGAGGGTCAATGTTTCTTCATAACCAATTGTTGATATAAGCTTTTCGCACGACAGCATCTCTCCCGTTTCCAATTCAACCCCCAATACTTTTCGTCCCTCAGTGAGTATCTTTTTCACCGGGGACTGCATCCGTATACTGCCGCCATATTCAAGATAGCGGTTCATTAACAGATCAAGAAAGTCCTTGATGGTTCCCTGGGGACGAAAAAGCCCTTCTTGAAAAATAGATCTGAACATAATAACAAACTGGCTAAGGTCCATGTCGTTTTCAAGACTGGAGCCATAGAACAGTAAGGGGCAGAGGAGCATTTGGACAAGAAGGGGGTCGGATATGTGATGCTGTAAAAAGGCTTTCGCTGACCTGTAACTTTCGAATAGGTATGCGGGAAAAGAATTTATAGCTGTAACAAGATTGTCAAAGTCGTTTTTTGAATGCGGGAATTTTTCACCAATCTGGTCGCATAACAAATTAAAATCGTTTGAAAATAGTAGTGTTTCTCTGTCAGTAAAACAAATTTCGCTCTGGATCTGTTCGTGGGGCTTAAGCAGATTCCTGTCAATTTTAAGTTGCCGGAAAATCTGATTGAGGGGAGCTTTTCTGTTTTTCGGTGGAGCGTAATTTGTTATGGCATGAAGCCCGGTTTCAATAAGGACCTTGTTGCGATAAAAGTAGGAATTGAGTCCTCCTATACGGGAGTGTTTTTCAAGGAGGAGAACATGAGGGGAAAATCTGGCATAGCGAATGGCAGCAGCAAGTCCTGAAAGGCCGCTGCCAATAATCAATAAGGGAATTTTCACAAATTCAGACGTCTTTCATGAGCGGTTCAAGGTACGTAACACAACTTGCCAGGGTTGCGAGGTGGGGGTAGTCTTCTTCCGGAATCTGGAGTTGATGTCTTTTCCTCAGCTCCATGACGATATCAAGAAAATCCATTGAATCCAAATCCAATTGGTCGCGTAAAGGTTGATCTTCCTGTAGATTGTCAAATTCTGCATCTTCGTCAATATCAGCTATTATCTCCAATATAAGAGTTTTGATTTCACTTTGTGTCATTTGGTTCTCCAGATGAATCCTTACAAATTTAATTGCAATTTAAAAAATAGTCTATCATTCTGTCGAATACCGTTTTTTGAAAAAGTGTGGTTAAAGATTGATCTCTTGCGATCATCTTTTATCCAAGTTGAGAAAAACATTCCAAAAAGATATCCTGATTTATCGATATTACATAAGAGAGTCTGACTATATACCATACCTAAAGCATATTTTTTATGTTTTTTTGAAAAAAGAAGCCAATGTTTTCAAGCATGCATTTATAAAAAGAATTTTTTTATAATAACCGTGGAATTGATTCCCACCATCCCGAACGAATTGTTGAGTATGGTAGAAATTGAATCTCGTTGCAAAGAGGTATTCAAGACGAGATTAGGTAAAGAACAGGCGGGATCAAGTTCCTGCACATTTATGGTTGGGTGAACCAAGTTATCCTCAAAGGACGGGAGGTTTCCGGCGAGTTCAAGAACGCCTGCGGCCCCCATGGCGTGGCCGATGATGCTTTTCGTGTTATTGATCGAGGTCGTGGAGCAGCCCTTGAAAACCTGTTGTATCGCCTTGCATTCTTCGATATCTCCTTGAGGTGTTCCGGTGGCATGGGTGCTGATGATATCAATTTCATCGGCCTCCATTTCAGCCCTTTGTAGGGCAAGTTTGATACATTCAGCCTGCCGCACTCCCAGTGGAAGAACGAAATCATTTGCATCGGAATTCATTGCATAACCAACTATTTCACCGTAAATGTGGACATTTCTCTCAAGGGCCTTTTCAAGAGGTTCGAGGATATAGACACATGCACCTTCGGATATGACAATGCCGTTTCTGGAGATATCAAACGGTCTGCAGGCCTTGCGGGGATCCGCGGCAGCGGCGAGCGCTCCTTGGGCTTTGAAGCTTGCAAAAATCCCAAAGGAACCAATAGATTCGGAGATTCCACCGACAATGGCCGTATCCACTTCTCCGAGACGTAACATCTGAACACCTTGGATAAGTGAGGCGTTTCCTGCTGCGCATGCAGCGCCAATAGAATAGTGGGGACCGGTTATTCCCAGACCCATGGTAATTTCCCCTGCGGGATTGTTTAAGACTGTTCGTGGGTTATGGTGGTGGGTCCAGTAATCGACGTTGTAGTTGTAAAGGCTAATGTTGTAAATTTCGTTTTCCGTTTCGACTGTACCATGTTCGGTCAGACCGATATACACTCCTATGCGTGATTTGTCGCATGTTGCAAGATCGAGTTTTGCATCCAGGATAGCTTCGTTGGAACAGTAAACACCCAGGCATCCTGCCCTGGTCCCTCTTTTATTCTCTTTTTTCTTTCGATACTTTGTCTCGGGGAAACTACATACTCCGGCTGGTGCCTTGCCAAAGTACCTAAGATCGATTTCAGAGATATTGCTTTCTCCTCTCAGAAGTTTTTTTCTAAAATCGGGAAGATTGTCGGAGCCAGGTGCAACTAAACCGACACCTGTAATCACAATTCTTTTTGTAGGATGGTCCATCGGAGTCACGTTTAAGTTGAAACTAAAAAGAAGTGCAAAGAGTATTATACAGTTAAATGAAAAGATGCAGAGACATATTGTGACCAGGGCCCTTGAATGCTCTCTACTGTCCTCTCTCTTTACATAAATGTCAGAACCCTAATTTTTAGGACAAAAAAGGATAAAATTCAAGTAGAATGAAGGCTGAAAAAAAAATATCTTATATCGAATAAAACGAGAGGAGAGACAAGGATGTGAAATCGTTTGTCAGGGAACTCTGGTTCACCGTACCCACACGTAGGGCATTAATTAATATACCCCCCCAAAAGTGGAAATCTAACGCTATTGTCACGAAAAAATTGAAGACCCTCTTTGCTTTTCTTGTTTTTAAGTGCTTACCCGCACAAGAGGAGCAAATTTCATAGCTTACTCCCCAATGATTTTGACCAATACACGTTTACGGCGTCGCCCATCAAATTCACCGTAGAAAATCTGCTCCCAGGTTCCGAAATCGAGTTGTCCGTCGGTAATTGCAACAACTACCTCACGTCCCATGATCTGGCGTTTCATGTGTGCGTCAGCGTTGTCTTCGTACCCGTTGTGTTTGTATTGGTCAACCGGGGCATGAGGGGCGAGTTTTTCCAGCCAGACGTCATAGTCCTGGTGGAGTCCGGGTTCGTCGTCGTTGATAAACACTGATGCTGTTATGTGCATCGCGTTACAGAGTACTAAACCATCACGAATTCCGCTTTCCTCAAGACATTCTTGGACGTTGGGCGTGATGTTAATAAAAGCGCGTCGGGTAGGCACCTCGAACCACAACTCTTTACGATAGCTTTTCATGGGTTTCTCCTCCACTATAAACAGTTTTCATATCAAGCAGTAACACTGATGAAAAAGTATAGTGTGAATAGTTACGTAACAGCTTGATTTGATGAGATCCAACTGGGTTTTGTACCACTAGATAAAAACATCCTGGTATTTCAGCAAAAAAAAGCCTCCTCAAAAAGATTGGAATGACGTGCCGATTTCAGATTCATCAGGTTGCACCAACATTAAAGGGAAATATTGGTTCATCCGAATGAAGCGTACTTTTGTAAATCTGAAAGGAACAATCCGGCAGAGTGCATCACTTCCAGACGCTACTCTGCGGCCTTATCGCCGGTACACCACGGCTGACAGACAGGCCGTCCCTGGGCGCCTGCTGTCAGGTGCGGACGTCCTGCCCGCACCCCTCTGGGCCTTGTATGGAATACCTTCGGGCCTCCGCGAGGCGTCTTCCAGAGACGCCCTCTGCCTCCCGCGTTATAATAAGTACTCTCAATCCGGAAGAACCGAAATATTTTTGTACCAGACTCTCATGCTTTCAATACGACCTGATATTTGGGTATTATTTTTTAATAGTCCACCGTAACAGTAGCCGTTTTTTCGAAAAATTGCATTTATGCCATGGGACTGCGCTCTGGCAATAGTGTAGGCTGTTCTCATGTCCAGCTCATGGGCTTCCTGGTCCATATGACCAAGCAGCCGTCCCGCAAGGCCATATCCACGCCACTG
The DNA here is from genome assembly GCA_963822095.1 of uncultured delta proteobacterium. Classification (GTDB taxonomy): domain Bacteria; phylum Desulfobacterota; class Desulfobulbia; order Desulfobulbales; family Desulfocapsaceae; genus CAWGGS01. The sequence continues at coordinate 70,521 of CAWGGS010000071.1, forward strand.
CGGCAATGTTGCAAAATCGGTCATTTCAACGTTCTTATGATTTCTATTAATCTCCATTGAGGCTACTGCCGTAATTTTACCTTCCTTACGGATACAGAAGTAGATGACGTTTTCATTCATCGCCGTCTGAATATACTCTGGTTTTGTGATCGGAAATGGATATGATCGAAATATCTGGCCGTAGAGAGAGCTCATCTCCTGTGCATCTGCTGGTGTGCATCTATCAATTTGCGGGGAAGATATGCTCTTTGAACAGTGTTTCCCGATAGTTTTTTTCCGTTGATGAACTTTCTCTATTTCACTGCAGCTATGGTCTCCTCTCTGCTGTCGTTTCTCTGAAAAATATTTGCCGAGAAAAAATCCATCCATCCTGCCGTTAAAAAATCCAGGTACTATTGCCTCTTTCAGGTATCCCGCCATCTTGAATTTCTGCCAGTCAGGTTCAGGGATCTTGGCAATAATTTTACCGTAACCGCAATGTTGCGCCATAGCGTCTAAAGACTCGATGATCTGCCGAACTTTGTTGCGGTTGAGTTCCATTAAATAAATGCGGTTGTTGAGCGGCCCATGCTGGACCTTGGAGCTGTGAATAATTTCGATGGTATCTTGCATGGCTTATATCAGAAACGCCGATGAACGATATTGCCATCGAAAAGAGTCATATCAACATGCGTTTCAAGGATGACGGAGGGTGATTCGGATAAGATATTGCGATTGAGAACGGCAAGGTCAGCCTTCTTGCCAGAAGAGATGAAGCCAATATTATAACAGTTATGGACAGTCGCTGGAGTTGAGGTATAGGCATTGAGGGCCTCTGCCGCACTAATACGCGACTTGGCATGCCAACCATTTTTCGGGGTGCCGTCTGGTCGCTGACGTGTCACCGCAGCATGCATTGCCGGAAGTGGTGCCGGATCACAGACAGGACAGTCGGAACTAAACATAACCGGCCTGCCTGTCTCCAGCAGTTCCCGGAACGAATAGGCCCATTTCCCTTTCTCCCCCACAGCCGTTTCTATCAAATTTATATCAAGAATCATATTTGCCGGTGTGACACAGAGCGCAAGCCCTGTATTTTTCAGGCGATCAATGTCTTCCGGGCGGATCATTTGGACGTGCTCAAGACGATGCGGTATTTGAGGTTGTGGCAGGCCCAGATGTTTTCGGCGATCTTCAAGCTCTGAGAAGAGAGTGATCAATTCTCTGTTTGCCCGGTCACCAACGGCATGAGTCATGACAGAGAGCCCGGCGCGGTCTGCCTTTTCTATTTCTGCTGCAAGTTCCTCCATATCGATGAGCGGCATACCGCACTCAGCGTCGAGATAGGGCTCGAGCATCCAACCAGTGCGCGCTCCAAAACCGCCGTCAGAAAAAAACTTCACATGCCCGATGCGAAGTCTGTCATTGCCGAATCCTGTGCGCAAGCCAAGACTGATTATATCATCGAGCCTGTGTCCTGGCAGACTCATCCAGCAACGCAGATTAAGTTTATTTTCAAGGTCAAGCTTTTCGAAGGCCCGAAAGGATCCGGCTCCGTCGTTGTCCGACATCAAACGAATATCGTGAATACCTGTTATTCCCATTTTGTGGAGGGTTGAAATACCATCAAGAAAGGTCTGGGTCAGATGATTGTCGTCTGGCGGAGGGACAGCCTGGCGCACAAGATTAATGGCTAGTTCCCGCAGGGCACCGGTGGGTTCTCCATTACTATCTCTTGCAATAAGACCATCAGGTGGGTCCGGAGTAGAATCGTCTATTCCCGCACGTCGTAAAGCTTCCGAGTTAGCAACAGCAAGATGGAGATCGCAGCGCCACAACAGCACCGGGTTGTCTGGTGCTGCCTGGTCAAGCGTGTGCCGGTTGGGTTGGATTGCAGCAGTCCAGTCGGTTTCATTCCATCCCTGGCCCATAATCCACTCGCCCGGATTTTTGCGTTCTGCCGCCTGTCGGACAAGATGGAGGAGATCTTCGAGGCTTTTTAAACCTTCGAGTTGAAGATCGAGACGCTTGAGCGCCCATTCATAGAAGTGGATATGTGTATCGATGCATCCGGGTATCACCAGGCGCCTATTGAGATCTATCTTCTCTGTCGCAGCCGTTGCCAGATCCAGCATCTCGTCGTTTTTTCCAAGCGCAATAATCGTATCCTCTGCAATGGCAATTGCCTCCACCCCTAAGAGAAGGGGATCGACAAGATTATTTGAAGCAAAAAAACCATTATAGAGGACGATGTCAGGGATGAGGCACTGTTTCATGGATTTCACAATAAAAAGCCTTGCGGGAAGGGGTCTGTCGAATCAACAACAAATTGGTGATAGCCTGTCACCGAAGCACTTCCCTTTATCCGGCCGATGATGCCTTTGCGCCCGCCGATCATTATTTCTTTGACAATTCGGCCCTCGAATATCGTACCTAGCGGGCTGCCATTTGTGTACACTTCGCCCGGACTCAGTTTATTTCTGTGGTGCATCAGAGTCATTTTTGCAGTGGTACCGGTTCCGCAGGGAGATCGGTCCATATGTGCTTCACCATAAATGACAACGCTTGTTCCCTGCTTTTTTTCAGCATCTTCATGGTAGAACTCGGTCACATCGACAGTGCCTCCTTCGGGCCTCTCCGGATGACTGATCGTCAGGACATTATTGGCAGCCTCGATAATTGACATGCCCAGGGAAATGAGTTTGCGACTGTTGGCTTTAGTGAGTTCAAGTCCAACAGATGGAGCTGAAACCATTGCGAAAAAACCTCCGACATAGACCAGATCAATGTTCAAATTACCAAAACCCGGAACCTCCAGTGGAATGTCTGACTGAGAGACAAAGGAGGGAACCATGTCAATACCAACAGAGAGAACCCGACCGTTTTTGATCTGTGGAAAGGTCTTTAGAGGGCCGGAAGGAGTATCTACCACAATGACAGAATTTCCTTCAGGTGCTTCAATGGCAGCTGTTTCAATCAACGTTGTGACCGCACCGATTGTTGCATGCCCGCAGAGATAAGGATATCGTCTGGCATCCATATAAATCAGGCCAAAGTGCGCGCCGGTACTCACAGGTTCTGTTACAGTTGCGGCAACCATGTCGCGATGGCCTCGTGGTTCTTGGGTCAAAAGACACCTCAGGTGATCATAGCGTGCCTGGAAATCCTCCCTTTTCGCAGCCATGGTCGAACCCTTGAGATCCTCTGCCCCACGTATCAATAACCTTGTAGGCTCCCCCTGGGTATGAGAGTCAATGGTTATAATTTTCCTGTTGTAGAGGGCTGAAAATCCTGATTTGATCTTATTTAAATCGAGCATTTGTCTACCTGATCACATAGCTTAGCCCGAATTTCTCATGAACACTGTGTCAATTTGGAGGAAACGTAAAAGATCCAACATATTTTAAGATACCCCAAGTAGTAACAAATTTACACAGTGTTCACCAAAGGTCAGTCCATGCGGTGCCATCTTCTTCAGTTTTTTGGCAGTGAACATAGATTACTATTGTCCCCTGCCAAAAACTTCGAACCTGACACCGCCTGAACTGATGAGAAATGCGGGTTAGATTTCGTTTAGAGCGTCAACACAAACTGTGTTTGCTGGAATTTGACACTCAAGCTTGATGAGTTTTCCAGCAAACAGCGTTCTTGATTTTTCTCTTTTAACATCCAAATGAGGAATGCCTGAAAACAACAGGGAGCGTTTTCAGGCATTCCTCATTATCATATATAGGGTGTGAGTGCCTTTACCTTTAGTCGTGCAAATCTTCAATCGGTATCAGATGGCAGTGTTGCGGGGCCACCTGAATGCTGACTATTTCACCGATCTCGTAGATCCTGGTACGCATCATGCTGATTGCATGAATTTCCCTGTCCGATCCGAGTTGGATAAAGTAACTGACTTCCCCTCCCATATAGCTGCGGTCCTTAATACGTCCTTCGAAAGTGTTCATGCCCGCATTGGCGGTAAAGTCATCTTTGGCATAAAGATCAAAGCGTTGGGCTCGCACCACAAGCTCAACCTGGTCTCCTATCTTGAAGACCCCTTTATTGACGGCGATGAGGTGGTCGCCGGTCTCAATTTTCAGCGTGACAGTATCAGGATCAAGATCAATGATCTCTCCTTTAATAAAGTTGGAGTGGCCTAAAAAGTCGGCGACAAAATGATTGACAGGTTCGTTGTAGACCGATTGCGGATCGCCCTCCTGTTGTTTCAATCCGTTTTTCATAACCAGGATTTTATCAGACATAGACAGGGCTTCACGCTGGTCGTGAGTGACAAAGATCGTGGTAACACCAAGCATTTGCTGGAGATTATCCACTTCACGGCGCATTTCTTCCCGCAGATTTTCATCAAGTGCCGAGAGCGGCTCATCCATCAGCAGCACATCAGGCTCAATGACAATGGCTCGGGCCATGGCGATACGTTGCTGTTGTCCTCCGGAGAGTTGGTTCGGCATGCGGTTTTCCACGCCAGGCAGACGAACCATTTCCAGAGCCCGGCTGACCTTGTCTCGAATTTCATCATTTGAAACACCACGGTATTTCAAGCCGAAGGCGACGTTGTCGAAAATGTTTTTGTGAGGAAACAGAGCATAATTCTGGAAAATCATGCCCAGATTCCGCTTGTGGATCGGCGTATCGTTGATACGTTTACCTTTGATGAAGATATCGCCCTCTGTAGGTTCTTCAAGGCCGGCAACCATTCGTAAAAGGGTGGTTTTACCGCAGCCGGAAGGCCCCAGTAATGTGACCAGGCTTCCCTCTTCTATATCAAAATCCATCTTCTCCACGGCCAGAACATTACCGAATTTTTTCAATATCCCTTTAAACTGAACCATGGGATTTTTCTTACCGGCTGCCAATGTACTCTTACTCCCTCATCTTTATGGTGAAAGGACCGGAGGTAAAATCTTTCTCTTTTAATAAAAGCCCGGCCCTTTTGTCATGCCCCTCTGTTAAAGTGCTGCAAACAGATCAACTGCCGGCTTTAATACGATCCCACTTTTCAGTCCATTCCAGCTGATTGGCGTTCCAATACCCAGGATCGGCAAAGAGGTAGCCTTCCAGTTTGCCGGTGGGGTCGAAGGCCGGCATTTTTTTGATCTTCTCCGTCAGTTTGACTTTAGTAGGATCAAGGCTTGGCGGATAATTCTGTCCTTCAGAAACTGCAATTGCAGCTGCCGGTTCAAGCATGAAGTTGAGAAGCTTCTGGGCAACATTGAGATCTGTACCTTTGAGGACAAAAAGATATTCCATCCACGAATAGGTACCCTTGGGTGAGAGATATCCTATAGGGTGGCCTCCTTGCTGCAGCGCTGCAACTCTGCCGGACCAGGCAACTGTTGCATAGATTTCGCCGTTGGCAAGCAGACTCATCAGTTCAGCGCCTGAGCTCCAGTATTTTTTCATCAGGTCACGCTGTTCACGCAGAGCAGCCCAGATTGCCTTGAGATCGGTCATGTTGTTTGGACTCTGACCGGTATGCAGTGCGGCATACCACATGTTGGTCCTGAAGTCACCGCCCCAGCTGCCTAATTTCCCTTTCAGCTCTTTGTCCCAGAGAAGAGAGGCGCCCAGTTTTTCTGCCTTTTCTTTACTGATTTTTTCAGAGTTGTAGGCAATTCCGGTTTGGCCAAGATCGTAGGGGACGGCAGAAAGTGTTCCTTTGGTGATGTCACGTAATGGTTTGATCATTGAAGCCATGACGTTTTTCAGATTTGGAATCTTGGATTCATCGAGCACAGTGGCAAAGCCCAGATCAGCATAGCGTGCATAGTCGAAGACTGCACTGAGATGGGCGATATTAAATTCACCGCCAGGAGGATAAGAGGCCTTGACCCGGGTGAGGTAGGAGTTCATATCTCCAAACTCGCCGTCTATTACCTGAATTCCGGTTTTTTCAGTAAACGGTTTGAATGCATATTTGCGAAATGCCTCAGAGGTACTGCCACCCCAACCGTCAAACCGTATCGACTTGGCCGCCTGGGCATTTTTCAGCATTGAACCGAAGGGCGATCCGACAATACCCAGTGCGGCACCAGCCATGGCCATGTATTTCATGAAATGACGACGGCTGAGCTTGCCACTCTTATAGGCTTCATAGACTCGGTCGAGTTTTTTTTGGGTAATGTTTGACATAGGTTCTCCTCTTTGAGTTTTGGTTGGTCTTGTCAGGCTTTTATCTGTGAAAATTTTCGCGACAAATAGCCAGCCAGCAGGGGTGTGGCCACGGTAAGGACGATCATCACTGCACCAAGGGCGTTGATCTCCGGACTTATTGAATTTCTCAGCATACTGAAGATCTTCACCGGAACCGTCTGGTTCTGGGCTGTGGCCCAGAACAGGGTCGCGGTTATATCATCAAACGAGATGGTGAATGAAAAGAGCGCGCCGGCGAGAATTGCAGGTAATAGTAAAGGAAAAGTGACTTCCTTAAAGGTTTGAATCCCATTGGCACCAAGTGATTTTGCCGCCTCTTCGTATTCTTTTTTGATGCCGACAAGACGGGCCTGGACGATGAGCAGGACATAGGGCAGTGTGAGAACCACATGGCCGATGAGCAACAGGAAAAAGCTTTTAGGCTGTTGGAGCCAACGGAGAAAAAGGAGCAGGGCAACACCCAGGATGACCTCGGGAATCATAATGGGAGAAAGCAACAAGGTATTGAGCGTATTTTTACCTCGAAAATCAAAACGAATAAAAGCAAGTGCTGCCATGATGCCGATTGCAGTTGAGGTAATAGCAGTAAGCGATCCTAAGACCAATGAATTTTTGAAGGCATCAATGATCGAATCATTCTGCGCCAGCTTGATGAACCAGCGGAAGCTGAACCCCTCCATAGGGAAGATACCGAACTGTTTAGGGTTGAAGGCGAGGACGATTACCACCACGATCGGAGTAAACATGAAAATATAGACAAGAATCGTATACAGTCGAATGAGTGTCCATCCAAGTGAAGATTGTCGCATATCTTAACTTCCCTGAAAGCTTTTAAATATCTGGTTAATACCCAGGTACCGGTTGTACGTCCAGACGATAATAAAGAGCAGGGTAAGCAGGATGACGCTAATGGCCGATCCAAAGGGCCAATCGAGGGTGCCGATGACCCGCTTGAAGATGAGATTGGCAATCATATCGTTATCCGGACCGCCAAGGATCATAGGCGGCAGATAGGTTCCTGCTGTGAGGACAAAGACCAGAAGACAGCCGGCGCTGAGCCCCGGCAGACTCAAAGGCAGCGTCACTTCACGAAAAGCCTGCCATTCTGTGCAGCCCATCGAGCGGGCAGCTTCGAGAAGACTCTTATCGATGCCTTCGAGGCTGACATAGATATTGAGGATCATGAACGGAAGAAGATACATGATCAGTCCCATCAGGACGGTGAATTCATTATAAAGCATTGAAATTGGAGTCTCGATAAGACCTATCTCCAGAAGAAAATGATTGATCAGACCGGAATCTCCCATGATGTTGATCCAGCTCATGGTCCGAATAATAAAGCTGACCCAGAAGGGCAACATAATCAGCAGGAGAAAGACTTGTTTGTTTCGGCTGGTGCTGCGGTAGAAAAAATAGGCCGGGATATAACCCATCACCACACAGAGAAAGACAGTCTCAAAGCAGATTCGAATGGTGCGCAGAAGAATCTTCGGATAAAAAAAGTCTGCAAAAAATTTGGCGTAATTACCGAACTGAAAGGCAGGGATATCAGCACCGCTTGGAGCACGGAGCCAGAAGCTGTAGACAACGATAAAGCAGACCGGGATGACGAGCAGCAAAAATACTGCGGTCATTGATGGCGCCAGGAGCGCCCATGGTTTCCAACTGTCAGATTTCATGTTGTTCTCGGTTAAGATACAGAAATTAAAGAAATACTACCTGTGTTTTTTCCCGGTAGGCAGCAGCTCGGAGAGGATTGTCGCGGTCTCCTTAATCAAATTCCCGTATGTCGCTATTATTTCAGCGCTGCTATACTGCAGAACCGAAAAATCGAAGGAAACTGCTCCCACTCCCATCCCGGTTATTGGATCATAAAGTGGCGCGGCGATGGCAAGAACGCCGGGTAGATACTCTTCTTCTGCCATGGCGAAGCCACGTTCCTTCGTTTTCTGTACTTCTTGATGAAGCCTGTCTCTGTCGACGATGGTCTTAGCTGTTTTGGCTACCAGTTCCAGCGTTGCGATTTTATCGGCGATCAGTCGATCCGGCAGACTGGAAAGGTATGCCTTCCCCAGCGCTGTATTGTGCAGACAGTTTTTCGAGAACTCCGGTAGGCTATAGGTAAGAGTCTCTTCCGCCTCCTTGTGATAGATACGGACCAGGCTGTCTTCGACGCCAAAGGCCATATCAATACTGATATTTCTCTCCCGGTTGATCCGATCAACAACCTCCTTGATCATCTTCAGATTATCGGCTGCATGCATCAGGTTAATGCACATCAGCAGACAGTGTGTCGAAGGCCTGATTGCTTTGGTCTTCGCATCCTTTTCAAGATACCCCATTTCCACCAGTGTATTGATATAGCGGTAGGTCGAGGTCATATTGAGTCCCAGGATTATAGCAATCTCACTCTGGGTTAAAGTCGGAGTTTTACCGTTAAAGAGGGCCAGTATTTTCAGCCCCTTTTCCAGCGACTTTGAAAAATAGTATTTTCCTTTTGACATTCTCTTTTCAGATGAATTATTATCGCACTATAATAGCAAAGAGATTACTATTATAGTTAAAATTGCAGATTTTGCCATGAATGTCAATTGCTAATTTTTATAACCTCTTCAGGAGAGCCGGGAATGGCGCCAAACGACACAGCACTGCGGATAGTGTACCAAAATTCAGGGGAAGAGGTACAGGTGGATCTTAAAGAAGTAACTGCTGCTCTTGTACAATACTTCGAGCATCTGGCGGTCCGGCCTCTTATAGATAGTGGGTTTTCTCGACTAATTGGTGAGGGAGATGGGCATACCAAGCTGGGAAGACTCATAGCTGCCTGTGCTTATGAAACTGATACAGAGCGCTTTTTAAGGGAGTTGCTTGCACAACTGGGCCGTGCCGACGGCAGCACAAGGATTGCCATAAATGGTGTTGAGATGCCGCATCTTCTTCTTATGGCTATCCTTGAAGTAGTGCTTCCCGGCGATCATTTTATTTCAGTCAAGAACACCGAACAGCTTGAAAAACTAACGAATATAAAATTACAGGAATCAGATCGGGCCGATATGCAGAAGGTTATAGACACCTATCCGGTACGGCTTTCCATGCATACTGTCCGGCAGATGCGGGTTTCTGCCAATGTTTCCTATCAGTATCTCCCGTTTATTGAAGAACTTGACACAATTGGCCATACCAATACCTGGATCGGTCAGTTTCACCAGGGATTGCTGGAACAGATGTACCAGAACCGGGTTATTTTTCTGCTCAATATGAGCTGCCCGGTCTATTGCAGGTTCTGTTTCCGTAAGCATAAAGAGGCACGGAACCAGAAAAATCCAACTCCGGATGATGTGGCTGAAGCAATTGAGCACGTGAAAAACTCCCCATCTATTAAGGAGATTGTCATCACCGGCGGTGATCCTTTTCTGAACCGTGCAAATATGGCAAGTGCCATTGACGGCCTTATGGAAGTGGAGCATGTCCAGTCTCTCCGGCTGGCGACACGATCTATTTCCTACTATCCTCATATGTTTCTGGCCGAAGACGGGAAGCTGCTGAATTATTTTAAACGAAAGAATCTTGAACTGCAGGACTTTGGCAAGCGAATAGAGGTGGCTACTCATTTTATCCATCCCGATGAGATTTCTCCGCAGTCTCTGATGATCATATCTGAGCTGGTCAAGGCTGGTATAGCGGTTTATGTGCAGACGCCTTTTCTCAAAGACTGCAACGATAAAGGGCCTGAACTGGTACGACTCTTCAGCCTGCTAAGAGGTGCCGGGGCGGAACTGCACTATATCTATATCCCGTGCAGCCCGATTCACGGTAACAGCATTTACTGGTCACCAATTTCAAAAGGATTGGAAGTGGGCAGGTTTCTCAGAGCGCACCTTTCCGACCGTGTTGTGCCGAGAATCTGTACAGCCACTCCCATTGGTAAGATGGACTGGAATTCAAGCGGCTGGGCGGTTGAACCTGTTGCTGAAAACGATAATTTTATTTGGATACGTAGCCCGTACACTCCTGATTATTTTAAAGAATTTGCTCCTGTTGCCAACGAGCTGGAGAATATTCGTGTCAATGAAGAAGGTACTATCGATATCCAGTATATGGCCAGATTGGGTGATGAATCGCTCTTTTTCGGTTCTCGCCCATTACGGCTGGGAGTGCGGGTGTTTGAAGCGGAAACCACAGATGCCGTGATGGAGGAGGTGCTTCGTAAAGAGAAACTGGCACCGTCACTTGTTGATACCGGGTCACCGCATATTTCACGAGTGCATGAAACACGGATTGAGGTTGATGTCAATGTCGGTGAGCTGGAACTCAACGCTATCTGTTCCGATGAACGAATAACCGATGTCGTCATTATTTCAGAGACGGACGCGATTGACTCACTCTTTGCTGTAAGACGAATCCTCAAAGTGCTTGATGATGTTCCGCAGGTGAACGCCATCAGGCTGCGTAGCCGAAAATTCAACTATGAACCGCAGAGTTACAGTGCCGAGGTTATCGATTGCCTCGCTGCTTTCAACAGATTGAGCCTCGTCAATCCCAAGAGGTTGGAAATTGAGACTCAGTTTCTTGTCCCCGAAGAATTCACTGCTGAACATGGCCGTATAACCAAACTTTTGCGTAACAGAGGGATTACAGTCTATAACAATACGCCGCTGCTGGGCCGGATAAACGATACCCCGGAGACCATACATCTTCTTGCCTATCAGTGCCGGCAGGCCGGAATTGAGTTCCACCATCTCTATATAGCGGGATTACCGCTGCAGAATTGGTGGAACGCAAATAATCCCGTAGCCCTCTATGATGTGGTTGATATTGCCACACGGGTGAGGCGCGATGGCAGCGGTCGCGAAGTTCCCCGTTACATTATCCGGACAGCAGCAGGAGAAGCAGATTTTGGTCTTGCAACAGAAATTATTGGGGAAGGTGACGCTCTCAAGATCAAGCTGCTCCCCTATGATCGAAGGTATTATGAAGGTATTAGAGCTGATTTTTCATGGCCTGCAGGAGTTCAGGAAGCAGATGACGGTCACCCCATAGCTGAGATAACAGGTCTAGTCAAGACCACCGACTTTGCCCTGTCCTGAAGAAAAATCATGCACTATCCATTTTTACTGTATAGCAGAAAAGTTAACCAGCAGCAGATTTTTAAAGATTTGACAGGAGATCCATATATTGCCGACCTGTCACCCGGCAGCGCTCTCTTAGATAACATAGACATGAGGGATCAGAAGAAATTTCAGAAAATTCTTGAGGAAAAAATGGGGGATGAGCACAGCTGGGGGGTGGCCTCATATTTAGAAAACAGAGCTTCGCTCCTCTCGGCTTGTCCGCAAATGGTTACTGAAAAGAGATTTATTCATCTCGGCCTTGATATAATTGTTCCGTTAGGCACACCTCTCAATGCTCCGCTTGATGCTGTAGTTGCTGAGACGGGGTATGAGAGCGGAGAAGGAAATTACGGCAGCTTTGTGCTGCTCAGACATTCAAGTCCGCACTTTACAACTTTTTACAGCTTTTATGGCCATCTTCGCCGCAGCAGTCTTCCAAAGACCGGCAGCAGTTTCAATGCTGGTGAACCTTTTGCACAGATTGGTGATTTCGACGAGAACGGTAATTGGTTCTATCACACCCACCTGCAAATCCTTACCGAGAAGGGATTTGGGCAAGGCTATATATCAAAAGGTTATTGCAGTGAGAACGACCTTAAAGATATGGATGCTCTCTGCCCCTCTCCCATTCCCCTGTTCAAAGTTTTTTAGCGAACTGCAGTCAAACTAGAGGCCAACTGGGTTGGTCGATATGGCAATACCTTTTCGCCAATCCCCACGAGTTGGACCTTGGCAGGAGAAAAAGAGGGTCTTCCAGAATAAGCGTACGTATCTAAAACCCGGGAAGCGATGACCTGCGCCGGGTTGCTACTTTTAGCTTTACTAAAGTACGCTCACAAACCGAATGATCCGAAAAAGAGACTGATGGCTTGCTCACTCCGCGAGAAGACCTTGTTCCCCGAAATTACGTTGTGTTCGATGGACGCAGAAAGAAGCGGGTGCTGGTCAATATTATGGGTGAGTAAAGAATAAGATATTATGAACGCATCGAAGAATGTTGGCAATGATGGAGGGGGAGGTATTTTCCCTAAGCCTTTTAAGATACACTCAAATCGATTGTGGCAAGGCAACCGATTTTTGTTGAGCTTTGAAAAACGGCATGATCATATCACCGGCAGCCCTGGTGCTTGAGACCATCTGGGTGAGGACAGAATGGGAGCCGTTGGTTCCCATTTGGATAAGTTCCCAGCATTCAGGAGCGTCAATAATAGCTTTCATAAACGCAAGGTGTTGGGTATGTCCTGTTTTGCGGGCAATAACATGACCAAAAATCTGACACCCTAACAGGGCCAGGTCACCTATAAGGTCTAAGACCTTATGGCGAATAAATTCGTCATCGAAACGAAGACCATCTTCATTGAGAATGGATTTTCTATTCCAGTGAATGGCAATAACATTTTCCAGTGTTCCGCCAAGGGCTAAGCCGTTTGCCCAGAGTTCTTCAACCTGCTCCACATATCCGAAGGTCCTTGCCCGACTGATTTCCTTTATAAATCGATCTGAATTGACATTGAGGCTGTATTTCTGTGATTTAATGAGTGTGTCGTCGAAACAGATCTCTCCGGTTATTTTAAATCCGTCGTAAGGTTCAACACAAATCGTCCTGTCCCCGTCAACGTACTCAAATTTTTTGGTAATCCTAAGGACTTTTCTGAGGCCATCCTGCTTTTTCAGGCCTGATTTTTTCAATAGATGAATAAAGGGCGCAGCGCTCCCGTCCATGATCGGAACCTCCGCTGCGTCAAGCTCAATAATTGCATTGTCAACGCCGAATCCTTTGAGTGCCGCCATGAGATGTTCCGTGGTCGATACCCGGATTTGGTCCTGTCCGATGGTGGTTGCCAGTCGGGTATCGATAACTTTATCCATATGTGCATCTATATGGGTTCCTTCCAACAAATCGGATCTGAAAAATCGTATACCATTATTAATGGGGGCCGGTTTGATGGTCAGGTTTACGGTTCTTCCGGTATGCAAGCCGACACCACAACAATTGACTGCTTTTTTAAGGGTATATTGGTGCGGGTCGATTAGAAGACGCATATCAGAAACCTTTGTTGAAAAATTTTATAAATAATTGCAAAGTTATAGACTTCCAAAAGTAATGCAAAAAACAGGCCATTTTTCTTGAAGAAGAATATTAGAATTTAAAAATAAAAAATCACATAAAAACAGGAAAGTAATACATATCTACTCTGATACGAAACTGAGCACTAGCTGTGTTGAAAATGACACATGAGGGGAAATCAACACGATATTTTGACCACACGTATCCAATTTTATTTATTACGGTTCCAGGCAAAATAAGTTATTCTTTTGCGCTACTTTTTCAAGAATAAAAGCGGGAAAGGTTTTTTCTATATTGACAGTCATTGTCAGGATGTAAACCGGAAGTGAGAATTGAAAGGATTGTAGCTTAACCATATCTTTTTCTGTAGTAATGAGCGCTCGGGCTCCGTTTTCTTTAGCTGAAGATACTATTTTTTTAATGAGTTGGCGATCGTAAATTTGATGGTCTTGTAATGCTGTAAACCCATTCACCTTAAATCCGCAGCTGGTAAGTGTTTCATAAAACCGATCCGGGTTAGCAATTCCGCAAAAACCGCAGACAGGCGAGGGAATGTCGTTGAATGACGAAAGTGAATGATCCTTTAGACTCTTAATTTTAAAAGGTGTATATGAGCTGAAAAAAACAGGTTTATCGGGATATTTATTGTAAAGACGGCCCCGAAAATTTTCTGAATGGGAACGCAGTTCATCTTGCACTCCTGTCAGGACGAAGGCATGGGCTCTTTGGAGAGAGGATTGAGGCTCCCGTAGGTCTCCACCGGGGAAGACTCGCTTGTTGCCTAAAGGCGAAGCTGCGTTGAAAAGGACCAGGTCTAAATCCCTGGCAACCGCCAAATGTTGAAATCCATCATCGAGAATCAAAACATTGCTGTTGAAATGAGTTATTGCATATCGGCAGGGGAGGGCTCGGATCTTTCCGGTGAGTATAGGTACTCCGGCGAGTGTCCTCGCTAACAGAACAGGCTCGTCTCCTGCCTGCAATGGATCCATCAATACTGTTTCGCCATCGGAGACTATGTTTATCCTCTCCCGCGAACGTCCTCTATAACCTCTGCTGATAATCGCCGGGCTGAAGTTATTTTCTAATAGCAAGTGAGCTATATAGCAGACAAACGGTGTTTTTCCTGTACCTCCCATGGTCAGGTTCCCAACCGAAATTACTGGAACATCCATTTGGGTACTCTTTAGTAAGCCGCTCCTATACAGACGCGTTCTCAGTCTCATAATAAGTCCATAGAGAGGACTTAATGGACGCCCAAAGTAATACAATCCGCCTAAGATATCAGCCATACTCTTTTCAGAAGGATTTTTTACAATAGCACCTTGAAATATTCTTGGGAAAATATTTCTCTTCCATTTTCAGCCAATGATGCGTTAAAAGACAACTATCATGTTTACAAGGTTTCCGCTCGTATTTTTCCGGTTGATTTTTTTGTGAGTGGAATCTATTTAAAATTCTGAAGTCATGAAGGCTTATTTCGGGATTTATATTGGAACATATGGTAGCATGCCCACCTGTTTCATACGTCGAATAGAAAAATAATAGGCATAGATGGAGCTTCCAGAATGGCTTTATCTATTCCGTATTTGCTGTGATATCAATGGATAAAATAAAAGTCGGAGTGATCGGAGTAGGCTATCTCGGCAGGTTTCATGCCCAGAAATATGCTGCAATGCAGGAGGTGGAATTGGTTGGTGTGGTTGATACCGATCAGGACTGCGCCAACCGTATAGCATCGGAATGCTCATGTCGACCTTTTTACGACTATTCAGAACTTCTTCCTTTGGTTGATGCGGTATCGATTGTCGTACCAACGGTGAGTCATTACCAGGTTGCCCTTGCCTGCATTGATTCCGGAGTCGACATGTTGCTTGAAAAGCCGATGACGGTAACCCTGGATGAAGCGGATACTTTAATCAAGAGAGCAGAAGAAAAGAATCTTGTTTTCCAGATTGGACATCTTGAACGTTTCAATGCTGCCGTACAGGCAATGGAGCCCTTTTTAACCACCCCGGTCTTTATCGAAAGCAATCGTATCTCCACCTATAAGAACAGGGGAGTGGATGTCGATGTTGTCCTGGATCTCATGATACACGATATAGATATTATCCTTAATATCGTTAAGTCTCCTCTCTTGATGATCCACACAGTTGGCGCCCCGGTGGTAACGGGATCAACCGATATTGCCAACGCGAGATTGATCTTTGAAAACGGTGCCACTGCAAATGTTACGGTCAGTAGAATATCCCGGACAAATATCCGAAAAATGAGGATATTCCAACCTGGATCCTATATAAATGTCGACTTTGCCAAAAAAAAGGTGATGACGATTCACCTCACCGATGAACTCTTGGAAAGTGGTATGCCTCGACAAGAGGTGGCCATTGAGGCCTTCGCGGATCACGATGCACTGAAAAGCGAAATTGAACACTTTCTCGGAAATGTCAAAAATCGCACGCGCCCATCGGTCTCAGGGCATGAAGGAAGAAGAGCGCTTGAGGTGGCTCTCCAAGTCATCAATCAGATCAATGAGCATCAAAAACTTGATGCCTTCAAACAGATTCTTGCCGCCCAGAAAAAATGAACGGTCCCGTAATGATCGTTGCCGGAGAAGCCTCCGGAGATCTCCATGGCGCTAATCTGGTCAGGGCCATGCAGAAAAAAAATCCCGAACTCCTTTTCTATGGTATGGGGGGGACCGAGCTTGCCGCTGCCGGGGTAGAAATTCTTTTTGATGCAAAGAAAATTGCAGTTGTAGGTGTTGTCGAAGTGTTGGGCCACCTCGCAGATATAGTTTCCGCTCGTACCATATTGAAAAAAAGGATGCGCAAAGATCGTCCGTCTCTCCTCATCCTCATCGACTTTCCCGACTTCAATCTGATGCTTGCCAAAAAAGCCAAAAAATACGGAATTCCTGTATTTTATTATGTGAGTCCGCAGGTATGGGCATGGCGATCAGGTAGGGTTAAAACCATTGAAAAACTGGTTGACAGGATTGGTGTAATCCTTCCTTTTGAAGAGCAGTTTTATCGTGACAGGGGGGTCGAGGCTCGTTATGTCGGCCATCCTCTTCTGGATTCGGTTACCGTTTCAATGAGCAGAGATGCCTTTTGCAACCGTTATGAAATAGATCCCGACCATAAGATCGTAGGGATCCTTCCCGGAAGCCGGAAAAAAGAAATCTCAGCACTATTGCCGACATTTCTTGAGGCTGCGAAGAGGATGCAGCAAAAGTATCAGAAGCATATTGTCTTTTTGATTTCACTTGCTCCGACGATCTCCGAAGAAGAGCTGAGAGCAAACGGATTTGACGACTATCGTGAGTTTGTTGATATTCGGATAATCAGGCAGAATAGGTATGATATGATGGCTGCCTGTGATGCTGCGGTTGCTGCATCCGGGACTGTAACTCTGGAACTTGCAATCTTGAATGTGCCGATGGTTGTTGTCTATAAGGTCTCACCCCAAACCTATTATCTTGGTAAACTCCTGGTTAAAAGCAAATACTTCTCTTTGGTTAATCTTATAGCTGGTGGTCCGGTTGTGCCGGAACTCCTTCAGGAACAGGGAAATCCCGGGAGTATAGAAGTTGAGTTGGCCTTTCTTCTTTTCGATGAGCATACCCGACAGAAGATGCAGGAAGGACTTCTGGCGGTTCGACAAAAACTCGGTGGTCCGGGAGCATCAGAGAAGGCAGCCCAACTTGCCTTCGAGGTTTTGGGTGAGTCCCGAGGGTGATCGTGATGGAAGATTTCATGGAGCCGGTACCTCTCCTGATAGATGGTGTATTGGATCTGCATGCCTTTTCTCCCAAAGACTTGAAAAACCTGATTCCCGATTATTTGGAACAGTGTCGCTTCAGAGGAATTTTTCAGGTTAGGATTGTTCACGGAAAGGGCATGGGGGCTTTGAGACGTTCGACTCATGCAATTTTGAGTCGACTCGATTATGTTTGCTCATATCGTCTTGCCGGTCCTGATGCCGGAACCTGGGGAGCTACTCTAGTAGATCTGAATCCTCCAGCTTAAATCTATGCTGTTTACCGGTAAACGGGCAATTGAAATACAGCCCATATGCACAGAGTTGCAGGGGCGCACCGGGAGACTGATCGATCACATTGTATTTTGAGTCACCAACGATCGGGTGGCCGATAAGATTGAGATGCCTCCGTATCTGGTGATATCTTCCGGTTCGCAGTATAATATCGATGAAACTGGTATTTTTCTCCCCGGAGAAAGACACTTGCGAGACAATCGTTATTGCCTCTTTCCCGTCGAGCGGTTGGGTTATGGTAAGGGGAATTTGATTAGAATCCATCCTGCCCTGCACCTCTGATCTATATCGTTTTTCTATCTTCCCATTTCGAAAGAGCTCTGACAGGGCTGATGCACTATGCTTGGAATGGGCCATAAGCACCAGTCCAGACGCCTCTCTATCGAGCCGGTGGACGATAAATATTTTCTTCTTGCCTTTAAAATAAAGTTCGACCCATCTCAGAAGTGAGCAATGGTCTCCATAACGGGTCCCCTGGGTTAAAAGATATTCAGGCTTATACCAGACACTGAAATGCTTTCCTTCAAAGATCAGCTGGGGGGGAGGAGGATGGAATGCCAGGATACTCGGAACGTAATATAAATCGACTCTGTCGTTGGGTTCGAGGTGGAAAGATGCTTTGCGCATCCTTTTTTCCTTATGTCCCGGCCGTTTTAACCAAACCGCCCCTTTATTCATTGCATCTTTGATTCGGAGTTTAGAGAGTCCCGAAGAAAGAGCGAGAAAGGTACATGCCTTTGTCGGTTCTTGGATAACAAAACGGTGGTGAGATTTTGAAGGTATGCTATTTCCCAAAATTACAGACCGGATAACGGCAGGTGGCACAGTTGCGGCAGAGTCCTCCATGACCGAGTTCGGCAAGTTGCCTGCGGCCAATTGACTCACCTGTTAGGATCCTGGGAAGAATCAGGTCGAACACGGTGATGTTATGAAACATGCCGCATGCCGGCAGCCCCAGAACAGGCACCTTGTCGATATGGGCAGAAAGAAACATGGCTCCGGGAAGAACAGGGGTGCCGTAAACAATATCCGTTGCCCCTGCCCGACGGATTCCTTCTCTTGTCAAATCGTCAGGGTCAACCGACATCCCTCCGCTGGTAATAATAAGATCCGCTCCCCCTGCGAGACATGCTTTAATGGCTTCAGAAATATGACCTGGATCATCGGGGGCGAATCGGACCATCTGGACCTCCGACCCTAAATCCTGGAGTTTTTTCCTCAATACTGCCTCGAACTTGTCCTGTATCCTGCCATGGAAGACTTCATTTCCGGTTATGACCAGACCTGCAAAGGTCTTTCTAAGTGGTTTAACCTGGATTATTGGGAAAGCGGATTGGGCAATTGCTACAGCTTCGTCGATCATTTTTCGGTCAGCCAGAAGTGGTATTAGGCGGGTTCCTGCGATGGGTTCTCCTTTTTTGACCATGGTGTTGGTTTGCAAAGTTGAACACATCACCTCACCCAACATGTTGAAGCGGAATAATGCCTCCTTGTCGACCTTGAGAAGACCATCAAGGTCGGCACATATTGTGACCTTCCCTTCACTCGGTTCAGATGTCGACCTGGTACCCGGACCACTGATCGATGCAGCCAAGGCCTTGGCTGCATCGTCCTCGTGGATTTGATGAGCTTCCAGTTTGATGACGTAGATATGGTCTTTGCCGAGTCTCTTAAGGTGTTCGATATCTTCCTTTTTAATAATATGACCCTTTTTGAAGGCGACTCCCTTGAAATCACCTTGCACAATCTTTGTGATATCATGGGGAAGGATCATACCAATGGAATTTTCTACGGGAATGGTTTTCTGCATTTTGCTATCTATTTTATTAGAAAGTCTCTGTAAATCACTGGCTTTGCCAGGCTGGAGGACTATGTTTTCATATATTGTTGTGGCTGGCTAGAGGCTTCCGTCCACCCAGTCAAACGGGTACATATTTTTTACATCGAAGATTACCGAATTTGGTTTACAGAGATTTCCAATGTCTTCACGGGTCATTTGTTGAAATTGTTGATGGGCAACTGCGAAGATCAAAGCATCATATTTCTCGGTTGGTTGTTCAATCATGGAAATATTATATTCCCGAGAAGCCTCCTCGTGGTTTACCCAAGGATCGTAGATATCTGATTTGATACTGAACTCATTTAATTCGGAAATGATGTCGATTACTTTGGTGTTGCGCAGGTCCGGGCAGTTTTCTTTGAAAGAAAGTCCAAAAATAAGAATTCGGGCATGAGCAACATCGATTCCTTTTTTGACCATCAGCTTTATAACCTGTGAAGCGATATAGCTTCCCATATTATCGTTAAGACGGCGACCGGCTAGTATCATGTCCGGTTGGTATCCGACTTCTTGCGCCTTGTGGGTCAGGTAATAAGGATCCACGCCTATGCAGTGACCACCGACCAAACCGGGACGAAAGGGAAGAAAGTTCCATTTGGTACCGGCTGCCTCAAGCACCTCTAAGGTGTTGATTCCCAGTTTGTTGAAGATCAATGAAAGCTCATTTACCAAGGCTATATTGACATCGCGTTGTGTATTTTCAATTACCTTTGCAGCCTCTGCAACTTTTATCGAGCTTGCCCGAAAGGTTCCGGCGGAAATGATGGTTTTGTACAGGCTATCAACAAGGTCGGCGATTTCCGGAGTAGATCCTGATGTTACCTTAATAATATTGGGTAAACGATGTTTTTTATCTCCTGGATTGATTCGCTCCGGGCTGTATCCACAGAAAAAATCGGTATTGAAACGAAGTCCCGATTCCTTTTCCAGGATGGGCACGCAGATTTCTTCAGTAGCTCCTGGATAGACGGTAGATTCAAAAATGACGATGTTGCCTTTTGAAAGGACGTTACCTATGGTGATCGAAGCATTTTTCAACGGGTTGAAATCCGGGCGATTGGACGAGTCAATGGGAGTCGGTACCGTGACGATGTAGACATTCGCCTGTTGTAAAATGGCAAGATCTGAGGTGTAGCAAAGCTTTGTCGCGGATTTCAATTCTTGTTGTGTCGCCTCAAGGGTGGAATCGGTACCGGACATCAATTCCGAAAGTCTCCTGGGATTGATGTCAAAACCGATTGTGGGAAAAATTTTTCCGAATTCAACGGCGAGGGGAAGCCCCACATACCCTAGTCCTATGATACCTATATGGATTTGTTCAAGTGTTATCATTTATTGATCTCGCAGAATGTAGAGAAGGTCAAGTTGCCAAATAACAGTGATCAGATTTTTCTATTGTAATCTGTAAAAAATGTCAAACACCTCTTTGGATATTGGGCCAGATAATCGGATGAAGTTGGAGCTGCAGTCTTACGGGCAACTCATCATTTAGAATGGCAGAGGCTAGATCTTCAACCGGTAAACGGTTTTTCACCGGAGAGAAAAGAACAGGGGCGCTGCCGGATAAATCGTATTGTATGGTTAGCTCCTTTGCCCAGATGTAATCAGCAAGGCTCGAAAGCACAAATTTTATTTCAGTAGCTCCTTTACGTAAGGCAGCTCGTCGGTGAATGGTCTCAATATTTTCGTGATGCATGGCGTTTGATCCGCTGTCCGGGCATTTTATATCCATAATCACCGTTACGTCTATCGGAATAGCGGAAATGTCTAATGATCCGTTGGTTTCTATGAGCACTTTCCTGTTATTTGTGACCAATCGATCCATGAGTGCGTACACATTCTGTTGGAGCAGTGGTTCACCACCTGTAATCTCGACCAAGGCGTTCGGATAGAGGTCAGCCTGGGCAAGGATGTCATCCACCGTCATGGCTTTTCCTGGTTCCAGGACGGCATATTGGGTATCGCAATAGGAGCAGTGCAGGTTACAACCCGACAATCTGATAAAAACACAGGGGAAACCGGCAAAGGTCGATTCCCCCTGTATGGAATAAAAAATTTCTGCTATTTCCAAATTGCTATTTCCCACCGTAATACGTGAGACCGGAAAAATCGGTTTCCAGAACTGTTACACTGTAAAGACGATAGCGGTCGTTTTTGAGCTCCTTTTCAAGATTATTAAAAATAAACATGGCAATATGTTCGGAAGAAGGGTTTTTTTCACTAAAAAAAGGCAGAGTGTTCAGATCGTGATGATCGAGCTGGTCAATAATCTTTTTAACTTCCTTTTTTAGAATCTTGAAGTCTATGCCCATCCCAAGGCGGTCGAGTTCTGTTGCCCTGACTGTTACCTCGACCTTCCAGTTGTGACCATGAGGATGTTCGCAGTCACCTGGATAGTCGCGAAGATGATGGGCTCCTGCAAAATGGGTTTTTATAAAAATATCATACATATTCATTCTCCATAATAAAATGTATCTGCTTAATAGATATATTTATTTCTTGTGTTTTTTCAAGATACATTGAAAAGTTACCAGCTGACGTGATAAGAGAAACGCTGGATTCTATCGCAATGCTGTTGAATTTAATGCCAATAGATATTATTTACAATCTTTTATATAAACGTCTCACCAGGTCCATATTGTATTGCGTATTGCCTGTCGAAGTGATGCGCTTTCATGTTTCGTTACGGTCGGTATGCTCCAGCTATGCTGATTTATAAGATATCTGCCTGCTAACTTTGAGGGAAGCAGGCCTTGGAAATAAAAGCCATTAACAAGGAATGAACGAGAATGACTATTATAGCGCCCCTGAAAGGGGTCAGATATAACCCTGAAAAAATAGAAAGAATCGATGATGTGGTGACGCCACCATACGACGTTATTACTGAAAATTCAGTGGACCATTTCATTTCCAAAACACCTTATTCGATGATCCGTCTGGATATCACTAAAAATCCGGGACCTGCAGACCGCAGCGATGAACGATATGTTGAGGCGGCATCTCTTTTTAATCAATGGCTTGATGAGGGGATACTAATCCGCGATAACCAGGAATCCCTCTATCTCTATGAGGTTGACTATCTTCATCCTCCGACCGGGGAGCGAAAAACCCGTAAAGGGTTGGTCTGTCTGGTCGGCCTGGCAGATTTTTCAGAAGGTATCGTTAAACCCCATGAACGGACATTTGATACGGTTATTGCCGATCGATTGAAATTGACTGAATATTGTAGCGCTCAATTCAGCCAGGTATTCTCACTGTTTTCCGATAAAGAAAGTACCGTGATTGGTCTTTTGGAAAAAGGGGAGAGCAAACTGGTGGGAATAGTTAACGATGCAGATGGTTGCGTGCATCGTCTTAAGCAGATTGTTGATCCTTCCATAATCAGGGAGGTGCAATATTTTTTCCTCGAAAGATCTTTGTATATAGCCGACGGCCACCATAGATATACCACGGCCCTTGCTTATAGAAACCAGATGCGGAGTCGGCCAGGTGGGCTTGACGATAACAGCCCTGCCAATCATATCATGATGTATCTTTGCCCAATGGAAGACCCGGGACTCTCCGTTTTGCCGACCCATAGACTTCTGAAATTTCCCGGAAAAATAAGAGTGCAGGAATTAATTGAGCGGCTAGAGGGCGGATTTGAACTGGAAGAGATTCTGGCAGGCAGCCGGGAAGCCCAGATCAATGAAGTCCTGGGCAGAATGTCGGAGCTTGATGATCGTGACGTTGAGAAAAAGCCCACAACTTTTGGTGTCTATCATCCTGGTGAAGATAGATGCTTTTTATTGAAGATGCGTCCGTCAGTTCTGAAAGAGCTTGGTGATAAAGAGCAATGTTTAAAAGAGCTGGACGTGGTCATCTTGTCGGATCTTATCATAGAGAAATATTTTGATCTCGATCACCGAAGATGCGAACAGGAAAATCTTGTCACCTATTTTAGTGATCCCGATGAAGCCTTGGATACCGCTGTAAAAAACTGTGCCCAAGATGGACTGAGCATGCCTCTTTTGTTCGTGATGAATCCGACCCGGGTGGAACAGGTGAAAGATGTAGCTGACCAACATCTTATTATGCCGCACAAATCCACCTTTTTTTATCCCAAGGTGATGACCGGCCTGCTGTTTAATAAGTTAAATGATGATGAGGTGATAAACCGTCTTGATTGACCTACACTCCCTTAAAAAAGATAAAGAGGTAACTGTCGACACCCTTTTTGACGGTCGGCTGGTTTGTCTGCAGCCTCGTAATGGGTATAGGTATTCGGTTGATTCGCTCTTACTCGCTCATTTTCCACATATAGAAAATGATGATATGCTTCTTGATATTGGGTGTGGCTGCGGTATCGTGGGGCTTATTATTTTTTTCAGACACCAAGATCTTGTGAAAAAGGTTGTCGGTTTGGAGTTGCAACCTGAACTGGCAAAACTTGCCGACAGAAATGTGGTCCTGAACGGTTTTGGTGACAAATGCTCGGTCGTTGAAGGAGATTTACGGGAAATAAATACCTTTTTGGGTCCGGAATCGTTTTCCAAAGTGGTCTGTAACCCGCCATTTTATCCTAACTCTGCCGGGAGAGAAAGCACAAATCAGCAGGCACTTATCGCTCGTCACCAGATCTGCTCCTCGACCGATCAGGTGATGTCGGCCGCGTCTTTTGCTGTAAAGAATAAGGGCTGTGTCTCTGTTGTTTTTCCTGCTGAAGGCTTGGTCGAGCTTGTATGTTCCATGAAAAAAATGAGGCTTCAGCCGAAGAGGGTGCAGATGGTTTTCAGCTATCCAGATCAGGAAACACCTGCCAGATTGACTTTGGTCGAGGCAAGAAAGAATGGCGGTCCTGGGATCAAAGTCTTGCCGCCCTTATATATCTACTCAAGAAAAAACGGCGATTATTCCGACCAAATGCAGGAGATATACAGGCAATATCCAATTTAATAGAGTCGAAAATAAGAGAATCTATACCTACTGGTCTTATACGAAATGCTTGCTAAGGTAATGAGTTGTACGGTAATCGGAGTTGATGGCACGCCCATTGAAGTCGAGGTGGACATTGCTCGAGGCCTGCCTATGTTTTCCACCGTCGGTCTCCCTGATGGAGCGGTTCGTGAAAGCAAAGACCGGGTCAAGGCTGCCATAAAAAACAGCGGTTATGATTTCCCAAACAGCAGAATCACAGTCAATCTTGCCCCGGCAGATGTCAAAAAAAGCGGCTCCGGTTATGATCTTCCCATGGCTGTTGGTATTCTTGCCGCATCCGGGATCATCAAAGAATCCGATCATGCAAAATATTGCCTGGTCGGGGAACTCTCCCTGGATGGAGGTGTTCGTCCGGTGAGCGGAATTTTGCCGATGACCCTTGCTGCCAGGGACCATGGTTTTGAGGTAATTATCGTCCCTGAGGACAATAAGATGGAGGCTGCAATTGTTGAAGGAATTTCCGTCATACCTGTTTCCTATCTCTATCAAGCGGTTGAATGCGTTGCCGGCCTGAGTGGTATGACGATGACTTTTTCAATGGACAGCAGATCTTCTCTTACCAACTCAAAGCGATTCACTGTCGACTTTGATGATGTAAAAGGACAGGAACATGTGAAGCGGGCATTGGAGATTGCCGCATCTGGAGGGCACAATATCCTTATGAAGGGTCCCCCCGGATCAGGCAAAACGATGCTGGCAAGAAGACTTGCGACAATCTTGCCCGACCTCACTTTTGAAGAGGCCCTGGAAACGACGAAGATATACAGCATCGTAGGACTGCTGCCCGAAAACAAGGCGCTTATGACCTCCCGCCCTTTTCGTGCTCCTCACCATACCATTTCCGATGCCGGACTGATAGGCGGAGGTACAAATCCAAGACCTGGAGAGGTGTCACTTGCCCATAATGGGGTACTTTTTTTAGATGAACTTCCGGAGTTCAAACGGCATGTTCTAGAAGTATTGCGACAGCCCTTGGAGGATGGATCGGTCACCATAGCGAGGGCAAATACGTCAATCAGTTTTCCCGCCCGCTTCGTTCTGGCGGTGGCCCTGAATCCATGCCCCTGTGGTTATTTTGGGGATAAACGCAACCAGTGTAGTTGTAGTGCATCCCAAATTAAACAGTACGAAAGCAGGTTATCGGGTCCTTTGCTTGACAGGATAGATCTTCATTTAAGCGTCCCGGCCATACCTTTTCAGGAAATGAGCAGCAGGGAAAAAGGAGAGTCGTCCCAATCCATTAGAGGGCGCGTGATTGCTGCGCGGGAAATACAGAAAGGAAGGTTTAAAAAAACCACCCGCATGTTCAATAACAGTCAGATGGGTCCTAAAGAGATTGAAACCCATTGTGTTCTTGACTCACTATCAATGAAATTGTTGGAAAAAAGCGTGGAACGACTTCGGTTGTCCGCTCGAGCCTATCATCGGATTTTGAAAATAGCCCGGACGATTGCAGATATGGATAACAGCGAACGGATAGGTCAAGCTCATATCGCCGAGGCAGTTCAATACAGACGCATGACAGCTGGAAGTCTTTGAATGAGTACTGAACAAATACAGGATCTGAAATGCGATTACTGCTATGAGAGTCCAAAGCTTTGGCAGGGCGGACATTATTTGAGGAATTTATTACAATAGCTGATGGAAATATTTAAAACTCGGAGTGTTAAATGAAGAAGACTCTTCTCGTGTCTTTTGGCGTCGTCGTTCTGGCAGCTGCCCTGTTTTGGTTTTTTGGCATTCGACAAACAAAACAAACCGTTGCAACGACGTATCTCCCGGAAAATGTTCTTTGCTACTATCAGCAGAAAAATCTGGGGCAGTCATTGAGCGATCTGAAAAAATCCCCTTTGGGCAATAATCTTGGCACAATAGATGTTGTTCAAATAGCCAAGGAGCTGAACCTCCCTGATAAAGATATAGCGCTTATTGAAAAGATCAAAGGTGAAAGTTCCGCCTTTATCAATAGTCCTCTTTTTAAAGAGATATTCAGTAACGATTATGCGTTCGCCCTTTTACCGGTTGATTTGTCCCATACTGACGATCCCAGAGAAAAACTCCTGAAAAGTCTGGTGTTGCTGGCAAGACCCAGACATGGCGCTCGGTTAATAGATATTTTGAGTTCGCAATTCGGCACATTAGCCAACCAGAAAACGGAAACCTACGGTGATTTTACAATAAAACAATTTAACCTGGAACATCAGACCCTGTGTGCCGTTGTCGTCGATGATCTTCTGGTTATAACTTTTGATCCAAAACTTCTAAAAAGTTGTATCGAGCGCCATGTGAAAAAGGCATCATCACTTGGCGAAAATAAAATATTCACCAAGGTTGCGGCAGAATTCGACAAATCGAAAACCTTTGGCTATGTTTCTTTGAAATTATTGAAGAAACAACTGGAGATTTTACCTATAACGACTGGAAAGAAAGGGAAGAAAAATATAAAACTTGATGTAAAGAGTTTGGACGGTATGCTGGCAGCCGGTTTCGGTATCCGGCAAGACAGCGATAAGATCAGAGATAAGGGAATAGTTTTGGTCGATGATCAAAAAATAGACCCTGCCTTGGGAAAACTTTATCATACGTCACCAGAAAAGAATACATCGCTGGAATTTATACCAGAGCACGTTTTGGGGTACGGTTGGAGCAATAAGCTGGATTTCCTGACCTATTGGAAGATGTATACGTCCGAAAATGCCTCCGAAAAAGAAGACATAGAAGAAATAAGAAAGGCGGTGAAAAAGCAGTTCGGAATGGATATTGAAAACATTCTATCTCTATTTGATAAACAGGGCGGTTTTATTGTTCAGTCAGCAGATGCTAAGAATTTTCTTCCTTTGCCGAATATTTGCTTTTACATACGTATTAAAGACGAGAAACGGTTTGCAGAGTTGATAAAGCAGGATCATGCAGACAGCCCATTTCGGAAAAATATCCAACAATATAAAGGTGTTGATATTATATCGTTGTCCGATCCTTCAAAAGGTCCTTTGATTCGGTTGTACACCATGCAAAACGACTATTTTATCGTTTCAACCAGTTTGGAAATGATGAAACAAATCATTGATGCCCAAAAAGGAGGGCTCAGCCTAAAGGACAATCCCGGATTCAAGAAGATCAGCACCGAGTTACTGGAGAAAAACAACTCCGTCGGATATATAAACATTGGTGATGTGACAAAAACCGTTACTGAACTGCTGAATTGGGGCCGGGCCTTGCTCTCGGTGAATAATCAGGAAGATGCACGAAGACTCGGTATCTTACAGATCAAGGTTTTCAATCCTTTGCTCAATGGTCTTGCCGCCACGTTTTCGGATTATGCTGTTTATGGCAGGAACTCCTCCGATATGAACACGGTTGAATCGGTTCTATTAAACAGGCAGTGAGGTTTGAGAAGCAATTCATGCGTAACTATCAGAGCAGATAATCATGAAGATTATTTGTGAGTCCGGAACAATAAAATGGAAAAATTTATCGCCGACCTGAAGAAGATCATTCCGTTTAAAGACACAACCGATAAAGGAGATATCGTGCTGGTTGCCGCCAAAGAGCCGCCGACACTCATCTATGCTGTTGTCACAGCAATAGAAAGAGATGTGGAAAGAAAGGACGAATGGTGGCATGTGACCATGTCCTTGTTGACGGTTCCTCCACAGCAGCTTACATGGACTTTACGAACACAGCAGATGACAGGTGTTGAGGTTTTCACCATGGGTGGAGAGGAACGGTTTTTCAAAGCGGTTGAAATTTCCTCATCAAATGAACCAAAGCCTGCAAACTCCCAAGATGATGTGAAAAAAGATAAGGGTTTGAGGCGGGTAAAATAGTGGCCCTGAACTGGTATGAATCTCTCTGAAAGAAAACTTATTGAGAAAATAAGGAGCATGACCGATGGGTCTTGCCGAGGACTTGTCAAAGGGATTGGGGACGATTGTTCGGTTTTTGGCAATTCGGCGTCAGGTTCCTGGCTCGTTTCCACGGACATGCTGGTAGAGCATGTCCATTTTGAACGAAATCTCCATCCAGCGAAGCTTTTGGGAAGAAAAAGCATTGCTGTCAATTTGAGTGATATTGCAGCAATGGGAGGCATTCCTCGTTTTGCTTTGATTGCTATAAGCATTCCAGCTGATCTCTCGTCTAAATGGCTGTTTTCCTGGTTTGACGGTGCACATGAGATACTCCGGGAGCATGATTGCTGCTTGATCGGAGGAGACACTGTCGGTGGAAAGGAGATGAATATCTCGGTTACCATCATCGGGGAACAACATCCATCAGGTATCCTCTATCGGAAGGGCGCTGAGGTTGATGACACTGTTTATGTGTCTGCTCCCCTGGGGTTTTCCGCTGCCGGCCTAGCTCTTTTGCAGCATTCTATGAGGTCGGGAAAAAGCATAGATCAAAAATGGAACCCGTTGATAAACGCTCATCTTGATCCTCACCCCCGTATTGAGCTTGGACAAGTACTTTGCGCAAGCGGATATGTTTCGGCAATGCAGGATATTTCGGATGGTCTGGCCACCGACTTGGGGCATATCTGCAAAGAAAGCAAGGTTGGTGCGGTTATTTACGAACGACTTTTGCCTGGTGGCTCAGTTTTGGAAGAGGCCAGCCTTGCTCTGGGGATCAGCCCGATTGATTGTATGCTCTGTGGAGGCGAGGATTATCAGCTCGTATTTACAGTACGAAAAGATTTTGTGGACAAATTTGAAAACTATTTGGAAGAACAGGGAACGTTTGACATTGTTGCATTAGGGCAAATAGTGGAAGAGCAAGGGATCATCCTGGAAGAAGAAGGTGGGAGGCGAAGAGAGATAAGCTTCCAGGGATATGAACATATAAGATGACCCGATAACTCTCGATTAATCCTTGATGGAATAATCGAGAGTTATCGGTAACCGAGAGGTTTTTAGCTGTCTATAGGTGATGTTTGGAGATGTGTCCAACATCACCTTTGATGCCCTGACCGCATCTGTGTTCCTGTATTTATCCGAGAGATAAATTATTTCACGTATCCCCGCCTGGATAATGACCTTGGTACATTCATTACACGGAAATAACCCGACATAGATTCTACAGTTCCTGAGATCATAGGAAATAGAGTTCAGTACCGCATTAAGCTCAGCATGGCAGACATAAGGATATTTGGTATCCAGAAAAGAACCTTCTCTGGACCACGGTAATTCGTCATCCGAGCATCCCCAGGGAAAACCGTTATAGCCGACACCTACGATTTTATTTTGATCATTGGACACGCAGGCTCCAACCTGGGTGTTTGGATCTTTGCTCCGATGTGCGGAAAGTAGGGCTACTGCCATGAAGTATTCGTCCCAGGTAAGATAATCAGACCGTTTTTTTGTTCTTGTCGGCATTACATTTCCATTGATGAAGTGATATCAGGGGAGCCTTTCGGTATCACGTTTCTTTTGTCTACGCGTATTACGCCAAGACAGCTCTCCAGTGATGGTATCTATAAAACGTTTAATGGTCAGGAAATAGTGTTTTCCCGCGGTAGTGATCATTGTGTTGTGAGCGGCACCGGGGATGACGAAAAACTGTTTGCTCCGAGCGGCACTGTCCATTTGGAGTTTTTCCGCTTCGGAAACCGGAATCAATTGATCAAGAGCACCATGCAAAATAAGCGTTGGAAGTGTTACCTGGCTGATTTTTTCACGATTCCGAAAGCAATCGTTTTCAGTAATATCCGATCCCGACAGGGAGACACCAAGAAGTTCCAGAAGGGGAAGGGTGTCCGCGAAGCCGCTTTCTAGTATCAATCCTTTTATCGAGTTTCTAAATTTAAGGGCAAGATCGATAGCGCACGCAGATCCAAGTGAGCGCCCCATTACGAAAATGGGCCCAGAAAAACCAAGGTCCCGGAACTGGACTTCCACTTCTGCAAAAAGCTTTCTCGCATCAGAGAAAAATGATTTTACTGTTGGATATCCGGTACTCCAACCATATCCACGGTAGCTCATGACCAGAAGATTGCATCCGGAATTCACATATTCTGAAGCAATTTCATCATGATCACAGACGATTTCTCCATTTCCATGGAAATACAGAATGGAAGGGGATGTTTTGCCATGAATATAGAAACGACAGCCGAGAGTACACTGCTGATCCATAATAAAATCTATATCGAAAGCCCCTTCGGGAAGAGCTGTCTTCGCCTCTTGTCGAGGATGAAAGAGTTGTGAGAGGATTTCCGGTTTGTCGAGTTTGGGGTATTCCTGCATCTGATTTTAGGCTCGCTGTGGATGGTGAATTATTGTCAATAATTACAAATAGTAGAACGATTAAGTATTACATTAAGGTCTTTGTTCCGGCACATTCCGAATACTAAATTTAGTAACTATACGAGGTTTCGAATAAAATTTCCAGTTATGAGATTATTAATGGGTTAACCCAAAATATGAATAAATATAGGATAAGTCACAAATTTACCCTTAGGCAATACGAAATTAAATTTGCAATGAAATTAAAAAAAACAGATACTACAAGAGTGAAGGGGTGTTAAAAATAACTGTAAGGGACTTTAAAATGGGATTTCTTGGCAGATGTATTGCGGTGGCGGCATTACTCTTCACTTTTTTATGTCCGGTACCGGGCTGGTCTGCAGAAACGATTTTAATAGGCATTAATGTTCCCTTGACAGGTGCCTACTCCGTACAAGGCAGGGATGAATTAATGGCCTACCGACTTGCCATCGACAACATCAATAACAACGGAGGTATCCTAGGAAAAAAATTACTCTATTCGGTTAAAGATACACGTACGGATGCCGCACAAGCTAGAATAAACGCTAAAGAATTGATCCATGAAGGTGCGGTAATGATAACCGGTGGGTCAAGCTCAGCTGTGGCTATTGCCCAAAGTGAAGAGTGCCAGAAAGACAGAGTCATTTTTATGGCGGCATTGACCCATTCAAATGAAGTCACCGGAATTGATGCCCACAGGCATACATTCAGATGGTACAATAATGCCTATCAAAGTTCAGGGGCTCTGGCCCATGCCTTGATCCGACAATATGGCCCCAATACGAGGTATTCCTTTATTTACGCCGACTATGTATGGGGGCACTCGGTCCTTAAATCGCTTAAGGCGGTTATAGAAAAAAACGGGGGAAAGACAGTTCTTGAGATTCCGACGCCTTTGGGTGCACAGAGTTTTATCGTACCACTTTTCAAAGTCAAAGAGGCAAAGCAGGATGTCCTCGTATTGATCCACTTCGGCAGGGATATGGTAAACTGTCTCCAACAGGCAACCACCCTTGGTCTCAGAAAAAAAATGGCCATTGTCGTACCTTTGATGGATATTCATATGGCCAAGCAGCTGGGAGCGAAAATCATGCACGGGGTTATGACCTCCATGCCATGGTACCATGGGCTAAGTGTGAAGTATGAAGGCTCCAGGCGTTTTGTTGAATCGTTTTTTAATAAATATAAAGCAATGCCGGGGAATGCCGCGGCTGTAGCATGGGTTGATATGTATCAATATACCGATGCCGTGGAAAGAGCTAAATCCTTTGATCACATTAAGGTTATTAAGGCTTTGGAAGGGCATCATTTTACACTCCTGTTAGATGATGAGTACTGGCGATCCTGGGATCATCAGGGAATCCATCCGACCTATGTCCTGATAGGCAAGAACCCAGCAGAACAGAAAAACAAATGGGATCTTTTTAAAATTATCGAAGCGTATAAAGGAGAGGATCTTGCCAGGACAAGGAAAATAAATCCAGTTGTACTCGAGGATTTTCGTTAACGAATTTCAAGGTTTCATTTTCTCCTAAAGGTACAGTATGGAAGATTTGCATACCAAACAGGGCCAATCATAGGAGCAAAAAGTAAAGTGCATAGAAATCCTGTGGCAGTGAGCATGAAATCAAAAACCATGGTGTATGTTTTACTGATTTTTTTGTCGGTGCTGGTTGAAGTGGTTCATGCAGGCAATATTAAACGAACAATTACTGTCGGTTACATTCCTTTAAATTCACAGCTTCCCTTGATTATCTCCTATGAAAACAGCAAACTGATATATGAAAACGTCGAGATTGATCTTGTAAAATACAGGTCGTTTACTTCCCTTGAAGCAGCTTTACGTGTAGGAGCGATCGAAATAGCTGATCTGCCTGTACCCATGATTTTTGACATGGTTGCAGACGGAGTAAAGGTAAAGATTATCGGAAAATCTCATACCGGTGGTTCGGTTTTGGAAGGTGTGGGAATTAACACTCTTTACGACTTGAAAGATAAAATCATAGGGGTGCCCGGAGTGAGGTCTGATGAGAATCTTCGCCTTATAAAGGTTCTGTCTGCCGAAAAACTCGTTTACGGGATCGACTATAAAACCATAAAGGTTCCGTTTCATACAATTCTGTCAAATCTGGAAAAGAGGAAAATAAATGTCATGTATTTTCCTGAACCTTATGCGACTCTTGCCGAGACACATCACATATCCCCCAAAACCATTCAGGGGAACAGTCGTCTCCAAGGTGGAATCACAACGGTCCTTTGCGCAAAGGACAACGTTCTCGGTAAAAAGTATAAACAAGCCATGGCTGAATGGTTAACAAGCCTCAAGGAGGCGTGTCGTTTTATTGAAAACGATATTGATAAGTTCTCGGCTGGGCAGACTGCAATCATTCAGGAATCATATTTTGGTTTTAAACGAGAAGTGATCCAATCTTCTTTGCTTGAACGGAGAGGGAATATCCAATTTTTGTTTTCCACCGTGGATAAAAAAGCCTTGGTGGAAATTTTGCAGGAAACCATACAAAACAATATCTTAAGGACCAGTCCCACGCTAAAAAACATAACGGCGGATATAGATGTCGTAGTGAAAAATTGAAAAAAGCGACCAATGAATCAGTTCACCCTGAGTCTAAAAGGAAAATTACTGCTTTTAATTGTATTTCTTGTACTGCTTGTCAGTGCACTGATAATCACCGTTAACATCTCGTTGACTCACAAAAGCAGGAAAATGATTAATAAGGGAATTTCAGAAAAAATCACAAATCTGCAAGATCTCAGCAAAAATGAATTTAATACCTTCAAGGGGACGGTAAATTACGGGATTCGTGAGGCGAGTGGTATTACTGCTATTGAGAACATAACCGTTATCGTCCTAAACCACCAAAAGGAGTTTAATAAGGTGGTTCAGGAAGAAATAGAGAAAATGGGGAAAAAAGTTGAAATAACACTTGATGTCCAACATCGAACCGTACATGGAGGCCTGAAACGTCTTTTTGATGACGCTACTCAATTGATGTATAAAATCATAGAATTCGATGATCGATCACTGGCAATTCTCTCTAATATTGCAGTGTTCAATGTCGATTCATTAAAAGAGGCAAGTAATGAAAGTCTTGAGATATTTTCCAAAAATATAGACCTTACGGATGAGCTTCTCAATCGTATGCAGGAAAAAAACAAGGAGGATATGGATACAGCCCTTGCTGAAATCATTAACAAGTCAGACTCCCTTAAGGGAAAAGAGCTTATGGACTATCTTGTAAGCCGTTTTGAAATATTAAAAAATTCCTCGGATAAGAGGGTAAGCGATATCAGAGAAGGTTTGCGAAGGAATTTCGACAAACAATCCAAGGTAATGTCGGAAGAGGTAAATATTGTGGCCGACAAGGTTAATCTGGCAATTACCAATGAACGCAAAAACAGCAAGATCGTCAGAAAGAGGAAGATGGAAAGTGTCATTTCTAAGCTTATGAAAGATGAGATTGAAATCCAGAAAGACATCAAGAGATCTATCCGTCAAGTCAATGAAATCGTAGAGTTATTGAAGATTAAATTGCCTGATCAACTCAAAAAAAGGGGTGAATTGTCAAACAAAGCAATTGAAAAGCATATCCTTGATAGGAAAATGGCGACCAACCAGGCAGAGAGCAAAATCAGTAAAATGGTTGATAGGAGCAACAAAAACGCTTTGCAAAGGGTCAATAATGCTATTGCCGAATCAAACAAGGTAATCGAGAAGACATTCAACGATGAGTCTCGGAAAACGCTATTATTCAGCTTTCTGATCGCCGTGATTTCATCCCTTTTTGCAATAGCTCTAGGGGCGCTTCTTATTCGAGGGATAACGACTCCCATATCGAAGGTTATGCAATTTGCCGACAGAGTCTCACATGGGAAAAGAATGGAAAAGCTCCCTGAAGGCCATGATGAAATAGGAAGAATGGGTGCCGCCTTGAATACTATGGTTGATAAACTTCTGAAACTGGAAGAGGCGAATCGCAATAGTTTCAATCAGACGTTGGATCAAGTGTTTGACTGTGTTTTCATGTTTGATCCGGAAAATCTCGTCTATTCGTTTGCCAATAAAGGAGCTGTTGATCAAACTGGGTATTCTAGAGAAGAATTATTGTGTCTCTCTCCCATTGATATAAAACCAGATTTTGAAAAAGAACAGTATTTAGAATTGCTCGGATCCATAAAACGTGGGGAAAGAGAGGCTCTCTTTTTAACAACAGTTCACAGAAAGAAGAATGGAGAACTGATTCCGGTTGAAATTTTGACAAAATATGTCATCCCAACGACCGGAAAGGGGAGATATGTTGAAATAGTTAAGGATATCAGTGAAATAAAAAAAGCGGAAAAAGAAAAAGAACAATTACAATCTCAACTGTTACATGCACAAAAATTGGAATCCGTCGGCCTATTAGCTGCAGGGATCGCCCATGAAATAAATACACCAATGCAATTTATCGGGACCAATATGGAATTTTTAGAGGAAGCCAGTGATTCAATAACGTCTTTAACAAAATCCCTGCAAAAGATGATGGAAAAGGCACCTCCAGACATTGCCGACCAGCTTCGAAATATATTTGAAGAGGCGGATTTGGAATTTATGATGGAAGAGGTGCCAGATGCAATTCAGCAATCAAAAAACGGAATTGCACATGTATCATCCATTGTAAAAGCAATGAAGGAGTTTTCACATCCGGCATCCCATGAGAAAACCGAAGTTGTTGTTAATTCCATAATCGAAACGACCATACTTATTTCCAGAAATGAGTGGAAATATATATCGGATGTAAAAACGGATCTCGCTGTGGATTTGCCGGCTGTACCATGCCTGATTGACGAGTTCGGCCAGGTTATACTAAACCTCATTGTTAACGCGACTCAGGCTATTGAAGAAAAATTAGGGGAAAATATCGAAGGTAAAAAAGGTGAAATTTACATCTCAACGAGGAGGTACGATTCAGGTGTTGAGGTGAAAATACGAGATACCGGAAACGGCATTCCCGCAGATATCCAGGAGAGGATTTTTGATCCATTTTTTACTACGAAAGTGGTTGGAAAAGGAACGGGACAGGGCTTGGCCATTTCCCATGATGTGATATGCCAAAAACTTGGTGGCACACTTACCTTTGAAACCGAAAAAGGCAAGGGGACAACCTTTATAATACGTTTACCCGTGAATGTTTAAATGAGCAACTTTCAAAACACCTTATTGCCATGACCGAAAAAATTTTATTTGTTGACGATGAAATCAATATTTTGGAGTCAATTTCACGCCAGTTGAGGAAGCGTTTTACCGTGAGGATTGCAAACGGTGGCCCGGAAGCTTTGGAGATTATGAAAAATGAAGGGCCATTTTCGGTGATAGTAGCTGACATGAGGATGCCAGGAATGGATGGTGTTCAGCTGCTTTCGATTATCAAAGATCTGTATCCTGATACTGTAAGAATGATGCTCACCGGCAATGCCGATCAGGGAACGGCTATCGAGGCTGTAAACAAGGGGCAAGTTTTCAAGTTTCTCAATAAGCCGTGTCCGGCAAGTGTGTTGGTCCCCTCTTTGGCTTTAGCCCAAAGGCAGTATCGCCTGATCACAGCAGAAAAGGAGTTATTGGATAAGACCTTGAAAGGAAGTGTCAAGGTCCTCTCAGAGTTGTTGAGTATTTCCAACCCGACTGCCTTCAGCTGTGGGTATCGTATTAAAAAAATCGTTGTGGACCTCGCCCAGCTCATGGATATGACGCAGATTTGGAGATTCGAGGTTGCTGCATTGATGTCTCAAATTGGTTGTATAACCCTGCCAACCGATATTTTGAACAAGAAACATGCAAATATCGAATTGACAGAAGAAGAAAACGATATGTATCTCAGTCATCCCAAGGTCGGGGCTGAACTACTTGCCGATATCCCGAGGCTTGAATCGGTTGTGGGGATGATTTCGGAACAATTGCGGCCTTATGATGAATTCACGCCGGAGACTTGTCGGGATGATGAGGTAGCCCTTGGCGCTCAGATACTTCGGGCAGCACTCGATTATGACCTCCTGTTGTTTCAGGGAAAGGGACATCGGGAAGCTGTCGGTATCCTTATTGGAGACAAAGGGAAATATAATCCTGACATATTGAAGCTTCTTCATAACGTGAAGCTGGATGAAAATCAGGCGAGAATTGTTAGTTTAAAGGTTCAGGATATTTCGATCGGAATGATCGCAGAAGAAGACATCCTTGCAAAAAACGGTATTCTTCTCACACCAAAAGGGCAGGAAATTACCTGGCCGGTATTGCGAGGTCTGTTGAATTTTTCAAAACAGGTAGGTGTCAGGGAGCCTGTCAGGGTTCGAATGGAGCAGAACTAAGGGCGTAAGGTTGAGCATTTAACTGTTTTTAGTTGGAGAAGTATATGGTTAAGAGAAAAATCCTCTTTGTCGATGATGAGCCAAATATCCTGGAAGGGCTTCGAAGAATGCTTCGCTCCCTTCGCAATGAATTTGAACTGTGTTTTGCTGAAAATGCCAAAGAGGGATTGGAGATGATGAGTTGTAATGAGTTTGACGTCGTCGTCTCGGATATGCGTATGCCGGGGATGGACGGTGCTGAATTTCTAGCCGAGGTCCAAAAAAATCACCCACATTCCGTTCGGATCATGCTTACAGGTCAGTCGGATGATGAATCAACCTTGAGGACCATAGGCGTCGTTCATCAGTTCCTCTGCAAACCGTGTGATCCGGAAAAACTTAAAAGTATCATTATGCGGGCAAGTGCCTTACACAGGCTCATGATTGACGGACGA
The DNA here is from genome assembly GCA_963822095.1 of uncultured delta proteobacterium. Lineage (GTDB taxonomy): Bacteria > Desulfobacterota > Desulfobulbia > Desulfobulbales > Desulfocapsaceae > CAWGGS01. The sequence continues at coordinate 107,765 of CAWGGS010000071.1, forward strand.
CTTAAGGACATCGTTTCAAGCATCGATTCGCTTCCCAGCCTCCCGACTGTTTATGCGAAACTTCAAAAAAAAATTCGCGACCCGGAGGCATCTTTGGAGGATATCGGCGATATTATCGCCCAGGATATTGCCATGACGGCAAAGGTTCTCCAGCTTGTTAACTCGTCTTTTTTCGGACTCTATCAAAAGGTAGAAAGCCCGGCCAGGGCTGTGGCTCTTCTTGGTTTAGACACAATAAAGGTTCTGGTCCTGGGGGCGCAGATATTTTCTGAGATCAAGATATCGGACAATGATTTTTCAGCAGAATCCCTGTGGAATCATAGTATGATGGTCGGAACTCTTGCCAAAAAAATTGCTGAATTGGAGACCGACGATAAGGTCATGATAACAAACTGCTTTTTTGCAGGTGTACTTCATGACATTGGCAAGTTGATTCTCATTTCAAAAATGCAGGATCAATACAATGAGGTTGTTTTTCTAGCAAAAAAAGAAAATATTAACCTGCGTCAGGCAGAACGGAGAATATTTAATTCTACCCACTGTGATATGGGGGCATACCTGATTGGCCTCTGGGGATTTTCCAGTGATATTATCGAGGCAATCGGTTTTCATCATCAACTGAGTAAATATCCGGCTGAAACCTTCAACCCGGCAATTGCCGTTCATGTCGCAAATGTAGCGTATTATAAATATACTAAGGATACAATCGGCTTAGCACCTGAATTCAACGAAGAATACCTGAAAAAAAACGGAATGGCGGAAAAATTGCAAATTTGGCAAGATCTCTGTTTTTCCTATATGGAGCGTCCGGAAAAATGAACGATAATGTCATACTCTTTGTTGATGATCAACAGGGAATTCTGCGAGCTTTTGAACGTAGGTTTAGAAAACTCTTTTCTGTCCGCACTGCTGAAAGTGCAGCAGAAGCCTTGGAGATATTACAAGCGGAAGGACCGTTTTCGGTAATAGTCTCTGATATGCATATGCCGGGGATGGATGGAATTGAGCTTCTTTCCCGGGTAAAGAAACTCTATCCCGACATGGTCCGTATCATGCTTACTGGTGATTCACATCTTAAAACAGCAATTGACGCAGTAAACAGCGGACAAATTTTCAGGTTTTTGACAAAACCTTGTGAACCTAAAGGGTTGAAGAACGCCCTGGAACAGGCTGTTAACCAGTATGATCTCCAAACCGCCGAAAAAGAACTGCTCAACAAGACGCTTAAAGGCAGCGTGAAAGTCCTCTGTGAGCTCTTGAGCCTGGCAAATCCAACAGCCTTCAGTAGAGGGTATCGAATACGAGATGTCGTCGTAGAGGTTGCCCAGGACCTTCACCTTGAAAGACAGTGGCAATACGAAATTGCTGCCTTGATGTCCCATATTGGCTGTATTACAATCCCCGACGATATTTTAAAAAAAATGTACTCAGGTGTTTCTCTTACACCGAAAGAATTGTCGATGAAAAACAATCATCCGTCGGTGGGAGCCAAACTGATCAGTAAAATTCCGAGATTGGATCACGTGGCGGTTATGGTGAAAAACCAAATACGCACGTTTGAAGATCTGGAATCCTGGGCCGGCAAGGAGCTTACTGTTGAAGAAAGGATGGGAGCACAACTGCTTAAGGCTGCAATTGATCATGATATCCTACTTGTCAAAGGTCTTGGCCATCTGGGTGCTATAAAGGAAATGCAAAAACAAAAAGGCGTTTACAATTCGGATATATTAAGCATATTGCTAGAAAAAAAAATACACGAGGAGCCCCTGAAGATCATCAGCTTGAATTTCGAAGATATCCTTCCCGGAATGATTGCCGATGAAGACATTCTTGCTGGAAATGGTGCTCTGATAATTCCGCGTGGCCAGGAGATAACCTGGTCAGTAATACAGGAATTAACGAACTATATAAACCATATCGGCATTAAAGATCCGATCCGAGTTCGATGCCGGGAGACATTGGAATAGTAAGCAAGAATTTGAAAATGTACGGGAAAAACAGGTGGGATCTGTCATTGGATGGGGTGGGCGATGGGACTTGAACCCACGACCTCCTGGGCCACAACCAGGTGCCCTAACCAACTAGGCCACGCCCACCATCCAAAGGGTCTGTATGAAATTCGTGCTTTATATACCTGTTGAATGCCAGTTTTGCAAGGACAAAGTTATTTTACGGCCTCTTTACAAAATTGGCACTTCTTGGCTTGAGCCTTGATGATTTCGGAGCAATGGGGACATTCCTTTTTTAAATTCGCCTTGAGCATCTTTGAGATGATCATATTACATTCCATCTCCAGAGACTGATCCCGGAAAGTATGATTTCTGATAGGATCGATGCAGGAGAGATCATTCAAGCTCTGTAGATAAGAAGCCGCAAGTTTTCTATCCGATATATTGGCTGCTTCATCCAGAATCAAGAAGAGAACCGGTTCGAGGTTCTTTTTTTCCACACAGGATTCCAGGTCTTTAATTGCCTGTTTTTCTTTCCTGAAACGTTCATTTCTCATCTTTAGTTCTTGAGGATCTATGATACTGCCTGTATAGGCATCCTTACTTGCAACCATCATAATGTTGCTTTCCTTGCTCCCGGGAAGTTCCATATACCTATATGAGGCATGATGGCCGTATTTTTCTTCTATCATCTCCCAACCGTCGGCAAAAAGAGAACAGGTATCGTTTAGACAGATAAAGAGGACTTCGGAACCCCATCCCAAACCGTCTCCTATATGGATCGGGGGTGCCTCGCAGCACGACATTTGTTTTTTACAATACGGACAGATATGAACTTCATCTAAATATGCTGGGTCACTGAATAACATTATTTAACTCCTTAGAAAAAATAGAATCTCATCCGGTCCAGGACCAAACGGGATATTGTCGAAGGGATCGGAAATACCTAGCTGTCATTTTTCATGCCGGGATCGCTTAACAGCTCGTCAACTGCCTTGGCTTGTTTCATTCTTGAATCAAGGAAGGACGGTGGCATATAGTGGCGATTGTTGTTCATCAGATCACAGAGATCGGCAATCTTTCCTTTGTCTGCAAGATTTATCACTCGTTCAAGATTTTCAGTAAAACTCTTTATGATTTTTCTCCCGTCTCCCTTGGTGGCCATTATCTCGGCATACGTTCTGGGATTCTGGCTATGAATTCTGGCCATGGCGAGAATACCGTAGAGAGAGGTGAGGGTCGAATGACTTCCTATATCACGGCAATCAATCTGATGTTGGGCCAAGGTCATGGCCAAAGCCACAGAAATGGTTGTGGGAAGTTTTTGGCTGAAGCCTACCAGCAAGTCATGTTTCTCAGGGCTATCCTGGAAGATATCGGCTCCATGTTTATAGAGGAATGCCTCAAATTCACTACAGAAGGATCCACTTCGAGGGGTCCTGACTACTGCAGCGTTTTTGTCCTTCATTGTAACGGCTTGAGGTCCCCAAAGATTATGAACAAGCATGACCTCAACACCCTGGTCCGTGGATTTCAGAGCGGTTTTGAGGGTATTCTCCGACTCTCCTGCAAGCAGGACAAGGGCTTGACCTTCTTTAAGATATTTTCCGTACTTTTTAATGGTTGCCCCAGTAACCGATATCGGTACACAAATGATAACGACATCAACCTGGGTAATCATTTCTTCAGGACGCAGCTCGGTGGTTCTTCCTGAAATTATTGTTCGATACCCTTCATTTTCAAGGCGTTCGGCAAACCATATGCTCATGTCACCCGATCCAATGAAGCCAAAGGTCTTGATCTTTTTCACCCGCATATCAACACGGGGAAAAGAGCCAAGAAGCTTCAAAGAATTTTCTTCTTGAATGATCGTTTTTTCTATACGGTAAAGGGCATCATGCAGGTGTTTGTCTTTAACATGTCCTTCAATTTCAATATAAATTTGAAGTTTCTGTGTTTTAATATCGTTTTCGGATCGAAGATCGAGAATGTTGATGCCTCTTCGTGTAAATTCACCCAGGATATCAACAAGCATACCGACTCTGTCTTTGAGGGGACGGGTGATGATTGCGGTTGCATCGTATCCGGTCCAGTCGCCAAGTTTCGGCCCGAGTATGGCAAAACGTGTTCGGTTATGCGCGACCACCTCACGGTCAATAAGTGCCAGTCCGTTTTGTTTAAGGAGATGCTCTGATTCGATTACCGCATGTCGCGTTCGTTTATGTAAGACGATATCCTTCAGGGCTGATTCTATATCTGGAACAGTCATCAAGGTGGCATCTGAAAAGTACTTGCCGATATAATCATTGCACTGCTTAAAGACGGATCCGCTCCCGACAATGACATCGAAATCATCGATTTTGTTCTTGGATTGTAATGCTCCAAGGGAAAGATGAATAGGAAGAACAAGGTTATCGATCCAATACCCTTGCTTCACATGTTCCATCATTCTGAAATATTCCTTTATCTCTCCTTCTCTGGTATTGTAGACGGGCAGTAGAGCGAGGTCCGAACGGCCCTCTGTAAAGGCCTGAAGGAGATCGGATGCACGATTGAAGAGGATAATTTCGGCATCAGGGAGATATTGACGTGCAGCCTGATGGCTATCGCCTCCCATGGGACCCAGTGTGGAAATGATGGTCATGTTTTTGTACTAACGTGTTAATATATTAAATAAAAAGAAACTATAGATTTGTTGACTTTCAAGGTACGTTAATGAACGATACGCAACATGCTATGGTAAACATTTTCGGTTGTTTAAGCAACCTAATACTATAAACGATAATGCCCAATAATTGCGAGGCCAAGGATCTTCTCGAATATATTACCTCCTTGAAGCAATCGGCCAAATTCGGTCCGCAGGTGGTCTGTCATAAAATATTTCCTGAGGCACCAGCTAGATACCACGATAGAGCAGAAATCTTCCCTGAATCATTAACCAAACGCCTGGCTGATTATGGTATTACCAGTCTGTATTCACATCAGCATCAGGCACTTAAATCATTGGCTGAGAACAATAATATCCTGGTTGCAACTCCAACCGCATCAGGCAAGAGTCTCATTTATAATCTTCCTGTCTTACAGACGCTTTATGATGAAGTCAACAGTCATGCACTCTATCTTTTTCCTCTCAAGGCGCTTGCCCAAGACCAGCTGAAGAGCATTATTGCATTAAATGATCGATTTGCAGTAGATTCACCAATTACATTTGAGAGAATTGCGACCATTTACGATGGTGATACCTCTGCCCATACAAGAAAAATTATTCGGGAACGAACACCGCCTATCGTAATCACCAATCCCGATATGCTACATCTCTCATTACTCCCCTATCATGGCTCCTGGAGTCATTTTTTTAAGAGTCTCAAGTTTGTCGTAATCGATGAGGTCCATACCTATCGGGGTGTATTTGGTTCCCATATGGCATGGGTTATTAGAAGATTGCAGAGGATTGCCGCCCATTACGGATCGAATCCCATTTTTATCATGGCATCGGCAACGATCGGCAATCCCGAGGAATTGGGAAGAACTCTCGTGGAAAAAGATGTGGTCAGCATAACTGAGACGGGTGCTCCGCGATCTGAGCGACATGTAATCTTCATAAATCCCTGGGACAGTGCAGCCTATACAGCCTGTCAACTTCTTGAGGCCGCACTCAAAAGAGGCTTGAGGACAATAGTCTACACACAGTCACGGAAGATGACTGAGCTTATAACCGTCTGGACACGGCCTCGACTGAATGCTCTTGCCGATAAGCTCAGCTCCTATAGGGCTGGGTTCGTTCCCGAGGAGAGACGTGAAATAGAAAGACGTCTTAATAATGGAGAATTGTTGGGGGTAATATCAACATCGGCTTTGGAGTTGGGCATCGATATTGGGGATCTGGATCTTTGCATACTTGTCGGTTATCCTGGATCGATCATGGCCTCATGGCAGAGGGGGGGGAGGGTCGGGAGGGGAGGACACAGGTCGGCAATTATCCTGGTTGCTCAGGAAGATGCCCTCGATCAATATTTCATGCGTAATCCAGAAGATTTTTTTGCAAGAAAGGTTGAATCAGCCGCCCTGAATCCTCATAATCCGGCCATTATGGAGAAGCATATTCACTGTGCGGCAGCTGAAATTCCTCTTGTCGACCATGAACCGATGGTTCAAAAAAAAGCAGTGCGAAATACCATAGAACAACTTTCGCGGCAATCAGTGCTTCTCCAATCCTCGGATGGGACCACCTGGTATTCCACCAGACAGTATCCTCAGCGTTCTGTGGGGTTGCGGGGAGGCGGGATGCAAATGATCATCATAAACAGTGAAGATGGAGTGGTCCTGGGAGAAATCGATGCCTTACGTGCGTTGAAAGAGTGCCACCCCGGAGCGATTTATCTCCACATGGCAAGGACCTGGTTGGTCGAAAAACTCGATTTGACGGGTAAAGAGATTGTGGTAACTGAAAAGAAGGTCAGCTATTTTACTCGTCCTACCACTAATAAAAATACAGAGATTATAGAGACGCTTGCGAAAAAACCGATCTATGGTTGCTGGATATCCTTTGGAAGACTTAAGGTCACTGAAAGGGTAACCGGTTACCAGAAACGAAATACCTCAACCCAGAAACTGGTGGCGACCTTGGGTCTGGATCTTCCGGAACAAACCTTTGAAACCGAGGGATTGTGGTTGGAAATACCTGAGAGAATCCAGGTGGAAATAGAAAAGAAAAAGATGCATTTTATGGGGGCGATTCACGCCCTGGAGCATGCCGTGATCTCCATGTTTCCACTTTTGGTTCTCTGTGATCGGAATGACGTCGGTGGAATATCATGTCCCATTCATGAACAAACAGCTATGCCGACCGTATTTGTCTATGATGGTCATCCTGGAGGGATCGGCTTGGCCAAAGAAGCCTTTGAGAAAGCTGAAAAACTGTTGAATAATACGGCACTCACAGTTAATTCCTGCCTTTGTGAGAATGGCTGTCCATCCTGTGTCCATTCACCCAAATGTGGATCAGGAAACAGACCTATAGATAAGGTAGCCTGTAAAGAACTTCTGGGAATGATACAAAATGACAGAAAGTTATTGGTTAAAACCGATCATGATGTTCCCAAGGTTGAGAACAAAAAATATCCCTTGCATCTTGAAGATAAAGACGATTTTGAAAAAAAAGACGGCCTTGCGGTTTTACCCGAACGCTACGGAGTTTTCGATCTGGAAACCAAGAAATCGGCCCAAGAGGTTGGCGGCTGGCAAAAGGCCGCTAAGATGGGGGTGTCAGCCGCAGTTGTCTATGATTCACAGCTGGATGGTTTTGTCACGTATCTGGAGAATGAAATCGACCGCTTGGTGCAGCATCTAACCGAGCTTGATCTCGTTATTGGTTTCAATAACAAACGGTTTGATAATCAAGTGCTATCGGGATATACAGAATTCAGGCTGGATACCTTGCCAACGATTGATCTTTTGGAAGAGGTTGTAAATCACCTGGGATATCGACTCAGCTTGGATAGACTCGCAAAGCATACCCTTGGAACCGCCAAGTCGGCTGACGGACTACAGGCTCTTCAATGGTATAAGGAAGGCAAAATTCTGAAGATATGTGAATACTGTCGTAAAGATGTGGCAATTACCAGAGATATTTTTCTTTATGCGCTTGAAAATCACTACCTGTTGTTTAAGAACAAAGCGGGAAAAACCGTACGCCTCCCGCTTAATCTTGAGAGGTCTATCCGGACGGAAATTGCAAAGGACATTAAACCTTAGAGGAGAAAATTGATAAACACAGTCTGAAAGAGCGGGAGGATGAGATCACGAATATATTTTCTGGCTCATCCAAATTTATCGTATTTTTAAAAGGCTGAAATTAATGAGATGGTGAAATTCATCGCTTCCAGACACTGCTCTCTGGCCTTATCGCCTGTACACCACGGCTGACAGACAGGCTGTCCCTGGCCCGCAGGGTTGCGGACGTCTTGTCCGCAACCCTGCGGGCCTCCACGATGCGTCCTCCCGCGATATAGAAGGGTATGCTCAATTCGGAAGGACCTATTTTCTTGCAGCGGCATGAAGATATTTGTCTTCAAACCTCCATGACTGCACACAATAGACCCGAAAATTCCATAAGAATCCATCTTCCCGGCATGAAAAGTCCGGTGGCTCTCAGGTGACTTTCCTATAAGAATTTAAGATGAGGTGAAAAAAGTATGTACGAATTGGATTCAATTACGGCCATACAATCTTATCGTAGATCCATCCTGAAACTCCGCTGCTGTGGCGGACTTGAATCCAGTCACCCTGAACGCCTATTTTGGTCAAGACAACTCCTCTATCGACCGTTGCAACAATATCGCTCTTAGCAGACGGTTTGGACCGTAGATTTGCAACCTTGCTGACATTAACTATTACCGTATCGTTTGTTTTGGTCAGAGAGCTTTCAATCCATCCATAGTCGTTTTCATAGTCGGAAACTTTGTACCAGCTTCCTTTTTGGGCTAAAACTTTCAAAGGATACCCTTCAAAGAGTTGAAGGTGGACCGGATTGTTCGTGCCGGGGCCGGTTCTGACATTGACATTATCCTTAGAGACGGTAATGAATTTAGTTGCAGCATAGATATTTGCAGGTAGGGAAATAAGTACGAGAATAAAAAGGCTTGGGAGGAGCAATTTTCGGAGAAAAGTAGGCATGACGAATTTTAGATGGTTTGAGTTTGGATTAACGGTTTTTGCGGTTAATATCAGAGAAGATCATCTCCCGCCCAGTAGAAAAATCCAATTTTGTAAAGTTAACATACTCCTTTAGAACGTATCATCAGAGTTTCAAACGCATACCAGAAAGTTGGTTGCCCTGCCTTCTGGTATGCAGTCAGTCTGGTTGGACCAGACTGGTCAGCTCCAATAAATCATGAAAGATCTTTACACCAGCATGGCAATGTAGCTGATTGAAAGAGACTTTCACATAAACAAAAAGATTCTTTTTCCAGGGATCTAGGGAGGAATGTAATAATCCTCTGCATATTCTATGACTTAACACAGCATGTAGATATAGCATTTATGGCCCGTGAAGTCAAACACTTAATCAAAATAATTTCGAAAATAAATCACATAACAGTTAGATATTAAAAACAAATCACAGGAAAGAAAGTTTTGCGTGGGTACTATCCATGCGGGATAGAGCTCCAATGGGCAGTGTGAGGTTGTTTGGGCAATGGCCGGTTGGGAAACCGCCCCATACCGGGACATCGGATTGAGCGGTCAGTTCAAGGACCCTTTCCCAGATATTTTCATGTCGGCGGATTTTCAGCAGTGAGGACTGTTTGGTATCATAGGAAAAATCTCCCAGGATTAATCCCGAGATCCGGTCTAACATTCCCGAGTAAAAAAGTTGGGTAAACATCCTATCCAGTCGATAGAACGGTTCGCCCGTGTCTTCCAGGAAAACGATTTTTTCTTTCCAGACGGGCTGAAACGGCGTCCCGATAAGAGTTACTATGCTGCTCAGATTACCTCCGGCAAGGAGTCCCGCTGCCGGAATGCCTCCACGAAGGATTTCGATGTCTTTTGTTACGATTTCTTGCGTCCCTTTTCCCATAAGACAGTGAAAGAAACGTTCAATGGCAGGTTTATCGGTTCCTGCAAGTGAGGTGACAACGGGACCGTGATGGCTTACAAGGCCGGTTTTTTGTTGAAGGTAGGAAAGCAATACCGTGATATCGGAAAACCCAAGCAGGAGTTTCGGCGTTTTTCGTATCAATTGGAGATCGATTCGGTCAAGTATTCGTAAACAGCCGTATCCTCCACGGGCGGCTATTACTGCCTTGATCGTTGGGTCAGCCCAGGTTCGGTTGAATTCTATGGCGCGATTTTGGTCGGTGTCGGAAAAATAACCGGAACTTGGCCAGAGTCTCTCTGGAAATTTCACCGCAAAACCCATTTCCTTAAGTATTTGAATTCCCTTGTTGAAACGCTGTGGGGCCCGAATATTTCCCGATGGTGCAATGATGCCGATTGTATCGCCATGGGACAACGGGGGAGGGAAAAGAGGATTAGCCATTTTTATGAATGGAATGATAAATGATTCTTAGTCCTTTGAGAGTCAGCATGGAATTAGTCTCCGGCAGTGATTTGGAATAGGGGATAATCAGTTTTGCCATGCCCCCGGTCGCGATAATTTTGGGAAATGGTCCGGAACCGGCCATCTCTTTGCCCAGAATAGTAATTAATCCGTCTATCATGGAGCCATATCCATAAAGAACACCACTTTTCATTGCCTGGACGGTATTTTTTCCAATAATTTGTTCGGGGGGTTCTGATATGTCGATGTGGGGAAGTTTTGCGGTTCTGGTGGCGAGGGCCTCCAATGAAATAGCAATCCCAGGCAGAATAGCTCCACCGATATATTCACAGTTTTTTGTGACACAGTCGAAGGTGATGGCTGTTCCGAAATCAATGATGATGAGATCAGATTTGTATTGGGTCCATGCAGCAATGGCATTGACCAGACGGTCAGCCCCTACCTCTTGGGGGGTATCCGTTTTAATCTTAATAATGTCGCGAAGATTTTTCTCTGACACAACGAGAACGGGATGGCGAAGATTATTTGAGAGATGTTTATTGCACCATGAGTGCCAGGCCGACTCCAGGGATGGGACAACACTGGCTATGACTATGCCTGTAATGTCTGCCTTATCAATACCGGCCATAGAGAAGAGTGAATGGTATCGGATTGCCAATTCATCGGAGGTCATTTCCCTGTCGGTTTTTAGCCGCCATTGACCGACGAGAGCTGAATCTTTAAAGAGTCCGGCAACCGTATGAGAGTTTCCTATATCTATCACAAAAAGCATTGTATTCCCTCGCAAGGATTAGCCCATTGGAAAAGAATGGAATGTAAAAAACCATTTTCATTATAACGGACATGATTTAAAATCAGCGACAAAATATTACAAAAAACAACAAAATGAAAGAGGCGAGAGGTGTATGACTGAAAAAACAAACCATCCTATTGTGGTTACAACAACATTTGAAGATAGACAAGAGGCGGAAAAATTGGTGGACATCCTTCTGCAGGAACGTCTTATCGCCTGTGCGCAGATTGGTGAGCCTGTTTCAAGTGCTTATTGGTGGAACGATGAGATTACACGGTCTAGCGAGTACACAGTGGTTATGAAGAGCACATCTGAGCTTTTTCAACGTCTTGAAAAAGCAATTAAAATTAATCATAGTTACGACGTTCCTGAAATTATAGCTGTTCCAATTGTCAAGATCAGTGACGATTACCGGATCTGGCTGGAAGAGGAGCTTTCTCGCTGATGGATTCTCAAAAGAAGAAGGGGTACAGAAGGCGGAAACTAGGAGAGTTTCGATGCCATTGTTGTAAAGAGGAAAAAGTGTTTTGCTGGAGTTGTCCCTGCGGATTTCAAATTTGTGATGACTGCTTTCGGGAAAACAAGTGGGGAATGAGCAATGGTCCGACCTGGATCTGTCCTGACTGTGAACGTATTCGAATGACTTGATGGATAAACCGGATTTCATATTTTTGTTGCGGGAACAAGCTTTACATGTTTCATCCCGATAGGCTGAGTTTCAGGGGTAATCAGAAAAGGAGTACGAGGGTTGTCTATACAGGATTGGTCAAATTACTATCGGCTCTGGGGGACGCAACTTTATCATGAGTTCCATTCCATCTGTTTTCAATACGGTCTTTCTCTAGAGCCACCGGTGTTTGTGCTTACCGAATCACAAACACAACTGGGCAGTTGGCAGCCTGAAAAGCGTGAAATCAGAATGAGCAGCTGCTTGATACGAACCTATTCCTGGGACATAACTCTTGAGGTATTAAAACACGAGATAGCTCATCAGATCTGCACCGAACTGTTTCATGAATTCAATGGAGGGCATGGTCCGAGTTTTCAAAAGGCTTGTGATATATTAGGGGTGCCTGGATGTTTTCGTTTATCCTGTGGTGATTTACCACACGGCCTCAAGGAGAACAGGCAAGAAAACAATGTCCACAGGATTTTAGAAAAGATACGAAAACTTCTTTCTTTGGCGGAATCGTCGAATGAACATGAAGCAAAGCTTGCCATGGAAACCGCTGGGAGGTTGCTAAAAAAATACAACATCGAGATGCTGGGGGACGAAAATCCAGAGAATTACGTATATTCGATAATAAATAGAAAAAAGAAAAGAATAGATGCCTATCAAAGCCGGATAGTAAAAATATTGACACAATTTTTTTATGTCAAAGCCATTTATTCTAGTATTTATGATCCCATTGAACATGAGAAATATCGGACTATTGAGATATTTGGGAAAAATGAAAACGTAGAAATTGCAAAATATTGTTATCATTTTCTCGAACGGAAACTCTTGTTTCTCTGGAAAGAGAGGAAATTGCAATGTTCTGGAAACAAACGAATCGCCAGAAAAAGTTTTTCAATAGGAGTACTCCAGGGATTTCATGATACTCTCCTCGATCAGGAGAGAGCTTCTGGGAAAGGTTATGGAAAAAGCAGGACTTCTCAGCTTACCGACTGCGAGTTGATCGTTGCCGGTGACAAGGAACTGGATAGATTTATCCATGCCAGATATCCGCGCTTGCAAAAGAGGTCGAGGACTGGTGGTAAGATCTACTCTGATTTTTACGATAGAGGGGTGCAGGAAGGTCGCAGGCTGATTTTCAACAAAGGAATCAAAAACGATATCGGTAACAAAGGGATATATTTGGAATAAACCTGTATCGGCAACAAATATTACAGGATCTTATTTCAGATAGAAAGAAATGTAATAAAGCAGACAAAGCGTATTACCATGACAGGAGGCTAGATGGATTTATTTGAAACCCAGGAAGGAGACAAGTGGGTCTGTATTACCTGCAAGAAGGAACAGGCGGAGAAGTTAAAGCAGGAGAAATGGGAGTGGATATTTGAAAAACATGATCCGATTCTCAGATGTTCAATTTGTCACCACCCGGATTACGAGATTGATGATTAAAGAGTTCTCGCCAAATTTTTATTTTATATCATGCAAAGGCTGATCTATAGTAATATCGATCCAGTGCTGGTCCCACCATTCGTATGGGGTTACAAATATTCCGTCTACCAGCATTGAGAAATGGAGATGATCCCCGCCGGCCATTCCGGTATGACCCGTACGGCCTATCAACATATTCTTTTTTACGATATCTCCAGGCTTGACGTCGAATTCGCTCAAATGAGAGTAGAGACTGAATATACCCTGACCATGGTCAAGAATGATAGTATTTCCGTAAATACCCAGATATTGACAAAACACCACTTTTCCATCATTGGCAGCTTTTACCTCAGCTCTTGCGACCTGGGCCAGATCCACGCCTAGATGTACTTGTTTATCAAAAGGTTTTCCTTGATAAGTATATGTGCGGTGGTCGGCGAAACCCGCACGTTTGCTTCCGGGCATTCGAAGAAAACGGTCTTTCCAGAGCCGTATAGGAGATGGATTTTGACAAACCGACGCTATTTGCGAATTGTTTTTCTGCCGAATGGTGTTATTGGCGTAGAGATATTGTTTTATTAAATCTCCTTTCATTTCAGGATAATGTTGTTCAAACTCTGGAATCTTGGCGTGTAGAAAGTTATCACTTATGACAATTTGATCATGCTTTTGAACGCTTTTTTCAAAACCTATATAAAATGGATAGACAGCCTTGTTGCCTGCCTTATCCTGGGCGACAATCTGAGAGCGTGTAATGGATTTTGCATCGAAAGGAAGGGCGATATAGGCAATATTGACATTTTTTGTATCGTTTCCCAGTGGAAAACCTGGAAAGAAATGAGAGTTGATCTGGACACCGTCTCCTATGGCATCTCCTGAAACACGGTAAAGTACGATACCAGAACTTCCGGGTTTCAGGTATCGTTGATTATAAACCGGACTAATTTTCGGTGGGTGGGTATCAACGATAATAGCTTTTTTCAATATGCTGACATTCCCAGTGAAAGGACCTCGAAGAGAATAGTCATGCGCCTCAATCTCAATTACAGCAGGACCATCCTTGAGGCCTAGTTTGCCAGGCTGTAAAAGGATTTTGCGGCTTTCCTCACTGGGGCCTATCTTCCCTATATATCCGGATCTGGGATAGGTTTCTGAAAAAAGAACTATTTCTTTTCCATTCTGAATGGTTACCGCCTTTATGGAGCGAAGGCCGCTTTTTCCATCGGTTACTTTGAAGGCTATTTCACCACTATTTCCGATATATTCAGAGAGATTCGTCAATGCAATCTGGGGTTTCTCACCCTCAAAGAATATGATTATACCGATGCCTACAAGAGCGGTAATACCTACCAAGATAAACGTGATGAAAAATCGAGAAAAGCTTTTTTTCTTGCTCCTGGAACGTCTAATCATTGAAAACCGAGCCTTACTTTTGAGATGAATACGTGTGAAATTATTGCTGCCAAATGATCTCATACTTTTCAATATGGAGATCTTTTACTGGAATTATAAGTAATTTCTTTCCGGTATCTTTTTCAAGTTGTGCTGTTGTTAATTTTTCTTCTTTCTGCAGCATATCGGCAATACGTGGGTGGACTCTGAGTGTGATGGTAAAGCCACCGGTTTTACCTGCATTACGGCTGATTTTTCTAAAGATATCATAACAGATAGTCCGTCTGGATTTTAAAACTCCTTCGCCGGCACAATAATGGCAGGCTTCGCACATCATCTGATGAAGATTTTCACTGCTTCTTTTCCTGGTCATTTGTACCAGGCCGAATTCTGAAAGTTTTAATATGTTGATCCTGCTTTTATCTTTTTTTACTGCCTCTTTAAACTCGTTAAAAAGTTCTTCTCTATGGTTTTCGTCCTCCATATCGATAAAATCGATGATGATGATACCGCCCATATTCCTGAGACGGAGCTGGTAGGCAATTTCCCTGGCAGCTTCCATGTTGGTTTTGAAAATCGTCTCATTGAGATTGTTTTTTCCGACAAAGCGACCGGTGTTGACATCAATAACGGAAAGGGCCTCCGTGCTTTCTATGATGATGTACCCTCCGGAACGAAGCCAGACCTTCTTCTCAACTGCACGGCTTATTTCAACTTCAATGCCATGGGCTTCGAAAAGAGGTGTTTCATCTTTATAATAACTTATTTTTTCTTCGAGTTGAGGTGTAAAGGTTTTAACGAAATGCAGCAGTTTTTCATAGGTCTCTTTATTGTCGATGATCATCGAGTTGACATCATGCGTAAAAAGATCACGAACTGTACGGAAGGTGATATCAAGGTCTTCGTAGACAAGAGATGGTATATCCGAGATAATTGCCAGATCTTTAATTTCATCCCAGAGTAGAAGGAGAAATTCCATGTCGGCCTCGAGTTCCGCCTCCTCAGCATGTTCGGCGACTGTCCTGACAATAAACCCTGTTCCTTGAGGACGCAAGGCATCAATCTTGGATCGAAGTGCTTGACGGATGTCTTCATCCTCTATTTTCCTTGATATTCCAATATGATCTGTTAAAGGAATAAATACAAGATTTCGGCCGGGAAGTGTTACATGGCAGGTGAGTCGAGCCCCCTTGGTTCCTATCGGGTCCTTGCTTACCTGGACAAGGATGTCTTGGCCCTCAGTGAGGAGGTCCTCGATATTCAGTCCGTGACTTCTTCGCATGTCATCTTCGGGAAGAACAGGGGCAAATTTGTACTTTTCCCGAGGAGAATCACTTATAACCATGTGGTTTTCTAATTCATTTTGTGAGATGTACACGTCATCCACATACAGAAAACCTGTCCGCTCCAAGCCAATATCGACAAAGGCAGCCTGCATTCCGGGAAGAACGCGGACAACTCTTCCTCGGTAAATATTGCCGATCAGCCCTTTTTCCGTAGGGCGCTGAAGGTGAAATTCGCTGAGGTTGCCATTTTCGACAAGGGCGATCCTTACCTCATAAGATCTGGCATTGATGAGTATTTCAGTGGTCATTTATATGAAAGTCTTGGCCACGCACTGGCCTTGGCTATCCGGTGTTCAAAGCTTTTAGGGTTAATTGTAACCGGCCTGTCAAGCATATACGTGCTGGTTAGACATAATCAAAAACAATTCTATAAAACCTGTGAACAATGAAGTAGTAGATTGATAAATTGAAAACTATACAGTATTTGATGAGTAAAAATCCAGTTGTAATCTCTTTTTCTGGTCTTAAACAGAATTATCACCCGCAAAACGACAAAACACAAATATTATGAAACATCTGTCTCATCCTAAACAACACCTTTCAAGGGATCTGTCACGCTTTATTCGTCATATTCATGTGGAGGAATCTTGTCTTGATTTTCCCTACACCCAGGAAATTATCAGGCGCTCCGGTCTGTCCTATGAAATCGTTCCCGACCGAGGTGAACCTTTTATAACAGGAGACCATCCCGAAAATTTTACAAAAGGAAAACGGCATCTTTTCCTTTGTAAAAATAGAGGACGATTTTATAAACCATGTCCTGGGACCAACGAGTATAGATGTTGTGAATACAACATTCTCAATATAGGAATGAACTGCCCGATGGATTGCGTTTATTGTATCCTGCAGGCCTACCTGAATAGACCTTGGATATCGTGCTTTGTCAATATCGATGACCTTTTTAAGGAGATGACCCAGGTCCTAGGGGAGAATCCGGAAAAGCTTTTTCGGATCGGAACGGGAGAGTTCACCGATTCTCTTGCCTTGGATAATCTGACCGACTTGAGCACGAGATTGATTGGGTTTTTCTCTAAAAAGAAGCAGGTTATTCTTGAACTCAAAACTAAAAGTGCCTGTATTGAAAATCTGGAAAATCTTTCACATGGACAACGGGTGGTAATAGCCTGGTCTTTGAACGCTCCAGGTATCGTTCAAAGAGAGGAAATCCGCAGTGCAAGCCTGGCCGAACGATTGGCATCGGCAAACAAATGTGCCCAGTGGGGATATCCCCTGGCGTTTCATTTCGACCCCATTATCGATCACCCTCACTGGAGAGAAGGATATGCCGATACGATTGAGCAATTGTTTGCGGCAGTTCCCCCTGAATCCATTGTTTGGATTTCTCTTGGGGCACTACGATATTTACCGCAATTAAAGAATATAGGAACACAGCGTTTTCCTGCCTCAGTCATATTTTATCAAGAATTTATTGAGGGATTAGATGGAAAGGCACGCTATTTTCGAGCCAGGAGAGTTGAACTCTATCGCTATATCTATGACCTGTTGAAGGCTCGTGCT
Organism: uncultured delta proteobacterium; assembly: GCA_963822095.1. Lineage (GTDB taxonomy): Bacteria > Desulfobacterota > Desulfobulbia > Desulfobulbales > Desulfocapsaceae > CAWGGS01. The sequence continues at coordinate 124,932 of CAWGGS010000071.1, forward strand.
TCCAGGAAGACGTGTATTTATTTTTGCATGGAGAGCGATGAGATATGGAGAGAAGTTACCGGATTTACCCCCAGTGAGAGGGGGGGGATATCCAAGATGCTTGATGAGGCTGTTTTTAGACGATATTAATTGATTTTGACTTGTTCTTTACAATTTCTGCCGTATACTTACAGACCAGCAAGGCTGGACCGGATCGACCGGCCATAACAGAAAAAGAAAGCTCATCTCTCCTGCAAGGTAGAAGCTACTGCCTCAAAGAGGCTTGGTTTAATACTGAGTTTGGGCTGGCAATCAACTGTAAATACATTTTGGGGCGGAGGATTTATGATAAATAAAGCTATTCTAATAGGAAACCTTGGGGCTGATCCGGAGATACGATATACCCAAAACGGTACGCAGGTGGCAACTTTTCGCATTGCAACAACAGAGCGCTGGAAGGGTCAGGATGGACAGATGCAGGAAAGCACAGAATGGCACAGGATTGTTGCCTGGAGCAAACTGGCCGAAATTTGCGGTGAGTATTTGAATAAAGGATCCAGGGTATATATAGAAGGAAAAATCCAGACCCGGAAATGGCAGGATCAGAATGGGAATGACAAATATACAACCGAAATAATTGCCCGGGAGATGAAAATGCTGAGTCCTCGGGGAAGTACGGGAACGGGGACAGAAAGCGGTGGTGCCTATCAGGAGCCGCAATTCCAAGAACCTCCTCCGGGTTACGGTGGCACAGGAGAAGATGTTCCTTTTTGATTTAAAATGAATTTTCTTCCCCTTGCACAACCTTGACGTAGCCCACAAATGTCCATATTGTGCAGACATAAGAACTTGGCAACGGGAAAATTGGAAAACCCTTAGATGACTCAGATACGTTCATTTATTCTCTTGAGCAAATGGAATACTACGAATTACTAGGTGTTTCAAAAGGCGCAACACCCGAAGAAATAAAAAAGGCCTACAGAAAGCTTGCCTTAAAGTATCATCCTGACAAAAATCATGGAGACAAGGCTTCCGAGGAAAAATTCAAAAAAATCAGTGAGGCCTATGCTGTGTTATCCGACCCTGAAAAAAAGAGTCAATACGACACGTTTGGGTCAACCGATTTTCATAAACGATATTCTCAGGAAGACATCTTCAGAGATTTCAATATCAATGACATTCTGAAACAGTTCGGTTTCAATGGGGGCGGTGGTCAGACCACATTTTTTCATTCCAATATGAGAGGTGGCGGTGGCAGCCCTTTTGCATCTTTTTTCGGATCAGAGTCCCAGGCCGGTCACGGTTGCGCGTCAGGGGGTTGCCGGCCGCAGGTCAAGGGGCAGGATATGACGTATCAGCTAACGGTCACTCTCGATGATATAATGACCGGTGCCGAGAAAAATATCTCACTCCGGACCAACGGGACACTGCAAAATGTCTCTGTTAAGATTCCAAAGGGTATAGAGGCCGGGAAAAAGCTTCGTTTAAAAGGAAAAGGCGGTGCTGCCCCGAACGGTGGAGCTCCAGGAGATCTCTATCTGAAAATAGACATAGCTCCTCACTATCTGTTTGTGCGGGATGGCGATGATTTGATAATGACAGTACAAATTCCCTTCAGTCAAGCCTGCCTGGGAACGGAAGTAGAAGTTGTAAGCCTTGAGAATAAGAAATTCAAGGTAAAGGTTCCGCCGGGTAAGGGATGTGATGCCAAGTTGCGGGTGAAAGGGCATGGGCTTCCGCGTGGTCTCATGGGGGAGCGAGGAGATATCTACATCCGTATAGGGGTAGATGTTCCGGAGACCCTGACCGAAGAGCAGCAAAATGCAGTCAAGCATCTCAAAGAGATAGGTCTGTAAGCAATTTCCTCTGGATTCCGGGTAATAACCAAGAAGCAAGGATATGAAAAGCCTTCTGCATAAGGAGCATAAGAACCCCAAGCAGAAGGCTTTTTAGCTTCTCAAAAGAACAAATTTGTAATCAGGAAATCAACTCAATAGCGCTGGTCGGCATAGGGGAGCCAACCTCCAGCACTCACCAAATCGCGATCAAATGAGTTCAAGGTAAAGGAAAATGTTTTTGCGGACTCTGCCACATTATCCGATGCTGCCGTTACTTCGGCATTGTTGAGATCAACTGAAACGGTAATATTGCCTGTCATTGAAAAAAGAGATGATAATTCCTCTTTTTTGAGTTCAATCGCCAGGATACCGCAGTTGAACATGTTTTGTCTAAATATTCTGGCGAAACTTTCTGCAAGTATAAGGTTGATGTCGTTGACCTCAAAGGCCCAGACGGCATGTTCGCGGGAAGATCCGCAACCGAAATTGGCCCGAGTAATGACAACTTGAGTTTTTTGCATGGTATTGGACTGGTTATCAAAGGGCTTCCCGTCCAAGAGGAGATCTTCCAGCAGGTGGGTTTTCAACGCCATTTTGGAAATCTCGGTCAAATATTTTGCCGGAATGATTTCATCGGTATTGATATCATCTCTGTCCAGCAGGATTGCCGGACCTCCAAAAGTTTTCATATGTTCCTCAATTGCAATTAAAGAAATTTTCGTGGATCGGTTATCACTCCGGTGACAGCAGTGGCAGCTGCTGAATATGGGCTCATCAGATGGACCATTCCGCCTTTTCCCATACGGCCGTTGAAATTACGATTTGTCGTAGAGGCGCACACTTCCCCCTCAGCCAAGACCCCGGAACTCATTCCCAGACAGGCCCCGCAGGTGGGATTAAGAACACAAAAACCCGCATCCATAAAAATTTTGATAATACCTTCTGAAAGAGCAGTATTATATATCAGAGGTGTTGCCGGGGTTACTATACCTCGAACATTTTCAGCCAGTTTCCGTCCTTTGAGAATGGATGCAGCATCGCGCAGATCCTCTATCCGGCCATTGGTGCAGGATCCGATATATACCTGGTCGACCTGTGTGCCCTCCATATCTGCTATATCTTTGACCTGATCCGGTTTAAAATTAAATGTTACCTGTGGGGTCAATTCCGACATGTCAATTTCGAGTATCTGGGCGTATTCAGCATCAGGATCTGACTGCCATTTTTCAAACTCTTCTACAGCTCTTTCAATTTGCTGGTAGTCTTCTTTTATGAAT
>CAWGGS010000072.1:0-28367 GCA_963822095.1 uncultured delta proteobacterium
GGTGGAGGTAAAGCAGAGCGGTATTTGGAAAACTGCAGTGACTGTTTTTTTGCTAATCCCAAAATTCTATTACATGATATCTCCGATATCTTGGGCGCACCTATTCATATCTCCAGTAAGTATCTTTTTCACCAGCATTCCCATTACCATCCTGTATTCTGTACAAAAAAATCAAAAATCGACTTAACCCATATTTTCTTGTTATGCAGTTATTCCAAATTGGTTCATTAATTCAAGCATTCGTGGGCTATTATTTATTTGTTGGTCTATCTCTTGGTGAACACTTTCGCTGATTTTGTCATTTTGAACTATGTTATGAAAGTAGTCTTGATTGTTATTAATATTTCTGCTATGGAGAGCATCCACAAAAAATGTGTGAAGAGTGTCGTTATATTCCTTGAGATTGTTCTTCTCTTGTTGGGTAAGAGAATCATAACGAGCTTGATTGGAGTCTTGGTAAGATGTTCCAATTTTTGTGTCGGCCAAAGTATAATCTGATAGCAAATCAGCATACCACCCTGGTAATGAATACGCTTCTAACGGTAGGTTGTCTTCTTCGATATTGGTTTTGTATTGATTTGCCTGATACGCCGCTTTTGCTTCCTCTGAGATGTTTACACTGTCTTGCTTGTTGCCTTCGGTGGTGGATTGTTTGGCAACATTATTACCATAGTTTTCTGTTGGCATGTACGAGCTAATTTTTTGAGCAGTTTGGATAAGAGAAATTTTCATAGCAATATCTCCTTTATTGGGTTCCGTAACGGCGAAATAAAATGAATTCAAGATGATATTGTTTCGGAACATTCACCATATTTCTTAAGGAGTTACGTGAAGTTCACCGGACCCGCGCTGTTTGCGGAGTCCGCAGAAACGCTTTGTAAATATTTTAATTTGTAGTAAATATTAGATCTGCCTCTTCTTCAATTTCATAGAGCTGCTTAATAAATTTGGATGTGATATCTGTTACTTTTGTTAAATCACCATGGATATTTATGTCTAAAAACTGTGAACCATCTGCACCATCATTTTTGATAACAACCAGCCCCATCTTTTTTGCAATAGTGTGAAATTTGGTATGCAATTCTTTCTGCCATTCAGTGATTTGTGGAAGATCTAATTCTACACCTGTTCTATCTCCAGTAAATTGTATAAAATCAACTGTTTTGGATATGGAAATTAATAAAATGCTGTTGGACTGAGCCCCAGGGTAAGAGCAAGATGCTCTCACAAACTTTGCTTGTTTGTAAGTAAAAGGGCGGTGGTGGAACAGGAACTGCATTGAAGGGCGGTGACATACACTAAAACACAACACCCCATAGCCGCCCGTTATCCTGTTTTTACCGGTTCGAACAGAACAAAGCCTGCATACTGTCTCATCTCTTGGCGACGCTCCGGCGAAGCGAAAAGTCCCAGAGTGCGCATCATAATTCTTGCGACGAGAGGAAACGGCGCGGGACGACGCAGACGTTCCGCTTCGGTTGCAAAATACCGGATCTCCTTTTGCTTCCAACCGATCCGTAAAAACAAATCGAAATAGTCCGTCGGTTCGAACAGGAACGGCGCGTTCTCCATCGACTTACTCATACCACTTCGCCGTCGGTATTCATATGACGTTGGGGAAAAATAGTCTACGATCCAATAACCTATGGACTCATGCGACCTCAAGTCGGCCCCAAGGGAGGCAACCGCATCTTCGGAAAGATAAGGAGTGACGGCTTCTGTCAATACGAGGACTTTTTTCGATTGGGCTGCCACTTCGTCGAGTAATATCCGTCGGGCATCAACGTCGGCAAGATCCAGTCTCACCCGCTCTAATCGGCATCGTGGAGTTTCCCCGGAAAGACGGGTTTCCTTCAGCTCGATGATGTGCGGGTAATCCACTTCGATCCAGCGGAGCGATTCTGGTAATTTCATGCGGTATGGCCTGGTGTCCAGCCCCGCGCCCAGGTTCAGAATGGTGTCCACGCCCTCGACAATAGCACCTTGAATGAAATCATCGATAATCCGAGTGCGAATCACAACCGACCAGCCGCCAATGAACGCCTGCTTCGGAAGGCTGTCGATGATCTTTTTGCCCCGGTCGCCAGCGAGTTTCGCTGCGAGCGGATCATGAAATATCGCATTTGGGTGATTCGTCTCCATGGCACGGTAAGCGGCTGCCATGAATGCCGTGTCGGAGACTTGATTAATCTGGTCTTTCATTTCCTATCCGCTCATTTCCAAGAAAATGTGGATTGTTTGCCCATAAAAGCGACGAAGATACGTTTCATTGTGCCCAACGCCACCTTCATCCGTTTATCGGGTGATAGGCGCGTTGTTAACGAAAATTTGTTAAAAATCATATCCTGTCAAATGTGTTGACCCTGTTGTTTTTTTACATCACAAAAGACCATAAAACAACAAAAGACTTGACCCCCCACCCGACCCCCCACCCCCTCGGTAAAGCATTAAGATCCCTTGGTCCGACCCCAGCTTCATACCGATTTGAGTCGAATCATTGGAGCGCCATTATGGCAAATTCAAAAAAAATCATTATTTTTGTTCTGATACTCATTGCAGGTGTAAGCACTTTTTTATGGTTTTATCAAAACGATGAAGCAAAAATTAAAAAACGATTTGAAACCCTGGCTGAAAAAATCGAAAAAAACCCCGATGAGACAGAATTGTCGGCCGCACTAAAGTCGAGAAGCATCTCGGAACTGTTTGAAAAAACCGTTGACATCCAGTTTCCGTCTTATTTGATCTCCAAAGCGTTTGAAAAAACCGATATATCGGCAAATGTGATGGTGGCCAGGGGAAGATACTCCGAAATCTCGGTTAAATTTTACGATCTTAACATCAAGTTTCCAAAGGACGGTTTAGCGGATGTGTATCTCTCCGCAACGGTTGATGCGAGATTGACATCCGGAGAACAGGACAATGAAGTTCATAACCTACACTGCACACTAAAAAAAATTGATAAGGACTGGTTTTTCACAAAAATAAAAGAGGTAGAGTAGTTCGGATGTTGAGTCGACCTAAAACAATAATTGAAATCAAATGGTTAATGTATCATATAGGAGTGGTGTCTTGAAATACCGTAATTCCATTAAAAATTACATTTCAAGACCTGCCCCCAGGACCCCAGAGTCATGACCCTGGAGTCACACGTTCTATCAAATCAATCGTGACATAAGGAAAGCACTTATAAGCCAAGAGGAAACCATGGAGTTGGGGCACTGGGTATTAGTTACCGGAGCATCGAGCGGTGTCGGTCGATCAACTGCTATACTTCTATCACAAAATGGATTCAAGGTATTGGCCTCAGTTCGAAAAGAGTCTGATATGCTCGAACTGCAGAGCCACAACTCCGAATACATTCACCCTGTGATTATTGAACTTCGTGATCAAAGCACCATCAAAAATGCAGCTCAAATTGCAGCGGACAAAACGGGGAATGCCGGTTTATATGGATTGGTGAATTGTGCAGCAATGCTGCATTGTGGACCTTTGGAATATTTCCCGCGAGATTTGTGGTTTGAGCAATACGATGTCAATCTATTTGGGCCGATAGCCCTTACCCAGGCACTATTACCAGTTATTCGTAAAGCCAATGGCAGAATAGTCAACATCGGAGCTGTCGGAGGTGGCATATCTTTGCCATTTTACGGAGCAATAGCATCATCAAAAATTGCTTTTGAGGCGACTAATGATTGCCTGAGACGTGAATTGCACCCTTTTGGTATACATGTATCTATTATTGAACCTAGTGGGATTGCCACACCCGCTAACGACAAGATGCGTGACAGTGTGACCAGATTTTTGAATGGTCTCGAACCAATGGGGAAAGAACGGTACGGTGAAGCTATGGAGGCTTTTTCACAGTGGGCGTTTACCAGGCACCAAAAGAGTCTTATGCCTGAAAAGGTTGCGAGGACCGTTCTCAAAGCTTTAGAGGCAAGAAAACCAAAATCAAGATATCGTTTGGGCTGGGACTCCAGAGCATCGGCATTACTTATGAAGTTGCTTCCGGATCGCTGGTTCGATAAAGCCATTCTTGGGGTAGCTAAGCTACCAATACGTTTTGGAGTCTGGCAGAATAAATAATCGACAGATAATGTTGCAATCTCAGTTAAGCTTGATTTGGAGATTAGTACTGGCGATAAAAATTTTGGTGCTGGTCTATCCAGCGAAGGGTTTTCCTGACCAGATGTTACGGATGGGGATTGGGAAAAATCGCCGTGTCTGAGTTTAGGGGCAGTTTGGGAGGATAGTAGTACCCGTGTTCGACAGTCATAGGCAAACACAATCGCGAATATATTGCAATATCCAGAATATATGGATGGAGAGAAAAATGGCGTAGTGCCTAGGAAATTTAAGCCGTAGTTTCGACTTTCAAAATACGCTTGGGAGGATTTATTTTCAGCTTATTCAGAATGTTACGTTGCTTTGATGTGGGTTCGGTATGCTGGAGTACACGCCCATTTTTGCCAAATAAATATACTAGATTTTGTTGCTGCATCTGCCTGCGGATGGTCGGCCAAGTCTGGCCGGTTTCAACCTCGGTAATGCGGACGAGCAAAAGGGCCAGCCAGCAAAGCAGAACATGAGAACGGATACGATCATCCTTGGAATGATAGACAGGACGAAGACAGAGTGTGCTTTTGAGTGTCCTGAAAGCATTTTCTACTTCGAGTAATTGCTTATAGCCCAAGGCTATATCTTCGGCGGACAGATGCAGATCACTTGTGGATAAGAGGTACTTGCCGTCAAGTTTTTCGTCCTGCTTGACCTTGTCCTTGTTAATCCGTAGCTTGCCGCTTTTCAGCTCTTTGACATAACGCCCCATGGAACGATGCAATAAGAGATTACACTGTGTCTTGGTTTTTCTACTCTTGTTGACAGCCTCCAGCTCACATGACAGGCGTTCCAGGATTCTCTCCCGGTTAATACGATCCAACTCGGCCTGTTTCGGATTATAGGCAATCACGTAAGCGCTGCCTGGCTGTGCCTTCGCCGACATGTACTTCTTTGATATGCAGTCTGTCATGTATAACCTTGAATCTTCCGGGTTGTGCCAGTGCTTCTTCGTTGAGATGAGTCCCACTTAATTTCTCTCCCAGGATGAATTGGCCGCCGGCACGCTGCAGAATCTTACGATTCTCCTGGCTGCTCATGCCTCGGTCCATGACCCAGACTACCCGGCCAAGATTCCAACTGTTGAGATCCTTCTGCACCTGTTCCACACACTGGCTGTCATGCTGGTTACCAGGAAGCACCCAGCAGCGTACCGGGATACCCTCACGGGTGACGGCAAGACCGATAGTGACCTGCGGAAGATCCTCGCGTTTGTGTTTTGATTTGCCATAGGCCTTCAACTCCGATGGCCCCGGTTCATCGGTTTCGAAATAGGTGTTGGTCGTATCAAAGAAGATCAGGTCTACAGTAAGATTCAACAGGCTGGCAGTGGCCCAGAAGACCTGCTGCGGGATATCTTCTTCATGCTCGAGTAACAGATCCATAGCCCGATAGAAATGTTGCACCTGAAGAGGTTGATGCTCACCCAAATAAACCTCTTCGGCTGCCCACTGTTCGATTGCCAGCTTGGAGGACGGTGCCAGGGCTCGGTTGGCAACCATGGCAAAGATTGCATCAGCGATCGGGGCGGTAAAGGAACGGCCATCAATGGCTTTTTTCAAACAGTCATCGATATGCAGTCGTTTCCAGAGTTGTTTGAGCAGGTGAGCACCACCGGCAGGACGGCTACTGAGTATTTTCAGCTGCTCGTCCTGGTGCTCAACCTGCAGGCTATCTTCCGGGTCTAAAAAACGGCTCATGCTCTTGACGAGTCGTTTTAATGCTTCCACGTCAAGTTGATCACGACGGCCGAAGGAATGGATCACCTGGGCCTGGGCGAAACCTTTGTTCTTGTCCCAGACATTATTGGCAAGCTGGACGTATTCGACTACTGAGCCGTCTTTGTTTTTTCGTTTGATCGTTCGAATGTACATGCCTATCGATTAAGCATGTATTTCAAATATTGTCAACACTAAAATTTCAATTCGTGTGCCTATGAAAATTTTCAAAAAACAGACCCTGCGAACCTGAAATCAGGTACTTATCTCGTTTTTTGGGTCAAAATGTGCCTATCACTGTTGAACACGGGCGGATCTATTGATGTTTTGTAACCCTTGACTGTTGGCATGTCAATAAAAACATTACGATAGTATCGGCTAGGATATGGAGCTTCAGAACATTGTCAAACCTCATTTCCTGCAATGATCTCTACCCAAACGATCAAAAGCTCGACAAAAAAAGATGCCGAAAGCACACTGGGTTTTTGACACCCACTAACCCTACTTTATGGATTTCACTCCACAAAATAAAATAGATAGCGTCAAAACTTTGCTTGACTCTTTTGGCGCTGTCTTTTTCTGCGAAAGAGTTATGCAAAAATTTGCCCCATTTCCTTTTGTGGTTTGAATTTATTCAACAACTTTGCTTGTTTTCATGAGCTGATTTCCAAGCATGATAATAATGAGCCGCTGGAATTCCGCTACTAATTCCGGGCAATCCTTTTCCATTCTCACTCTCTTTTCTTCACTGAGTTTGAGGATTTCACCTGACTTTACAACATGGGCATCATAAGGAGCCCGGTAACCTAAAAGAGCGCCCAACTCACCTGTTATGGTCCATGGACCAAGCGTTCTGACACGCACAGTCCTCCCCCTCTCGTTTGTCCTGGAGAGTGTTACTTGCCCACGGACAATGAAAAAGATATCTTCGCAGAGATTTTTTTGACCGTAAAGCAGGGTTCCCTCCGGGGCATCAAGCTCCTCAAGAAAGGGTTTCAGCTTTTCAATCAACTCCTCGAACAGTACCTGGATTTCCAGAGCTGCCATCATATCTGAGTAAACTGCCTCCAGAAGATTTGAGTTGCTTTCAGGACCATTCTCCCTGGCTCCATGAAGTTTTTCCTTTTCCTTCTGAATGATTTGGTCTTCACAGTATTCAGTGGCATGATCCATGTCATTATATTCATAGAGAGAGGGATATGAATCCGTTGTAAAACCGTTCGCGGTTAAAGTTGTCTGGAGAGTATCCGAAAGGTTGACAAGGACAAGAGAAACGCCCTTTATATCAAGATATTGAGAAAGCTTTGCAAAACTTTGCACAGCGGAAGAATCAATCCCCTGGACAAGCTGGAGATCAAGAAGAAGGAACTGAAAATCCCTCTCAAAAGATGAGGTGATCTTTTTCACCTTCTCATAAAGACTGTTTGCGGTACCAAAAAAGATAAACCCTTGAAGCTGAAGAGCTAAAAGCTTCTCCGCATGATAATCAAGCATTCTCTGATCGATAATAGAGCGATCCTTGCTGCTCCGTATTTGAGTGCCATCCAATATGTTCTTGATAATATTAATGGTGCTGTATCGAAAGATGAAAATAACGACTGAGGCAATAATGCCTATGGCAATCCCTTGAAGGAAACCGAAGAATTCAACAATAAAGACAATCCCCACAATTATACTGTAGTCAACGACAGGAATTGATTGACGACTGTCTATGATCCATTCTTTCAGCATAGACAGCCCTAGATACAGTAGCAGGCCTCCGGCTACGAAATTAGGAAAGAATGAGAGGAAGGTTCCACCAACAAAGAAAACAAAGAGAAGAACCAGCCCGTGCAATACTCCGACCATCCGGCTCGAAGCTCCTATACGAGTTGCAAAAGCGGTATCGGAAACATACGCATAACTCGCCGGTGCAGCGATAATAGCTGTTGCCAGGTTCGCTATACCTGTTGCTTTAAGGTCCTTATTTATATCGAGGTCGTGGCCTGCGATTATTTCGATCCCACTGGAGTTAAGCAGAAAGGAAATGGCACTTAAAGCAACTATTGTTGTTATGCTGCCGGCATGTTGTATAACAAGGGGCCAATCAACAAGTGAGAAGTCGGGAAGTCTCGCTGCTTTCCACAGAGGCCCATCTGGCAAAGGTCCTAAGAGCCAACCACCTGTTTTGAGTTGATCTATAGACAAACCAAAGGCCGATGAAACCGCCAGAAAACAACCAATAGTCAACAAAATATATGAAGGAGTAATGAGCATATTCTTGGGGAATTTTGATGTCAGAACAAGTAAAACAACGGCAAAGGTAAGAGCCAACACGAGCGGAAGAACACTCACCTTTTCGATAAACGAGGGAATTTGAACTATCTTGAATGAAAGCCCAGTGGTTACTTGTATTCCACCAGTGAACAGAAGCCAGCCTGTTGCTGCAAGGAAACCGCCTAAAACAGGATAAGGAATAAAACGCACTAAATTGCCAAGTTTAAAATATCCCAGGAGGATAAAACACCCACCTGTCATTACAGTCGACAGGGCAATGGTCGTGAAAATATGAGCAAAGAGCAATTCAGGGGATCCAGAGATGAGACGCTGGGCCAGTGATACTGCAATTATTGCTGAAATGGCTACCGGTACATCCTGAATACTCCCTATCGTGCCGCTATAGGATGAAAGAAGAGCAAGAATTATAGAGACAATGCCGGCACCCAAAAGAAGCAGAGCCACTGACGTCCCAAAAAACTCCGGACATGTTTTCGAATAGATCAAGGTGGCAAAGGATACCATGAAACTGGTGTTGAGTATGCCGCAGATACTTGCCACAGTAAGGTCTGAGACAATTGATTTCTTTACTGATTCTATGATCATTCCGGGCCCAGCCATAATTGTATGCCCACTCGTTTTTAAGTGCTACTGTCAAAAATTTTTAAGATTGTATGGAGGTTCAATTATTTCATCTGCTTGACCCTTTTCTGGCCCCTTTCCTTTGGCCTTTTAATGGGTGTCCCCTTAATGTTTGTACACTTCACCTCTTGGCCGACATGCCGATGTCCGGAAAAGTTACCGTGATGATCTCGTAGATGCTCGTTGCAACGGCAGCGACAAAAAACATCATTACCGTGACCAGGATCATAACACCTGACTTCATATCCATAAGACCCAATGTTGAAGCAGCCTTGATAGCCAAAGGCATGGCGAACCAGCCAATCGCCGTAGAGAGGACCACCGCAAAGATAATGCGGATTTTGTTTGCCTGAGCCCCACTGAACATCGCAAAGACGAAAATAACCAGCGCCACGACAAGCGCAACGATAGCCACTGTGTTATTAATCTCCGGCCAGAATAAATGTATTACGTTTTCTGTCTGCATGATCCAATCCTCCTGTTGTTATGCCGTTTGCATTGTATGAGATTTCCGTTAATGCGCCAATGAATGACTCATGTAAAAATAAAGCTTTGAATACTTCAGCATGCACCAATCCGGTATTCGAAGATACTTTTAGACAATCTCGGAGATGCTCTGGAAATAATTTGGAAGCAGATTCAAAAAGTATAACCATTATCAGCGGCAATTGTAGTTTCCATTGATAACGGTGAAGTAAGGGGCTGGCCACTATGTTTGCCACGAAGAGTCGCCAGGTTTCCAGGTCCCCTCAACAGACTGGTGTACGTCCGGCATGGGCGTGAACTCATGGGGGTAAAGTCTTCTGCACGTGTTCCTGTGTTAGGTGTAAATCCAATACAAATTACTCGCCGAAGGCAAGGGCGTTCCCACGAGGCAGGGTCTGGATTTCGCTGTCTATACTAACAGAACCGTCGTGAGTATTGAATATCGAGCGCACTCTTCTATCACGGTTCTCCGGAATCAAAGAATAAAGGGTATCAATGCCCTCACATCCTTACGATAGTCTTTGTAAGCCTGACCAAAGTGGGCAATGAGCGACTTCTCTTCAATCCTTATTTTCCGCAGATAAGCGATTATAAAAAGGAAAACTGCGAGTATTCCTCGAAGCTCTCCCAAAGCAATTGCAGTTCCTGCTATTCCCATAATAAAGCCTGTGTAAATGGGGTGGCGAGCAAAAGAGTACGGCCCATTCCGGACCAATTCGTGTTCTTCCTTAACAGTAATAGTACCACTCCAATTTATGCCGAGATAACGACGTGCCCAAATTGCGAAAATGCAACCTGCGACGAGAAGGACGACGCCAAAAAAGAAGGTTGAGGGGGTGGTGGGTAGCCAATGCCACCCAAGAAGACCTCGCCGAAAAAAAGGAAGGGCAATAAGCGCTATCGCTAAACCAACGAGTGATAGATGAATGCGGCGCGACATCGGTGATTCCCTCTCAGACGTGGAACGAACGTTTCTGGAGGAAAAGAGCCAGAAGCTCAACCACACAAGCCAAATAGCCGGGATGAGCCATGCGTAAATGAGATGAATAGATTCCTTGTACATCGTTTGTTTTCCTCGTCCGCCTCGGTTCATTACATGATACCAGGCTCCAGGCTATTCTATTCGCAACACTTTTGACCTACTGTCCTATTACCATATCGTGTCGTTTGGGCCATTTAGGCGGTGGCTTGGCTTCCGGCGTCGTGTTACATAGCAATTCCAAAGACCTTACCGACGGCAGCAGTCAATGCCATCGCCAGCGTTCCCCAGAAACAAACTCGCGCTGCACCCCGAACGGGTGCTGCGCCCCCTGTGACGGCCGCAATTGCACCCAAAGCTCCCAACAAGACAATCGCTAAAACAGGGACAAGCCACAGCAACGAGGAAACTGGAGCCATTGAGGCGGTCGCAACGGGAACAGTAGCTCCGACGGTGAATGCAGCGGCAGACCAGAAGGCCGCCTGGAACGGGCGAGCACTTAAGGCGGCGGTGATGCCAATCTCGTCCCGTGCGTGAGCGGCAAGTGCATCATGTTTCATCAGTTGGCGTGCCACCTCACCAGCGAGCTCGTCATCCAAACCGCGATCCCGATAAATGGCCGCCAATTCATTCTGTTCTTCGTCCGGGTTGTTTTCGAGTGCGTCGGTTTCCATTTTGATATCCGCACTTTCGGTGTCCGCCTGGGATTGTACTGAAACATATTCCCCGGCCGCCATGGACATTGCTCCAGCGACCAATCCGGCAGTGCCAGCCAGAATAATGCTTCCCTTGCTTCCACCACCTGCTGCGACTCCCACAATCAGACTGGCTGTGGATACAATGCCGTCGTTGGCTCCCAGAACTGCGGCTCGAAGCCAGCCTGAACGGTGGATTCGATGGTGTTCAGGATGTGTTGTCTTCAAGTAAATCCTTGTATTGTTTTAGTGCCGAACTATTCGCTTGAGGGGCCGCGGTAAATTATTTGTCTTTGAAAATCCGGTGTTATTTCAGCGTCCCTCTCCAAGCGTTATGGAGTATTATTATATTTTTTCAAGGCGTCTTTGTTTGAAATGAGATCCAATGAGCATTTCTTCGGCGGCGTTAGACAATTTAATTCGTAGAACCTTTTGATTTTGCCAAATGAATCCAAATAATGGGTAAAAGAACTGAATGTATACCAGTCACTGCCCAAGGTCTCATTTCAAGGGAGAAAATGTTTATGGACGTGCAGAGTCGCCTTTTTGCTTCCTCTTCTCCGACTGGAGTGTTATCCGTTCAACAACTTTGCGGTAGTAGTCGTCCTGGTTTGCAATATTGGAGGGCGCTGCCCGTTTTGCCTCCAGTTTCATCAACAGGAGGTTTAATTTTTTCATCTGCTTGAGCCGGACATGCTCGTCTTCGGTGCAGGCGATCAGGTCTTCGATCTTTTGTATTTCCTTTTTGGTTTCGATTTCCGGAGGAAGATAGCCGCTGTTTTTCAGGATTTTATAGGCCATCTTCAGATCGTCCGGGACAAAACGGTCATCCTCCAGGGGCAGGGGTTTGTTTTTCCACTTTTCACAGGTTAATTCCCCTTTCTCCATGGCTTCAAGGATCTTTCGTTCCGCTATTCGGGCAAGTGCATACACCCTTACTCTCCTTTTACATGTTATCTTGGATGCATATGATCCAGTTGCAGATACCCGGTTTTGATCTTGAAGAGGAGCTTTTGCTTCCTGTTTGAGGTATCTTTTCGTTCGACAGTAACCGTCACCACATCACCGGCCTTTTTGTCAAGCATGGCTATCCGGACATCGTCCATATCATATACCGGATTTTTGTCGATTGCGAGAAGGATATCGTGTTTTTGCAGGCCTGATTTGCCTGCATTGCCGTGGGGACTGAAGCCGTCAATTTGCAGATAGGTGGCCGTTCCTTTCTTTTTTTCTTCCAGAATCATGCCCATTTTTGCCCGCGGCGGCAAGGAAGGTGCTGATTCCATAAAGAAATAATCCGCTATGTCGGCTATATTGCTATATTGATCCTGAGAAGTGATATTTACAACCGATGCCTGTCTCAAACGGAGATAGCGGGCAACCCGCGGCGGGATTCCCGAGTCCTTGCGAATGTGCTCGATACCTGCCAGGACGACCATCCGGGTTCGGGGATGCCGGGTGAGGTACTGGGCGATATTTTTGGCCATGGTTTCGTCCCAGACTGCCTGGGCTTTTATAAACCCCCCTGTCGTGCCGTGTTTTTTCATTTCCTCGGTGTGGATATCCATGATTTTTCTGAGTCGGTCGGCATATCCCGGCATACTGAGGTCGCGATCTCTGGGGATTTTGAGCTTTTCCTCCGGTTTGAGCCCTGTGATGGAGCCGGTTTTGAAGATTTCGCTCACAATATGACGATCAAGGTTCAAGGCGACGACCGGGATCCGATACGTGTGAGCAAAATTGAAGATATCCCGAAAGAGACGGAAGTCATACCCCCACGTTTTGAAATACCTTGATTTTTTGAGAAAAACATTTTCGCTCATTCCGGTATCGTTGGTTGTATACCCATCAAGGGCCTTTTGGCTTTCCCGGGGGAACATTTCCATGCCGATGGCAAGATCCGGATGTTTTTTATACAGTGCCTGGATGATCCGAAACTGGAGGAGATGATCGGCCGGGGAGTTATGGGTCTCACCGACATAGACGACTCGGTATGATGATAATTTGTCAATAATCTTTGAAAAACTGGAAATGGCCGAGGTGGGTGCTCCGGCGGGGAGCTGTTCCAGGGTGTAGATTTGCCCGGAATCTGCCTTGCGCTTGCTTTTTTGCAAGACCTTGCCGTTTTTAACACGGATGGAGGAAACATTGCCGTCCTGCCGGATAACACCGAGCGCAGCCGCCGTTTGTTCTTTGCTGCTGCTTACGGCCCAGGCCGTAAGATAGCCGGGTGCCAGAGGATTATGAGAAACCTCCAGGCTGAATCCGCGGCGGGGAGCGTGGGGTTTCCCGAAAAGACCGCGGGCCGCACTGTTGTCGGCTGCGAGAAAGAGCAGTGTTGTGTTCTCCGCAAGGGAACTGTTCACCTGGTCTGGAGAGACGATTTTTACGGTGTTCGGAAGGGTGCTGGTCAGCGGGGCATAGATGGCGGATTCCTCCGGATTCAGGACCACAGTGATCTTTTCGGCCTTGAGGAAACGGGACCATGTCGGTGATATTTCAGACGGAGTCAATTCTCGATTGCATTTATGGTCGGGGTCGATGATGATCTGCAAGGGAGGATCGGGCAGGGCAAAGGAGAGCTCGGTACGAACGCCGGATATACCCCTTGTGAAATGGAAGGTTCCGACTCCGGTTGTGATCAGGATGGGAACCTGCATGCTCTGCGCGGTTTGCGCCTCCTGGGTGATGGCAAAGGAGAGGACGATTTTTCCATTGATGCTATCTGTCCGGATATTGCTGACAACAAGTTGGGGCAGGGAGGGTGTGGTCCCCTGCTGTGGCCCGGCTTTAGCGTATGCCCCGTATGGGTTGTTTAGAAAGAGAAAGATCAGATTGAGTACAAAAAACGGATGGACGATTCTAGAGAGTGATGACATGTGAAATCCCGTTGAGAATGAATGAGTACTTGAAAAAAAGATACTACAATTATAAGCAGTATCAGAAAAAAGGTAAAAAGAGAGATGTTTTTTTTGTGTGAACGTTGCATGGAGACATGATGCGTTCGAGAGAAATTTTCATGGTATCGGGAAAAAATAAATCCACCATTGGACGTGAGATAAAAAACCCATGCGTATTGTCCTTGTAGCCTTCAATGCCCGTTATACCCATTCCTGTCTGGGGCTTTTTCATGTTCGAAATGAACTCGAACATCATTGCCCGACGGCGAGTCTGGACTTTTTGCAGATGACCATCAACGACCAGTCATATGAGGCGCTGCTTCGTATAACCGCAGCGCGTCCCGATTATGTTTTCTTTTCCGCTGCGATCTGGAATAGTGATTTGGTGGAAAAAATGGTCTGCGATCTCTTGATCTGTTTGCCCGATTGCCGGTGTGTTGTCGGCGGTCCCCAGGCCGCTGTGATCGCAAGCAACCTCGGGGAAGGGGCCTGCTCGGTGGTAATCGGACCGATTGAGGACGTCGACCCGGGCTTTTACAGGGATCTTGCCGCAAGGAATCTCCAGCCGCGATATTCCAGCCGGTTGCCCGTCAAGAGGTATCGCTTCGTCTCTCCCTATCGGGAAGGGGATTTCTCTACCCATTTGCAAAACCGGCATATCTATTACGAAACATCCAGGGGATGTCCGTTTTCCTGCACCTACTGTCTGTCCTCGACCGAAAAGGGAACTGTGCATAAAGACCTGGGACAGGTTGAAGAGGAACTGAGCCACATCCTCTCCCATCGTCCCAAGGTCGTCAGGTTCATAGACCGGACTTTCAACGACAAGCCGGACAGGGCCTTGGCGATTTGGCGGTTTTTGGCCAGGAGCAACACGGACACCTTGTTTCATTTCGAGATTTCCCCGGACCGTTTCACCGAAGAGATGTTTGATTTTTTAGGGCAGCTCCCGTCCGGACTGTTTCAGTTCGAGATCGGCATTCAGTCCACGAATCCCCAAACTTTAAAGGTTGTAAGACGGCTGATGCATATCGAATCTGCCCGTCAAACCGTGGCCAGACTGGCAGCCCTGGACACCGTGTTTCTCCATGTCGATCTGATTATGGGCCTTCCCTATGAGACAGAAGAGAGTTTTTACAGGTCTTTTGCCGATGTCTTTTTCATGGCTCCCCATTATATCCAGATGGGTCTGTTGAAAATTCTTCCCGACACACCTATCTGCCATACCGCCGATGAGTTTGGATACCTCCATCAACCCCGGCCTCCTTACAGCATATTGGCCAACAGGTGGGTCGATCACCAGAAGCTCAGCCGGCTCTACTGGTTTTGCGAGTGTGTGGAGCGCTTTGTCAATAACCGATATTTCTTGAGCCTATGGGCCTACCTCCGTCGAAGGGATGAGGATATTGTCGCTTTCTTTCTTCATTTGCTCCTGATCTGTCATTCTCGTTCTTTTTTTACCCTGGCTTCGACCCAGGACCTTCTCTGCGCCACCCTGTTTGCGGCGACAAAAGAGAGGGAGGATGCCGCAATCATTGTCGAGTTGCTGTGCTTCGATTGGTTGCGCTGTGGGCATAGATACCTTCCTGAATACTTGAAGACCGGGGAAGAGGAGACCGGTTCAGTTCTGAAAAGACGACTGTTTCATCTGTTGCCGGAGAGCATCGAAGGGCTCTCTTCAGAAAAAGGGAAAAAGTATATCTTTAAAAGAGGGATCTTCCGTATATTTTCAGAAAAGGCCTTGGTCGAGCTGGGGTACCATGCCCGGAAAGGAGAGGGGTGTCTCTGTTTCATGCCCGAGAAGGAGGCAGGTCTCCAAGGTCTATCCCGTGTGATTCGTCTGAAATTGGCCCAATGAATCATGGCTTGGGATGAGGTCATGGGAGCCTGTGGCATGTAAAAACAATTGACGGAGGAAAAACCTGTCATATAGTTCATAACCTATAAGCTGTGGTCTATTCTATTTCTGTGATAGGCAATGAACCGAGGAGAAAGCATGACGAAATACCGTATCAAAACCATAAATGCAATTGCCAAAGAAGGGCTCAAGCATCTGCCGGATATCTTTCAAGTTGGAGCAGACGTAGACTCTCCGCATGGCATTCTCGTGAGGAGTTCCAAGGTCGATGTCGATGACTACCCATCTCTTCTGGCGGTGGCTCGGGCCGGATCGGGAGTCAACAATATAACGGTTGATAAAGCGACGGAAAAAGGGATCTGCGTATTCAACACCCCCGGGGCAAATGCCAATGCCGTGGTCGATCTGGTTTTCCCGATGATCGGGGTCTGGATGCGCCATATCTTCCAGGGGATCGAGTTCTGCCGGTCACTGAAAGATATCGCTCCCGAACAGGTAAACAGTGAGGTCGAGCGGAGAAAATCTGCATTCAAGGGCATCGAAATTGCCGGGAAGAACCTTGCCGTGGTCGGGCTTGGCCAAATAGGGGTCAAGCTGGCAAACGGCGGAATACATCGACATATGAAGGTGAAAGGATTTGATCCGACACCGGGCCTGGATAACGTTCACCAGCTGTCGCCGGACGTTGCCATCACCCGGACCCTGAAAGCGGCCATCGGGGATGCCGATATCGTGAGCCTGCATCTCCCTCTTACCTCCGGGACCACTCACCTCGTTGATGCACAATTCATCAAGAAGATGAAAAAAGGCGCGATATTGGTTAATTATGCGCGTGGGCCGATTGTCGATGAACCCGCAGTGATTGAGGCCTTGGACTCTGAATACCTCTCCGGATATATTACAGATTTTCCGACAGCGGCCAATATAGGGCACCCCAAGATCCTGACGACGCCGCACCTGGGCGCTTCCACTACAGAATCAGAGGAAAATTGTTCCGTCATGGCAGCAAGAGAGCTTTCCGCATACCTTGAGTACGGTAACGTTGCCAACAGCGTCAATTTTCCCAATATCGAATCGACACCGTCGGGGAAGGTTTGTTGCCGATTGATCGTCATCAATCGCGACGTTCCCGGGATGATCGCGTTTGTCACCAATGTCATAAGCGGCTATGACCTTAATATTGCCAGCTATCTCAATGAGTCGAATGGGAAAATCGGCTATAATATCATTGACGTCGAGTCAAAAATCCCCGAGGCAGTTTTGGGCGATATCGAGAAAAATAACAATGTGATATGGACACGCCTTATCAATATGATGTAACCGGGGTGGCAAGGCACTCCTTCCTGCGGTCTTATCTGCAAGGTCTGAAGAAAGAATTGAATGAACAACAAAGGCGATATCTATATCTGATATCGGAAAAATTGAAAAAATGAGACCCGGCAGGAAGACGGATGAAAATACGTTTTTTTATTTATTCATTTTATATTAAACTGTTATCGCCCTCCCTTCCGGGAGGGGCGGGCTAGGAAAAATAAAAGTTAGAGGGGTTTAAAAATCTTCACTTTTAATGCATTGAATTTCCTCAAGGAATTTTTGAAGCTTTCGATAATGGGGCAAATGTGTATAAAAAATTGTATCGGCGACATTTTTGTGCAGCCGGAAAGGTATGATGATATACCATGTAACAAGTTGAAAATATTTAACAATGAATATTTTGACTTTTTTGGCACGAATTGTGCTTCTAATACTATGCTTTTTATCTCTTCTCTCCTTTCTCCAGGAGAAGCCGGGCTTGCTGATGTAAGACCGGCTTTCCTGTTTCTGGGCTCCAAAGATTCCTTGCAAATGTCGGTTGGAAGATGAACAGGTTAGAAACCGTTGTTCTTGAAAAATCTTCCTATTCGCCGTCTGTTCTCGCGGATCTGTTGGAGCGAATTTCCCCTTTTTGCGGTCTAACAGGCAATCTTCACGGAAAACGGGTCCTGCTCAAGCCGAATCTGATCAGTCCGTGGGCCCCTTTGCTTGCCTGCACGGAATCCCGGTTTATCGTAACTGTCGCCCAATGGTTTATAGAGCATGGTGCCTCGGTCAGTGTCGGTGACTCTCCAGCCTTCGGCAGTGCGATGGAGGTTTTGCGAAAACGTGACGCAATCGTCGATCTCAATCGACTGGGAGTGAAGGTGGTCGAGTTTACCTCTTCAAGAAAATATACCCTTTCGGATGGAATCAAGGTTGGCCTTGCCACCGAGGCCATTGACTGTGATCTTCTGGTGAACCTTCCCAAGATTAAGGCGCATAACCAGATGTATATGACCATGGCGGTCAAAAACATATTCGGAATAGTGAAAGGGGTTAAAAAATCCATGCTCCATATGCAGCATGGGCATTCACACCGGAAATTTGCCGGGATTCTTTTGGACCTTCAGGCGTATTTGCCTGAAAATATAAGTATTGCAGATGGAATTGAGGTGATGCATGTAACAGGACCTCTGGGAGGAAAACCTCTGGCTTTGGGGTGTGTCGCTGCATCGGTAAATCCATACGCTGTCGACACGGCGCTTTTGGCGGCCCTGGAACTCTCGTATGAAAAAAGTCCTCTCTGGCTGGAGGCCAAAAGGAGGCGTTGTCCGGGTGTCCTCCTCTCTGAGCTGGAATTTCCGTTTCTTCGGCCGAATGATTTCCACGGCTCGGGATTTATGGCGCCCGGAGCCTTGAACCCTATCCGCTTTAATCCGCTTCGCTTCCTTTATGGACACCTCAAGAGAATGATCCTTGCTATACGATCGTAACTATGGTGAAATAGAAAGAAAAGTATTTGAGATAAGGGAGCTTGGCAGGGGGGTGGAATTTTGGGTCCGGATTGCTTGGAGACCTTGGTTTGTTGAATTTTCTTTTACGCACTATAAGGATAATAAATGTATGAATTAAAAAATAAAATAGCTTTGGTTACTGGGGGATCGAGAGGTATTGGCCGGGCGATTGCCGTCAGGCTTGCCGAACATGGTGTTGATTTGGTGGTAAATTATGTACGACACCGCAAAGATGCCGAAGAGACGTCCGCAGCCATTGAAAAGCTGGGCCGCCGTTGTCTGTTGGTGAAGGCCAACGTGGCCAAGGAAAGCGATGTAAAGGCAATGTTTGAAACAATTGGCCGCGAGTTCGGCCGGTTGGACATTCTTGTGAGCAATGCCGCCTCAGGAGTTCTGAAGCCTTGTCTGGAATTGACTGAGCGTCATTGGGGGTGGGCCATGGACATCAATGCCCGTGCCTTTCTTTTTCTTGTCCAGCAAGGTGTACCCCTGATGAAGGCGGGAAGCAGGGTGATTGCGGTCTCGAGCCTTGGCGCCATACGCGCCATCGAAAACTATACCATTGTCGGAGCCTCGAAGGCGGCACTCGAATCTCTGGTGAGGCATTTTGCGGTCGAACTTGGTGAAAAAGGGATTAATGTCAACACGATAAGTGCCGGAGTTGTGGATACGGATGCCTTGAAAAAATTTCCCAACCGGGATCTGATTCTAGAAACAGCCCTGGCAAAGACCCCTCTTGGCCGTCTGACAACCTCCGATGATGTCGCTGATGTTGCACTTTTTCTCTGCAGTCCGTTTGCCTCCATGATTCAAGGCCAGGTGGTCATCGTCGATGGCGGGTATGCAATTAAGGGGTAAGAGAGGTTAGGTGAAAAAGATACAGGTATTCAAAACCATAAAACCTCTTATCCTGGCCTCCAAATCTCCAAGACGGAGACGCTATTTTGAAGATCTTGGTCTGGACTTTACCGTTCAGACAGCAGATATTCCCGAGATTATACGACCTGGAGAAAAACCGGGGAGCTTCGTCAAACGCCTGGCCGGCGAGAAGGCCGCGGCGGTCATGCGAGATCATCCAAAGAGTTGGGTTGTTGCAGCGGATACCGTTGTATGTTTTTCAGGAATTGTGCTGGGAAAACCAAAGGATGCCGATGATGCGGTGGCAATGTTGATGCGGCTCTCGGGTCGAAGACATTCCGTTCTGACAGGATTTTGCCTTGGATGTGTTCAAGAAGACATCCGGATTCTTGAAGCCGTCACGACCAGCGTTGCATTTTCTGATTTTACGGAAGAAATTGCCAGGGCTTATGTGGCAACGGGAGAGCCGCTCGACAAAGCGGGTGCTTACGGAATCCAGGGCAGGGGCGCATTCCTGGTGCGAACTCTTTCCGGTTCGTATTCCAATGTGGTGGGACTGCCACTGCATGAAGTAAGCACCAAATTGTTTCAATATGGCGTTATCGCAAGTGTTTCTTAGGTTCATTTCATCGTTTTATGATCTTCAAACAAGGAGGAGCAGGCACCTCCTTGTTTGATAGGATTCGGGTCGTATCAATGTCTTGCCGGGATGAGAATGAATACTATTTTGTTATTGTTGAATTATTTAAAACGGGGATAGCGGTGATATTTTTTTCAAAGAGGGCATTTTTATTGACTTTTACAAGCCTGCTATGATAGTCATTTTCTAGAGAAGTCCTTGAATTTCTAGAGATTCAATAACAAAATCCAAGAACAAGGTAACTTGGATACCAAGACCTCTAATACGAGAGTCTGAAAGTTGGGGACGGAAAAGAAGATCGGGAGCTCAACCATGACAGAAGAAGTTCGTCAAAATGAAGCATTGGAAGCCTTACAGGCTTTTAATACTGCGGTTACTACTACACGGCTCTACCCTGCCGAGGCTCCACAGGTCCCAGCCTCAGTGGAAAAAGCATACCAGGCGATAAAAAACCATCTGCGAAAAAACGGCGACCTGGTTATCAGTTTCGAAAACGGGGAAGGTATGCTCTGCGGCAATCCGATTCAGAGGCAAACCCTAGGGAAATTGCATGGTGCAGATATCTTTCAACACCTGAAACTGCTTGATCTGCCCTATGCGGTTATCCGTCCTGGTATTGATCGTAGGACATTCAAATCCATTCTGAACTTTTTCACGACCCCTTTACAGAAAATAAAAAAAGAAGGTGGCGGGCAGGACTATGCCTCCCTGGTTGGCCTGAGCAATGTTTTTCCGGAACAGTATGAAATGGTTAGCAAAGGGCAACCGGCAGAAGATCCGGAAAAGGTTTTGCAAGCGTTTTATGCCTTGTTTTCAGATGTTCCCGAAGATTGGATCGCCCAAATTTCCAATGAGCAGCAGAGCACGGCAGTCAATCAGGAGTTTGTGGACATTTGCCGGGATCCCGGGAAGGCTTCCAGGATTGTGGCACTGTGCATTGCCCGAGCGGTACAGCAGGTCTGGGAGTCGGATATTGTCGAGCTATCAGCTGCCTTTGATCGGATCATTAAGAATACGGATGGGATGGTCAATCCGTCGGTCAGGGATGAAACAGCCTCGCAATCTGCGGATCTGTTACTTCAAGGTCTAAAAGGCCAATTTCTGGCGATATTGGCAGCACAGAATTTTGCAGGTTCTTTTGGAGAGACCTTATTTCGGGCGTTGATGGTGCGAATCGGTAATGATGATTTCAGGTCTCTGATCGAGTTTATCCAAGGTCTGGAAAAGTCGTATGAAAAAACTTTTGGGGACGGTTCCACTCAGCACAGGTTTGTGAAGAACACGCATGTACGTCTGTTGGATACTCCCCGGGCAAAGCAGTTTCAAGCACTTGAAAAGACCCGAGCCATACTGGAAGAAGGGGAGAAAGAGCGGCGGAGAAAGCGCATACAAGCAGGTCTGAACGCCATTCTTAAAGGAGAAATCTCCGTCTTGGAGCACGAGGAAATCGTCCAGCATCTTCCGCAAACGGTGGAACGGCTCCTTACCAATAGTAAAGATGATGTTGCTGCTCTGTTGATCGAAAATCTCGCAAAGGCACTAGTCAAAGGAAACAAGACAGTAGAGGAAAATGTCAGCCGGAGTCTGGGACGGATCGGAAGTATACTGGTTGAGGCCAAGAAGTGGAATTGGCTGGAGAAACTGTCTGGCCCCTATCTTCATTGGATTAAGGAGGTGGATAAGGCCGATGCCGTTTACGAAGAGATTCTAAAAGTCCTTAAGCAGGTCATGATGTACGGCTGGAAGACCGGCAATAACAAATTGGCCGATCAGATACTCACTGTTTTCTTTAAGATTCGCACAGGGCTTATTGGGAAGTCCCCTGAGGTAATGCAGCTGACCGGCAGGGTTCAGGATAAGCATATGGACAGGAGGTTTTTGACAACGCTTCTCTCCGCCTGTCTTGCCGATCCTGCCGATGAGGTATTGGGGGAAAGACTGAGCATGCATGGTCCCGTTGCCGCCGGTTTTTTGATTTCAACCCTGATTGCCTCCGAAAATGCCGGGGAGAGGATTTTGATCCTGGAACTGCTTGCCAATATGGGCCCATTGCTGCCGCCTGTAATTCTTAAAAAAATTTCGGAACCGATGCCTTGGTTCGGGAAAAGGAACCTTCTTAAATTGCTGGCTGAAACCGGCGGAGAAAAACATGCCGATACCGTTCTAGCCTATCTTGGACATGAAGATCTGCGGGTTCAACGGGAGGCCTTTGTCTGTCTGTATAAGATCAGCGGAGGGAGGAGAAAAAATATCTTGATCAGAGCACTGTCTCTGGCCGGAGAGGGAATGAAGGAACAGGTTGTGAAGGCCTTGACGGCGGTTGTGGATGACGAGGTCGTCGGGCATTTGATCGAGCTGTTAAAAGACCAGGAGCAGTTTTCCTCCGATATCAGAGGACCACTCATCCAGCAAATTTGCCGGGCGATGGCGCACTCCGTTTCTAAAGATGCCATTGCGGCTTTAGAGAGTTTCCTCTCACAACCCAGGAAAGGCAGTGTAAGAAAACTGGAACCCCAAGTGTGGAGAGCGGCGGAAAATGCCATTGAACAAATCAAAAACAATCTGAAGGAGAAAAATTCAGAGAACCGGGTAGAGTTGCCTCAGGAGGATGAGATCCAGGAATTCCCTCTGCAAGAATTGGAAGGGACACAGCTTATTACCAAGTTTCCCGAGGAACAGCAGGTAAAGGCCTATCTGGAGCAGGGGAACACGGGCAGGGCCAAGGTGTTGCTGTCCGATCTGATTAGCAAGACTGCCAAGATGCATCAGTTCACCCAGGCCGATAAGCTGCGGGAATGGCTGATTGAGATCGATCCGATGGCCTTGACTGATATTATACAGGCCGCTGAGATCATAGAAAATGAAAAGACAGCATCGATCGACAAGGACCATCTGGAGGTATGGAACGCTCTCTATGATGTTTTGACTACCGAAGAATTCAATGCCCTCTATTATTCTTTCGAAAACAAGAAATACTCTACCGAAGAGATCATCGTCAAACAGGGAACCATTCGTCCTGCCCTTTTCTTCATCAATTCCGGAAGGGTCAAGCTCTACCACAGACAGGATGACATGGAAAATCTGGTTAAGATTGTCAGTCGCGGTGAGGTGATAGGGGCACATTCTTTTTTTTCATCATCCGTTTGGACACTGAATGTCTCCGCGATGGGAGATGTTGAACTCTCCATCCTTGATTTGGAGAAAACCGAAGAGTGGGCAAAAGACTTTCCCGCCCTGGAATCCAAGCTCAATGATTTCTGTATGCGATTCGGTGGCGTCAAAGACTTCTTCGCCCAGACGGGGAAGGACCGAAGAGTTGACAAACGATTACCGCTCTCTGGCAGGATAAACACCATCATTCTTGATGAAAACGGGAAAGACAGTGGCATCACCTCCAAAGGGGACCTGACCGATATCTCTAGTGGAGGACTTTCCTTTTTTATCCATATATCCCAGAAACGAAACGCCAGATTGCTCCTGGGAAGGAATGTGCGTGTTGTTCTTCCCACAGAATCACTTGAATCCGGAAAACTTTTCCGGGCCCTGGGGGTTATCGTCGCCGTCTTTTCGCACCGGGTAATGCAAAACGAATATTCAGCCCATGTCCGTTTTGATCATCCGATGAACGAAAAAGACATGCGGGGAATCATTGAAGCGTTGAAACAGGACCAGTAGACAAGGAGTCTTCCATGGCAATTACAGGACTTCCGGAAGAGCAGCGTATTCGAGAGATCTTCAGCCAAGGTGAAAAGGATAAGGCAAAAGAGCTGCTTCTAAAACTGATTGAAGCCACTGCTCGGAAAAAGATGTTTGCCGAGGCGGAGGGGCTACGTGAATGGCTGATCGAGGAAGACGGTCTGGCCTTGAATGATATCATCAAGGCAGCGGAAATAATTGAAAGAGAGAAGGAAGCCGCTATAAATAAGGAGCATCTGAACACCTGGTCGGACCTGTCGAACGTCTTGGATTCCGATGACTTTATCACCCTGTATCATTGCTTGGAACATCGCCATTTTGCCAAAGGGGAAATAATAGCCAAACAGGGAGCGAGACAGTCAATCCTCTACTTTATTAATAACGGCAAAGTTGAACTCTTTTGTCTTGAAAGCGGGCGGGAGGTTCAGATCAAGATCCTGGGTCCGGGAGAGATTCTGGGGGCAGCCACTTTCTTCGAGGCCTCGGTCTGGACCCTTTCGGCCCGGAGCCTCGGTGCCGAGCTTTCCTTGCTCAAAATCGACAGGCTACAGGCGCTGAAAGATGATTATCCGGCCCTGGAGTCGAGTCTGAACGATTTTTGCGTGAGATTCAGAATTTCCTATGACTCTTTGAAGAAAGTAGGACGTGACCGCAGAGTATTGGAGCGGAAACGACTCTCCGGCAGGGTTGCCATGGCTCTGCTTGACAAAGAGGGGAAGGATACCGGGATAGGAGCAAAGGGGGAGCTTTATGATATTTCCATCGGCGGGATCTCCTTTTTCCTTCGGGTTTCTCAGAAAAAAAATGCCCGCTTGCTCTTGGGCAGGAAAGTGCGTTTGAAGCTGCCGGCACCCGCCGAAAAGACTTTCACAATAACGGGAGTTATACAGGCCGTTCGCAGTCAACCGGTTGTCGGCAACGAGTATTCAGTGCATATCCGTTTCGCCAGAGATTTGACTCCAGGTGAGTTAAAGGATCTGTTACAGGCAGGCAGGGAACTGGAAGACTCATGACTGACTGGCTCACTTCCATCTCGCAGTTCTATCAAAAGCATCTTCCCCAAGGACATTTCGAAAAAAATATCCTTACCGCGGACTGTCCTTTTTGCAGATTGAAAGGGCATGAGCCATGGGGCAAGATAGTCGTGTTCCTCAATAAAAGCAGTTTTTTCCATGGATATTTCCGTTGCTTGAACAGATGCAGCCCTGGCGGTTTTCCTCTCTGGTTCTCACGCCTTGCAGGAATAGACCCGGCAGAGACCCCCGGATTTGATCCCGATCGGGAACCGTTTTTACTCCAGACAGACTACCCAACTGCTAATATCAACGACGAAATCAGGAGCTATCAGGACCGCATGACTCCTGAGATTCAGGCTCACTTCCAGCAGGCGGAGGTGACGCCGGCGGTGCTTTCCGAGATGCGTATCGGATTCAACGGCCGCTATCTTGTCTACCCGTATTTTCAAGGAGACGGAAACTGTTATTCCGCCAGATGTGTTTTTCCAGATAAGGCAAGTGATTTTTTCTGGCATGGTGACGACCGTTTCTTCTCCGAGCGATTTCAGGTGTTCAACGTTCAGGATATCGAACACTGCGAAAATGGAACCCTCTTTCTTTGCGAGGGCGAAAGCAACCTGCTGACCTTGAAGCAACTTGGATTTCCAGGTATTGCCGTCCCCGATTGCCGGACCCTGGAGACCTTAGATCCGGACAGATTCGCGTTTATCAACACCTTGTTCATCGTAACACTCAACAATGCCGAATCGGAGGCTGCCGCAAGATCAGTGGCGGCACGAATCGGTTACAAGGTCCGCCTGTTCACCTGGCCTGCCGGATTGTCCCGTAATTACAGTCTATGGCAGTTGGCCAGGGACAAGGATAAAAATTCTCGCAACGTTGTTTCTTCTATGATCCAGTCCTCCCGGGCCTTTTCTCCTTTTTCCAGCCCGGAACGGGAAGAGACCCGGTTTTTTGGTCGACTGTCCCAGGAAACCGGTGACGAATACAGTGCTCTGAAATCGGGCTACGAGAAGCTTGATGCGGCTCTGGACGGGATCCATGGGATCAATGTCGTGGGCGGCGCTCCCAAAATCGGCAAATCCTGCTTCATGATCCAGATTGCAACGGAGATGGCCAGAAAGGGGATTCCCGTTCTGTACTATGATTTTGAAAACGGCAGGCAGAAGATCTACCAGCGGACCCTCTCCCGGATGAGCAGGCTGACAACCAGCAACATGCGGATGAAAGACTTATCGGATCAGGAAAAGATGCGATATGAGCAGGCCTGCCGGGAGTTCAGTAACATGCTTTTTTCCTTCCGGGTGGTCAATGATCGGAAACTCAATCCGGAGATTCTCCGGCGACATGTCGATTTTATTCGACACGAAACCCGTTCCGAATATACGGTGGTGGTCATCGACAGTCTCCATAAATTGCCCTTCAAGGATATATCCGAGCGACGAAGCGGGATAGATGCCTGGTTGCGACAACTGGAGTCGATTCGGGATGAGCTGCAGGTCTCTTTCCTGGTGATCTCGGAGTTGACTCGAGGGGTGGAGGGGTCCTATAAAGAGACTCCCCATCTCGGTATATTTAAAGGCTCCGGCGATATTGAATATAGCGCAGACAATGCCATGGTCTTTTTCCCGGACTGGGAGCAAATGGAAAATTCACAAAAGAGGAGCAACGCCCTGTGGCTGGTGGCCAGCCGCGAGCATAGTCCCGGCCTGATCAGTCGCTATACCCTTGATTTTCCATACTGGGGGTTTATCGAGAACCAGGAGGCGGAACAAACCTAACGGTCGGGTTATACAAAGAACGGCTCATCCGGAGTAATCGTACTTTTTAAAGGCTGAAATTAATGAGATGGTGAAATTCATCGCTTCCAGACGCTGCTCTCCGGCCTTATCGCCTGTACACCACGGCTGACAGCAGGCCTTTGTGATTCCCAGGCGGGCCTCCGCGATGCGTCCTCCAGCGATAAATTTCGCCTCCCGCGATATAGAAGGGTATGCTCAATTCGGAAGAACCCAAAAAACCGTTGCCTGGCTTTATCCCTCTGAGTTTCCTTCGGCAGGTTTGATTCCAGCCTCATCCATCCATCGTTTCAGGGAGACAAGTGCCGTCTCCATCCGCATTTGGGCCCGCAGTCGCTTGGGAACCTTCTTTTTCCAGGGCGGAAACAGCCCAAAATTGATATTGGACGGCTGGAAGTGTTTGGGCTCCGACAGAGTCAGATGGCCGATCAACGCACCCATGGCTGTGTCGGGCGGTGGGACGGATGCCGGATGTCCTGCAAAGACCCTTGCCGCGTTAATCCCGGCCAGGAGGCCCATGGCGGTCGATTCCACATATCCTTCCACCCCGGAGAGTTGGCCAGCCACAAAGAGGTCGTGACGAGATTTCATCTGCAGGGTCGGTTCGAGGAGTTCCGGAGCACAGATAAAGGTGTTGCGGTGGATCGAACCGAGTCTGGTGAATTCTGCCCCGGCCATTCCCGGTATCAGGCGAAAGACCCGCATTTGCTCGCCGTAGGTCAGCTTGGTCTGGAAACCGACCATGTTGTAATGGCTGCCCTCGCGGTTCTCCTTGCGGAGTTGGACCACGGCATACGGGTCCCTGCCGGTCCTGGGGTCTGCGAGTCCCACTGGCTTCATTGGTCCGAAACGCAGTGTCTCGTCGCCTCGTTCACACATAACTTCAACAGGAAGGCATCCTTCGAAGTATTTGGCCTCCTCGAAAACCTTCAGCGGCATACTACGGGCCTTTCCCAGCTCTTGTATAAAAAGAAGATACTGTTCCTTGTCCATCGGGCAGTTCAAATAGTCTCCCTCTCCTTCGTCATAGCGGGATTTTTGGTAGACAATGTTGAAATCCAGGGAATCGGCCGCAACGATTGGAGCAATGGCATCATAGAAGGCAAGCCCTTTTTTACCGGTGAGCCGGGCAAGGGAGGCAACCATGGCATCGGAGGTGAGGGGTCCGGTGGCAAGGATGACCGGAGCCCCTGTTCCCTCAGGCAGTTCAAGCCGTTCCTCACGAATGACCTCTATGAGCTGATGCCCTTCAATCTCTTGAGTAATAGCGGCGGCAAAGCGTTCCCGATCGACAGCCAGGGCCTTGCCGGCAGGAACCGCCGTTTGGTCAGCCACGCGCATGATCAGAGAATCGAGCCTTCGCATCTCTTCCTTTAAGAGCCCGACGGCCGAGGTGACGGCGTTGGAACGGAAGGAATTACTGCAGACCAACTCAGCCAGGCAGGGTGAGTGGTGAGCCGGGCTGTATCGTTGGGGCTTCATGTCGTAGAGACGTACCGGGGCCCCTCTGTTGGCAATCTGCAGGGCTGCTTCACAACCGGCAAGCCCGCCACCTATAATATCTATTTTGTTCATGGTTTCTCGACAACGTCCAGTGCGTGAAGCTGTACAGATCGCCGCCCGCTCCCTGCCGTCTCCGGCGCCGTCGCCACGTCACCGCCGTCCCGTCGTCCACCGTCGCCGCATAATTCGTCGTCCCCGGCACCGTCCCGCTCACCGAGACACCCGTAACCGGCGACGACTGCACCGTCAGCGTGTGCGTCACCACCTCGTACGCCGCCACCGCCGTCCGGTCGGCGTCCATGGTGAAGCTCAGCGTCGTCACCCCGTCGCCCTGGTTCACGCCGCCCACCGTCCAATGCACGAACTGGTACTGGCTCGGCCCATCACTGACGGTG
>CAWGGS010000073.1:0-12655 GCA_963822095.1 uncultured delta proteobacterium
TTTCCTGCAGTCCCTGCTGTTGCTGTAGTCCTTGAAATTCCTTCACTCATGACTCATCACGCATCACGCATTACTTTCCCTTTTCCATTTCCATTTCTTCCTGCTGTTGCTCTCCGTTCCTGCCATTCCTGTAGTTGCTACAAGTGAACCTCGAGCGATAGAGAGAAATCCAGTTTGTTCAACAGGCCAGCTCTGTTCATTTTTTAGACTCCCCACTCATTCAGCTTCTCAACAATTCCTGCGATTGAAATGGCTTCAATATTCTCGCCAAGCGGAAAAGTGCCGTCACCGGCATGGACCACGTATCTTCGTGTCGGCTTAAGATCTTCACAGGCGCTGTAAAAACCTTTCGATACCCTTGGTGCCGTGCTGCGCTTGATTTCAATAGCCCACAGTTCCCCGCGTCCGGCATCTACGACCAGATCAACCTCAGCCCCGCCCGTCGTCCGATAATAGCCATACGTTGCACGGGGCAAAGCACCGATGATGTTTTCAACCACAAAACCTTCCCAACTTCCGCCGACGACAGGATGGCCCAGCAGATCATTCAGTGACTCGATACCCAGAAGCGCATGACAGATACCGCTGTCCCGCACATACGTCTTGGGGGCCTTCACCAGGCGTCTTCCAAGATTGCTTGTCCAGGGTTGGAGACGTCGAATCAACAACAAGTCCACCATCAGATCCAGATAACGGCTTGTGGTTACACCTTTGACGTCCAGACCTCGCGCAAATGCCGAAGCATTGAACAATTGCCCTTGATTATGCGCCAGCATTGTCCAGAAGCGACGAAGTGTTTCAGCTGAAATGCGCGGCCCAAGCTGGGGAATGTCGCGCTCCAAATACGTGCGGATAAAATCAAGACGCCAGCCAAAGCTGTCTTCATCACTCTCCGACAGGAAACTCTCCGGAAACCCGCCAGTATGCCAGAGTTTATATTGTTCCGCACTACCAACCTCAGTGACGCCAAGGGTATTGAGTTCACAGTAAGCCACCCGACCTGCCAGAGTTTCGCTCGACTGTCTGAGCAGATCGATGGAAGCAGAGCCAAGCAACAAAAAATGACCTGTCTTTTTACCGCTGCGTCTTCGCTCATCGATAATTCCTCGAAGCGATGCGAAGAGTTCGGGTACGCGCTGCACTTCATCAAGAATAAGCAGTCTGTCTGCATTCAGTTCGCAGAATTGCTCAACATCATTTATTTTGACAAGGTCACGCGGACGCTCCAAGTCCAGATAAACCGCCTTACGCTCATGTGCGATTTCAAGTGCGAGGGTGGTCTTGCCTACCTGACGCGGCCCCATGAGGACAACTGCCGGTTTTTTATCCAGCAGTTGATCCAATTGCATTTTCAATTTTCGCTGTATCATCTATGCATATTTAACACATCATGTTACATTTGCATAGATGATTATTGTTTAATGGGAACAGAACTCCCAAACTACGATTCATCCGAATGAAGCGTCGTTTGGGAAATCTGAAAGGAACCATCCCACCAGAGAGCATCGCCCCATAAAAGGCGATTTTAAATTATAAATTTGGTGGAATCCCTGGGAGCAGGGGAAGGGCCGTGCGTCTTTGTTTTTACGACAATGTCGGCATCACTCAATGTTGAAGCCCGATTCCTGAAACACGACCGAAACCTAGACATTTCTCTATCTCAAACGATTATCTGAAGATCTCTTTGTATTTTTGCTCAATCACCAAAATCTCTTGAGCAGCACGTTTTGCAAACTCTCTTTCTCGTGCCCGTTTTGAAAGCGTGCCGTTGTTTTGATTAAGGAAGAAAATGGGCACATCGACGAGATTGGCCGGAATGTCAATATATTTTTTAATGAACTCGTTGAGAAGATCATATTTCCTTAAATACTCAACTTCATCAGGAAGAGTTCTGTTTACAGTTTCTTCAACACATCCAAAAAAGAACTCAGCCTGCGACTATACCTTCCCGTTGGTTCTAAAAGGATTCTTTCCTGAATTTCTCTGGCCTCAATCGTCTTAAACAGTGCACTGAAGATAGCCAGATCAATGCCTTCATACTTCAGTACAAAGATCAAATGCCCATAAAGCATATCTGGTTCTTCCGGATTGAGAGTACTTATCTATAACGCGGAGAGGCGGAGGGCGTCGCTGATGGACGCCTCGCGGAGGCCCGCCGGGGAACCGCATAAGGCCCAGAGGGGTGCGGACAGGACGTCCGCACCTGACAGCAGGCCAGGGACGGCCTGTCTGTCAGCCGTGGTGTACCGGCGATAAGGCCGCAGAGTAGCGTCCGGAAGTGATGTCCTCTGCCGGATTGTTCCTTTCAGTTTCACAAAAGTACGCTTTATTCGGATGAACCGCATATCTTCCGGTTTATGGCGCGAGATACATATAGGCCAGCGTGCATAATCATATTTTTTATGCTCCGTACCTATTGCACAAAGATAGTCTGGAACAGGTACTCTCAGTTTGTCTGCGTCAATTAGAGTGGAATATCCAGCTAAAAGAGCGGCCTCCTCTAATACTGGGAAGCCATGATAACCAATTACCGTTTATGAAATTCGGTTTTTTATGCGGTTGTCATGAAAAATGGTTCTAAAAATTGGGGGGAATAGAATCAACTGCTTATTGGCATCTACGGTCCTGGCAGTGCCTCGCAATCCTTTCTGCCGGAGGTTTTGAACGATTTTACTCAATATATCAAACATATCCCTTTGGATTATTGTTATGCCAGTTCCATGCCGTTTCTATAATACTGCCAAGATCCGGATAGTTCTGTTTCCATCCCAATTCCGATATCGCCTTCTCTGCGCTGCCCACCAGACGCGCCGGGTCTCCCGCACGTCTTTTCCCTACCTTGACAGGTATATTCTTCTTTGAAATTTCTTTTGCCTTTTCAATCACTTCAAAAACGGAGTACCCTTGACCGTTGCCAAGATTATAGACCTCTCCAGGCTCATTATTCTCCAATTTTTCAAGAGCAAGGAGATGGGCCTGGGCGAGATCGGCAATATGGATATAATCCCGTATGCATGATCCGTCTTTCGTGTCGTAGTCGTCACCGAACACCTCGATATGCTCACGCTGACCCAAGGCCGTGGCCAGCACCAGCGGGATGAGATGCGTCTCCGGGGTGTGATCCTCCCCCACCTCGGCATCTGGATCTGCACCGGCCGCATTGAAATAGCGAAGCGAAACGGATTGGAGTCCATAGGCATGTCTGAAGTCTTCCAGGACCTGCTCCACCATCAGTTTCGTTCTTCCGTATGGATTAATCGGGAACTGGGGTGTTTGTTCGGTAATCGGCATGTGGGCCGGGGTTCCGTAGGTTGCGCAGCTTGAGGAAAAGATGAACCTCCGGATGTCATGTTCAACCATGGTCTCAAGCAAGGTGAGCGTGTTGGCAAGGTTATTCCGATAGTATTTTGCAGGATCGGAAACCGATTCTCCAACGTAGGCAAAGGCTGCAAAATGCATGACGGCAGAGATTTCATAGGTCGTGAAAATATGGTGAAGAAGGTCTCTGTCTTCCAGATCTCCCTCAAAAAATTCCCCCCATTTTACAGCCTGCCTATGACCGTAGACCAGATTATCGACAACAATGGGATTATACGCGTTCCGCGAAAGATACTTGCACATATACGAACCGATATAACCGGCTCCACCGACAACGAGTATATTTTTCATCTACCTGAAATGATCAATGAGCGAGGAGTTCCCTGAAATAGGCAATGGTTTTTACCAAGCCCTCTTCGAGTCGTATTTTCGGATCCCAGCCCAGCTTTTCTTTGGCCAGGGTGATATCCGGCCTTCTCTGGGTCGGATCGTCCTGGGGCAATGGCTTATACTCAAGCTGCGATTTCGAACCGATCATCGAGACGACCTTTTCGGCAAGCTCCTTGATGGTAAATTCACCAGGGTTACCGGTATTGACGGGACCGGTAAAGTCGTCATCGCTTGCCATCAGCCGAACAAAGGCTTCGATCAGGTCATCGACATAGCAGAAAGAGCGGGTCTGGGAACCATCCCCGTAGATGGTGATCGGCTGGTTCTGCAGGGCCTGGACAATGAAGTTCGACACGACCCGGCCATCGTTGGGATGCATATGCGGCCCGTAGGTATTAAATATCCTGGCCACTTTTATTCGCAAGTTATGCTGCCGGCGATAATCGAAAAAGAGTGTCTCTGCACAGCGTTTCCCCTCGTCATAACAAGACCGAAACCCGATTGGGTTGACATGGCCCCAATAGGACTCGGGCTGGGGATGCATCTGCGGATCACCATAGACTTCGCTGGTTGAGGCCTGGAAGATCTTGGCCCGGACCCTTTTGGCAAGCCCCAGCATATTGATCGCTCCATGGACGCTGGTTTTCGTTGTCTGCACCGGATCAAACTGATAGTGAACAGGAGAAGCGGGGCAGGCCAGGTTATAGATCTCATCGACTTCCACATAGAGCGGGAAGGTAATATCATGCCGGATCAGCTCAAAATGAGGATTGTCCAACAAATGAAGAATATTTCGTTTGCTGCCGGTGAAAAAATTATCGACACAGAGGACATCGTCGCCTTCATTTAGCAGACGTTCACAGAGATGAGAGCCGAGAAAGCCCGCACCGCCGGTTACCAAAACACGTTTTTCTGTTCGTGGTTTCATACGTTTTTTTCAACCTGTTGTATATGTTGCAAACAAGCAGACCGGTTTGAAAAGCCTGTTTTTATCGTATCCCTCGGGGTGCCGGATGATGTCCTTCTTCTACCTGATAAGCCTTCAGGACCTTCCTGGTTAACCCAGAGTTCATTTCAAAAAACTGGACCAATCCGGCCCGTTCAACCTCGGATGGTGTATCAACCGCGATGGACATTTTTAGTAAGGTGTATGCCTTTTTAACGCGATGCGAACCGCAGTTTCCACCGAACGTCCATGTTCTTATCCGACATTGTCTGTCCCGGTTGCTTTTCAAGAGTCGATCTGCGCGCAGTACCACCGATAGGCATCAGTCAGCCCTTCCCTGAGTCCGAACTGAGGGCGCCAGCCGAGTTTGTTCATCTTGCTTGTATCCAATAATTTTTGTGGAGTCCCATCAGGCTGTTCGGGGTTATAAACCGTTTTTCCGGAAAAACGGACGATGTCACAGATTAACGCTGCCACCTCTTTAATGGTGATATCCCTGCCGGTTCCGATATTTAGAAAAGATGAGGTTTGCGGGTTGGAACCGGAGAGGGAAGCAAGTGCATCTGTTGTCATCAGGAAAACACAGGCATCGGCCATATCGTCCACATGCAGGAACTCCCTGCGGGCATTCCCCGTCCCCCAGAGAAGCACCTGAGGCAAATGCTCTCCGAGCCCCGATGATCGATTGAACCCGATGGCCTCTTTAATATCACCAGGAATCTCACCAAAGACCCTCTCGTCATTTAAAATGCCTTCCAGATCTCCCTGCATGGCCAGTTTGGCCAAATGATATTTCCTGATAATAGCCGGAATGACGTGGCTGTTCTCAAGGTGATAATTATCGCCCGGCCCATAGAGGTTGGTCGGCATAACCGAAAAATATCTGGTCCCATACTGTCGGTTATAGGCCTCGCACATCTTGATCCCTGCTATCTTGGCCACCGCATACGCCTCGTTGGTCGGCTCAAGGACCCCGGTGAGCAGGTCTTCCTCTCTCATCGGTTGATGAGCAAATTTCGGGTAAATGCAGGAACTGCCCAGAAAAAGAAGAGACCGGACTCCGGCTGCCCAGGCCCCATGGATCACGTTGGCCTGAATCATCAGGTTCCGGTAGATGAATTCCGCCGGATAGGTATTGTTGGCGTGGATCCCGCCAACCTTAGCCGCAGCCAGAACCACATAGTCCACTGACTCGCTCGCAAAAAACTCCCTGACTGCTGTCTGGTCGGTTAGATCGAGTTCGTCGTGGGTCCGGGTAATAATATTTGCAAACCCCTGCCTCTGCAGACAGCGTATGATGGCTGAACCGACCATTCCCCTATGGCCGGCCACAAATATTGAAGACTGCGGAGAAAGATGATGCGCCATTGAAGAAAATCACTCGTTATAGTTAAAAGTTGTAAATCCTTTACGCCGGCAGAACGAATCTCTTTGCGCCTCATCAAGATCCGACCGCACCATCTCGGCAACAAGATCGGCAAATGCTATCTCAGGAGACCATCCGAGCTGGCTTTTGGCCTTGGATGGATCACCGAGCAGTGTTTCAACCTCCGTGGGTCGAAAATACCTCGGATCCACCCGGACCACGATACCGCCCTTCTGCACTTTTGCTCCGTTTTCACTCTTGTCGACATGCTCTACGACTCCTATTTCATCGACCCCTTCACCCTGCCAGGTCAGTCTGAAACCGAGTTCTGCGGCTGCGGCATCAACAAAGTCACGGACAGAATGCTGCTCGCCCGTGGCAATAACATAATCATCGGGGGTCTCCTGCTGGAGCATCAGCCATTGCATCCTCACATAATCTTTGGCATGGCCCCAATCCCGCTTGGCATTGAGATTCCCCAGGTAAAGGCAGTCCTGCAGACCCAGATAGATCCTGGCC
The DNA here is from genome assembly GCA_963822095.1 of uncultured delta proteobacterium. GTDB lineage: Bacteria > Desulfobacterota > Desulfobulbia > Desulfobulbales > Desulfocapsaceae > CAWGGS01. Next base: position 6,540 of record CAWGGS010000073.1, read on the forward strand.
AAGGCCCGGGTGATCTTTCGGGTGACGAATGTCTCACCTCTCTTCGGCGATTCATGATTGAAGAGTATGCCGTTGCAGGTATACATCTTATACGCTTCCCGGTAGTTGACGACGATCCAATAGGAATAGAGCTTGGCCACCGCATAGGGCGAGCGTGGATAAAAGGGGGTCTTCTCGGTTTGAGGAATTTCTTGAACTTTACCGTAAAGCTCGGAAGTCGATGCCTGGTAGAACCGGGTCTTGTCGGCAAGTCCCAGGATCCGAACCGCCTCGAGAAGTCTTAGGGTTCCCAATGCGTCTGAATTTGCGGTATATTCAGGCTCTTCAAAAGAAACTGCTACATGGGATTGGGCAGCCAGGTTATAGATCTCGTCCGGTCTGACCTTTTCAATGATATGGATAAGACTCGATGAATCAGTAAGATCACCATGATGGAGGACGAAGTTCCGCTCTTTTTCATGTGGTCCCTGATAGAGATGATCTATCCTGGCGGTATTGAACATGGATGAACGACGTTTTATACCATGGACTTCATACCCTTTTTCAAGCAAAAATTCAGCAAGATACGCGCCATCCTGACCGGTAACCCCGGTGATGAGGGCCTTTTTCTTCATGGGGTACTCCAAATAGTAATCAAAAACCATCTCAGCTACATACGAAAAGTTCGGACCGATAGTACCGAATTATTCGGATTTTAAGAAGCATTTTTTTTAGCAAAACGGTTAAGACTGCTGACAACAGCCTTAATCGAAGCAATGATAATATCGGTATCGATCCCTGCCCCCCAAAATCTCGTCCCATCCGGGTATTCGATTTCTATATAGGCAACAGCCTTCGATTCAGAGCCTTCATCCAGCGCGTGTTCATCGTAATTGCAGAGAACGAAATCACCGGTTACGCCATTTTTCAAGGCTGCACAGAAGGCATCAAGCGGCCCATTCCCTTGAGCGCCGACCTCCCTGGTCTCTCCGCCAACCACCATGGTCGCATCAATATTTGCAAATGACGGAGATCCATTATCGTCTATATGCCGTTTTGTAACATTAAAGGACTTTAATTCATATGTTTTTTCAACCTTTATATACTCGCCCACAAAGGTCTCTTCAATTTCGTTATGCAACAATTCACGCCCCAGCTTGTCCGTTACCTCCTGAACAACAGCGCCGAATTCCGGATACATGGCCTTCGGCATCTTGAAGCCAAACTCCTTATCCATGATATAGGCAACTCCGCCTTTTCCGGATTGACTGTTGATTCGGATAATGGATTCATAGGTCCTTCCCACATCGGAGGGGTCGATGGGCAAGTAGGGAACCTCCCAAAAACCGGAACCTGATTCCTCTGACATGTCCATCCCCTTTTTGATCGCATCCTGGTGCGAACCCGAAAAGGCCGTATAGACGAGTTCCCCAGCATACGGATGACGAATATGGACCGGAATTTTGGTCACCCGCTCATAAATATCCACCAGATGACTGATATCACTGAGATTCAAATTCGGATTGACCCCCTGGCTGAACATATTGAGAGCCAGAGTCACGATATCCACATTGCCGGTCCGTTCGCCATTGCCGAACAAGGTGCCTTCAACCCGTTCGCCGCCTGCCATCATTGCAAGCTCTGTTGCGGCAACCGCACATCCCCGGTCATTATGGGTGTGCAGGCTGATAATGGCACAGTCTCTGTGTTTCATCGACCGACAAAACCACTCGATCTGATCGGCATAAACATTGGGTGTCGCCACCTCGACGGTAGCCGGCAGATTGATTATTACCGGGTTTTCAGGGGTCGGCTCCCACACATCCATGACCGCTTCACAGATTTCCAGGGCAAAATCAAGCTCGGTTCCAGTAAAACTCTCCGGTGAATACTCATAGCGCAGCCGGGTTTCGGGATACATCAAGGCCTCTGACTTGATCAGAGTTGCTCCTTTTATGGCCAGATCAATTATCTCTTTTCTGCTCATCTTGAAAACGGCACGTCGCTGAAGCGTCGATGTCGAATTGTAGAGATGAACAATGGCCTCTCTGGCCCCTTTAATCGAGGCAAAGGTCTTCTTGATGAGATGTTCGCGCGCCTGGGTCAGAACCTGTATCAGGACATTGGAAGGAATAAGGTCTTCTTCTATCAGCTTTCTGGTGAAATCATATTCCACCTGGGAGGCCGAAGGGAAACCGACTTCGATTTCGGTGAATCCGATGTCGGTGAGCAATTTAAACATTTCAATTTTTTTGGCGAGACTCATGGGCTGGATCAAGGCCTGATTTCCATCGCGCAGATCAACGCTGCACCAGATCGGGGCTTTGGTGATGGTCTTTGAAGGCCATGTCCGATCGGGCAGATCAATCGGTGTATAGGGTCGATATTTTTTGACTGATTCCGGTTTCATGAGTTGGTCTCCTTCATTAAATTGTATTGATATTTTCGCGGGTTGATTCAAATATATTAAAAAAACGACAAAAAAAAAGGCCGCGGTTCGTATCGAACCGCGGCCCCGGGTGATCTCAGCTTCCTTAAGAGACTACAAATCTCCCCCCACTGCCTCGGCTCGCGTCGGCATCTTATTTAGGAGTAGTAGAGAGAGAAGAAATTGCATTTATTTAGTGTTCTAAGATTATGATATTTCAGCCTGTCAAGACTTTTTGTAGTATTTGTGATGAAGCATACACATAACAAGCTGTTCATGTCAAGAAAGAATTGCACGAGAGCAAAATCAGGAACAACAGGAAGTTCAGGAACACCAGGCACTTCAGAAACTGCGAAGAACCACAGTGATGAGAAATGAGGTATCCGTACTGGGCAGCAGTGCCCTCCTCTTTATTCATTACTCATTACGCATCACTATCTTTTCCTGTCGTTCCTAGCATACCTGCCGTTCCTTCTTCTCTCTCTTTGCCTGTTGACATCTCCGGAATTCGTTTTTATATTTCGAATTCTCCAATGTATTTATGGAAAAGTCTCCCATGAGCATCGACCTTGCCATGCCGGAGTGATGAGCTTTAATGGCTCGTTGCGTCCAGTTTGTCTGGTCCAATCAGGCCGGTTTATGCGTTCCGCATGTCATTTTCAAAAATTTCAAAAAATCAACTTCAAAACAAGGGTAAAGCAGGTATGAAAAAAATCACCGGTTCCCAGGCCATTGTTCAGTGCCTTCATGAAGAAGGTGTCAAGACAATATTTGGCTTTCCCGGAGGCGCAGTCCTTGATCTCTACGACCAGCTGTATAACGCCGATATCGAACATGTGCTTGTTCGCCATGAGCAGGGTGCCGTCCATGCAGCAGACGCCTACAGCCGGGTTACAGGAGAGGTCGGAGTGGCCCTTTTAACCTCCGGCCCCGGTGCCACTAACGGGGTTACCGGAATTGCCACCGCCTATATGGACTCCATTCCCATCGTTGTACTGACCGGTCAGGTACCCACCCCACTAATCGGCAATGACGCCTTTCAAGAAGTTGATATCGTTGGGATAACCAGACCATGCACCAAACATAACTACCTGGTGAAAAAGGCCGAAGACCTGGTGCCCACAATTCGGGAGGCATTCCATATTGCCCGCACAGGCCGACCGGGACCTGTCCTTATCGATCTGCCCAAAGACGTGGTTGCAAGCATGATTGCGTATCCGGAAAAAAAGCCGATCCGGATGCAGAGCTACCAACCGACCTATGAGCCGCATATCGGCCAGATCGCCAAAGCCTGCAAGATGATTCTCAATGCAAACAAACCCGTTCTCTATGTCGGTGGCGGGGTGATCCTCTCTAATTCGTCTGCTGAACTCACAGAGTTTGCACAAAAACTCAACATCCCGGTGACCATGACCCTTATGGGACTCGGCGCTTTCCCTGGAACCGATGATCTGTGCATGGGTATGCTCGGCATGCACGGGACCTACACGGCCAATATGGCAGTTGCCAAAAGCGACTTGCTGATTGCCGTCGGCGCCCGTTTCGACGACCGGGTCACCGGTCGGCTCGACGCCTTTGCAAACGATGCCAAAATCATCCACATCGATATCGATCCCACCTCGATCAGTAAAAATGTCAAGGTTGACATCCCCATTGTAGCTGACTGCAAGCACGCACTCACCGCTATCAACAACTGGCTGGATTCCGAGAAGAATGTCGATATCGAAGAAATTTCAAAAAAATACCAACCCTGGCGTGACACTGTCAATGGCTGGAAGACCGAACACCCGTTAACCTATAAAGATGACGGCGACATCATTAAACCCCAGTACGTCATAGAAAAGCTCTATGAGTTAACCGGAGGAGACGCGATCATAACAACAGAGGTCGGTCAGAATCAGATGTGGGCCGCCCAGTTCTTTAAATTCGACTCCCCCAGAAAATTCGTGACCTCCGGGGGCCTCGGCACCATGGGATTCGGCCTTCCGGCCGCGATAGGCGCCAAGATGGCCTTTCCGGATATGCATGTGATCGACATTGCAGGTGACGGCTCCATCCAAATGAATATCCAGGAGCTTGCCACCGCAAAACAACATAATTGCCCGATTAAGATAGCCATCCTGAACAATGGCTATCTCGGGATGGTCCGTCAATGGCAGGAACTCTTTTACGGTAAACGCTATTCATCCACGGTTATGGAAACGGTTCCCGACTTCGTTGAGCTGGCTAAGGCCTACGGAGCAGTCGGTTTGAGGGCCGTCAAAAAAGGTGAGGTTGAAGGCGTTATCAAGGAGGCACTGACCACCGACAACGTGGTCATCATGGACTTCAAGATTGCCAGAGAAGAGGGCGTCTATCCAATGGTGCCTGCCGGAAAGGCGACAACCGAGATGCTCCTTGTCTGATAGTAGAGATTTCCCAACATACAAAAAAAGAGATAATTGACTCATACACAGGAAAACCAGATGAAACATACACTGTCCGTCCTTCTTCAGAATAAACCCGGGGTTCTTTCCAGGGTAACCGGCCTGTTCAGCGGCCGTGGGTTCAACATCGAAAGCCTCTGTGTTGCCGAAACTCTCGAGTCCGACATATCCTGCCTTACTCTGGTCACCCGTGGTGACAACAACATCATTGAACAGATCACCAAGCAGCTGCATAAACTGATCGATGTCATCAAGGTTACCGATATCAGTGACAAGGAATACGTCGAAAGGGAAATGGTCCTGATCAGGATCAAGGCAGATGCAGGCACCCGCGCCGAGGTACTGCGGGTCATTGATATTTTCAGAGGAAAGGTTGTGGACGTAAGCCCAAAAAGCTATGCCGTTGAGGTCACCGGATCGGCTTCAAAGATCCAGGCGATAATAGATATCCTGCGCCCCATCGGGATCAAAGAGATTGTACGGACCGGTACGATAGCCATGGCCAGAGCCAACAAGGGATAGTATAAAGCGGCGTTTTACAATCCTTACCATTGAGGAACAAATTCATGCTCCCCCAAAAAACACCCATAGCCCGTGAAGGCTACCCCTTCATTGGTATAGCTGGCCTGATCACCTTGGTACTCGCACTGCTGGGGTACCAGTTCCTTGCACTGCTCTCACTGATCGTCACTCTCTTTATCCTGTACTTTTTCCGGGATCCGGAGCGTTTCATCCCAGTCGAAAACGATATATTGATCTCCCCTGCCGATGGGAAGATAATACGTATCGAAAAGGTCTTCGATGAACGCTTCTTCGGAGAAGAAGTCCAAAAAATTTCTATTTTCATGAACATCTTCAATGTCCATGTAAACCGCACGCCCATTAGCGGTACCGTTGAAAAGATCGCCCATACCCCCGGTAAATTCTACTCGGCGGATTCTGATAAAGGTGGACTGCAAAACGAAAACTGTGCAACCATCATTGTCGGCAACACAGGCCGCAGGATAGCCGTTGTCCAGGTTGCAGGGCTTATAGCTCGTAGAATCGTATGTTGGCTCGAACCAGAAGACAAGGTCAAGCAGGGAATGCGTTTCGGCCTTATCCGATTCGGCTCACGGGTCGATATATACGTCCCCGGACCGGTGGAGATACGTGTGGCAAACGGCCAGATTGTCCGTGCCGGTGAGACCATTCTCGGCCATCTTCTTGCCTAAGGGCCTGTTTAAAACATGGCCACCTTGCATCTCATCTTCGGGCCGTCTTTGGCTGTGTCTCAATCCCAA
>CAWGGS010000074.1:0-23987 GCA_963822095.1 uncultured delta proteobacterium
AGTCGTGATCAACACCCTGATCAATGATATACCATGGAAAGACGGCGTCTTGGCCAAAACCTGTGACGGCATACATCTCCGGTGTAAGACCGTGTCTCTTCATTGCCTGCTTCCAGGTAAGAGCCTTATTCACCATATCGATGAGTACCGGCGCCAATCTACGATCACCTCGAGCCAGCACGGCCTGAAACAAAACCTTGTCGGGATTGTCGCAACGGAGACGGACGTTGGAACTGTTTTTCAGACCTTTTCGCAGAAAGGTAATTTTTTTCTTCAAGACTTGCAAGGCATCGCTTGCTGAACGCACCTCATTTGGTTCGAGCCGCTCACTGACTCCAAAAGGATGATACTGAAACGGAGTCCAGGGTTTTGGTGTAAAGCTGTTTACCGAGAGAGTGATTTCGCAGAGCCGTCCCCTTTTGCGGCCGACGGCCATGATGCGCTCCTTCAACCTGTCAATGGTATCAAGCATCTCCTGCAGGTCTTCGAAGGTCTCGGTGGGCAGACCGATCATCAAATACAGTTTAAGCCGAAAAATGCCGGCTGCAACCAGGCTTTCGGCTGCCCCAAGAAGATCCTCTTCACAGAGGCCCTTGTTAATGACTCGCCGCAGCCTGTCGGATGCACCGTCCGGTGCAATTGCCACAGTTTTCAGGTTGCTTTTTGCCAGCAGCTGCAAAAGTGGCTCGGAAATCCTGTCGGCTCGAAGAGAGGAGAAGGAAAGAGAACAGCCGCTTCCTGAAAGATACTTTGTGATATCGGCAAGAGAATCGTGGCCTACCATCTCCATTCCGAGAAGTCCTATTCGGGTGATCGATGACGGTTTTTCAGCCAATCCTTTTATCACCGACTCTCCTTCCCACAGTCGCGGGGGTCGATAGATATACCCTGCCGCACAAAACCGGCATCCTCGAGAACACCCCCGACCAAGTTCGGTTAGATAGAGATCTGAAAACTCCGCAACCGGGGTCAGCAACTGGGAATGGGCGGCACTCTCGCAGCGGGAGACCATCACCCTCTTTACCCGCTCCGGAACCCCGGGAGCGGCCGTGTAGCCGCAATACCCGCCGTCCTCTCCATATTCAGGGATGTAAAACCTGGGAGCATAACAACCGGCGAACTTTTGCACGATGTCCTTAAGCAGGTCCTCCCGATGACCCTTGGCAATATTTCTTTCCAGAAAACCGAGGAGATCGGCAAGAACCGCTTCGGCCTCGCCCACCACAAAGAGATCGACAAAGGGAGCAATGGGCTCGGGGTTCATAAAAGCGGCTACCCCGCCGCAGAGGACGAGGGGCTGACCGGGGGCTACGTTTGTCTGCCTCTGCTCGGCCAGAACAGGAAGCGAAGCGGTTGCAAGCAGCTCGACCAGGTTGGAAAAATCGTGTTCGAAGCTTATGGAAAAGAGAACCAACGGGAAATCGCCCAGCTGCCGCCCCGACTCCATGGAACAGAGCGCCTCGCCGAACCGGGGAAGAAAAAAATCGTTCACATACGAAAGATTCCTGTTCGTTAATGAGGGAATAGACGAGCTGAAAGCCGAGATTGGACATCCCGACCTCATAGGAATTTGGGTAAACAAGTGCCACCGGAAGACGTCCGGTCCACTTCTTCAGGTAGGTCCCTTTTTCCTGGTCGAGCAGGGTGTGGCGGTTGAACTTCTGATTACCCGATATGGTTTTCTGCCTTCTGATGTTCTTCTCCTTCCTGCCGCCGTGCCTATGTATCAGTTGGCCTTTTTCCTCAGGTATGTCGGCGTCTCAAGAAGTTCTTCATCCCAACTAGTGCGCTCCATACCTTTGCGTATGGAATCGATCCCCCCGATAGTACCGATATTTTCAAAGGAATCAAAATTCGATCCCGGAATCGGCGTTACCCTGGGTTTAGGGTTTGCCCGAGCAGGAGTAAGCCCCTGGGTGATATCGACATCCTCTTTCTGCTGCTTGGGAAGGTCGTCAACCTGGGCAATTGTTTTATTCTTGGTCGCCACATCGCCAACGCCGGTTGCAATGACGGTTACATGCAGCTCATCGCCCAGGGACTCATCGTACAGGGCACCGATGACAACCTTGGCATCATCGTCGACCTTGTTCTGGATCAATGCCGAAGCCTCCATGAATTCAGCCATGGTGAAGCTTTCTTCTGTTGCCGAAATATTGATAAGCAGGCCCCTGGCACCATCAATGCCTATATCCTCAAGCAACTGGTTGTCAATGGCCCTCCGTGCGGCCTCGGAGGCCCTGTTTTCTCCAACGGCAACCCCGGTTCCCATGATGGCCGGGCCGACTTCTTTCATAACCGTGCGCAGGTCGGCAAAATCCGCATTGATAAGCCCCGGCACATTAATAAGGTCCGTTATTCCCTTAACTGCCTGGAGCAGGACGTTATCTGCAAGGGACAGCATGTCGGACAGCCGACTGTTTTTCTGCATCATGGAAAGGAGCCGATCATTGGGAACGGTAATGATGGTATCGGCGTACTTCTGCAACTCCGCCCAACCGCCCTCGGCATTGCGCATTCGATATTTTCCTTCAAAGCCGAAGGGTTTTGTTACCACGGCAACGGTAAGAGCCCCCAGTTCCTTGCTCAGTTTGGCAACCACCGGAGCGGCTCCGGTCCCTGTCCCACCGCCTAGACCGGCAGTCACGAAGACCATATCGCTCCCCTTGAGAACCTTTTTAAGATCTTCTACGGATTCATGGGCCGCCTGGGCTCCGATATCCGGATCGGCCCCCGCACCCAGGCCCTTGGTGATGCTTGGACCTATCTGGAGACAGATATCGGCCTTCGACTGTTCCAGGGCCTGTTTGTCCGTATTCGCCACGATGAACTCAACACCTTGGAGTCTGTTGGTTACCATGGTGTTGATAGCGTTTCCACCACCCCCACCTACTCCAATGACCTTGACTTTTGCAACGCCTTCCGACTCTGCCATTCTAAACGGCATACTGACCCCCTGAATAGTACTTGAGACTTAATCGGCAAGTGACTTTCTGCCTATCAATCGTATCAAAATATAGCACTAACCACCCAAAACATAAACATAAAACGTTTTTCACATGATTTTTTTTATCCACCGTCCAACCCTGCCAAATACCGACATATCCTGATATTTCCTATCGAATTGATTGTTATGACCGTAGAGAATCAACCCGACCGCAGTGGTACAGCGGGGGGTATGGACCGCTTCTATCTGCCCGTTTATCCCGGCCGGATAGCCAATCCGCACCGGAAGATCGAAAATCTGCTCTGCCAGGTCCACCAGATTGGCAAGGAGGGCCGTTCCGCCGGTGATAACGATCCCCCCGTTGATCCTGTTTTTCAGCCCTGAAACCAAAAGCTCTTTATTTACCATCTCCAGAATTTCCACGATCCTCGCCTGGATGATATCACCTAAAACCTTCTGGGTGATCTTTCGGGGCTCTCGATCCCCAACCGTCGGCACATCCACCACATGATTGGGCTTAATCACCGCAGCAATGGCGCTGCCGTAGTCCTCTTTCAGGCGTTCAGCCTCTTGGAGCGGGGTACGCAGTCCGACCGAAAGGTCGTTAGTCAGGTTGTGACCGCCGAGCCCGAGTTCGCAGGTGTGCCGTATGGTCCCGTCACAGAAGACTGCAAGATCGGTGGTACCACCGCCGATATCCAGCAGGGCTACCCCCAATTCCATCTCGTCAGAACTTAAGACGGCATTGGCTGAGGCGATGGATTCCAGGACCATGTCCGCCACCTCGAGTCCCGCCTTGTTGCAGCAGGTTACGAGATTGTGCACCGCCGCATTGTCGGCGGTCACTATATGGACATTGGTGACCAACCTTACGCCGGTCATACCGAGAGGGTTTTGAATGCCGGTATGATCGTCGACCATGTACTCCTGCGGCATCACGTGGATAATCTGCTGGTTTTCAGATATCTTAATTGTTCTTGCTGCCGTGACGACGTCGTTTATATCGTTTTGTTTTATCTCCCGCCCGTTAATTGCCAGGATACCGGGACTGTTGAACCCTTTGATATGGTTACCCGCAATCCCGACATGGACATAGTGAAGATTGCAGCCAGCCTCATCTTCAGCAATCTTCACCGCCTGTTTGATTGAGTTGACCGTGCTTTCTATGTTGACGACTATCCCTTTTTTCAACCCTACCGATGGTGCAATTCCGACCCCAATGATATCCACACCATCTTTGAAGGCCTCACCGACGACGCAGCAAATCTTCGTTGTACCGATATCGAGACCGACAATCAGCTCTCCCGCCTCTCTTTCCTTCTCAACCTTCTCGACCTTCTTTTCTATCGGGATAATCCCGCTGTTTTCATCCATTGTTTTCAACTCGACCTGCTTTGTGCAACAAGCACTTTATTGTCCAGATAATCCATTCTGATATATTCCACCTGGGAGATCAACATCCCTTTTTTACTTTGTTTGTACAACACCCCCAGAACATCAATTAACTGATTGTATTTTTTATGTATATCTCCAGTACCAAAATAAATGGGAAACGGATATTCTACCAGATAAACCACCATCCCTTCGGTCGGGTCGAGATGGATTTCAGAAATCGACTGGGCCGGAAGATTCGGGTCGTTGCGTTTCACCAGTCGTATAAACCGTAGCGCGTCCTCAAACATCTGACGGCGCTTACCGGACAGCTTTACCGACTTCATACCGGTTATTACTGGAAAATCAAGATCCTGCCCCGGCTTCACCTTAACAAAGGGCACACCTTTATTGTCTAAATAATACAGATGCTCCTGCCCCACCGGCCCTACCGTGGCAAGTGCTTCCGGAACATGTTCAACAATACCTATTATCAGCTTGTTCGGCCACTCCCTTTTGATTGTGGCTTTATTTATCCATGGGTGTCTTTCGAGAATTGCGGTCAGTCTTTCCGGATTGACACTAAAGAGATTGGTATGATACCTGATCTCCGCCAGCTCCCGTATGTCGGCTGGTGTCGTAACATGACACCCTCGGATCACGACATTATCGCCGACTTCAAAGTACTCGACTTTGGAAAAAATCCCGGTGATAGAGCTGCCATCGAAATACACCAGGGCACCGATACCCAGCACCAGCAAAAAAACGACAAGGAAACCGGGACGAAAACCGTCCTTTGCTCTCTTTTTCCAGGGCAGCTCCACTCCCCTGAATCCGGCAAAGAACCCTGCCGTCTTTTCCATGCTCTTTCTTAAAAAAGACGACTTCCCTGATGATTTTTTTTTGAATGGAACATAGTTTTGTTTGGTATAGGTTGGAGACAAGGAAGACTTTCCACCCTTCTTGCCCCTGACAGGAGTCGGACCGCCACGTATCTTTTTTTGCAATCTTTTGGTGAAAATCATAGGAAATGCACCTCCGGTTCAAGAATGACTCCGCTTTCTTCCTCAACCTTTTTCTTCACAATATCCATAAGTTGGCAAACATCAGCGGCCGTTGCACTACCGATATTCACCATAAAATTAGCATGCACCGGAGAAATCATTGCCCCCCCGACCTGCAAACCTTTACATCCACACTTTTCTATAAGATACCCTGCACTTTGTCCTTTCGGATTTTTAAAAAAGGAACCGGCATTGGGCTGCCCCTTGGGTTGTCGCTCCCGTCTCATCCGCAGTAGATCCAGGCACCGTTTTCTGACAACCTCCGGATCTCTCTTTTTCAGCTGTATTTCCATCCCGATGACAATCTGTCTTGGGTCTTTTAGGTAATCGAGCCAACAGCGATAGGAAAATTGAAGCTGCTCTCTTAAAAGTCTTTTTACCCCTGTAGCCGTTAATACTTCAATTGCCGTAATCACATCCGCAAGCTCACTGCCCCATGCCCCAGCGTTCATGATCACCGCCCCCCCCACGTTTCCGGGAATACCGCAGGCGAATTCGAACCCTGAACAGCCTTTTTGAATACACAGACTGGACAGTTTAATCAAAGTGCAGCCGCTCCCGGCCTTTACCGTAACCAGACCATCGGGTCGGTCACTAAAAATCGTTGTATTAAATCCTTCTCCCAGCAGGACGATCACACCCTCAAAACCCGCATCCGACACCAGCAGATTGGTCCCCTTGCCAATGACACGCCACGCCACTTCATTTTGAATCAGAAGATCTATTACTCTTTGAAGTTCGAAAACATCTTGGGCGGTAACAAGGGCCGTTACCGGACCTCCGATGGCAAAGGAAGTGTAGTCCCTGAGTGCACAATCCCAGCCAACCGGTCGTGATAAAAGACCCGACAGCTCCTCTTTCAAATTTCTATCCATCTTTGAGCCCATCCGTCCCTATAGACCGTCCTTCTTGCTCTTCTTCAGGAGATCTAGCAGTTTTTCTCCGACGCCAACAATGTTCCCAGCCCCCAACGTCAGCACCAGATCACCCTTCTCTAAAAGAGGCACGACCGCATCTGCCATCTCCCCCACATCGGGAATAAAATGGGTGTGTCGCTGTCCGTGAAGCTTGATCTCGCCCAACAGATTCTCTCCTGTCACCCCGGCAATCGGTTGTTCACTTGCTGCATAAATCTCTGTCATAATCAAGAAATCCGCCTGATGAAAGGCTATCAAAAATTCTTTAAACAAGCCTTTGGTCCGAGTGTAACGATGCGGCTGAAACAGGACGACCAGACGTTTTTCCGGCCAAGCCTGCTTCACGGCACTCAAGGTTGCCTTGATCTCCGTGGGGTGATGCCCGTAATCATCTATCACTGTGATCCCTGCAGCTTCTCCTTTGAGTTCCATCCGTCTTTGAACCCCAGGAAAGCTCTCAAGCGATTTTCTGATCATATCAAAAGGGATCTCCAATTCACACCCGATACAGATTACGGCCAGTGAATTGTAGACGTTGTGCCTGCCGGGCCGGTTGATTCGTACCTCACCTATAATCGTATCCCGGCTTTTAACGACAAAGTCGGCTCCCCCCCGGTCATACCGTATCTGTTCACCATAAATGTCAGCTTGACTGGTCAGTCCATAGGTTATTATCCTCTTGTGTATTCGGGGCAGGATATCGGCAACATTTTGATCGTCTAAACAGAGAATCGCCGCACCGTAAAAAGGAACTTTGTCAATAAATTCCAGAAAAGTCGATTTGATTTGATCAAGATCTGTATAGTAATCAAGGTGTTCCAAATCAATATTGGTGACTATCTCCAGAACCGGGGCCAGTTTCAAAAATGAGCCGTCACTCTCATCGGCCTCGGCCACCAGAAATTCCCCCTTCCCGAGCTTGGCATTTCCTCCCAGGCTGTCCACCTTGCCACCTACCACGATGGTCGGATCCAGGCCCGCATCGGCCAACATCCAACTGACCATCGATGTAGTGGAAGTCTTTCCGTGACTGCCTGCCACCGCAATGCCGTACTTCTTCATTCTCATGAGCTCTGCTAGCATTTCAGCCCGCTGAATGACGGGGATGTTCTGCTCCCTTGCGGCAACGATCTCCGGATTATCGGGGGCTATGGCGGAAGAGGTGACCACTGCTTCCGCCCCTTCGATGAATTCCGCCCCATGCCCGACATGGATATTTCCCCCCAGTGCCTCAAGATTCCTGGTTATGGCAGAAGAATGAAGGTCCGATCCGGATACTTTGTAGCCGAGATTCAGCAAGAGTTCGGCAATGCCGCTCATCCCGATCCCGCCGACACCAACAAAATGGATATGTTTATTTTTTTTGTACATCAAATATCTCTATGCATTTGCAAAATTTCTCATCAAGAACCCCTGCGACCGGCCACCAGCTGCAGACAGACGTCAATAATCTCCTCGGCCGCTTTTGGATATGCGAGTTTTTTCATGGCAATTGCCATTTCCCGAAGTCTCTTCTGGTCTATCAATAACTGCCTAACCGTATCCGCCAATACTGCTTCGGTCAAGTCCCTTTCCATAAACATGAGCGCGCCGCCCCCATCACAATAATACCGGGCATTTTTTTCCTGATGATTATCGGCAGCATAGGGGTAAGGAATCAGGATTGCCGGTTTCCCTAAAACCGCGAGCTCGGCAAGCGTTGTCGCCCCGGCCCTCGAAACAAGGAGATCCGCCTTCCTGTACATTTCCGGTATATCTGCAAAAAATGCAGCCACATGGGCCTTGATACCGCTTTCATCATATCTTTTCTTTATCACCTCTTCGTCGGCCGCTCCGGTCTGATGGATGATTGCAAGATCCGGTCGGGCATTCTTTCGGCAGGAAATCAAGGCCTCGGAGGCCAGCTCATTGACCCGGTGTGCGCCCTGGCTTCCACCTAGAATCAAGACCGTCATTTTTGACTCACCTCCCGGCTTCCGTTCCTCTTGAGCCAGGTTCAAAATATCACGACGTACCGGATTTCCGGTCAGTGTAACCTTTTTCTCGAAAAAATATTCTTCACTTCCTGGCAGGGAAAGGCAGATCCTGTCCACCAGTGTTCCAAGTTTTCGGTTGGCAAGCCCTGGGACCGAATTCTGCTCGTGAATCACCGTCGGCACCCTCAGCATCCTGGCCATGGCGACCACGGGACCCGTTACATACCCACCGACACCCAAAACGATATCCGGACGGAAACGGACAATCTGAAAGGCCGCCTCTATAAAGGACAGGGGCAGCATGGCCAAAGCCTGCACCGTGGAGACCAGGCTTTTTCCCTTCAGACCGAGACAATGGATGGATCTAACGGCAAACCCATAACGGGCAAGACTGGTTTTGTCCATCTTTCTCCGCGTCCCGACAAACAACACCTCGCTCCCCGGCCGCTGCCTGCAAAGAGCCTCTGCGGCCGCAATTCCCGGAAAGAGGTGGCCGCCTGTTCCCCCGCCGGTCAACAACATCCGTATGGGTCCTTTGTCAAATGTCATTGTCCGGACTCTTTTTGTTCCCGATGCATCGGCAACTTGCCCACGGCATCTGCAAAGGCTCTGCCTCGGTGACCATAGTTGTCAAACATATCAAAACTTGAACAGCTGGGAGAAAGCAGGACTGTGTCTCCCGATACGGCATCCCCAGCAGCCGTTTTCACTGCCTGCTCCATGGTTTCAGCAAAGGAAATGGCTGCTGCTCCCAGCAGCTTCTCTGCTATTTTGGGGGCCGCCTCTCCTATCAAGACGAGCTTTTTAACCTTTTCCCCCACCGCTTGACGCAACAGCGTGTAATCGTCGCCTTTATCTCGTCCTCCCGCTATCAGGATGACATTGCCGTCGAAATGTTCGAGCGCACTCAGAACCGCCCCGGTATTGGTGGCTTTCGAATCATCATAATAGCCGACACCATCCAACTCGCAGACCTTGGCTAGACGATGAGGCCCGGGAACGAATTGTCTCAGCCCCTTGCGTATATCTTCAGCAGGACAACCCAGGGACCGTGCGGCCAGGACGGCAGCGGCCACATTCAGCGCCCCGGTATTGCCTGACATGGCGGTTCCTGCCAGAGTATAGGTCTCCACCGTCTCGCCGAACCCTACCACAACCCGTTCAGTACTGACCCTGGCCCGGCAATCGTGTCCGTGCCCGAAAAGAAAGGTTTTTCCGGCTTTGAAACCGCCAACAATTCTTCTGCAGATCGGATCATCTCCATTCAGGATTGCAATATCCTTTGGTTGTTGATTGACGAAAATACGCCTTTTGGCAGCCGTATAACTATCCAGGCCTTCATGCCTTTCAAGGTGATCCGGCGTAACATTTAACAGGAGCGCCACATCGGGGTGAAAGCCGCCAGAAGACTCCAATTGAAAACTCGAAACCTCGAGAACCACCGCATCAACAGGTTTTGGATCAAGAAGATACTCGAAAAGCGGGGTCCCGATATTGCCGCCGACAAAAACCTTTTTCCCTGCACATCGAAGCAACTCTCCGATCAGTGACGTAACTGTTGTCTTCCCGTTGGTCCCGGTAACCGCCACCACAGGTGCATCCAGTGCCGAGGCGGCCACAGCGAGCTCCCCGACGACAGCCACTCCCTGCTCCCTGGCCCGGTCAAGGATCGGCAGGTCGAAAGGAACTCCCGGACTCACAACGATCATATCGGCATTTTGGAGAAGGGAAGTACTGTGCCCACCACACTCGTAGTCGAGATCCAAGCTGTTTATAAAATTCAGCTCTTCCTTTTTCATCTGCAAAAGGGTGCGGGATTCGGAAATCGCAACCCGTGCTCCGCAGGCAAGAAGATAGCTTACCGCTGCTCGACCAGAGACGCCCAGCCCCATCACCACCACATGCATTCCTTTGTGTATCCTGTCACTTATAAGCATCAACGTAACTTCAATGTTGCGAGCGCAAACAGCCCCAAAATGATTGATACGATCCAAAACCGGACCACGACCTTCGACTCATGCCATCCCTTTTTTTCAAAATGATGATGAAAAGGTGCCATCAGAAAAATACGTTTTCCTTTGGTCATCTTAAAATAGCCTACCTGCATGATCACCGAAATGGCCTCCATCACGAATATCCCGCCGACGATTGCCAGGAGAATCTCCTGTTTGATCATGATTGCCACCGCTCCCAGTGAGCCTCCCAGGGCCAGAGAACCGACATCCCCCATAAAGACCTGAGCGGGATAGGCGTTAAACCACAGGAACCCCAGACAGGCCCCGACAACGGTTCCACAAAATATTGCCAACTCGCCACTTCCCGAAATATAGGAGACATGCAAATAATCCGACAAAACCACATTGCCTGCAATATAGGCAAAGACCAGGTATACAGCAGCCGTGATCACCGTGGGACCTGCCGCCAGGCCATCGAGACCATCTGTAAGATTCACCGCATTGGAAGCACCGATAATGACCACAACGGCAAAAACAATATAAAACCACCCCAGATCCGGATTCAAATGTTTCAAAAATGGGATACTCAGATGTCCATTGAATCCTGGATGAAAGAACAGGTACAGGCCGACGGCCAGGGCACCAAGTATCTGGAAAACGAGTTTGCCCCGGGGGCTCAATCCCTTACTGTTTTTCTTCTTAATCTTCCGGTAATCATCATAGGCGCCTATCATCCCGTAAAAGACGATGATAAACTCGGCAAGCCAGACCAAGGCATCGTCAAGACGTGCCCAGATGATAGAGGAGAGCACGACAGATAAAATGATTAAAAGCCCTCCCATGGTCGGAACGCCCTGTTTGGAAAGATGACTCCGAGGGCCGTCATCCCTAATCACCTGGCCGATCTGGAATCGCTGCATGGCCCGAATAAACACCGGGCCGCAGATCAGCATCACCAGAAACGCGGTCACCGCCCCACCTATGCAACGAAAGGTAATATACCGAAAGACGTTAAAACCGATAAATACCGAATGAAGGGGATATAAAAAATGATACAACATAGTCTACAGTCTCAGGCAGGCTCCATTGAGCCTCGGTTGTTCATGGTAACAGGTACAAGTACAGAAGTACCCGTGATTTCTCTGCAACTATTTTGGAGCATACGCATAATTTCCCAAACCGTTCTTCTGGGAACCTTAAACTTTCCGGTTGGAATGTATAGAGGCTTCCTGCCGATTTCTCAAGAGCAAAGCATAAGCTCATCAACAATTGTCTCGAAGCGCATTCCCCGTGAAGCCTTGAGCAAAAGCCAATCGCCTTTCTTCAGCTTCCCCGTACTGCCGAGTTCTCTGACCCAGGAGGCTATCTCGTCCTTGGTCTCAAACACCTGTACGGCGTCCAGCACCATTCCTGCCGACAAAGCCCCGGCCTTTGTATCCTCGGCAAATTGCCCATACAAGGCCAGGAAGGTCACTCCCTGCCCGGCAGCGGTTTTGCCGATTGCAAAATGAGAGGATGCACTCGCCTCGCCGAGCTCCAACATGTCACCCAGAATTGCCATGGTGGTTCCGGAACCGAGCTGATCCAGGGTCTTTAATCCGGCAACCATTGATCCCGGATTGGCATTATAGGTGTCGTCAATGACCTTTAAGCCTGCTGGCGATTCCTTGAGCACCAATCGTTTATCTCCCGAATGGAAATCAGCAAGTCCTTTGGAGATCGTCTCAAGGGAGCAACCTGCAGCCGTGGCCATTGCCGCTGCGGCAAGGCTGTTGCTGACATTATGTGCACCAGGTATCTTCAGATCAACCTCGACTTCATCATTGCCCCGGTGCAGGACATAGCTTATGGAACCGGAATCCAAGACCCTGATTTCCGAGGCCCACAGGTCTGGTTCTCTAGTCGAACTTCTGCCGGCTGCACTGTAGGTAACTTTCCTCTGCCCGTATTTTTCCGCCATGGCGCAGATGAATTCATCATCGAGATTTATCGCGAGTATCCCCTTCTCACTGGTACCGGCGAAGAGCTCCTCCTTGGCTGCAGCAACTCCGGCGATTGAATGCAGGCCCTCCAGATGAGCCGGATGGATGCTGACGATACAGCTGATATCCGGATCGGCTATCCGGGTAAGAGATGCAATCTCGCCGGGACGATTCATACCCATTTCCAGAATAGCAGCCTTATGCTTTACCCCCAACGGGAGAAGGGATATGGGCAGGCCGATCAGATTATTGAAGTTGCCTTTGGTCTTTAATACCTTTTCTTCATCGGATTGCCTCGGCCACTGCCGTTCAAAAATTAAAGCGGTCATTTCCTTGACCGTGGTCTTACCGCAACTGCCGGTAAGTCCGATTACCAACGGTCGACTGATGGACCTCAGGAGGCGGCGGCGATAGGCGGCAAGATCCCCAAGAGCCTGCTGGGTATCCTGAACCAGAAATCTTGGAATATCCCTATATTCATCAAATTTTTCCTGCCGAGAAACCACCAGGCATCCCGCTCCTGCCTCCAGGACCTGCGGAATGAAATTGTGTCCGTCAAAGGTTTCCCCTTGGAGTGCAACAAAGATATCGCCTTTTGTAATCTTTCGACTATCAGTGGAGACCGATCCTAAACACGGACCGTTGAGTTCCCCAGCGAAATCACCCCCAACTGCCTTGCCGACACTCGTACAGTTCCAGGCAATCAAGGACTGTTGCGCTTCCAGAACATCATCGAAAAACCGTTTCCCTGATGGACCGAGTTGATATTTCTCGTGCCCTTTCCCCGCAATCAGGACAATATCCTCAGTGATCGCCGTCTTAACGGCAGCCTCTATCGCCTCTTCCCGGACGGGAAGGACCAGGAATCCCTTTTCGTTACTATCCCGCCTTCGCAGCCAGGAAATGTCCCTTCGCACGTACCCCGAACCCTTGATTCCGGGGAGTATCTGCTCGATAATCTGAGACGAAGCTTCACTTCTGGGGTTGTCATCGGTCACGATCACCACGTCACTTGTTTTGGCTGCTATGGCTCCCATGATCGGCCTCTTGGCCGAATCCCTGTCCCCTCCACAACCAAAGACACAGATGAGGTTGCGATGCGGCAAAGCCTCTAAAGTCGCCAGAACCTTACACAGAGCATCGGGGGTATGAGCGTAGTCTACAAAGACAATGGGGCGCGAAAGATCATCCTTTATCTCGACCCGCTGGAGACGCCCGGGTGCCCCGTTTGCGATTGCCAGGAGTTCGGCTGCTCCAGCTGGTTCCACACCCAAAGCCTGACATATTCCGAGGGTTGTTACGATATTCTCAACATTGAATTTTCCCACCATCGGGGTGTCAATCTTCAGACCTCCTTTAGCCGTTTCCACCATAATTGTCGTTCCGTCACGCCGGCTATCAGCATGGATCAGACGTATTTCAGGAGTATCACCATATCCGACATCACGTGTCGCGATCCCCTTTTCCCGGCATACCTTTCCAAGACGTATCTGCCAAATGTGCTCAGGACCTCCCTCTCCATGGGTTATGACGGCTGTTCCGCCTGTTTTTAGGTGATCGGTGAACAGGCGTACCTTGGTTTTGAAATAGTGCTCCATGTCTTTATGATAATCAAGATGATCATGGGACAGATTGGTAAAAGCAGCGACATCGAAGTGGATGCTGCCGAGACGAGATTGAGCAAGAGCATGCGAAGATGCCTCCATCACGACATATCGAACTCCGGCGTCGGCCATGGTCCGTAAAAGCCGCTGGAGAAGTAGCGGCTCAGGGGTCGTGAAAGGTGCGGGGATTTCCTTCTTCCCTTCCGGGCCGGAATACCTGTAATTCACGGTGCCGATTACCCCGACTGGAATTCCCCGCTTTTCCAGGATGTGTTCGAGCAGGTAGGTAATCGTAGTTTTGCCATTGGTTCCGGTAATGCCGACCAGGGTCATTTCCCGGGCCGGATGACCGTAAAAGTTTGCCGCAATCGTAGCATAAGCCGCCCTGCTGTCTTCTACACCGATAACGCAGATCCCTGCACGGGCAAGCGCCGAGGTGTCGACCCGGCTCTCCTCGACCAGAACGGCAACGCATCCCTTTGCCAATGCCTTATCAAGAAACAAATGACCATCTGTATTGATACCGACAAGGGCGGTAAAAAGGCTCGAAGTTTCAACTTCCCGCGAATTCGCCGTTACAGAGGTAATGACGATCTCTTCAGGTCCGGTCACACTCAAGGTCGTGTAGGTAAGTCCTTCGAGTAGTATTGAAAGACGAACGGGCTTCGGATTTGGTGCAAAATCGGAGTGTTCCGACCTATTTTTTTCCGTTGCCTTTACCATTTATGCTCTCTTCTTTATTGAATAAATTGTGGAGCTCATTTCCCGGACGATTTTTATCGACCAGTGGCTGCAGACTCAGGGTGCAGACTTTCATACCCGACAATGAGACACCAGCCGGGGGATCCTGTGCAATAACTCTTCCGGTACCGTGAACTCGTATCTCCATCTGCAAGCCTTTGAGTAATCGCAGACTTTTTCTGAGGCTCAACCCCATGAGGTTTGGCATCCGGACCTGCCCCGGTGATGCTTCATGGATTTCCGCCCTCTCTGTGATGGTTTCTTTTTGGGTCTCTGCCGGGCGGTAATTCATCTTTTCTTTTTCTTCCGCCGTCATCAGATCGGAAAGATGGGTCATGACCTGCTGCAGGGAAACTATGGAATAAAGCATCTTCAGGCCCGGGGTCACGAGATCGACCGTTCCTGTCTTTCCCGAAGCCGCCGGATCAAAACCGGGAAGATCTGCTACTACCATCAGGATCAGCGCCGAATCCTTTAGCGGAATTTTAGTCAGCATGATTTTGCTTCTCAGGTAGTCCCTGTCTTCCCCTTTTTTCTCGTAGGCAAGACCATCACCCGTGATGGTCTCGGAGGACAACGGTCCAGGCCTGGACATGGCCTGAAAGAGATGTTGCGCCTCCGTATCAACCGGGCCTGAAAGAATCGATCCCGATCTTTTCGACGCCGGAGCTGTGAGGCCGGGGTTTTTTGCCGGATCAACGACACGGGGAGCCACATAGTTCCCTCCATCAAGTATGCTGCTCATGGCGATCAAGACCTGAATCGGAGTGGCAATTTTTGGAACACTGCTCGTATCCAACTCGGAATCGGCATCAAGTTCCACTAATTTCAATTTACGAGGTTTCCCATTTTCGGCTACAAAATCAAGAGACGGCTGTTCATTAAGTCCCAACTTTTCCCAAAGACGCAATTCGCCGCCGAGGTCCATTGTGCCCGCAGTGACGTCCCATGGCAAAACAGCTCCCTGTTTTTCATTCTCGGACTCCAATGAGGCCGTTTCTTTTAAGAACAAACGAATATTATGAGGAATTGCTGCAGATTCTACGAAGATGTCGGCCAGGACGGATTTTTTGTATTCGCGAAAACGATTCGGATCATAGGAGGGATAATCGACATAGCCTATCACGTCTCCCGTCTTCGCCTCCATTACCATCGCCCCCAAACGTATTCCCTTATGAGTACCACCGATATCGGTGACATACTTATACAGGATGTCCTGGATCTTAAGATCAATGGTGAGAATTAGATTGTGTGTGCCACTTCTCTCTCCATTTCCTTGCACCTCGCTTACGGAACTTCGATTGTTCCGATTGGGTTTTCCATACTGATTGAGCCACTGGTTTTCTCTATATTCAATCCCGGCCAACCCCATCTGGTTCTCGGAATAGCCGAGGAAATGTGCCGCTTTCTCCTTCTGGGGATAATATCGAACCTTTTCCCTATGGATAAATACCCCTTTCAGCCCAAGACTTCGAACAGCTGCCTCCTCTTTCTGGGTGATATTTTCGGCCAGCCAGACCTGAATAGATCCGGTTTTTAATTTCTCCAGCAGACTTTTTTCGCTTCTATTGAGAGCCGGAGCAAGACGCATAGCCGCTTCCTGCAACGAGCCCAATTCCCGGACCGTTGCGTAAACCGACACCTTGTCCATTGATACTGCAAGCTCTTTGAGGTTGCGATCATAAATCACTCCCCTGCTCAAATCATCAACAGTTAATATCTCCGGATTGGTTTGCAAAAGAGTGTGAATATAAGACAGCACCTGATTTTTATTCACATACGCAAAATAACAACCAACCAGGAGTCCCAGAAAGAGTAGGACCGGAACCAGTCTACGCCTTTTGCTCCTCTGTGTTCGTAGACGGGTTCTTCCGGCCATGACAGCCCTTTTTTAAAAATACTTGACCTGCTCTTTTCCCGGAACATGCAGCGAAAGTTTCTCAGCAGCAATTAATCGAACCTGTTCCGGGGAATACAGTTGAGCCTTCTGGGCTCTCAATTTTATCTGCTTGTCAACCAAGACTCTGTTAACATTGTCAACATCCTGTAAGGAAACCACAAGCTGACTGGAACATGAAGCCAGCCAAAGATTAACCGCCAGCACTATCGGCACCAAGACCAGGAGGACCTTCCCTATGGCACAAAACAGTACTTTATCGGAAGACCAGGTAAAAACCCTTTGTCGGCGAGCCTGATACCAAAAACGTGTATGAGTCATCGAACGTGAATACGATTGAGCTGGATTATGGAAGTTCATACCTGTCACCTCACTTATGAATATCTCTTTTCAGCAACACGCAGTCTGGCGCTGCGGGATCTTGGGTTTTTTGCAATTTCCTCGGCCGCGGGAATCACCGGTTTTGCCGTAATCACGTCAAGCAACTGGTTTTCCCTAAATTTTCTCTTCACAATCCGATCTTCCAAGGAATGAAAAGAGATGACACAGAACCGGGCACCCGGCTTTAAATAGGCAACCGCCTGATCAAGGATCGTTGCAAGGTTTTCCAGTTCCGTATTCACTGCAATTCGAAGTGCCTGAAAAACCTTGGTTGCCACATGTATCCTCTTAGGTTGAAACCGTTTCGGCACCGCCTGGGCTACAAGGGATGCCAATTGCCTTGAGGTCCTAATTTCCTGTTCTTTCCTGACCTTGACGATATGGGCGGCAATGGGTCTTGCCTGCCGCTCTTCACCAAAATAGTAAAATATATCAGCCAGTTCCTTTTCAGTGGACGAGGCGATCAGAGATGCAGCTGTGACACCAAGCCTCTGGTCCATCCGCATATCAAGAGGTTCATCTCGCTGGAAGCTGAACCCCCTTTCACCAAAATCGAGTTGGAGTGAAGACAGACCGATGTCGATTAAGACTCCATCTACCTCTTGCATCCCGATCTCCTGCAACCCGTTTGATATCTCGGAGAAATTCCGCCTAATGACCGTGAATCTCCCGGCATATTCCTTCAATCTTTCCTGTGCCAGGGCGATAGCCCGTTCGTCCCACTCGAAGGCAATGACTTGTCCGTCGGGTTTTGATCTCTCAAGGATTTCCAAACTATGACCGCCAAGCCCCAAAGTCCCGTCAACATAGATTCCTCCGGAATGGGGAGCGATAAAATCACATATTTCCCGGAGAAGAACAGAGTGATGTATAACTTTGCTCCATTGCCTTCCCGCGTCCATCAGTGGATGTGCCTATCTCTAAAAATCTGTTTTATCTTTTCAGTGTTTTTGCGTCCGACTGCGCCCCTGTTACCCCAGACTTCCTTATCCCAGATTTCCACCCGATTGATCATCCCGATCAGGGCGATTTCTTTTTTCAACCCAAGCTCTGATCTGACGTGGGGTGGTATCAAAAGGCGACCCTGTTTATCAAGCGTGCAGTCGATACACTGAGAGAGCAATTCCCTGATGATATCTTCCTGGTCCTCTGTCTGTTCCCAGTCTTCAGCCATCAGTTTCTCTTCTATGATCTCCCACTTTTCTATAGGATATACCCGAAGGTGATTTTCTCCCCAGGGTATCATTACGAGTCCATCGGAATCATGTTGACGCAATACTTCCCGGAAGTGGCTTGGAAAATTCAACCGCCCCTTATCGTCAATCGTGTGATCAAATGAACCTCGGAATGCCTTGCCGGCCATATCGCCCCCATATTACCCCACTACGTCCCACTTTCTCCCATACCTTTCCATTTATAACAGAGAAACTATGATGTCAAGAAAAAATAGCTGTAAGCATCAGGAAATAAACAAAAAAAACCCAAACAACCTTAGCCACCACATATGGTATCAAGAGAAGCAGAATGCATACAACATATGACACATCCAGGATGTGTGGCGGGAAAGAGCCCCCAACGACAAGAAGAGGCAACCATCTTCCAAATATCTGGAATAACAAAGACCTTATCGTTGTGGCTCTTTTTTAAAAAACCAGCTCATATCATCGTGGGGGAAAGTGGGGAAGAAAAAAAACTAATAGGAAATTGCAACGGGAATAAGATAGGCAGTGCCGATTGGCATGGGGATATAATTCCTGTTAACGCTTCGCAAAGATTATCCAAGAACTGTCAACAACCTACAGCAAGCAACAGATCTTAGATAATCCCTGCTTTCAACAAAAAAATGACAAAAGAAGGCAACTTCAATCTTTTTTTAACAGTTCTCGCAGGTCAACCTGGGCGGAAAAGCCATGCTCTTTACCGGGATAGCTCCCTTCCCGAACTTCACCTGCATAGCGAGAAACACTCTCTTTGATAACCGGCGCCAGGTTGGCATAGGTTTTAACGAAACTGGGAATGAATTTATCGAACATCCCCAAAAGGTCATTGATGACCAGAACCTGTCCATCGCAGGCCGCTCCTGCCCCAATGCCGATTGTGGGGATGGGTATGGATTCGGTTATTATTTCAGCAAGATCTGAAGGAACACACTCCAAAACCAGGGCGAAAGCTCCCGCCTCTGCAAGCCCCTTCGCTTCCTCCAGAAGCCGTTTGGCCGATTCCGCATCCTTTCCCTGGACTTTATACCCACCAAGCTGACTCGCCGTCTGGGGAGTGAGACCGATATGCCCCATCACAGGAATTCCAGCGTTTACCAGAGCTCGAACGGTCTCACAGACACCGAGACCTCCCTCGAGCTTTACTGAGTCGCAACCCGCCTCTTTGAGAAAGCGTGTGCCGTTTATGATCGCATCACGCACTCCGCTCTGGTATGACCCGAAAGGCATATCTCCGATCACGAAGGACTCCGGTGCCCCACGCCTGACAGCTGAGGCGTGATGAAGCATGTCGTCCATGGTCACCGGCACTGTTGAATCATAGCCGAGAACAACATTGCCCAAAGAATCACCGACAAGTAACATATCTATATCGCAGGCGTTCAGCATCTTAGCCATGGCAGCATCGTATGCAGTCAAAACGGTGATCTTTCGACTGTCTTTTTTCATGGCAAAAAAATTCTGGATATTCTTTCGCTTTTTCATGCTTCTCTGTCTCCTTCGCCTTGGTGGTCGTTTGGGTGTTACTGTCAATCGTCGAACAGCGACGGCTGTCTTTGCGACTTCATATTGATCTTACGATCGAAATGCTCATAGGCCAAAACGGTCGCCACTCTCCCTCGCGGCGTCCGGTTCAGAAAACCAGATTGAATCAGAAACGGTTCATAGACATCTTCCAGAGTGTTTTTTTCCTCACAGACCACGGTTGCCAGCGTCTCAAGGCCGATAGGGCCTCCCTGGAACTTGTCAATGATGGTCAACATTATCCGTCTGTCCATCTCATCAAGCCCGAATTGATCGACGCCGAGCATACTGAGAGCGGCATCGGCGACCTTCCTATCCACGACCTTGTGATTGCCGACCTGGGCAAAATCCCGAACCCGGCGCAGCAGCCGGTTGGCGATTCTCGGGGTTCCTCGTGATCGTCTGCCAAGCTCCAGAGCCCCCGATTCGTCAATGGGCATACCCAGAATCGCGGCCGATCGCTGGACAATGGTCACCAGCTCTTCAGGGCTGTAGAATTCCAGGCGCAGAACGACACCGAAGCGATCCCTGAGAGGCGGGGTCAACAGATCCGGTGCGGGTGGTCGCCCCGACCAGCGTGAAACGGGGCAGGTCCATTTTCACCGACCGTGCTCCCGGACCCTGCCCGATAATCAGATCCAGTTGAAAATCCTCCATCGCCGGATAGAGAATCTCCTCGACGACATGGTTCAGACGATGGATCTCGTCGATAAACAGGACATCGCCCTCCTGCAGACCGGTCAGGATTGCCGCCAGGTCCCCTTGACGTTCGATGACCGGCCCCGAGGTAACCTTGATCCCGGCCCCCATCTCATTGGCGATGATATAGGAAAGGGTCGTTTTGCCAAGCCCCGGAAAACCGTGAAAGAGTACATGATCCAGAGGTTCACCACGGCCCTGGGCTGCCCTGATAAAGATATCAAGGCTGGTTCGCACCTGTTCCTGGCCGATATAATCGGCAAGCCTTTTGGGTCTCAGGGCGTTATCGTTGGCCGATTCCCGGGCAACGGGTTCCGGATTGACAAGACGGTTCTCCGTTCCCATTTCCTCTTCTATATTCATGCCAGTGTCCGCAATCCTTCTTTAATCATTTGTTCCAGGCTCAGTTCGTTAAAAGCCTCGTCACCGATCCGCTTTTTAACCTTGGTCAGAGCCTGTCTGGCCAACGGGTCGGGATACCCGAGGTTATTCAGGACCGAAAGCACGTCGGCAATGATCGACCCGGCTGCAATACCTGCTGGGATTACGGTTTGCGTTTCGATGTCCCCGGTGCTCGCCAAATGTCCGACCTTCTCCTTTAGCTCCACGCAGAGGCGTTCCGCGGTTCGTTTGCCCACTCCCGAAAGCCCGGTCAGTCGTTTCACATCCCGGCTCTGAATTGCCCCACACAACTCATTGACCCGCATTCCCGACAGAATGGCAAGAGCCAGTTTCGGCCCAACCCCGGAGACCGTTTTCAGGATCAGGAACATCTCCTTTTCCTCTTCTTCGGGAAACCCGTAAAGAAGCAGGGCATCCTCCCGGACATGGGTATGAATATAGAGGAAGATATCCATATCCTTCTCCGGCAATCGTGCCACCCCGTCGCTGGACATGAAGACCTCATAACCGACTCCACCAACCTCGATCACTGCCCTGTCCGTGCCCTTGATCAAGACTTTTCCTGATAGTGTTGCAATCATGACAATCTCATTTGCAAAGAATTGGCATGGCAAATGGCCACGGCCAAGGCATCGGCTGCATCGGCACTAGGAGCCGCATTCAGCCCCAACAGGACTCGCACCATATGCTGTACCTGGACTTTTTCTGCCTGCCCGTATCCGACCACCGCCTGTTTGATCATCTTTGCGCCGTAGTCCCAGACCCGCAACCCGTTCTGGGCAGCAGCGACGATGGCCGCCCCTCTTGCCTGGCCCAGTTTCAAGGCCGAACGCGGATTGCTGGCCAGGAAGACATCTTCAACCGCTGCCACCTGTGGCCCATGGAGCTGGATAACCTCGTTTATCCCGTCAAAAATCTCGTTTAACCTGTGTGGAAATGACGCCTTCGGTGTCGTCCTGATCACCCCGCAGGAGACGAAGGCAATCCGCCTCCCCTGTGCATCTATCACCCCGTATCCAGTCAACCGAGAGCCGGGATCGATACCCAGAATTCTCTCCATCAGCCCGGATTCCTCATCCATTCAGGCAGCGTCAGGTTCGAAGTTTTTGGCAAGGAACTATAGTATGCTATGGTCATTGCCAAAAAACTGAAGAAGATGGTGCTGCCTGGACTGACCTTTGGTGGACACTGTGTAAATTTGCAGGCACAATTGTTTCTTCGAATTATTTTATCCCTTCTGAAGGATTGACAAATTGACACAGTGTTCATGAAAAATCCGGGTTAGGAAAGTTGTTCCATCAGGTCATCGTCGATGTCGAAATTGGCATGCACATTCTGGACATCATCGTGATCTTCCAGGCTCTCCAGCAGCTTCATAAGGGCCCTGGCAAGCTTTTCTTCGGTCACCTCGACAGTGTTTTGAGGGATCATCGACACCGAGGCCTCCGAAGTCTTGACTTCAGCCTTTTCCAGAGCTTCCCGAACCTCGTCGAAATCCTCAGGGGCGGTAATCACCTGGTATTCACTCTCCTCCTCAACCACATCTTCAGCCCCGGCCTCCAGGGCCACTTCCATCAACTCATCCTCGGATATGCTTTGTTTGTCGATGAGGATCGTCCCTTTCTTATCGAACATCCAGGCGACACAGCCGGATTCGCCCAAATTGCCGTTGCTTTTAGCAAAATAATGACGGATATCGGCAACGGTTCGATTACGGTTGTCGGTCATGCATTCAACCAAAACAGCCACCCCGCCAGGTCCGTAGCCCTCGTAAAGGATCTCTTCATAGACCTCACCTGCTATCTCACCTGTGCCTTTTTTAATTGCCCGGGCA
Source organism: uncultured delta proteobacterium (assembly GCA_963822095.1). Taxonomy (GTDB): domain Bacteria; phylum Desulfobacterota; class Desulfobulbia; order Desulfobulbales; family Desulfocapsaceae; genus CAWGGS01. Next base: position 22,512 of record CAWGGS010000074.1, read on the forward strand.
ATGTTATCCTTAGGCATGTTTTCAGTCTTGGCCGAGAGGATAGCCGAACGAAGACGTGGGTTGCCATCGGGGTCACCGCCGCCCGACCTGGCCGCCACGGTGATCTCCTTGATCAGCCGGGTAAAAATCTTTCCTCTCTTGGCATCGATCGCACCTTTCTTCCTTTTGATTGTCGACCACTTCGAATGTCCTGACATATTATTTACCTGTTGTTATGTTAAAGAGCGGCTCCCTCATCGCCGTAATCATCACTATCTTCCGCTGAAACATCTTGTGGCCGGTCTCTGGTTTTGGAAGAAATCCCCGATGGTTTTCTATAATTCATTCCCAGCACAAAGACCTCTCGGCTCTCGGATCGAGAACTCTTCGGTTTGATGACCTTAGTCATCTCAAAGAGCCCCTTGACCTCCTGGACGAATTCCGGAAAGTCTTCTCCCTGGAAAACCTTACAGATATAATGCCCATGTTCATGAAGCAGGGTCCGGGCAAGCACCAGAGTCAAACGAACCAACTGGAGCGATTGCTGATGATCCGCCCAGCGATTCCCTGTGGTCTTTGGCGCCAGATCCGAGATTATAATCTTGAAGGCCGGACGGAATTTTCTCACCTTCTCTATGAATTCGGGCTCCCTGATATCCTGCCGGAGCCAATGAATTTCCGATCCTTCCGACCGCGGGATTTCTGCAGTCTCCTGAAGATCCACGCCGACAACAATGCCCTTTTTCCCTACAATCTCGGAAGCGTATAAAGACCAACTGCCGGGATGGCATCCTAGATCAAGGACACTGTCACCTGGGCGCAGGAAACGGTACTTTTTCTGAACCTCTTCGAGCTTATAGACCGAACGGGCCGGATATTTGTCCTTTTTTGCCTTATTGTAATAATAGTCTTTTACTTTGCGCACTTTTTAGTCCATTTGTTTTTCTTTGACAAGGCAAAACCCAAAAGCCCGGGCGGATCACTGCCCATCTCCTGGCATTTCTCTATTCTGCAGGTATTTATCCAGCCAGTCAAGCGCTTCCTGTCGGGTGGAAATCTTGCCTTCAACTCTTGCCGTCTCCAACTGTTCAAGAATGGCTGAAAAGAGAGGGCCAGGCGTCAAATGAAACCTCTCTATCAGATCGTGGCCAGTCACCAGCTTCGGCCGGGAGAGCACCGGCTCAATTGAGCTCTCGATGATCGAATGTAATCTCCGGAAAAGGGCTGCCAGCTCGTCTTCCATGCCCTCGGGTTTTTTTTCACCCCGGCAGGCAAGGCTGTCGGCCATTGCCAACAGAAAGACACCGGGCAGATCTCGGCCGGCCTTCTTCCAAACCCTCAGGCACGCCTTTTTACTGGGCTCTGATGACCTGAAGGCATTGCAGAGATGAAAGGGATACATGTGAAGTTCGATCAGCTTCCCCACTGTTTCCCTTGCCTCGTTGCTCCACCTCAGCCGTTTGGCAAGCGTATAGAAGATATCCCGGCCGACCCGAT
>CAWGGS010000075.1:0-42446 GCA_963822095.1 uncultured delta proteobacterium
CGGTCAAGCCTGAAGAGGCGGTAATCTTGATGGACTGTTCCTTATTGGTTCCCAGGTCCTTGGCGGACACATGAAGGATACCGTTGGCGTCAAGATCGAAAGATACCTCAATCTGGGGAACCCCACGCGGAGCGGGCGGAATATCATTGAGCTCAAATCGCCCGATGGTCTTATTGTCCTGGGCCATTTCCCTCTCACCCTGGAGAACATGGATGGAAACAGCCGGCTGGTTGTCTGCTGCGGTTGAGAAGATCTGGCTCTTTTTGGTCGGAACCGTGGTATTCTTTTCTATGAGCTTGGTCATAACACCACCAAGAGTCTCTATACCGAGTGACAGCGGAGTTACATCAAGAAGCAGAACGTCTTTGACATCACCTTGGAGAACACCGCCCTGGATGGCAGCACCGATGGCCACGACCTCGTCAGGATTCACACCTTTATGCGGCTCTTTACCGAAGATCTCTTTGACCTTTTCCTGCACTTTCGGCATCCTTGTCATTCCACCGACAAGGATGACCTCATCGATATCCGCGGCCTTCAGACCTGCGTCCTTCAAGGCCGTACGGCAGGGTCCGTCAGTGCGTTCAACCAGGTCCTCAACGAGAGTCTCGAGCTTAGAACGACTGAGCTTTATATTCAGATGTTTCGGACCGGATGCATCGGCGGTGATAAAGGGCAGATTAATATCCGTCTCCATGGTGGTGGAGAGTTCCATTTTGGCCTTTTCCGCTTCCTCTTTAAGACGTTGCAGAGCCATCTTGTCGTTTCGCAGATCAATCCCCTGGGAACGATTGAACTCGTCGGCAAGCCAGTTGACAATCCTCATGTCAAAGTCTTCACCGCCGAGGAAGGTATCTCCGTTTGTCGATTTGACCTCGAAAACGCCATCGCCGATCTCAAGGATGGAGACATCGAAGGTTCCGCCGCCGAGATCGAAGACTGCAATCTTTTCCTCGCCTTTCTTGTCGAGCCCATACGCAAGGGATGCTGCGGTCGGTTCGTTGATGATTCTCTGGACATTAAGGCCTGCAATCTTACCTGCATCCTTGGTTGCCTGGCGCTGAGCATCATTGAAATAGGCCGGCACGGTAACCACGGCATCGGTGACCTCCTCGCCGAGATATTCTTCCGCCGTTTGTTTCATCTTGCCAAGCACCATTGCCGAAATCTCGGCAGGCCGATACACCTTTCCGGAAACCTCGACGGAGACACTGCTGCTTGTCCCTTCAACAATTTTGAACGGACTTACCTTAACGGATTTTGCCACCTCCGGATCGGTAAACTTTCGACCGATCAGACGTTTGATTGCGTACAGGGTCCGCTCGGGGTTTGTCACCGCCTGACGTTTCGCCACCTGTCCGACCAGACGCTCGTTACTGTCGGTGAAGGCGACTACCGATGGGGTTGTCCTGTTGCCCTCAAGATTTGCGATCACCTTCGGATCGCCACCCTCCATGACCGCCACGCATGAATTGGTGGTACCCAAATCTATTCCAATAATTTTGCCCATATTCCTGCTCTCCTTATATCAAGTAATCGGATGGTGATTTTTTCAAGATCCGCATTGTTTTCTCGTTTAATCTCTCCTCGGGCATGCAACACTGTTTACAGTTGTCATCTTCCCTGATTTGTCAAGAGTCCTCGCTACCATTTTGCTTCCAATATAAAACATTAAGATTCTGCTTTTCCGGAAGAAACTATCACTTTAGCCGCCCGGAGCAATCTATCTTTATAGAAATACCCCTTTTCAAACTCCGATATGACGTGGTTGGACGGGATACTGTCACTTTCTTCCATGGTCATGGCATCCATCCGGTTCGGATCGAAAGGCTGCCCAACACTTTCAATGGATTTAACTTCAAACTTTTCCAAGTTGTTCTGCAGGCTTTTTAAAGTCAATTGCACACCTTCGAAAAGCGCAGCAAGACTCTTTTCCGCCTCAGCACCTTCACCCATTCCATGCTCGACGGCCCGTTCCAGGTTGTCGACGACCGGCAGCATCTCTCTTAAGATATTTTCACCGGCATATTTCATGAGAACGGAACGTTCACGCTCCATGCGCTTTTTAAAATTCTCAAAATCCGCTGCCAACCGCAACAGCTTGTCCTGGTTTTCCGCAGCGGCCTGCACGGCCTCGGCAAGCTCTTTTTCCAAATTGCGCGAATCATCCTTGACCGCGTCTTCCTTTCCGCCATCCTGTTTGACATCATCTGCCTTTCCAGAGGCGTCGGCTGCGGCTTCCCCTTTAGCCGCCTCTTCTTTGATCTCTTCTTTATTCTTTTCTTTACTCACATTTCCTCCATATGCCACAGGGTATTTCCTTTCCCCGAAGTTCCGGTTCAACACCTCATGAATGCATCGTTTATTGATTTTTCAAACTGTTGCGAACAATAAGAAGGCCTTTTTTTCTTGTCAAGATACGACAGAGGAAAAATCGGACCAGTGACCAAAGGCCGGACGGATTTTAAGGACATACAGAAGGCAGGAATGTTAAAGGTCAAACTGAACAACAAGTGGAGGCTGGGAAAAACGAGAATATTCTGAAAGTTACCTCTTCGACACACCGCCGGATATCCACAGAGTTACGAACCGGGTTTTGCAAGACCAGCCCTGCCGTGTATACATAGTGATCTCTCGTGTTTCGTCAGGATAGGCCTGTCTTCTCAGACCCAGAAATCCTGGGCCAGACGGGCGGTCTCTTCAGGGGGCACAAAGGTTGCCATGTCACCAAGCATTACCTCAAACCCCGTGTGATCATTACGCACCCAAGGGGCAAAATTTGACCTGGCCAGGATAACGACCCGCAACTCGAGACTGGCATTACCGTCTTCCACGAATAACATACCTAGATTATATCCGTTACGGCAGAGACTGCGGTAGAACTGCTGGGTCCTGACAACACCCCTTGCCAGGTCAGCCCAATCTTCGTCTTTCAGATCCCTAAATGAGGTGCATCCCTGGAAGACACCCCAGATTTCATAGAACCCCTCCGGAGCAAAGGCTGTTAGCCACTGCCATTCCCCCGTACTGCCGATATAACGTTTACCTTCTTCCAACTCATGTCGGAGGTAGTCGGCAAATAAACGGGTTCCCCAAGCCTTGAAGTACTCAGTGGCTCGCCTTCTCAAAAAGCGGTGATGGTTTGAAACAACTCTATCGGCATTGACCTGTAGATGGGGATGAAGAAGAGAACCGCCGGCCGAGGGCAGGTGGTTCTGGGTTATGGCCATGTACAAAGCCTCTGGATCGGTAGCGAGGATGTTTTTTAGATACTGGGCACAGTTCAGAAAGCTGTCGCAATAAGAGGCGACCGAAGCCGTACCGATCTCGACAAAGTGGTTGTCATCAAAGAGGCTGACGGCAGAATAGGAACCATAGGGGAAGAGGTTGGGAAAAAGAACAGACTTCCCGTGAATCAGTCTGCCAGAAGGGGCCAGGCTCTCAATACACTGCGGGGTTTTCGATGTCAGCTGGGGTTTGCAGAACGGGCAGTTCGCCGTATGATCGGCATCCGGAGGAGGTGCAGGAAGCCTCTCGGTACCGGGCTCCTTTTCGCCTTTACGACTGAGCGTCACCCTGCAGGTACGAAAGGTTATCGGGTTGGTTCGAATCTCGATGGTCGTCTCCACTATCTCGCCATCGGGAGCAATAAATCGTGCAGTAACAGGCTTAACAGAAAAATTCAGGCGCCGGTCCATGGATCCCCCCTTGCGGCAATCGGCCCATCCCCTTGCCTTGCGCCGCTCAACTTTTTAGATATTTCCGAATTGACTCTGCTATTGTTTGAAAGATACGAACAAATTCCTTTTCGTCGTTTTCCAGTAAGGTCACTCGAAACCCTTTGAGTTCTGTTGCAAACGACGTCAACGGGACCACACAAATCCCAGTCGCTCCGAGAAGATAATAGACAAATCGTTTATCACAAGCAGTACCCGGAGGACTGACAAGAGATTCGATCATCTTTCTGACCTCGATATTGTCAATGGGCAGGGTCTGCCGGGAATTCAACGCGCCGTCCTCAAAACAGACGCTCATATAAAAGGCACCGTTGGGTCGATTAACCAGGACCCCTTTCACATTTTTAAGACACTCGTAGGCGATATTGGAAAATCGCTCATACCGACGGATCCTTCCCTCTAGATAGCCGGGATACTCCGGATGCTGCAAGACCTTTGGTAGAACCATCTGGGGTAATGTGGTCGAGCAGACCTCCACCATTTTTGAATTGAGGATCGAGGCAATATATTTGGCAAACATAGAGTCTTTATCCCCGTTGTAGACCTCAATCCATCCGCACCGTGAGCCTGGCCATGGCATCTCCTTGGAAATACCTTTCATTGCAATGCCCGGAACCGAACCAATCACATCGGACAGGGACGAAGTGGCCATACCGTTGTAGACGATATTTTGATAAATCTCGTCGCAGATCAGGAAGAGATCGTAACGATGGGCTATCTCGACAATCTGCAAAAGGATCTCAGTTGGATAGACTGCTCCGGTTGGATTGTCGGGATTGATAAGCAGGATCCCCGCCACCGCCGGATTGTATTTCACATGTTTTTCTATATCATCGATATCCGGATACCAATGATTATTCGGATCGAGGATATAGGTAAGCGGGCTGTCCCCGGCATGGGCAGCCTCAGCTGATGAATGGGTCGTGTAGCTGGGCGTTGGAACAATAACCCTGGCCGTGCGCCGCAAAAAACCGAAGACCTTGGAAATCGCATCTCCGAGACCGTTGAAGAACAGGATATCGTCGGCGTCAATGGTAACCCCACCCCGCTGGTTAGTCATTTCAGCGAGGAATTCCCTGGTGGACAGCACCCCCCGGGTCGGGCAGTAACCGTAGGAATGATCATCTTTTACCGCCTCGGCCACTATCTCTTTCATCCACCCAGGGACCTTCTCGCCCTTGGCTATGGGATCTCCGATATTCTCCCAATGGGTCTGAAGCCCCAATTTTTCAAGCTTCATGCCGACATTGACGATGTTTCGTATCTCGTATGTCAGCTCACCTGCACCGATATGTACGATGTCCGTTCTCATGGAAAAAGCTCCTTCCTGGTATCAACTTTGCGGCAAAATCCAATCCCGCACGAAGGATATGGACTTACCACGACATCAAATACAAGTCAATACGGTTGGATGGACTGTCACGACTTTGTCATGATTCATCATACTTATGCAACTTGTTCTGCAGGGTTTTCCTGGTTATCCCGAGTCGTCTGGCCGCCTCGCTCTTGTTTCCGCTCGTTTCCTCCAAAGTCTGCAGGATCATATTCTTTTCCGCCTCAAACAGCGAGGCTGGCCTCTCCGAGGTATCGTCTTCGGCTTCCTCCTGTCTCTGGATGGTCAGGGGCAGACTTTTTTCCGTCAACTGGTCACCACGCATCAGGATAACTCCGCGCTCAATGGCATTCTCCAGTTCCCGGACATTGCCGGGCCACGGATACCGGGTGAGCATTTCCATACAGGTCGGGGTTATGCATTCAACCGTCCTCCGGTTTTTTTCGGCAAACTTTTTCACAAAGTGCTCAACCAAAAGCGGTATATCTTCACTCCTGTCTCTCAGCGGCGGAACGGTGATCATGACCACATTCAACCTGTAATAGAGATCCTCGCGAAAATTCCCCTTTTTTACCTCTTCTTCCAGATCGCGATTGGTGGCGGCAATGATCCGGACATCCACCTTGAGCGTCTCCTCACCACCGACCCGCTGCAGCTCCTGTTCCTGCAGAACCCGCAGCAGCTTGACCTGCATGGCCTGACTGGTCTCCCCTATCTCATCGAGAAACAGTGTTCCACCGTCGGCCTGGACGAATTTTCCTTCCCGCCTCCGGTCAGCGCCGGTAAAGGCCCCCTTCTCATGACCGAACAGCTCGGATTCGAGCAGGCTTTCCGCCAGTGCCGCACAATTTACCTTGATAAAGGGGCCGTCTCGTCGCTCACTGTTTTGGTAGAGACATTCTGCCACCAGCTCCTTGCCTGTTCCTGATTCACCGGCCACCAGGACCGTGGCCTCGGTCGGCGCCACATATCTGATCATATCCAGCAGCTCCATCATCGGAGGTGCACTGCCGATGATGGATGAAACGAGGTCCATGGTGGTTCCGGTCGTCTCCCGTTTCTTCTCCTCAACCTGATGATGTTCCAGAGCACGATTGAGCGTCAGACGGAGTCGATCAAAATCCAGGGGTTTGGTCAGGTAGTCGTGGGCTCCATGTTTGATGGCCTCAACCGCATCATCCACCGAGGAGTAGGCTGTCATGATAATAACCGGCAGGGACGGCTGGATCTCATGGATTTTTCTAAAGGCTTCATGACCGTTCATCCTTGCCATCCGGACATCCATCAAAACAGCGTTGTATACATTTTTTTTCACCGCCTCGACAGCCGTCTCGCCATCATCGGCCTCAACACACCGCCACCCCCATTCCTTGAACATGGAACAGAGCATGAACCGATGCACCTGCTCATCGTCAACCACTAGAATCGTAACCGGTTTCTCCGATCTGGCCACTCTTTCACCCTCAATCTTTTTCAAATTCCTGCCATCAATTCGGGCCGAGCTTTTTCAGCAGCCACGCCATGTTCTCACCGAGGACCTGCATGGTGCTCATTCCCTCTTCATCCTTGGCGACCTCTCCCTTTTCCCTGCCGATTCCGATATTCCAGTATTTGGACCCGACGACAATCATCTGGTTTATCAGGAAGAAACTGTTCATACTCTGGAAGGCATGCATGGCCCCTGCCCTTCTGACCGCAACCACCGCCGCACCCAGTTTACGTTTGAGCATGTCGCCATTGGCCCGGCTGACCATACCGCACCGGTCGATCAAGGCCTTCATCTCCGAAGAGACATCGGCGAAATATGTTGGAGAGCCCAGAAGTACGGCATCGGCCTCCTTCATTTTCGCCATGCAGTCGTTGACGACATCATCGTCAAAGGCACACCGCTCATCCTTGTTTTTAAAGCAGGCAAAACATGCCCGGCAACCATGAATATCCTTTCCCGCCAATTGGACAAGTTCCGTTTCGATGCCAGCTTCGGCAATGGATTCCAGCACGGTCTCAAGCAAGAGGACCGTATTGCCATTTTTCCTGGCACTCCCGCAAAACGCCACGACTTTCATAAATGTCTCCTTCACGTTAACAATAAAAATATACACCCAGCTGTTTCCATGACTTCGTTTCGGCCCCCCGGCGAAACGCGCGCCTACAACGACAAACACTTCAATCAACGACCGGCTTTAACCACCGCACTCAAGACGAAAAGATACCCAGCTTTTGTATATACAACTTTATTTGAAATATTAACGGCATCCATCAAAGAGGGCAAGCCGTTTTCCCAAAAGCCAACCAATCGTTTTCGAATAAATGAAAAGCAACTGAAAAAATAATCTGATTACCACTGAAACTCAGCCTATCGGAAAGGAAGGGTGTGAGCTGTTTCGTTTCTCGGGTCTCTGCAGCCTGGACGGCGTAAGCGTTGCCCCCAGGGATGGGTTTATGGCGTCCCGCGAAACGAACAGCTCACACCCTGGATTAGTTACTGAACATTAGTGGGAATCAGAAAAAATAATGACGCGGAGAAAACGGCCGGGTATACTTTACGGCGTTTTTCATAATTTTCATAGGAACAAATCTGGAATATTTTCGTAAATTCCCCAAGCTCAACCCATTTCTGCGGTTGCAAATCCACAATTTCGCAGGCCAAGCAAAAGAACATGAAAAAGATATTGATTCTGACCACCGGAGGTACCATAGACAAGGTTTATTTCGACGCCAAAAGCACCTATGAAGTTGGCCCCCCGAACATTCAGATTGTTTTGGGCGAACTGGACCTGGCCATCGACTATACAGTCTGCTCCCTCCTTAAAAAGGACAGCCTTGAGATTACCAATCAGGACCGCGAACTCATCCTCAAAGCCGTGAAGAACGCTGAGGTGCAGTGCATTCTCATCACCCATGGAACCGACACCATGGTACAGACGGCAACCTATCTGGCAGGAATTCCGAACAAAACCATCGTCCTCACCGGTGCCCTTGCCCCCGCCCTTTTCAAAAACACCGACGCCCTCTTCAATATTGGTTGTGCGGTGGGGGCGGTCCAAACCCTTTCCCCGGGTGTCTATATCGCTATGAACGGAGCCGTTTTCCCTCACGATAAGGTCAGGAAAAATCTGGAGAAAAATAAGTTCGAGGAGCTTTGAAGACCCAATCGGTTGTCATAGAAAAGGTCGTTACCGGTGCCTTGGGGCTTGCCCGGCTCGAAGACGGCCGGGTCGTTTTTGTCGACCGGGTGCTTCCGGGTGAAAAGGCAACGGTAACCATCCGCAGAGAGAAAAAACAGTACCTCCATGCCGAACCCGTCAAAGTAAGCAAGCCCCATCCGCGGCGGATCGAGCCCGCCTGCCCCTGGTATGGGCAATGCGGCGGCTGCAATCTCCAACACTGTGCATACGAGCTACAGCTGGACATCAAGACCGCAATCGTCGAAGATCTTGTCGGCCGCCGATTCGCAAAGACCACTTCGGGATCACCGTATCCCATCCGGGCAACCCTTCCCTCACCTTCCCAGTTCGGCTATAGACAGAGAATCCGGCTGCAGATCGATAAGGACGGCAGATTTGGATTTGCAGCTCCCCGCTCACATACGCTCGTTCCAATCGACCGCTGTCTGGTGGCCCATGAAGCCTTGAATACTGTCCTCTTCCGGTTGCAGGCCGATATATCCCACCAAAGACTCCTTGTAAACTGCCGGGAAGTCGAGCTGCTTTTAAATCCGATCTCGACAGGCGTCGTGTGCCTGTTTCATCTCCGGCGCAGGCCTCGACCGGCGGATATCCAGCAGGCCGACGATCTGGTCTCCGACCTTGGACTCGAGCGTCTATTCTTTCAAGGAGAAGATTTTGCCCTGACAGACCCTCTCCAGCCAAAAGGACAGCCTGCTGCCGACTCGTTACAGATGACTATGAAGCCATTTGGAGACACCGGGGCTGCCATACGCTTGAACTGGGAAGTCGGCGGGTTCTGTCAGGTCAACCTCGAGCAGAATGAGCAGTTGGTTAAGTATGTGCTCTCGCTCTGTAATCTTCAGGGAAGCGAATCGGTCCTCGACCTCTTCTGCGGCATGGGCAACTTTTCCATCCCGCTGGCCAGATTAGCAGGCACTGTTGTCGGTTTCGAAGGACAGGGATCAGCCGTCCGAAGCGCCCGAAGAAATAGTTTAGACGCGGGGCTGGACAATACCCAATTCTACAAGGCTCCAATCCACGACGTTTGCCGAAGGCTGATCGAGGACCATAAGGTCTTTGATTATCTGATCCTCGATCCTCCCAGACAGGGCGTGCCGGGACTTGCAACAGAGCTTGCAACGCTCACCGGCCGTACAATGATATACATCTCCTGCGATCCGGCAACTCTCAGTCGGGATCTGAAGGCCCTTTGCCGATGTGGGTTGAGGATCGTCCACGTTCAGCCTTTTGATATGTTTCCCCAAACGCACCATATCGAAACAGTTGTCGTACTGGAAAAGAATTGACAGAAAGGCTGTTTCCCGTTAAACGAGGGGGAGTTACTTTTTTTGCTGGCGGCAATTCCTGCCGCTTTTTTTATTGAGCCTGCCCGAAGATATCCCAGGTGGCAGCACACATACATGTCGAACAGATTTACAATGAACAAAGACAACCAGATATTAAAACAACGACGGGAAAAGGCAGAGGCTCTGGCCGCCTTGGGGGTCAACCTCTACAATAACACCTTTAAACCGGCCAACGCCATCAAGGATCTTCTGCCCAAAGGCAAACACTTGGAAGCTGAGGCCTTTGAAGAGACCCGATTTACCTACACCATCGCCGGCCGCATCATCTCCATGCGCAAATTCGGCAAGGCCGCCTTCTGCCATATAGTCGACAGTTCCGCAAAAATCCAGATTTACGTGAAGCTGGATACCGTCGGGAAGGAGCAGTTTGCCGCCTTTAAGAAATGGGATATCGGTGATATCGTAGGCATCGCCGGAAAGTTGTTCAAGACCCAGACCGGAGAGCTCTCCGTCATGGCCGACAGTCTGGTCATGATCACCAAATCGCTTCGTCCCCTGCCTGAAAAATGGCATGGATTAACCGATGTAGAGACCCGTTACCGGCAGCGTTACGTTGATCTGATCGTCACACCGGAGACCCGGGAGACATTCCGCAAACGGGTGGAGATTATCCGTCTTGTCCGAGAATACCTGAACAACCGAGGCTTCATGGAGGTCGAGACCCCGATGATGCAGCCGGTTCCGGGTGGGGCTACCGCCAAACCGTTCAAGACCCACCACAATGCGCTGGACATGGATCTCTACCTGCGCATCGCCCCGGAGCTGTATTTAAAAAGGCTTTTAGTGGGCGGCTTTGAGAAGGTTTTCGAAATTAACAGAAATTTCAGGAATGAAGGACTGTCCACCCGCCACAATCCCGAGTTCACCATGCTCGAATTCTACCAGGCCTATGCCGACTATCACGACCTGATGGACCTGACCGAAGAGTTGATCTCCTGGCTCTGTCAGGAGGTGAACGGCACCATGGAAATCACCTATCAGGGTGCCAAGGTAAACATAGCACCACCCTGGAACCGTCTGACCATGGAAGAGGCGCTGATCGAGATAGGTGGATTGAGCCCTGAAATCCTGGCCGATGAGAAGAAAGTCATTACCCTGGCCAAAGAAAAAGGAATCAAGCTGGAGGAAAAGGCAGGCCCGGGAAAGGCCAAGACCGAACTGTTCGAACTCCTGGTCGAAGAAAAGCTGGTGGACCCCACCTTCATCACCTCCTATCCCACCGAGGTTTCGCCACTGGCCAGAAAAAACGAAAAAGATCCCGGCATCACGGACAGGTTCGAGCTTTTTATAACCGGTCGGGAAATAGCCAATGCCTTCAGTGAGCTTAATGATCCCATAGACCAGCACCGGCGTTTTGAAAAACAGATCGAAGAACGAGGGGATGACGAAGAGATTCATCCGGTTTTGGATGAAGATTATGTCCGGGCCCTGGAATATGGAATGCCGTCTGCGGCAGGTGAAGGAATAGGTATTGACCGTCTGGTCATGCTGCTGACCGATTCCCCCTCCATCCGTGACGTCATCCTCTTTCCCCACCTGAAGCCCGAAGCCAAAGGACAGGACCAGGTGAAAAAGAAAAAACGCTCCAGTGACCCGTGCTGACATGTTTGAATGGTTTATCAGTTTTCGCTACCTGCGGGCCAAACATCGACACGGCTTCATATCCCTGATATCCCTGATCTCGGTGGCAGGAATAACCCTGGGCGTGATTGCCCTTATCGTCGTTCTGGCGGTTTATTCGGGTTTTACCGACGGCTTTCGTGACCAGATTTTGGGTGTCAATTCCCAGATCATCGTTCAACGTCTGGGCGGACCTATCTCGAACTACGAACTGATTCGGGAAAAAATCCTGACTGCCCAAGGCGTCACAGGTGCTACCCCTTACCTCTACGCCCAGACACTTTTGAGCAGTGAAACCGGCGGGAGTGGTGTTGTCCTTCGCGGCCTGGACCCGGCCACGGCCGGAAATGTTATCGACCTGTCACAAAAAATGATAGAAGGTAAGGTTGCGGATTTGGCCGAAGACAAGAACAAGCCGACCCCCGTCCCAAATATCATTTTAGGCAAAGACCTGGCTGCAGACCTGAGAGTCCGGGTCGGAGACAAGGTTCGGCTCATCTCCCCTTCAGGACCGCTTACCCCGATGGGTGTCATTCCCAAGATCAAAACCTGTCGGGTGTCCGGTATATTTGCAACGGGAATGCAGCAGTATGACGCGGCACTTGCCTACATGAACCTTGCCGAGGTCCAAAATTTCCTTGAAATCGGCGATGTTGCCCATGGAATAGAGGTCTCGGTCAAACGAGAAGACCTCAACCGAGCCGATGTCATCGCCAAAAGAATCGTCGCCAAACTAACGCCGGAATTTATCGCCAAGGACTGGATGTCGATGAATCATAACCTCTTTGCCGCCTTTAAACTGGAAAAGATCGGCATGTTTATCTGCCTCACCTTGATTATTCTCGTGGCGGCTCTGAACATCATCAGTGCCTTGATCATGATGGTCATGGAGAAAGGAAGGGATATCGCCATCTTGAAATCCATGGGCGCAACCTCGGCCTCCATCATGCGAATCTTTTTTTTCCAAGGTCTGATAATTGCTGTCTCAGGAACAGCATTAGGAGTACTGGGCGGAATTGGGCTTTGCGACCTGCTGGCACGTTATAAATTTATAAAACTCCCCTCCAATGTCTATCCGATGTCCACCCTTCCCATAAAGGTTCTTCCCTCGGATGTTGCAATCGTTGCCATCAGTGCCATCATCATCACCCTGACTGCAACTCTCTACCCGTCATGGAAGGCATCAAAGATAAAACCTGCAGAGGTCCTGTCCTGATGGCACTCTTTGAAGTTTCCCAGATAACCAAAACCTTTGAACAGGGACACAAAACCATAGATGTCCTGAAAGGGATTAATCTTGCTCTTGAACCAGGCGAGATGACCGCCATCGTTGGAGCCTCCGGTTCCGGAAAGTCGACCCTTTTGAAAATCCTCGGAACCCTGGAAAATCCGACAGCGGGCGAAATTTTTTTCAAAGGAGAACATTTAATCAAAAAAACCGACGAGGAATTGGCCTTTTTTCGTAATCATTCCCTGGGATTCATTTTCCAGTTTCATCACCTGCTCCCGGAATTTTCGGCACTCGAGAATGTAATGATGCCTGGCCTGATTGCAGGAAAGAGCAAAAAAGAAATGACAGGTCCCGCCCGGGAGTTACTGACACTTGTCGAACTGGATCAACGAACCGATCACCGGGTGCATGAACTCTCCGGTGGCGAGCAACAACGAACAGCTCTGGCCAGAGCCCTGATCATGGAACCGGCCTTGCTTTTTGCCGATGAGCCCACCGGCAACCTCGACAGTCGAGCCGGAAATCTGGTCTTCGATCTTTTGCACAGACTCTGTAAAGAACGTTCGCTTACCACCCTGATGGTTACCCATAACATGGACCTGGCCGCCCGAATGGACTCCCGCCTGACCTTAATAGACGGGCTGCTTACGGCCTAACCCGAGCTTCCTGCTGACAATATTTATCCCAAACCGCTGTTTGCTTGCCATGCATTTGATGCTGTATTATCATATTAATATTGGAATACGAGGTTTCACCAATTTTCATATCCGCCGATCCTATTTACAGGAGACCGCATCATGAAAAAGTCCGTATTTGTCCTGATCTTCTCTTCACTGTTTCTGCTCTTTTCCGTGTCGGCCTCCTTTGCCGGCTACAGACATTATCGCGGCCACTACCACCACCGTGGGTACAGTGGGGTTGATGTCCTGGTGCCCCTGGGGTTCGGTCTGATAGCCGGAGCCATCATAGCCGGGGCCGTTGCCCAGCCGCCACCTCCACGAAGGGTTGTCTACAGACGTGTACCGCAACCCATTGTCGTCGCTCCTCCACCCGCATACTACTCCGTTGAATCGACTCCACCGGCTCAGGAATTGATAATTAACCGGGTCAGTATCACCGCTGGTATGTTGAACGTACGATCGGGTCCCGGTTTGGACACCCCTATCATCGA
The DNA here is from genome assembly GCA_963822095.1 of uncultured delta proteobacterium. GTDB lineage: Bacteria > Desulfobacterota > Desulfobulbia > Desulfobulbales > Desulfocapsaceae > CAWGGS01. The sequence continues at coordinate 13,630 of CAWGGS010000075.1, forward strand.
TCAGGTCCAAAGAGGTATGGTTCTTGATGTTATCGGGGCCAGTCCCGGTTGGCTTTATATCAGGACCTCCACTGGTTTGCATGGCTGGGTTATGACCAAATACACCCTGGTCCGGACAACGCCGGCGGGTTGATTCCGGTCATCAATTTCAAAAGGGTAGAAAAAAGGGATGCCATTTACGGGCATCCCTTTTTTTAGGTAGAAAGGTACAGGACAACCAAAAGAGCCTTAACCCGGATTCCTCATCAGCACTGTGTCAATTCGGGTGGAGTTCAAGAGATCCAACACATTTTGAGGAAATTCATATAGTACCAAATTTACACAGTGTTCACCAAAGCTCAGTCCATGGATTTTAAACAAAAGGTTTTTATACCTCAAATTTCTCGATAAGCTCCTTCAACGTTTTAGACAGGACCCTGAGTTCTTCCGCATTTTGCCGCACCTCACCGGTATCCCGAGAGATCTCATTGACCGCCATATTCACTCCTGAGATATCCCCGGAAATCTGTTGGGCAACAGCGGAACTCTGGGCGACATTCTCCGAAACTTCACCTATCCCTTCACCAGCCTGAACGATGTTTGCCGTCAACTCATGCATCGTTACACTCTGCTCATCAAGGGCAAGGGCAATATTGGAGACAATTTTATCTATCTCGGTAATAATATCTGAAATTTTCTTGATCCCCGTTATGGTTACACCGGTTGAGGCCTGAATGCCGTCGATACGTTGTTTTATTTCTCCAGTGGCAACGGCCGTCTGCCTGGCCAGATCCTTGATCTCATTGGCCACAACGGCAAATCCTTTTCCCGCCTCCCCTGCACGTGCGGCCTCGATGGTGGCATTAAGGGCCAGAAGATTGGTTTGGTCGGAAATCTCTGCTATAGTCTCCGTCACCTTGCCGACGTCCTGAGCCGCACTACCCAAAGCACCTACTTTTTCCGTTATATCTGTTGCTTGAACAACAGCATCCCCGGTGATATCTTTGGCATTAGCCGTCGATTTCTGTATCTCTTTAACGGTTGAGGCTATGTCTTCCGTCGCCGTTGTCATGACATTGACATTGGCCGCAGCCTGCTCTGTTGCAGCGGCCACGGAATTCATGTTTGAGCTCATCTCCTCTGCCGCGGCGGCAACAGAGGTAGCCTTGCTTGCCGAATCTGATGACCCCGCATCTATCTTTTGCGATATCTCCGCCAGTCGTTGGGAAGAGTTATCCAAATTTACACTGTTGGTATTCACATTGGTTACCAACGTGCGAACGGTTTCGAGAAACGACTGCAGATAGGTTGTGAGTTCTGCAAATTCATCTTTTACGGCTGTTCCGAACACTGCCTTGCATTGATTGCAGGAAGCGTATTCACCACTTAAAATCTTCGGGCATTCAACATTGGCTGCAGCAGAACCCGCTACCTGCCAGCAATAACCTTCCTTGCCGAACATCGAGCAATCCTCCTTTCCGCAATCAAGAATCTGGGAACAGTTGACAGGAATGATTGAACTCGTATCCAATTTCTGGGACAAATCTCCATGGCATGCCAACTCAAGTAAAGAGGTAAATTTATGGATGGGGCGATCGACAAGTCGGGTAAAGAGAAAATAAACAAAAAACTGAATAATGATAAGAACAAACAGACCAGCCCCGAGGGAGGTGAGAGCTGTTTTTCTGGCAACAGCCAGAATGTTGCTGATATCTTTGGGGACGGCCAGGATTCCGACGGCTTTTCCGGAATAATCCAGAATGGGCAGAAAAGAAGCTATCAATTCCTTACCGTTTTGAGAAAATTTCTTAACCATCACACTATTTGACGCTATCACTTTGTTAAGAAGAGACGTATCCTTGGCGAGGTCCCAGGTGTTGGTCTTTGCCTGGATTTTATATCTATCGCCGTCTGGAACGATAACCGAGGCGTCTAGATGAAATTGGGTTTTCAACTCCTGCAAAAGTTTGTCGTCGATGGGAAGACCGAATTCGACCGACCCGGCAGGTTTTCTATTGAGATATAAGACAGGAACCACTGCCCGTATTGACAAACCTGTCTTTCCCGCCTCGATACCCACTGCATCCCTGTGATCCTTGTTCACCAAAACGACCGAAGGCCTGCTCCCCGACTGATTCTCCCCTGATTTGTCCGGGTTGTCCACCCACAAAAGGGAGATAGCAGGAGGAGTATAAAATTGGAAGATATTGAGATCAATGATCTTTTTCAGCCCTTTATAGAGAGGCTCCGTCACAGTCAACAGGGCATCCTTATCCTGAAATTTGACATTATCCTGAATGGAGGGCATTCCAGCAACCGTATGGGCCAGAAGGCGCAACTGCTCCGCCTTTCCGTCTTCCAGCTTATTCCTCATCTGAACAATGCTCTCGGTGAGATTCCGTTCCACCTGGGAAACCGTATTCTGCAAAGTCGTCCTGTATGATAGAGCGCTGGGAATGGCAACCATCAGCGTTATCATTATTCCCAGAATAGTCAGCAATTTTGTTTTTACCTTAGAGGGAACGAACTTCTGCAACAGTGAAAACATAGAAAACCTCCTTCCAGATTAAGAGTACATCGACTGCCATCGTCGCGAAATTTTATCATACTATCAGAAAATTAGAGATAGCTTTCTTTTAAAAAACGGATTTTTGAGCCTTAGGATTCGAACGTGGGATGAGGTATCTCGATTTACAGTGATTACGACAACTGCCATTCCTCGCGAAAGAGTCCGAAGAGGAGAATATCGTCAATTCGATCAGCTTCCGAGAAGATCGTTTGTTTTCGCCCCTCCTCGTGAAAGCCGGTATCTTTATACAGACGGATTGCTCTGTGATTTGAAGAGAGGACCTCAAGTTCTATTCTTTCAATAGACCCCATAAATGCCGTTTCAATGGCTTGGCCGAGAAGGCGTTTACCCAAACCCTGGTTACGATACGGGGGTATAAGGCCCAGTCCCAGACGGCCTACGTGGGAAGAACCATCGAACATACCAGGCGCTATGTCACACCAGCCGACGATGGCCCCACCGCCAAGGGCGACGAGATGCACCCCTCCTTTCTTGCGAATAAAATCAAGATAGTTCCGTGTTTGAGAAGGACTAAACCCTGAGGTCTTTAAGAGGAATTTACGTTCTTGAGCAACACGTGTTACGCACACTGACACATTCAAAGCATCTTCCGGCAGTGTTGCACGAATCGTCCAGATCTCCGGTTTTACATCCAACGTTCCCTGTATGGTTTCGTCCATTTTCGGTGTGCGAAATTCAACCAATTTACCACCCATGCAGTGCATTGGCTGTCACTCATCATGGTCTCGGTCTCTTGCCAAGACCTTCTTCGTAAGCCACTGCACCCTTTACAATGCCCGAAAAAGACACTGAATCCTGGCCTAAATCCCCAAAAGATTTTAGGCATATTTTAAACTCCAGGGAGTAATACCAGGGATTACCTGCTGCTACAAGCTTGTTCTATCACATCCTGCAAAAAATGAAGACCTACGATATATGCTTACCATCGGCGCATCATTTTTAAAAAGCAGAGTTCTGTGACCATGGCTCAGAAAATTGTCATGAACGCTGCGGGGACGGCGGCTATGATATTGTCAGGAAGGATTTTAGGACAATGTTTTTTTAGTGGAAGGGAGCGAGCTGTTCGTTTCTCTGGTTTTTCCTGCCTGGACGGCGTACGCGTTGCCCCCAGGGATGGGTTCATGGGCCTCCTGTGAAGCAGGAACAGCTCACTCCCATGATCAGTAGCCGAACAGTAGTACTCATCAGAAAGCGAAAAAGAACATTGCCGATTTATTGTTTCCTCCAGGACTTCAGGTAAACATATTGATCTGACAATCGGCTGCCTCTTTTAAAAACTGTTCTGCCGTCATAACTGTCACACCATCGATCAAATCCTCTTTTTTTATTTTCATCATCTCCATTGTCATATGGCAGGCTACAAATTTCACCCCCTCAAGCGCGCAAAGTTCCAGCAATGTCGGGATATCAGGGATATTTGCCTCTTCCACCTGCTTTCGCATCATAGACGATGCCAACTGCGGCATACCAGGTATGGCGCCCATCGGTCCCGGAGGGTAAAATTTGAGTTTATCTGCGCCACCTTTCTTGATTACCTCCAGACCGAAAAATGTGTAAAATACTGTGGCCTGGTGTCCGAGTCTGACCGTGTTCAAGGCTAGGACCAGGGAGGGATAGGCACCGTCAAGAGTCCCTCTGGAACAGATAAACTGATAGCTCTTTTTTTGATTTTCAGACATAATTACCTCCATTTTTGTTCACACTAATAACTTCTTTGTTAAAAAAAAATCTTAGACCAACATCTCTTTTACCGCCTCCATGGACCTTTTGAGCTGCGATAAATTATTTAAAAGTCCGGAGCGCTGTTCCAAGGAAAACTGGTGAAGGACCTGGCTGTGCAATTTCCGACGAAAAGAGACGACCTCAACCACTAGTTTTTCTCCCGAAGATGTCAGCTTTAATAACTTGACCCGTGAATCCTCGGGGTCATCCGTCTTTTCGATCAGCTTCCGCCGCAACAGCCCGCCAACAATCTTGGTTATCCGGCTTTTGGCGACATTGAGCCTTGCAGCAAGGGCCTTGGCCGTCAGATACCGCTCGTTTTGGAACTTGAGCAGACAACGAAGCTCCGCCTCAGGAAGACCGAAACGTTCGCTCTGGTATTGCATACGTTCCTGGCAGCACTGAAAAAGCGCATCGATCAGATCCTGGAATTCGAGGATCTGACGGTCAGGAATATGGATTTGGTTCGTTTTTTTGTTCATATTGTGAACTTTAAATTACCCCGAGTCTTCTGTCAATGATTTTTTAAAGGATTGATACGGACAACCAGGGACACAGGCATCGTCATAGCAGCTCTGTCCACGCCGATCGTATCATGGTCCTAAAAAACAGGTAATCAGTACATAAAGTTCTCCATCACACAGTTGCAACGAGACCGGATAAAAATTCCTTGCCGCAGCCCTTGATGACCCATTAGCAATGGTTATACTAATTTTGGGCTTTATATCAAACAAGTGCTAATTATCTAATATGTTTTGTTTTCATGATACGCGACCGGCCACTCAATTTACAACCAACAGAGATGACAGAGATACTCAAAGCTTAGGCTTACAGGTGATAACCTAAAGGATGATTCCATTATTTTAGACAGTTTAATAGAAATTTACCCCTGGAAACTCAGCATATCTGAATGGAAGGGAGTGAGCTTTTGTTTCTCGGGGCACTTGCAACCTTGACGACGTAAACGTCGCCCCCAGGGGATGGGTTTATGGCCTCCCGTGAAACGAACAGCTCACTTACTGCATCAGTAGCTGAACAGTAGTGGTAAGTAGATAAAAATATGGCTTTTTTCGGGCCGATATTTGTTTTATGGAGAACACCATGAAGAAAATCTTTTTATTAGGAGTTTCAGCACTGCTTTTACTTATGACATCCTGCGATCAGGGAATGTATACAAAGGGTGTACAAGGCGCTGGCATGGGGGCAGCAGGTGGTGCGGTGCTCGGCCAGATAATCGGCAGAAATCATCAGGCAACCCTGATCGGGGCTGCGGTTGGCGGACTGCTTGGCTACATCGTTGGCAACGAAATGGATAAAAAAGACCGAATGCAATTGAATAGTGCCTACGAAAACGTACCTTCCGGCCAAACAACATCCTGGCATAATCCGGATACCGGCAATTCTTATCAAGTTACACCTCAACCGGCCTATAGGGAACCAGGAAATTCCCAACCCTGTCGTCGGGCTGAAATAATTGCCACAATAGACGGAAAAAGAGAAAAAACCTACACCACTGCCTGCAGAGACAATAACGGGCAGTGGAAATTGCAAAACTCATAGATTGTCGACTTCCAAAAAAGTTTACTGGCCGACGGACTCCAGCGTCGTAACGCCCTGTTTTATGGTGTTGCTCCTGGAGTCTTTGGGATTTTTCAAGAGGTTATCAAGGATTCAAGTATAACAAAGAAGAAGTGCCTGTGGCAGGAAGCCCTTGAGTGTGGATATGTATTTCTCCGCATTCAAGGGTCAGCCGGTTCGACAAAATTGATGCAGAACTCAGCTTCATATTAAAAGGAAACCCGAAAAAACCGCCTTCATTCTATGGTATCTGGTCTCTTGCAGGGAAATCTGATAATGAATTTCGATCCCTGCCCCGGTATACTGGTGGCGAGAATCTCTCCGTCATAACGCTCGGCTATTCTTTTGCAGATGGAAAGCCCGATACCCGTTCCTTCATAATGTTCATTGGAGTGAAGGCGTTCGAAAAGATTGAAGATCTTTCCCGACTCTTTCTCGTCAAACCCGATGCCCTTATCCTCGACGACAATCTCCCATCGAGGTATTTGTTCACGGCTTTTTTCTTTGCGGCTATAAATATAGATGGAAGGCACTTCTCCCGGTTTGTGAAACTTTAAGGCATTGCTGATCAGGTTTTTCAACAGCTGATACATCTGTCCATAATCAGCATAGATCGACGGCAGGGTATCCAAAGTGACAACCGCATTCTCCCGACGCAAAAATAAATCCATATCCAGGATGACCTCTTGGGCAATATCATTGAGATCAATAGCCGTCACCGCCTTTCGTTGGACTGCGACCCGTGAGTAGCTGAGCATGCTGTCCAACAGCATCTGCATATGTTTCGAAGCCTTTTCTATCTGTTGGAGATAGATATTGCCTTCATGATCCTGGTCCTGAAAATATTTGGTTCTCAAACGTTTACTAAACGCCTGAACAAGAAAAATCGATTCCCGGAGATCATGGGAGGCCATATAACTGAAGGCCTGCAAATCCTTATTGCTTTGTTCCAGCTTCTCAATATTGGCCTCAAGACTCAACTCGATTTTTTTTCTTTCCGTGATATCCCGGTTATTCACATACCTCCCGAGAAAGGTGCCTTCTTTGTCGTAAACCGGCCGACAGTAGTGCGAGATATACCTCTCTTCGCCTTGTTTGGTCCTGATACAAAAATCCAGATGACAGGTTTGGGAGATGAGAAATTCCTCTTCCAGATGACGGGCGACCATCTGTTCTTCGCTGTCGCGGATAATAGCAACCAGCAGGCCGGGATCGTTTTCGAACTCATCTATGCGATACCCTGTCATTTTTTCGCACGACGGAGAGATGAAGTTGAGTGTGTGGTCCGGAGCAATCCAATATTCCCAATCATGGGAATTTTCTGAAATCACCGTCAGCCTGTATTGGTTCTCTAAAAGGGCGGCTTTCTCCCTTTCCAATTCCCTGGTTCTTTCCAACAATTCCTGATAAGTAGGTTCTGTCGTCATGCCCCTAACCGAAACGATGTGAGCTGCAAAAATGAATACCAACACGCAGATTCAAAAATTGAACCAACGAAATAATCAACAATAATTCTCATCCATTCTCTATCGCCGCACCAAAAACAACCCACCCGATTCATAAATTTATTAAACATGGTATTCAGGCCGGAGTCAAATGCACGTCTCAATTTTTCAAGGTGGAGGACCTGAAATTCTCACGGTCTTCCCGATTAAAAAAGCAAAACCGTCCCAATCAACCACAAATCCGCATTGGTTCCCATCTCCTGCCTCTGTCCGTGGCAGTCTCCAGCTGCTACCCATCTGTTGTGTGCCTTTGCAAGAATAAGGCTATTCCTGTTCATGTCAAGAAAATCGGACGCTGAAATCCTCTCAGCTCAAACAGCAACTACTTATTTTTTTTAATGAAAAGCTAGTTGGCCTATACAGGGAGGGTAAAACCGCCTGGAATGATAAACCGGTAGGTGACCGAGGGGAAAGACTTCATTATAATGAGATATCCTCTGCTGGACGGAAGGGGTGAACATGGACATGAACCTTTCGCAAAAACTCGATTTCCGCAACCAGGATATGCTCTACCTGAGTGGAAATACTATCACTCTCTACAACCGTTAGAGACCCTTCGACACCGATGGTGATGTTCACGACCAGATAGGGGCCAAACCGATGAGCGTGAATTTCTTCAATGGTCTTGACGTCATTCATCCCGGAAAGCAAGGAACTGATCTGTTGTGCCAGGGATTGTCCGGGGACGGTATCCATCAAATCCGCGGTTGCCGACCGCAGGATGGAGACACCGGTATGCAGGATGATCAGCGACACGACGGCCCCGGCAAAGGGATCGACCCAGGCATGCCCCTGTCGACTCGCATAAATGCCGATGGCCACCGCGGCCGATGCAAAAATATCGTTACGATGATCCTGGGCAAGGGCTATCACTGCATTGTTCTTCGTCTGCTCTCCGATACTCCGGGTCCAGACAGTCAGGCAAATTTTCATCGCTATGGTCAGAATCGCCACCCAGAAGGCTATGCTGGAGGCCCCTTCTGCCGCACCGTCCGCTCTCACCAATTCGTAAACATCGTTGATGGAATTCCAAAGAATGGCAATCCCTGTCGAGATGACAAAGGCGCCGACCACCACCGCCGCAATGGATTCGATCTGATCATGGCCATACGGATGCTCCCTGTCTGCAGGTTTACTTGAAATCCGCATAAAAAAATACATCGCAATCCCGTATGCCACATCGGACGTAGAGTTGATACCATCCGCCAAAAGGGCCGGGCTATGCCCGAATATTCCGATTCCTGTTTTTATAAACGCTAGAAAGGTATTGGCGCCAAGTCCGACATTAACAGCCAACATCCCTTTCTCTTTGCGTTTTTGTTGGTGTTCTGTATTGATTTTTCCCTCTTTTCCGTTTTTTGCTGGACAACCTGATTGCTTCACCCTATGCTCATTGTAACAAAAATCAGCCGTACTTAGAACTCCATGTTTGAAGAATAGTCAAGGTTCCATATCTTTTTCTTCTCTCCCGATTGAGTGCGGCCAGGTTACGCTTGTACTCATTTTTTTAATGCGGTTTTTTTCAACAACCCAAAGGAGGACTCCAATGGCAAGTAATGTCACAATCGACAAAGATGAATGCATAGGTTGTCAGAGCTGTGTGGAAATCTGCCCGGAGGTATTCGGCTTCGATGATGACGAAGAAAAGGCCTACGTGCTCGATGATTTTGACCAAGATGCAGATTGCATAGAAGAGGCGGCGGCCTCATGTCCATCAGACTGCATTGAGGTAGACTGACAATTTCGACTCTGTTGTATACGACATGCGAGTCCTTTGGTAGGGGATGCCTCTTACCAAAGGACTTGCTGTTTCCTCCTGTACCCTCTCCCCAAAATATTCTGCCGTGATCTTCCCGCAAATCCAACGACAGAACCGTTTTGAAAAACCTTGCAACTACCCTGGGAGTTTTTTTAGATTTATGCCACTTTCCCAAGGAGAGCCCAAGAGGTATCATGCGGTTATATTTTCGAGTCCCTTTTTAATCATAGAGGAATTTTGACATTTTACATCGCAGATGAGTGACCAACTCTTCCCTGCCGGGCTGATACAGTATAGACGGGGCACCCTTTTCGATAAAGGACTGAAAGAGTAACAGCTCCGATATCGGCAAACCAATGGGGCGCCCTACAATTTACAAGGAGAAGACAATGAACGACGTGTATAAACATTTAGCTGCTCATCTTGATGCCCTGCCGGGCGGATATCCGGAAACCGACAGCGGCGTGGAACTAAGGATCTTGCGTCGGCTGTTTTCCCCGGAAGAGGCTGAACTGGCAATCCTTTTGACAATGAAACCTGAATCCCCCGCATCCATTGCCGATCGGACCGATAGAGAAGCGGAAGACCTTGCGGATTGTCTTGAAAGTATGGCCCAAAAAGGTCTGATCTTCAGGAGTCACAAAGAAGACGTACCGATGTACTCGGCAGCGATGTTTGTCATCGGCATCTGGGAATACCACGTCAATGATCTTGACGCCGACCTGGTGAAAGATGTCAATGAATATCTTCCCCATATCAGCAAGAAAATCTGGCAGGAGACCAAAACTAAACACCTCCGGGTGGTGCCGATTTCCAAATCCATCGTCCAGGATGTTGAAATTGCCTCCTATGAAGATGCGGAGGAGCTTATCAGAGCGCAATCGAAAATCACCGTGCAACCGTGCATCTGTAGAAAAGAGCATGAAGTTGCCGGTGATCCCTGCAAGTATCCCATGGAGGTCTGCTTCTCCTTTGGGACCGCAGCTCATTTTTACGAGGAAAATAAACTCGGACGCCCGATTTCCATCGAAGAAGCGCTCGAGATACTTGACACCGGCCGGCAGGCAGGCCTGGTCATCCAACCCGGCAACGCCCAGAAATCCTCAAACCTCTGCATGTGTTGCGGCTGCTGTTGCCAGATGCTCAAGAACCTGAAGAGCCTTGAAAAACCTGCCGAAGAGGTCCACAGCAGCTATTTTGCGGCGGTGAGCGCAGACCAATGTACGGCCTGCGGAACCTGCGAGGAACGCTGCCATATGGATGCCATAAGAGTGGACGCTACCGCGACGATCAATCTTGACCGCTGTATCGGGTGCGGAGTCTGTATCCCGGAATGTCCTGCCGAGGCGATCCACCTGGTGGCAAAGGACAAAGAAAGACACTATGTGCCACCGCGCTTCACCTACCAGACCTATATGAAAATGGCAAAGGAACGTGCCGGAGGTTGAGGGAACCATATTCAAGAGGAAAGTACAACACCATGCACGAGCTCCCGGTCACCGAAAGGATACTTTCAATCGCGCTCCGGCACGCCGCCCAAAATGAGGCCACAAAAATTTTTTCAATCACCGTAAAGGTGGGCGGCTTGACCGATCTTAGGGATACCTGGCTGCAACACTACTTTGATTACCTCAGTAAAGACACAATCGCCGAGGGGGCAAAGCTGTTGATCATAAAGGAAAAAGCGCTGTTGCAATGCGGAAAATGCAAGACCCAAATTGCGACCACCAAAGAGGACGTGCAAGACCTGAAATGCCCGCAGTGTCACGCAAACCAAGGTTTTACCATCCTGTCCGGCAAAGAATATTTTATCGAGGAGATGATGGCCGAATGAGAGAATCGATCAAGCTGATAAAGGTTAAAGAGGCCATCCAGGCCGACAACGACGCCCTGGCCGAAGCTCTTCGCAACGAGCTTAGGAAACGACGCATTTTCCTGGTCAATTTGATGTCTTCGCCGGGAGCCGGAAAGACCAGCCTGCTCCTGCAAACAGCGGCGGCATTAAATAAGAGCCTACGGGTGGCAGTGATCGAGGCCGATATCGACTCCGCGGTCGATACCGAGAGGCTTGCCGATTCAGGAGTCATGGCTGTTCAACTGCAGACCGGAGGCTTCTGCCACCTGGACGTTTCGATGGTGCGCCAGGGACTCGATTCCCTGGATATCGATGCCCTGGACCTGATCTTCCTCGAAAATATCGGCAATCTCGTCTGCCCGGCCGAATTCGACACTGGAGCAGCCCTCGACGTCATGATACTGAGTGTTCCTGAAGGAGACGACAAGCCCTTGAAATACCCGCTGATGTTCTCGAAATGCGACGCCTTGATCGTCAACAAGATCGACTACCTGGGAACCGGGCTTACAGACTTCAGCCTTGATGTACTTTCAGACAGAGTCAAGAAACTTAATCCTGACATTATTCTATTCCCTCTCTCATGCAGAACAGGTCAAGGTATGCAGGATTGGGTTAATTGGTTATCCGAAAAGATCGGCACATTTGCCGATCTTTTCCAAGACCGATTCGAAAAATAATTCCTGCAAGGGATTGAAATGCATACCAAAGAGCCTTCTCACCTGGCTGCTACTTGATCTCTTGCACCCTTTGCTGAAGTTTACGAGCTTTGGCTATCGACTGTGCGGCATGCAGGTTGTCAGGATCAAGCTCGAGAGTCTTCCTCCATTCCACAATGGCGGCAGCGAGTTTTTCCTCAACAAACAAGGAAATCCCCTTTTTAAAATGATATTCGGCCTGGATCTTCAGTTGTTTATCGACCTGGGCAAGCATCTTGTCCCGACCGCCAAACCTGGAATCAACGTTATTGAGAGCTTCCCTGGCTGCAAGATACTCTCTTTGGGAATACAATTTTTCCGCTTTTTGCAACAGCTCACTGTTCTTTTTGGCTTCAGTGCTGAAGAGTTTATGCTTCCAAAGCTCACGGATTTCGGCGATCTCCTTTTTGACGTTTTTAAACGATGGGTCGATCTGGGAAAGGGAGTCAATCGCTCCGGCATAGTCCTGTTGTTCCTGCTGAATCGAGCCGATCTTAAATAAGGACATGTTTACGATATAAGAAGCCTCGTCGTCTCCCGGATGGTTGGCAAGTATAGCCCTGGCCGCGGACAGCGCTTCGGTATATTTTTCGTTCTTGAATAACCTGCGGGCCTGTATGATATTTTTGTTGTAATCGATCAACACCTGCGAAAAAAAGGAATCCTTGGCGGCAAGCCGGATGACCTTTCCTTCGGTGAGGTCTTTCTCCTTCCCTGCATTTGAAAACTCCGCCACCAGGAAAGCATAAAAAGGAGAACCATAGGTCGTATCGGCAATTGATGCGAAGGTGTCGTTCTTTTTTACCGTATAGGAAATATATCGGCCGGCCTGATATCTGTTTCGTAGATAATCCAGCGCAACCTTGTTGGTCGGATCATAGATAAGTGCATCAATAAATTCCTGGAACGCCTTGTCAGCGTCTCTCTTTTCAAAAAAGGCGACCCCTCGACGGGTATGCTCTCGGGAAATCTCGACTATTTTTTGAGAAATTGAGTTTATCTTACGATCAATTGCCCCGCGGGCTCGCCTCCAATAGGTGAGGGCATCGAGATATTTTTCACCTTTTTCGGCGGCAATCGCCTGGTTCTGTTCCTTTCCTATTAGAGGTACCTGCAGTTGCCCCACTGTTTTGTCATTCATTGAGGTGTTTTTATCTAATAACCAGGCACATCCGCTCATCCCTTGCACAATAAAGGCCATCAGAAAAAGCGTGAATGCGGTTTTAGACATCCACCCTCTACAGGAGAGGTTCCGGAAAGTATTGGCCCCGATTACGAGCCACCGTCTCCGGAAACGAGGTTTGAGAAATAAGGTCATTGAAAGAAAGCCACAACTGTTGAAAAAGTATGAGTGCCACTAGCTCATTTCACTGAAAAAGCCCATGAATTCTACAATATAATTCTATTTACCAATCTTTGAAAGACAAGCATACATTCAAAGCGAAAATCAGTTACTTTTTCAACAATAGAATGATCCTATCCACCAGAATTCCATCTTGTCGAATGGGAGGAAGACCCGGTCAGCTGCGGGGTGTGTTTGAAGTGGTCTCTTTGAATCCGAGTACCCGGTGGACACTGACCAGCCCTTTTCTACCTTTGATTTTTTGCGGAGTCAAAGAGATGGCATCGAGACTCTCGCTGAGCTTTTCTTTGGTATCTCCATCGATAATTATCTCGGAACTTCCTGCAAGGTCGCACAGGTAGGAAGCGACATTGACGCAGTCGCCGATAACCGTGTATTCCATTTTCAGAGGAGAACCGATATTACCGGCAACCACAACCCCGGAGGCGATGCCGATACCGACAGAATTAAGCAGGGTATTGCCGTTCGATGTCGCCCGGGAAAGCTCTTGCTGCATTGAAATTGCCGCCTGAACGCAGCGTTTCTGATGATTCTGTTGATACACGGGAATACCGAATACCGCCAGCACCGCGTCTCCGATAAACTTGTCGACATACCCCCCCTGTTCCATAATTGTCCGGCTGGCAATGGCAAAAAAAGCATTGAGCCTCTTCACCACCTCCTCGGGCTCCGTCGTTTCCGAATACCCGGTAAAGCCTCTAATGTCAGCAAAAAGAATCGATGCCTCGTTTTTTTGTCCTTTCAGCCAGGCATGCTCGGGACTCTGCAGTATCATATTGAGCACTTCGGGGCCTACATATTTGCCGAAGGACTCTTTCATCATCGATTGCCGAAAAAGTTCCGTTCCCATCCGGTTAAAGGCATCGGCAAGGGTCCCCAGTTCATCGTTTCGTTTCAACCGCACTTTAAAATCATAGTTCCCTTTGGCGATCTGAGTCGTGGCCTGCACCAGAATTGAAAATGGCCTGGAAAAACGTAGGCTTATAAAAACAGCCACCAACATACCAAGGAAAATGATGTTGAGTGTCGCGTAGGTCAAGAATTCTTTCTCGTTGATAAAGAGATTTTTAATGAAGTTGACCGAAAGTCCGACATCGACTTCTCCCAACTTTTTATTCTGAAAGACAATCGGCATACTAAGATTCAAGATTGGAACACCATTGGGCAGGTTGTAGTTGAAATAGGTAACGTCTCCCTTGTGGGCAACTTTGCCAATCGGGACGAGGGGTTTGAAGGGTTTGTCGATTTTGTTGCTATCGGTGTGGGCCTTGATAATCCCCTTATTATTGACGATAAAGGCATAATAGTGACCATCGACGGATGCGACATTGTTGATCAGGATATTTAAGGCCAGGGTATCGTCGGTGAGCAGCGGAACCTTGGCGTTGCTTGCCAAATAGTTGAGACTCACCATTCCCAATTTAATGATATGATCACGCAGATTATCCTTCTGCCGCTCCATAATAACATAACTAAGGATACCGATCGATAATGCCAGCACCAGCATCGTCGCGAGGGAAAGCTGCAACCAGATGGGGATACGGGGAGCAGCGACCTCCTCAACCATTGTTTCACGCATTCTGTTGACAAAATCTTTCATGGCAGCGGAAAAATATTTGTAGTTGCAAAGCGTATGTCGGTAAATATCTCCTGGATTTTATACATAGTTATAGATCATACAAAAGGACAAAGAAAGCTCCTATTATCAAATCGAAAACACGAAGAAGCGGGATCACGAACATGTGATGGCGAGAGACCTTCCTGGTATGTTCGCTTTTTGCTTCCTCAGTATTTAGATAGATGCATGGCTCCGTGTTTGAAGAAGAAATATATAAAGAGAACCGACGAGGATCCAAGATAGCCCTCTACAGGAATATGTAAAAGTCGTTGGCATTACAGCATATCGTTTATGCGAGTATTATAGAACACTAAAAAGAAAAAAGTCTAAATGAAATCAGTCTTTCCAAAAATTAATCTTGATTATCCTTGTCGGTTTTATCCGGTAGCCTTTTCCGATATGCGTCATGGATGGCTTTTGCCGTCAATTCTTTTCCCTTCCACGACTCACATGTGATGAGCATCGAGTTCCCTGTTTTTCACCATGGCGATTTCTAAAAAAATATTGGGGTTAACCTAATAACGATGTTTGGTCTCCTGGTTGATATGCACCACATTTGGTGGTGCATATCAACCAGGAGACCAACTTGCAGTTTTGAATAAACAAATTGACATCTTTAATCGCCTAAAATAACAGACAAAATATTTCCAAAGAAGCTGGCATGAGTTTTGCGAACTTCACTGAATAAGGAACAAGACGCCGCTGGGAATTTTGAGTGTTAAAAATGCTTCTTGTGCATATTTGAATGTCGTAGCTTCACAGGGGATTGAGTTTGAAATATTTTTTCACCCATTATGTTCTGCCTTTTTTCACGGTATTAACCTTTTTGTATCTCAACAGTGCATCGTTGGTTCTCGGTCAACAAAATAATCCCCAACCATCATCAGGCGATTTGGTTTTGCCCATGCCTGGTGGCGGGAATATGGTTTTCAGGCCGGTTTGTTTTAACCAGGGGAGCGGCATGTATGCCTGGAAAAGATTCCGTGTGGGTGATCCTGTTGGGGGATATAAGGAATCGCCGACCGGTGTTGCACTTGGTGGGGCCTTCCAGGTTGGACAGGGCGACAGTAAAGACTGGTGTTATTATGTCGGGAAATATGAGGTGACGGAAGATCAATTTTACGCCGTTTCATCTAAACCCGAGGAATTTAAAAAGAGCAATCTTCCGGTTCGTGATATCTCATGGTTTGATGTGGAAGATTTCGTTCGCCACTACAATACTTGGTTGTATGCCAATGCGTTGGATCGGATTCCGGAATATGGGGGAATCCCGGGATATCTCCGATTACCGACAGAATATGAATGGGAGTTTGCAACTCGCGGCGGCAGCAAAGTGAGTAATGCCCAATTTGACAGGAGGACCCCATATCCTGCCGGGAAACTGGCGGATTACGAATGGTTCTCCGGACCAAAGTCTTCCCACAACAAGGTAAAGCCGGTTGGTCTTCTCAAACCCAACCCTCTAGGGCTTTATGACATGCTTGGAAATGTAGCGGAAATGACGCGTTCTTTGTACCGGGTTGAATATTACCAGGGGAGAAGTGGAGGATTTGTTGCAAAGGGTGGCCATTATCTCACCAATGAAAAGCAGATACGCTCATCTCTTCGAACAGAACAAGAATTTTACGCCTTCAATAGAAAAACCAAGAAGCTCTCTCCTGGGAAAACGAAAACTCTAGGTTTCCGTTTGGTCATATCATCCCTGGTCTTTCCCAGCCGTCAAATCAGTAACCTGATGAAAGAGGGCTGGGAAAGCTATCATAAAGGGATGGGCCAGTCGTTGCCGGCTGCCGTTTCAACCAGTGCAATCTCTACAAAAACAAAAGTTTCCGGTTCCGATGCCTCCGTTTATCTTCTGCAGCTTAAAACCCAACTGAATAAGTCGGGCGCCATGTCCGACGCCGTAAGACAGTATCTGGATAATCTTTCATCCTCTCTTGATGAAATCCAGTTCACCATCCATCAGGCGGAAAAAGACTCAGCCTATGCCTGGCTAAGAACAGCAGGAGAGCAGGCATTTTTTATTGTCAGGGAAGCGAGGAAATTGCCCATCCTTAAAAAATTGCAGAATGCAGCGAAGCTCTCGCAACGAACCTTAATCTTGAAAAAATATGAATCCCGAGAAAAAGAAATCCGACAAAATGTCACCCAGGCCATGTCGTCGTATACGGAATCCATCCGTCAACTCGGTTTAACCGGAGATACGGCTTTTGAGGATGGAATCAAGAGATATCGACAATTTTTAACCATGCGCCAGGCTGGACCACAGCTTCTGCTTTTGGCAACCCTTGAAAAACATGTGCGATTCTATCTTAAGAATAAAAGAACCGATGACGGTCAATGGGAAAAGGATCTAACGCAACAGGCACAGCCCGGTAAGATGCAATAGATGAGAGAGACAACTTGATGATTTCGTAAAAAATCATCTCAGCCATCCGGATGGACTCTGGAAAAAGATTAACGGCAGCACGAAAATTTTATTGAGGAAGATTATGCTAAAGAAAATCGCATTGGGTATGGCCATTATTTTCATGTGTTCTTTTGTTTTCGGCTGTGCCGGCATCAAAGATGACAGCGCTCGTACGAAAGCCGAAGGTGCCGGTGTCGGGGCTACCATAGGAGCAATCGGAGGTGCTATCCTCGGCCAGCTGATTGGCGGTGATACGGGATCAACACTTGCGGGAGCAGCCATAGGAGGAGCCATTGGAGGCATAGGTGGATATGCATATGGAAATCATGTTGCGGCGCAGAAGGCGAAATATGCCAATCAGGAGGATTGGCTAAATGCATCTATTGCTGAAGCACGCAAGAAAAATAGTGCGTTACAGACCTACAATCGAAAATTGCGGCATCAGATTGCACAAGTAAAGAAGGAAATCAGGAAACTGAAAGCAAAGCATTCTAAACAGGTTTCGAAGAACAAGGCACTTCTTGCCAAAAAACATAAGGTTGACAGTTTGCTCAAAGAGGCAAAAAGACAGCTGGCAGCTGCCCGAGAAGAGATTTCTGCTCAAAATACGGTAAAAGCCGATGTTGCAAAGTCCAAAGGGAGTGATTTCACAAATTCACTTGATAGCGAAATTGCAACATTGAAGGCCCATGTCAAGGAATTGAAGAAACGAACCGAAGAGCTGGCATCAATGTCGGCAAGCATGGCCGTATAGGCCTCCTGATCTTTGTTCGATATTCAATAACAGAAGATGGGACTCAATGGTCAGTCCCGTTCGAAGGTATTGAAACGTAGTTTCCCAAACAAGAGGAGTTCCAAGATATGAGAAGAAAGAGCATATATACAATAGGTGTCATTTCTCTCCTTTTTGTTTTGTCATCATGTGCCAACCAAACCACCGATCCTCATCAAGGTGGTCTGTTCAGTTATAACCCCGCCGCATATGAAAGCCGAATTCAAAGTCGACAGAAACGGTTGGCCCAGCAAAAAAAGGAAAACCAGTCGATGCGAAATAAAGGTGCTCGTCTTGAAAAGGAGAAAACATCTGTCAAGCGGGAAATGGCTGCCTTAAAGAAGAAAATAGCCTCTCTTTACAAATCCATCGCATCTTTAGAAAAAAAGCTGCGTAAAGCTGAACTTGAAACCACTGAAAATAAAACCCAACAAAAGGTGATTCTCAAGAAACTGCAGATTCTGCAGTCGTCGGTCAAAGCCTCCGATTTTATTAAGAGCCCGAAAGAAAAGCGAGCCGAGCTTAAACGTCTGAAAAAGAAGCAAGATGCTCTGGAAAAGGAGGCGGCGGCCCTCATGCGCCTCTAGCGTTGTGGCCGTGAATTTATGGGATCAGATATTGAAAGGGAACATTTGAGACATTCGTGGAGAAATGGATATATCATTCATGCCCCCGATTTTTGTGGAGTGGTATCCCTGCTGTTTATTTGCCTGGTTGCGTTTTTCCCGCTAAAGCTCAAGGCGGAAAGTACCCTACCGAAATCAGAATTGAGCCGCATCGGCGAAGCCATGGAATCTATTCGCGATGATCTTCTGATGCCCGCGAAATCAGCCAAAGAGATGACGGATGATATGCTTCGAATCTACATCCGTTCTATCGACGACTATGGAGATTACCTTACAGGCAGGGAATACAGAGCTTTTCTCGAATCGAACAACTCCGATTACTTTGGGGTGGAGATGGATATAGAGAGGGAAAACGGGCGCATCTATCTGTATCCCTTTAAGGGTGGACTTGCCGAAAATCTGGGTCTTCGCACGGGGGATGAACTTATCGCCGTCAATGGTGCCCCGGTATACGGTCAATCGGTTTTCCTGGTTGGTTCCACGATTCGTGGCGCCAAAGATGTTACCGTGCAACTGACCGTACGGCAAGGAGGAGGAATCCCACGGATCTTCAGTCTTCGGCGAAAGCGGACAAATTATCTATCAGTCCGGTATCGTAGTTTTTCTAATGCTGATTTTATACAGATAACACGATTTGTCGAAAATAGCGACAGGCAGCTCAAAACGATTCTTTCCGGGATAACCGATCAAGCAAAGACACTGGTCATTGATCTGCGAGGAAACCAGGGAGGAAGCTTACAGGCCGCCCGGCAGTGCGCTGATTTTTTTCTTCCCTCCGGTGCCATGCTTTTTCACCTGCAAACACGGCGGAATACCCGAGATATTACTGCCACCTTACCCGAGATATCCCAGAACCCGGTCATTGTCATTCAGGATCGTATAACCGCCAGCGCGGCCGAGGTATTCATAGCTGCCTTGGTGGAGAATGGTCGGGCTCTCTCAATAGGTGAAAAGAGCTACGGAAAGGGTCTGGCTCAACGTTTTATTCCCCTGGCGGATGGATCGGCCCTGCGTCTTACTTTTGCCGAGATTCTGACGCCTAAAAAACATCGATATCAAGGGAAAGGTCTCCTACCTCACGTGCCCATGGCCCTGGTACCTGCCGGGTCCGAAAGGCAACCTGAGCAAATAATACGTGAAATACTTAATATCGCAGGAAATAAACAACAATGATCAAGGAGGAAGGAATATGTTCATGAGGCAAAAGTCAAGGGTGATAAGCGCGTTGATGGTGTTGTTTTTCCTGTTCCTTATCGCTCTGCCGCAGATTTCAGCGGCTGGTCAGCTGAAACCGCTTACCATCGAGGGTAAAAAATTCCTTCCTTTACGCGTGCTTTCGCGTGCTTTCTCCAACATTTATCAGGATCCGGATAAAAAGAGTCCTACCGTTGAAGAAAATGTACCCGCATTTCAGTCCTTTTATGTCTACGGTAAAAAGGCTTCGACGAGTGATTTGAATCCGCTTGGCTGGTACCAGGTCGGCACGGATATCCTGATAGCCAACCCCGTTAATCCCAACTATCAGATCGCCTTTCTTGAACGGTGTCGGTGAGTCGTAAAGCTGTCTAATGCGCAAACCGTATTGGGCTTTGTCGACACTGAAGCCGGGGCTTCGGCAAGAGATGACCGATAGGGAAAAAAGACAGAACATCACCACCGGCAACAGGACGACACCAACCTTCAGGCGCCGGGTCGTTTGTTTTTTGAAAGAAAGAAAAGGAAACCCCGTCCTTATGTTATCAATCAAGTTTGTACTCCAAGACAAATCGCATCATTACCCGTTGAACTAAACAGCCACCGACTTAAAGTCGGTGGAGTTTGACTCGCGGATTGAAATTCCAGTGACACCCGCTATTGCCGGTTTACCCGATACCAAATTGGTCATTGGAATCTTTTTCAAAGTGATGGACCCAATATTCATGAATCATTCCCTTTGTGGCTTCCTCGTCTATAATCCATGCCAGTAAGTATAGGCCAACCGCTAGCAAAATGCTACCCGCATAAAAAGCGGGGTTACGGTTCAACCGGCTCATGGAAATGTACCCATCTATACCAAGGAAGGCGGAGGGCGTCGTCGGAGAACGCCCCGCGGAGGCCTGATGTGGAATGCCTTTGGGCCTCCAGAAGCAATGAACTCCGCTGGGGTGTTACTTTCCGCTTTACCAAAGTACCGTAATCCGAATGAGCCTTTTTTTTGATGGCACTCGAGCACTTCGTTTGCTATTGTTTGTGTTCATGAAAAAGGTGACTCTTCAAAGGTGTTTTTTCTGATTACCACTCATGTTCAGCTACGGATCCAGGGAGTGCGTTGTTCATTTCACAGGATGCCCAAAAGCCATCCCTGGGTGCTTCTCTGCAACCGTCCATCCTGCAGAGATCCGAGAAACAAACAGCTTACTTCCTTCCATTCCGATAGGTTGAGTTTCAAGGGTGATCAGATTTTTTTGTGGTTAACATATTGACAATATTGGCTTTTATTTGTTTATCATCTGCCTGCAATACTTGGGTATAAAATAAATTAAGCGTATTTGCTCCTGTAGGGACAAAATCTGTTTGAAGATGCTTTGAAAATAGCATTGAGGAACTCGGTAAAAATGCAGATTCCCTCCGCCTCTAATTGGATTCATCGAATGAAGAACTGAAGCTCTCCAATGTCACTCAGGATCGCACTCACAGTTAACTATTCGCCCTGGTCACCATATAGCGGAGGTGGACAGAGTTCAACGCACCAACTGGCAACTGCATTATCACGCCGCGGCCATGAGGTATGGGTGGTCTATACCAAGGCGCAATGGGAACAAATCAATATACCACAGGAACTTACGTACAAGGCACTCTTTGCCGACTTCCCTGGATTTAAGAGTAAAAGCAGCAGCTTGGGGCGACCCTTCAGCGCCTTTTCCGTCAAACGCATTGTTGGAAATCTTCTACGGATTAAGAATATTCAGATTGTTCATTCCCAGGGAGAAGAGGGAGCCCTGCTGGCAAATTTACGGCCCCGGCAATCTTTTGCTTTCATCACCACCCCCCGATATCCCAATTTCCCCAAAGTCCTTTTACAAGACAGGCCTCATCTCTTGGGAAAACTCTTGCTTTGGATCACCAACCCTAAATATTTTTCTCTTGGCAGAACTCTCGAAACGGCAGATATCGTTGCTCCCACCAGCCAGGCGACAACTTCCCTGCTAAAAACGGCATATGTTCTTGACCCGGAAAAGTTCCATGTGATCCCCAACGGAGTCGCAAACTGTTTCCTTGAAGTATTACGCTCTTCTGATGCCGAGAGTGGACCCATACTTTTTTTCGGTCGACTTGACCGCAAAAAGGGCTGTGACGTTTTGCTCAAGGCTATCAGTCTCCTTGAGGAACCCATTCCGGTGATGATTATTGGCAGGGGCCCGGAAAAATGCCACCTGACCAATCAAGTAAAGCATCTTAACCTCTCTGGCCAGGTGAGCTTTGAAGACTGGTTGTCCTCGCCGAAGCTTGCGGAAAAGCTTTCTTCTGCGTCGATGGTTGTGTTGCCATCTTCTGAAGAGAGTTTTGGTAACACCATGGTTGAATCGATGGCCTCCGGGGCCCCGCTTATTACTACACATGTGGGTTCAATACCTGAAGTGGTATTAGACGGAAAAACCGGAATTCTTGTCCCACCAAACGATCCGGATTCTCTGGCCAAAGCTATCAGTAAACTTCTAACAGACAGGACATTAGCCAATACCCTGGGAGCTGAAGGAAAGAAACACGTTCGATCTCATTTTTCCTGGGAAACAACCGCAGATAAATTCGAGTATATTTACCGGCAAATGCTTCAAACCTCATTCCATTTAAGCGGGAGTGTCCGGAAATGACAACAGGTTCCCGGCAAGACAGCACTGAATTGTATCGTGGTGCCTTTATTGGAGGGCTAGGGTACTTTATTAAGCTCGGATATCCTGTACTTCTTATAGCAGTCGTAAGACTCTACGGGGCAGAAGCCTTTGGTATTTTTACGTTGGTCCAGGCTGCACTTTTGTTTGCCATGCGTTTCTGCCTGCTTGGTCTTGACAAAGGACTCCTCTGGTGGGTTGCCCGTCAGAATCCAGAGAATGAAAGACACACACTTTTATCCGTTCTTATAACGTCATCGGCTTTAAGCCTGATTGTGTCACTCATTATCGCAGTATTTGGTGCCCCCCTTCTCGCCCATTGGAGCGGTGATTCGGAAGCAGTTTTTTCCTTCAAGCTCATGGCTATCAGTCTTGTTCCCATGACTTTAATGGAATTGCTCATCCATGCTATTTTAGGTAAGCGCAGAATGGAGGCACAGGTCTTTATCAGAGATGGCGTTGTTCCTCTCACCTTGGTCGGAAGTGCACTCTTGTTTTATTTCTTCGGACTCAGAAACATAGGATTTGCGCTCGCCTTTATAACCTCTGCCATAACCGGTTTTCTTGCCAGCTGCTGGTGTTTTTCGCGTATCTTCCGTGACTCATCATGGAAATTTGATGGATGTATTCCCCCGCCTGAGCTCCTAAAATTCTCCCTTACGATGTGGCTCGCAGAACTGGCAAATTCTTTTTTACTGCGAATGGATATCTACTTGGTTGCTGCGATGACCGACCCCGTACTGACCGGAATATACGCCGCAGTCATGCAGCTGGGTATAACTATCCGTGTTGTTCGACGCTCCTTCGACCCGATCATTACCGCTCTTTTTTCCCGTATCAGTGTTGCCTGCGATAACAAAAGACTCACAGCTAGTTTTTCCAGGGCCACTAATCTGGTTATTGTCACCCAGATGCCGATATACAGTTTTCTGATCCTGTTTTCCCCCTGGTTAATGGGGTTGTTCGGCCCTCACTTTGTGCAGGGGAGTCAAGCCGTCTTTATCATCTGTTGTTTCTGGATCATCAGTGGTGCTATTGGTTTAAATGGCCTTATCCTAACAGGATTTGGCCGCAGCGACCTCACACTTCTCAATGTGGTTGTAGCAATTCTGACAGAAGGTCTCCTTCTTTTTCTGCTCGTCCCGCGATATGGGCTCAATGGCGCTGCATTATCGGTAGGGCTGGCATATACTGTTCAACATATGTTCCAGCTGTTTCAGGCACGGATGGTTACCGGAGTTTGGAATTATTCTCGGAATGTTTTTATCGTCCTCCTATTCTCTTTAATTGCAGTCAGCATCATACCGGTTATCTGGTTCAACCTGGCAGATATTGCTGACATCCCGAGAAGGATTATCTCTTTTGCAGGATATAGCGTTTTTTCAGGTTGTGGGGTATATGTTCTGCACCGCACCGGAAAATTTGCATAACCAGTGCCTGGTACGTAATAAAAGCACTGCGAGCAACCTACCTGATTGGCTGCGGAGTTTCATATAAAACTAAAGGACTAATGGTAGATATCACACTGATAACCCAGGACTTCCCGCCGATAACAGGCGGTATTCAGACCTATTCCTCCGAACTTGCAAAGGCCCTGAAAAAGCGTTGTCAACTCAGCGTTGTTGCCCCCCGGACCAGGGGTTGGCAACGGTTTGATCAAAAACAACCGTACGACATTTACCGGTATCCTTGTCTCAACACATCATCCTTTGGCTTTACCACCTCTCTTCTTATTCCATATTTCGCCAAGAAAAAGCGATCCCGTATTGCTCTTCATGCCAGTTACCCCACTGCCATGGGTTCGTTTATTGCAAAAAAAATGGGCCACATCGACCGATACTACATTGCGGCCCACGGACGTGAAATACAAAAAAACCTTTTGGGATCTTGGTCAAGAGTGATACGATCCACAACTTTTTGTCATGCTTCACGAATTTTTGCGGTAAGCAATTACACAAGAAACCTTATTATCGCATCGGGCCACGATCCTGAAAAAGTCTCGGTGGTACCCAATGGAATCGATCTCGATTTTTTTCAGCCATACCCCAAAAAAATTGCACGAGAGAGGCTTAATCTTTCAGCGAGGCAGATACTTCTGACAGCCGGAAGATTAATCCCAAGGAAGGGTATTGACACAACGCTTGAAGCTCTGAAAATTGTTGCCCTGAAATATCCTGATTTGCTCCTCATAATACTCGGTGAAGGACCGTATCGTCGCCAACTTGAAAAATTGGCTGAACCACTCATTAAAAACGGACAGGTACAATTTCATGGCTCAGCCAGAAAAGAAGAACTGCCCCTCTATTATTCCGCAGCCGATCTTTTTTTAATGCCTAGCCGGGAAGAGAAAAATGGCTGCGTCGAAGGTTTTGGCCTGGTATTTCTTGAAGCAAATAGTTGTGGTACTCCGGTCATAGGATCAACAAGCGGAGGAATCCCGGACGCAATATCACACGGAGAAAACGGATTGCTCGTTCCCCCCAACAATCACACGGCCCTCAGCCAGACCATAGAAAAGCTACTAGACGACGAACCCTACCGCCTTGAGCTCGCCGGGAAAGCGCTTCGCCGTGCACAATTATACAGCTGGCAGAAGACAGCCGGCCACATTCTATGTGAAATCGAGGCAGACGAAAAGGAACAGGCCTCATGATTCCCAATACAGCCCATTTTGTCTGGTTTGGGAAGCATCTCCCCTGGGCCCATGGCCTGGCAGTTCTCTCAGCCGCTCGCCGAGGTGGTTTTGAAAGAGTATTTCTCCACCACGAAGAAGAACTTGCAAACGACGATGTCGTCGCCGCCCTCACCGCTGCTCCGGCCGTTGAGCTGCGCCGCCTGGCACCGGAAACGCTTCTTGGAGGAATAAACGCTTTCGGCCGCAGACTTGTCGCAGTGTATCAACGGCTTTCCACCCCAGCCGCCAGGGCTAACATGGTTCGGGCGGCGATCCTGGCAAAAGAGGGGGGAGTATACCTCGATACCGATACAATCACCCTTCGCGAATTTACACCACTGTTAGACTGTGGCATTTTCTGCGGGACCGAACATATCGTCCTGCCGGGATCCTTGTATCGCCGCCGCCATCCCCTGCCCTGGATCAGAGCCGGGCTCAAACTTGCCGCCCGCGATCTTTGCCGGAGGTTGCCGAACGGCTGGCGAACATTCCGGTATATCGAGAAATTTTATGAGCAGGCAGTCAATAACGCCGTGCTCGGTGCAGAGAAGGGACATCCTTTTTGTTCAACTTTACTCGAGAGGATGATAGAGATGGACCCCAGACGTCAACTGGTACGCTATAGTCTTGGTACCCACCTGCTGCAGGAGCTTGTTGCCGAATATAGGGATCCGGACCTCATCGTCCATCCACCCCCTGTTTTTTATCCCCTTGGGCCGGAGATTTCCCAACACTGGTTCCGTCATCACCCCGAACCCCCGCCGGCCGAGGTTTTTACCCCGGAGACCATCTGCGCACACTGGTATGGCTCGGTCCGTACCGTCCGCCTCATTCCCCGGATTGACCCGGCATATATTCGCAGCAGAGCGGAAACACAGTGGTTCAGTGCCCTGACCGCCCCGCTGCTTCCGTAAACGGGTAAACGAACAGAGTGAGACTTCGGATGGAGAGTTTTTACTTAGCCATCAAGCTTTCTCAATATATCGTCTGAATACTGCCAGATAACCGTCCACCATGCGATCCCAGCCATAGTGTTGTCTGGTATACTGCTGTGCCTGTTGACCGAACCGCTTAAGTGCTTGGCGATTCGCCAGCAGTTCAGTAAGTTTTTCTACCCAGGCATCGGCATCTTCACTGGGGAGTAAAAAGCCGTTTTCGCCATCCTTTACCGCATCGGTAATACCCTCTATTCCCGAGGCGACAACCGGAGTTGCACAAATAGTTGCCTCAAGGGCGACGAGACCGAAACCTTCGACATCTCCATCCACCTTTTTGTTGGGCATGACAAAGAGGTCGGCCACCTTCAGGAGTTGAACTACTTCAGAATGAGGCAGGTCGGACAGCCAGAAACCCTTCCCTTTGCATGCATCTGTGCCAAGAACCGCATGAACCTTTGGTTCATCCATACTAACGCCTAGCATAAGCACGAAACTGCGGGCTAACTGGCGGGGCAGTAATCGATACAGCCACCGTATCGGACGAAAGTACTTCTGCTGCGGGCCGATCAGAATAAATACCACATCTTCTTCCAGTCTGGGCAAGACCTCTTCTAAAAACCAGGAAAACCCCTTTCTCTCTACCGGTCGACCGATGGCGAGAAGGATTTTTTTGCACGTAAGCGACAGCCCCAGCCGTTCTTCCAGTCGGGAAAGAAAAGCAGTATCGACAGGAGTATCGCCCAACTGATGATCTACACCATTGCCCACGACATCGACACATTCAGCCTTAAATCTACGCCGTATACACTCTTCAGCTGTGGATCTACTCACTGCTATAACGCCGTCAAACTTGGCAAGTTTCGGCACAACAAACCGCTGAAACAGTACGTTGGGAAAGACAATGTCAAGACCGTGAACCGTTAACAACACCGGAATATCCACCATATTCCGGAGAAAAAGGGAAAAAAACGCCATCATGCTGTTATTGAGATGGATAAGCTCTATACCCGGATGCTCACTGAGCATCCTTTTTACCCTTTTTCTCACATTCCAGAAAAAGGAGATAATATCTTCCGAGCCGTCATAGACGATGGAATGAACCGTACATCTATCTGCCAGCCCGGTAATCAGTTCGTAGCTCTGCTTTTGCATCCCTCCTATACTCGGTGGATACTTATGGGAGATACATAAAATTTCCATTGTTCCCTGATTTTTGCTCCCTGGCAGTTTTTCGAGGGGGGGAGATGTAATCGCTTATTGGGTAAGTTCAAAAATTGGGCTTCCCTTGCAACTATTCGTCATACGTTTGGTCAAACCTAGCTGACCGGTTACATCAATGCAACTTTTTTTCTTTTCAGTCTCGCCAACTGCCCTGTTATAAAACATCAACCAAGAAATGGTTCATCCGAATGAAGCGTACTTTTGTAAAGATGAAAGAACAATCCGGCAGAGCGCATCGCTTCCGGACGCTCCTCTGCGGCCTTATCGTCGGTACACCACGGCTGACAGTCAGGCCGTCCCTGGCCTGCCGTCAGGTGCGGACGTCCTGTCCGCACGCCTCTGGGCCTTGTGTGGAATACCTTCGGGCCTCCGCGAGGCGTCCTCCAGAGACGCCCTCCGCCTCCCCGCGTTATAGATAAAGTACTCTCAATCCGGAAGAACCCAAGAAATTGTTCTCTAACCCGGATTTCCCATCAGTCCAGACAAATTGACACAGTGTTCATGAGAAATCCGGGTTGATCGTCGTATTTTTATACTGTTTTGCATATACCGCATCTTCCGGGGGTTTTGTATCGATTTGATATCGACAAAAGATTCCTCGTACCCCGGGCCGGCCCTCATCATAAGATGAGTCACAGAATAACAAATCAGCCACAACACGGGGCTCCATTATAGAGACCCCCGTGTTGCTTATTGTGGCTGTATTTTATGGTTGTTTCTAGAAATGGAATTTTAAACGATTAAGATTTTCCAGAGAATCTTTGCTTAAACAGTTAGTAACAACTTTGCAGGTGGATTTCTCTTCTTCAGAGAGTGAACCCATATTTTTATTTTTTCCACAGTTCTCAGTCTGCTGGCATATATATTCCCGGCCGTCATTATCGATTACCCATATTGGGGAACAAACATCATTATTCATCGTGACCTCACGCAGTTCAATGTGTGTATGTTTTTCGTGGAAGAGGAATTAACTCTCGTAGCGAATACAATCAGTGAGAACTATTCCCAATTGGTCAAGACAATAAACCTTTTGGGGGCCAAAGCAAGACAGCAAGGGATTTTTATCATAGCATGTGTGATCAGGATATAGAGATATACGCAACGACCATCTCTTGGTTTTTTTTGCTGATACTAGTAGATAGTCAAAATGGGAAGTGTGCTGTAATCAAGGCCGAACTGCAATCTCCATGAACGGGCGATCGACAATGCCATTGTATACCTGGCGTGGCCTGCCGATGCGACTGCTATCCTTGTCAAGATTCATTTCCTGCCAGTGGGCTATCCAGCCCGGCAATCTGCCGAGAGCAAACATGACGGTGAACATATTGGTCGGAATCCCCATAGCCCGGTAAATAATTCCCGAATAAAAATCAACATTTGGGTACAAATTCCGTTCGATGAAATAGTCATCTTTGCTGACAAGTTCTTCGAGTTTGAGAGCAATTTCAAGTAATGGATCTGAAACTTTTAAGGTCTTCAAGACGTCATGACAGGTTTTCTTGATAATCGTGGCTCGAGGATCATAGGTCTTATAGACGCGGTGACCAAAACCGGTGAGTCGATAATCACTCTTCGGATCTTTGGCCATGGATATGTATTTATTATAATCCCTGCCGTCTTCAAAAATTCCTTCAAGCATTTTC
>CAWGGS010000076.1:0-21377 GCA_963822095.1 uncultured delta proteobacterium
TTTCCCGGGGTGACGCCTGCAACGACGTTGGTTCCATATTCGATACACTGCCGGGTATGGAACTGACCTTCCTGACCTGTGATGCCCTGAACGAGCACCCGTGTTTGTTTATTGACTAAAATACTCATGGTCTTCCTTCACTGGTAGGTGGTAATCTTCGTAAAATCCACAACACCCATAAGAGGTGCTTTGTCGCAAAATCGAAGAGGGCCTTTAGGCGACAATTTCAGCAACTTTTTTTGCCGCATCAGCGAGATCCTCGGCAGTGATCAGTGCCAGACCGGATTCGCTCATGATTCTGCGGCCTTCTTCCACGTTCGTGCCTTCCATACGGACGACCACCGGAACGGAAAGTTTCACTTTCTTGGCGGCCTGTACCACTCCACTGGCCAGGACATCACACCGGAGGATACCACCGAAGATGTTAATCAAAATGCCTTTGACATTGGGGTCGCTTAAGATAATCTTGAAACCGTTCTCCACCATCTCGGCATTGGCTCCACCACCGACATCGAGGAAATTTGCAGGAGATGCTCCTGCCTGTTTAATGATGTCCATGGTGGCCATGGCCAGACCTGCTCCATTGACCATATTGCCGACATTTCCGTCAAGGTTGATATAATTGAGGTTGAATTTGGCAGCTTCGGCTTCTTTCGGGTCATCTTCATCCGGGTCGTGCATTTTGACCACATCCGGATGCCTGAACAACGAGTTGGAGTCGATATCCATCTTCGCGTCCAGGGCCATAACAGAATCTTCTCCGGTGACGATCAAGGGGTTGATCTCCACCATCGAGCAATCGTAATCCACGAAAAGCGCATAGAGGTTTTTCAAAAGAGCTGCAAACGGTTTGCGTAAGACCGGATCGAGCTCAAGACCGAAGGCAACCTGATTCAGATGATACCCTTTGATACCAGTCAATGGATTAACGGACACCTTAATGATCCGGTCTGGAGTTTTTTCGGCTACCTCTTCGATATTCATGCCACCGTCCTGGCTGGCTACGATGGTAATGGTCGCAGTTTCACGATCGGGAATGATCGAAAGATAGAGCTCTTTTTTGATGGTAACCCCTTGTTCGACAAGCACCTTGTTGACCTTTTTACCGACAGAACCTGTCTGCTTGGTCACAAGAGACATGCCAAGTATTGCCGTTGCAGCCTCGACAACCTCGTCTGCGGTTCGTGCAACCCGGACACCGCCACCTTTGCCCCGACCACCTGCATGCACCTGGGCCTTCACGGCCACAGGCAGACCCAGTTGATCGGCTATCTTTGCCGCTTCTTCGGAGCTTGTGCTGACACTGCCGTTGGGCACCGGGACATTGTATTGGCGAAATAAGCTCTTTGCCTGGTATTCATGGATCTTCATAAATCTTTCCTGTATCAGGAGACCGGAAGAAGTACTTCCGGTCTCCCAGAGAGTATTGAAATGTTGAGTCATCCATCGCCTGTCGACAGATGACTACGACCTAGCTTATGCCTTTGGAAATCCCATACCCTGCAGGGTCTCGGTGATTTCATCTATAATTGTCGGGTCATCGATGGTTGACGGAACCCTGAATTCTTTACCGTTGGCGATGGAACGCATGGTGCCGCGCAGGATTTTGCCGGAACGAGTCTTCGGCAACCTTACGACATTCGTTACCTCTTTGAAACAGGCAACGGCTCCGATTTTGTCACGAACCATCTGGACGAGTTCTTTGCTGATTTCTGCGGGATCTTTGGTAACGCCTGCCTTCAGAACGAACATTCCCAGTGGTACCTCGCCTTTGAGTTGATCTGCGGTTCCCATTACTGCACATTCGGCAACATCGGGATGGCCAGCAATGACCTCTTCCATGGCGCCGGTGGAAAGACGATGGCCTGAGATGTTGATGATGTCGTCCATCCTGCCCATGACATAGACATAGCCATCGGCATCGATATATCCGCCGTCGCTGGTGTCGTAGTAGCCGGGGAAGGTAGACATATAGGCCTGAACGAAACGCTCATCGGCTTTATAGAGTGTTACCAGGTTGCCCGGAGGCAGTGGCAGCTTGGCGACGATGCTTCCTTCACTTCCTGCCGGCAGCTCCTTGCCGTCATTGTCGAGAATCTTGAGATTGTATCCAGGACAGGGTTTGGTCGGTGAACCCGGTTTGATCGGCAAGAGCTCGATACCGCGACAGTTGGCGGCAATAGCCCAGCCTGTTTCCGTCTGCCACCAGTGGTCGATGACCGGAACCTTGATGAGGTTAGTGGCCCAGTGGTAGGTATCCGGGTCGAGACGTTCGCCGGCCAGGTAGAGACATTCAAACTTGGAGATGTCATATTTTTTAAAGAGGATGCCGTCGGGATCTTCTTTTTTTATGGCTCTGTAGGCTGTCGGGGCAGTGAAGAGGCTCTTAACGCCGTGCTGGGAAATAACACGCCAGAAAGCGCCGGCATCAGGTGTTCCGACAGGTTTTCCCTCGTAGAAGACAGTGGTTGCACCTTTGATTAATGGTCCATAGACAATGTAGGAGTGACCGACAACCCAACCGACGTCGGAGGCGGACCACCAGACATCTCCGGCGTCTATATTATAGATGGCCTTCATGCTCCAATGCAGGGCAACAGCATGGCCGCCGTTGTCCCTCAGAACGCCCTTGGGCATTCCGGTGGTACCAGAAGTATAAAGGATATAAAGCGGGTCGGTGGCATCCAGTTCCACACAGTCAGCCGGTTTGCTGTCTGCGACCAGTTGCATCCAGTCGATATCGTACCCATCCTTCATCTCGGCCTTGACGATGTTTCTCTGGAAGAGAATGCATTTTTCCGGTTTATGAGCGGAGAGTTCGATGGCCTTGTCGACAAGGGGTTTGTAGGCCAGTGTCTTTTTGCCTTCCACGGCACCGGAGGCGGTGATGATGACCTTTGGTTCAGCATGATCGATCCGAATGGCAAGCTCGTTGGCGGCGAATCCGCCGAATACTACGGAATGCACGGCCCCGATCCTGGAACAGGCCAACATGGCGATGGCAGCCTCCGGAATCATTGGCATATAGATGATGGTGGTATCCCCTTTCTTCACACCGAGGCTCTTCAGGCCACCAGCAAAGACGGAAACCTTGTCGAGGAGTTCTTTGTAGGTAATTTTGGTGATGGTATCGGTTACCGGGCTGTCATAGATTATAGCCACTTGATCGCCGCGACCGTTTTTAACGTGACGGTCAATTGCGTTGTAGCAGGTATTCATTTTACCGCCTTTAAACCAGCGATAAAACGGAGGGTTTGAAGAATCCAAAACAGAATCACATTCCTTGAACCAGTCAATTCCTTTGGCAGCCTCCGCCCAAAATTCTTCGGGTTGTTCAACACTACGGGAAAATACAGCATCAAAATTAGTCATAGCTTGTCCTCATTTGGTCTGATATTTAATCCACTTGTCCCATCCACCTGTCTGGGTCCCTCATAGGCTTATACCGTATAGAACATAATTCTTCAAGAGATTTCCTTTAACATTGTTACTGCTGCCCGCTCTTCCAGACAAACCATGAAACCATATTTACTGTTAATAAATAGATATTTACATCTTTTTGCGCTGAAAACCTGTCGATAAAAAAAAATCCAATGGGCTGCGATAAAAAAATTCTGTTATGAAGTTTTAATTTCTATAAATAACTGTAATAATACAATATTAAATATAAACACAAGTTGTATAAAAAAAATATCAGAACAATGTTACCAGCCTCGTATCTACTGTTTTATGAAAACGTTTTTTCTTTGTCAAGAAAAAAATAAATTTCTGCGCTTGTAGGGAGTTTTGTTGAGGGAAACAAAACTAAAATAATAAAAAACCAATAGGTTGCGCCTGGATACGTCCTTGGGTCTTTTAAAGGTTGTGGAAATGGTGCTAAATATACCGTTCAACAAGGCCTGTTACTTCAGGCTGAGAAAAGAAAGAGTGTTCTGCGAAATTGGAACCAGAAATGGCTAATGGATTGGCGGCTGGTTTGGGATCTGACGGGAGATGAATTGCGGGGATAGAAAGATATGGATGACGGGTTATAATAGTTTGCAGAAGGCTGCTCGATAAAGAGCCGGCATCTCAAACCTGTCATTATTGGCAAGCAGTAAAGTGCGGGCCTCTAAGCTGAGAATGTATGGTTTGCAAGCAAAAACACCAAACCCACCTTGACCGGAGACAGGACAGAGGGGTGACCTGTCTTCGGTTCTCGTCATTTGCTTTTGAGCGGAGCCCCTTCGGAACATCTAAGAAGAACCGTCTGGATTTTAATACCTGAATTAAATATGCCTTTGGTGTCGTGCCAGTCGTGATACCCAAACCCTACTACCGGTCCGCTTTTTTCCCAGTCCGAGTAGCCGAATTTCCATCCGAACCAATCCTTGCCGAATTTGTAAGCCTCTTTGGGGCCGTAGGAGAAAAACTCGAATTTATTGGTTGCGCTACCAGACACCTTTCTGCTTAGGCCTATATAGACAAGATCGGCTCCTTTTGTTTCAGCAAAATCGGTTATGTGCTTTCCAATATCGGCCCCGGTGACCTTCCCGGGAGTATGGACTATGAGATGCGAGAAGGCGGTACACTGGGGTGGTACGTCCTTTTCCTGAAATACGACTTGAACCTTATCTGTAACAGGAAAACTGATACCGTTGTATACGGGTGGAGTTGAGGCGCATCCGGCCAGAAAAAGAACTATCGATACAGATAGTAGAGAGAAAAATAGTTTGCACATGGTGTCCCCGGTTCTATGATTATGTCGATGGATAGTCGTATTGTTTTTAACGTATCATGATCTCTTACGCAAAGGGTATTTGTAAAAACACAAGAACCTACTGCCTGCCGTAGCGTTCTTCCACCTTTTTGTTTAAGGCCTCTCGAGGGAACCAGCTCTGGGTTCTGAAAAACACCTTCCAGAGGAATACATGTCCTCCGGGATCACGATCGACGGCTTCGATCATGTCGCAGGCAAGGAGGTTTTCCAGTGCGGAAGCCAAAGATTGATTGGCAATGCCGGCATGCAAGGCCATCTGGAGGGGGTCGGCCTCGCAATAATCAAAGTCCCTTGCCCGGTAGACCCGGTCAAAATCTTCATCAATGAAAGATGGATCATGGTAGAGGCGATAGGTCTCGCCTTCGAAAAAACCAAAATGACGCATAACCGGATACAAGGCTTGAGCAGAGGGGCTCAGCTCCTGCCAGAGGCCTTTTTCCAGAAGGCATTTGTGAAAGGGAAATGATCTCCCGGGAACCCGAGGAGGGGCTGCAATAAAAAACTTCTTCGATCGGCGGCCCCGTGGGGTAATGTAGTTTGTAATTTTAATATTATACAACCCGTCCAGACCACGGATGCCTTTTCTGACTGTTTTATCGGTACGTCCTGAGAGGATGGCTATTGTCCGTTCAGCAGGATAGGCAATCCCTTTCAGGTTGCGATGGCAGGCAATGACAGGAAAAATTGATTTGGAAGCCTTGGGGAGTTTGGCCCAAATTTTCTTTTTGATCAGTTGTCCGTCGAACCAAAAATGGGACGTCCAGTTAATGTCTTCTTTAAAACGATACATTGTATAAGCATCCGGAACTCGGTTAACCCGAATTTCTCAAAAATACCGTGGCAATTTGGCTGAAGCCAAAGAGAATTAAAACATTTAGAGAAAATAAATGCTCTGCCAAATTTACACAGCGTTCACCTCAGGTCAGTCCAGGCAACGCCTTCTTCTTCAGTCTTTTGGCAAGGGACATAGCCAGCTATTGTCCCTTGCCAAAAACAGTGAACCTGACACAACCTGAACTGAGGGGAAATCCGGGCTAAAGGGAATATGTCGAATTTTGGGGGATTGTACCCTGATTATGCTCACTTGGCAATGTTTGTCGCCATGGGAATGAATTCTTGGTGCCTGCTCTCACATAGCGCTGCTATATTCCCCCTGTCGCGCCTCGCAGGAAATCCAACTGGGCGCAATTCTACGGCATTTGATATGTGACCGGACACTAGAAAATGAGTTCCTTGAAATAGGTGATGGAAGGGAAGGCTTCAGAAAATTTTACCGGAAGACGCGAGCTCGGTCTCGCAACATGGATAAGGTGGCGGATGCCGAAATTCCGAGCTGATTCCAAGACTTTCGAGGTGTCATCGGCGAGAAGAGTTCGGTCCTTGTCAAATTCCAGTATTTTGGCAAGTCGTTGCCAGAATACCGGGTTTTCTTTGGCCTCGCCGATTTCTTCTGAACAGATGATTCCTGAAAACCATGGCCCGAGAGCGCTTTTTTTCAGTTTGATCTCCAGGGTCTTGGAATGGGCATTGGTGACCAGATAGACATCCCTGTCAATCGACCGTATAAATTTCAGAAAGTCGATCACAAAGGGATGCACCTGGATCAGATAATCAATTCTGCATTTGAGCTCGGGGATATCGAGTTGTAATTGCTCGGACCAGTAATCCAGGTCCGTCCATTGCAAGGTGCTCTCGACCCGTTGGTATTTTTTAAGAAGGGTCTGCCGTGCCTCTTCGGGATTCAGATTGTTTATATCTGCAAAGACCTCGGGCAGATATTCTTCCCAGAAGTAATCGTCAAAATATTTATCCAAAAGTGTCCCATCCATATCAAGGAGCACGAGGTCTATTTCCTTCCAGTTGAAGCAGAAGGGAATCTGGGGGGGATGTTGACTGGTCATGGGCATAAGGACGCAAGGTCGGTAAGTGATTGGCGAATGGCTGCGAAAAGAGTTGAGGATGAGTCGAGTTGTACCGGTATGATGAGCCTTCCTTCGGGAGTGAGCCTTGCTTTGCTTTTTTGCAGGTAGGAAAGAAGTGCCTCCGGCGTGATCGGGGTGTCGTCCAGAAACCAAAAGACTAGCGTATCCTTACCCTTTTCCAACTTATTAATGCGTAGTCGTAACAATTCTTTTTTAAGGGCAACGATTTCGAAGAGATTGGATGTCTCCTCGGGCAGGGTTCCGTACCGGTCTCTCATCTCCTCCAACAGATCGGCAAATGCCGCATCATCTGCGGTGGAGAGGGTGGAGATCCTTCGATAAGCAAGATAACGCTGGTTGGTGTCCGGTATGTATTGCTGAGGAATATAGGCTGATATTTGAAGATTAATTTCCGGGTCGAGATCATCAACCACAGCCTGTTCTGCCCCCGAAGCGATCCTTGATTTCAGGTCGGTAACCGTTTTTTGCAGGAGGTCGAGATACAAATCATAGCCGATGGCGGCAATATGGCCGCTTTGTGATACCCCGAGGAGATTTCCTCCCCCACGGATTTGCAAATCGCTCATGGCCAGTTTGAATCCGCCTCCCAATTCATTGTAATCCATCAGCGCCCGGAGCCGTTTTTTGGCGTCCTTGCTGAGCCCTTCCATGGAGGGCACCAGTAAGTATGCATATGATTGGATATTTGAGCGTCCGACCCGTCCCCGTAGCTGATAGATCTCGGCGAGCCCAAGTTTGTCGGCCTGATTGATGATGATTGTATTGGCAGCCGGAATGTCAAGACCCGATTCGATGATAGTTGTGCAGACCAGAACATCGATTTCTCTGTTGACGAACAGCACCATCACCGCCTCGAGATCACGGCCTTCCATCTGGCCGTGGGCTACCCCGATACGGGCTGCGGGAACAAGCTTCTGGATAGATGCGGCAATCTTATGGATGGAACGAACCCGGTTATGGACGAAAAAGACCTGGCCGTTTCGTCGCATCTCTTTAACCACCGCCTCCTTGATGACCAAGTCGTCATACCGGGCAACAAAGGTCTTCACAGGCAATCGGTTCACCGGTGGACTCGAGATGACTGACAGGTCACGGATCCCAAGAAGAGACATCTGCAAGGTGCGGGGGATGGGGGTGGCAGTAAGAGTGAGTATATCAACCTCGCTTTTCAGACGTTTTATCTTTTCTTTATGACTGACCCCGAAACGGTGCTCCTCGTCGACGATCAGGAGACCGAGATTTTTGTATACGACATCCTTGGACAAAAGTCTGTGGGTCCCGATGATGATATCGATCTTTCCGGCAGCAAGTTCCCTGACGATTCGGCGTTGAGTGGCGGTGGTTCGAAAGCGGTTGATGCATTCCACGGTGACGGGAAAGCCCTGCAGACGTTCCTTGAAGGTGTGCATATGCTGTTCGGCAAGTACCGTTGTTGGCACCAGGATGGCCACTTGAAAACCGTCCTCAACCACCTTGAAGGCGGCTCGGATAGCAACTTCTGTCTTGCCGTAACCGACATCGCCGCAGACCAGGCGGTCCATGGGGCGATCAGAAGTCAGGTTGCCTATGACATCGGTGATAGCCTTATCCTGCCCCGGCGTTTCGTCGTAGGGAAACGACTCCTCAAGCTCATGGTATAAATCAGCAGGTGGGGAAAAGCGTCTCCCTTCCCGGATTTCTCTTTGGGCATAGATATCCAACAACTCATGGGCAATCTTCCAGACTTCTTCCTTGACCTTTGTTTTGACTGTCTTCCATGATTGGGCTCCGAGCTTATCGATTTTTGGGATATGGTCGGAGAGTCCCTGGTATCGACTGACCATGTTGAGGCGATCCACAGGAAGATAGAGCTTGTCTCCGTCCCGATATTCAATAAGCATAAAATCGTTGCGGACATCGTTGAACTCCATAGTCGATAGGCCCTGGTAGATACCGAGCCCATGATCTCGGTGGACGACCACGTCTCCATTATTGAGTTCGGAAAATCTGATGGGTTCGCCTTTCGGGCGCTGGCTTTTTTTTCTGCTTCCCAGTCGCATCTCTCCAAACAGCTCAGTTTCCGAAAGGAAATGAAGTCTGTATTCAGGCAGGTTGAAGCCTTCCTGGAGTGGATGATTGCACAGAAAAAGCGTCTGGGAATTTCCTGATTCCTGGAGATGATCGAAATCCAGCGGTGCTCCCAGGAGGGTGATATCATGGCCGTGTTTTCCTAAGAGTTCAGCCAGATTTTTGGTGTGGCGATCTGATCTGCAGCAGATGATTACAGTATCACCCTGCTTCTGCCAAAGATGGATTTGATCGGTTAAAGGTGAAAGGAGCCCGCGTTTCTGTCTCTGGGACCCGATATCCTGCTTGAGCAAAAGATGGTTGGTTGAAGATATTGCAAGGGTTTTGCCTGATGTTTCACTGAAATCGGAACAGAGGGTCCTTGGTGAAGTCTCCAGATGTCGTAAAATCCAATCTTCAGACAGAAACAGATCATCGGGGGGAAGGGCACAGGTAGATTGGCGTTGGGCCTCAAGATAGTTGGCTGCTATGCGCTCTGAGACCAGCTGCATCGTTTGCCGGCATGCCTCGGGGTCATGAATGATGAAGCGTGTTTGTGGGGGCAGGAAATCAAAGACCGTTGAGATCGTGTTGCCGGCATCCGGATAGAAGAGGGGCAGAAAAAGCTCGATGCCTGAAAACCTGCGTCCCGATGAGATATGTTCGCGAATCATCTTGGTCTGGAGCGCATCCCAATTATGGACTCGTGCTGCCTCACTAAGGAGCTGGAGAGACTGGCTATTGGCCTTGGAATTCATAGGGGGAAAGAGGATGTCGCTTACCGGCAGCAGGGTGACCTCTGGAAGTTCTTTTTCGGAACGTTGGCTCAAGGGGTCGAATACCCTGATGGAGTCAATGGTGTCGCCAAAAAAATCGAGACGAATCGGTCCTTCCTGCTGGGTTCCCAGGCCGTCGGGGAAAGGTGGAGGAAAGATATCTATGATGCCTCCCCGTACGGAAAAGTCACCAACCCTTTGCACCAGGGCAACCTTCTCGTAGCCGACCTGGATGAGGTCTGCAATCAGCTTCTGTTGGTCGAATTCTTCACTGGCCATAACCAGTTCGGCCTTTCCTGTGAGGACCTTTTTGGGCATGGTCCTGCGCATCAGGGCCTCTATGGAGACGATAACAAAGAAACGACCGGAGCTTTCCTGGAGGCTGTAAAGGGTCGAGAGCCTGGCCGCGGTTGTCTGCTGGTCAGGAGAGAGGGGTGTATATGGAGGAATCTCATGGCCGGGAT
This sequence comes from uncultured delta proteobacterium, assembly GCA_963822095.1. Taxonomy (GTDB): domain Bacteria; phylum Desulfobacterota; class Desulfobulbia; order Desulfobulbales; family Desulfocapsaceae; genus CAWGGS01. The sequence continues at coordinate 9,989 of CAWGGS010000076.1, forward strand.
AGGTGTAAATGGAGGCATCGGTAAAGAGACGGAGGTCCTGTTCGAAAAGTGATACAAGGTTCTCATCTGATAAGATGCAGCAACAAGGGGTCGATGCGGAGAGGGCGCTTATCAAGGCCGGGCTGCTGCCCCGCAGACCAGTGACGGTAACAAGTGGTTCGGAAAGGGCCGATTTTTGGGAAAGCAAAAGGGACATCGATAAAAAAAAGTGCCGGTTGCAGGATCGCAACCGGCAGTCTTAAAGGTTTTGAAAGAAAGAGCCTGTCAGAAAGCACCACCAATAGTAAAATCCCATACTGAATGAGATTCACCGGAGTGCGGATCGATATTATATCCCCAGACAATACGCAAGGGGCCGATGGGAGACAGCCAGTTGACGCCGACGCCGGTGGATTTTCTAAAATTGTCCAACGACCAGTTCTCATCATTATTAAAAACGCGGCCCATGTCATAGAAGAGGACGCCCCGTACACCCTGATTGGCAATCAGGGGAAAGAGAATTTCCGTATTGGTATACCACATTTTGTCTCCACCGATCAGTTCACCCGTAACCGGATCTTTCGGACTGATCTTGCCATATTTGAATCCGCGTACCGTATTGATGCCACCCAGATAGTATCTCTCGTAAACCGGGAGTTTGTCTTTTTGGTTTTCCCAGGCCTGACCTGCAGATCCCCTAACATGGAACACTGTTCCCCAGAAGAGCGGGAAATACCAGGAGGATATTGCTTCGACCTTGGTGAACTGCGACTCGCCACCGAAGGGTCCGCCGGCATATTCGAGACTGACGAGGTTGTAGGATCCCTTGCTGGCCCCGTAGATTCGGTCACGGACATCCCGTCGCAAGGCGTACTTGACAGCACTGGTCGTCTTGATATCGACGGATTTGCGAATAATATAGGAGGCATTAGTTGCGACTTTCGTCAAGTTGGTGTCGGTATAGCTGTAGCTGCCGATTCCTACCCATTCTTCCCAGAGAGGGTAGCCGAGTCGAATGGATCCACCCTTCGAATTTTTTGTATAATCAGTGTATTCTCTTTCAAGGTTGAAGAGATCGATTCCCAAAGACAAGGGGGAATCGTTGATATGCGGATTGGTGAAGGAAAGATCAAAAAGTCTGCTTGAGCTTCCTGTATTGGCACTGAAGGAGAGACGATCCCCAAGGCCCAAGAAGTTGTCCTCGGAGATCTGACCCATCAACACCAACTGGTCCACCGAGCTGTATCCGGCTCCAATACTGAACCGGCCGGTGCTTTTTTCCTTGACCTCGATATCGATATTCATCTTGGCAGGATCACCGGTGGGTTCAGGCGTCAGGCTAACCTGTTCAAAAAATTCCAGGCGCTGCAGCTTTTGCGTGCTGACACGAATGGCTTTGGAATCGAATATTCCACCTTCTGCTATCGTCAGTTCGCGACGGATGACGTTGTCCCTGGTCCGGTTGTTGCCTTTGATGGTGATCCGGTTGATATAGACCAGATCTCCCTTTTTGATATTGAAAAGGATGTCAAAACGTTTGCCGGAAGGCGATTTGTTGAGATCCGGCCGTATCTCGACGAAGGCATACCCCTTTTCGGCGTAATAGTCCTGTATTTTGAGAATATCGTCACGCAGAACCTTTCTGCTAATATATTGCTCTTTGCGGATGGACATCATATCAATGAATGTCTGTTTGTCGGCAATTAAGTCACCTTTGAAATCGATGGTGCCGACTCGATATCGAGGGCCCTCGTCAATGTCAAAGGTGATATACAGCCATTCCTTGTCCTGGGTAATAATCGGATCGCTGATTTTTACGTCCAAAAATCCGTGGTTGTTATAGAAGGCTACAATGCGTCCGGCATCCTGCTTCAATTTATCCATATCCAAAAGCCCTGAATCGGTAAGCCAGGAAAACATACCATGGGTCTGGGTCTGCATGACATCTTCGAGCTCATCGCTGTCAAATGTCTTGTTGCCGCGAAATCGGATTTCCTTGATATAGATCTTCTTCCCCTCACTGATGTCAAAGGTGACTCGAGCTTTTCCCTGGCTGGGATAGGTGATTTTGGGTGTAACCGTGGTGTTATAGTATCCTTTAGATTTGTAGAGGGTCTTTATTGCCGCGGTGCTGTTGTTTATTTTGGCAGGGTTGAGGATACTCTGCGCCTTGAGGTTGGCGGCGTCCTTGACGTCTTTTTCCTCAAGTGCGTCTATACCCTTGTAGGTTATGGATTCGATAACCGGTTTTTCCACAAGCTCAAAGACAATGTTTTTGCCTTTGGGAGAATCCTTGACGTCGAGCTGTACATCGTTAAAGTATCCCATGTTATAGATCGATTTGAGGTCCTTTCGAAGGAGGGCCGGGTCATAGATATCACCGACCTTGCTTTTAATCTTATTGAGGATTGCCCCTGAGTCGATGTTTTTATTCCCCTGGGCAGAGATAGAGGCAATGATCGAGGCTTTATGGCTGAAGGCGAAGATGTCGTGGATGATTTGGCCCATGGCATTGGCCAGGTCGGCTGGTGACTTCACCTGTCTGGTGAAGAAGGCTGGAGAAGTCGGGGACAAAGAATCAAAGACTTTGAAGTCGATGCTGATCTGGGATCCCAATGCAGTCAAGGTTCCGACAGCGACATTGTTCATTCCGGTCAACCGGGATATGTGCTGCAGTTCTTTGGCAGCCGGCGGCCAGGCGGTCTGGTAATCAACCATTTTCTCGGCTTTTTCTCTATCCACCATTGCAAGACCTTTGGCGGTAAGTGCCGTTTTGAGACCCTCATCGGCCAAGGCGGTCAGTTTGGCGACATCTGCCTTGCCGTCTATTTTAAGCGGGAGAAAGGCGGTGTTTTGCATAGTGGCCTTGGCGGGTATCGAGAAGAATGGGAGTTGGAGGAGAAGAAACAGAAGGAAGACTTTTTTAGCAATACGTCCCCGTTTCGATCTGATAGCAGATGTTTGTTGCAATCCCATGGATAATCCCTTTCCGGTAAGAGTTGATGGAGCAATTGCCGGTTGTGTATGCAGGCCGGTGAACAGTTTTTAAAAGGGGGTTCGGAAACCGCCTTTTCCTTATCTCTCCAGGCGGCATTCTAGTTAAAATTTTCCAGAGGGGAAGCAATTCCCTTTTTCTTCTCCAAAAAATCCCCGAACAATCTTGAACCAAAATCACGATTTTTCTAAGCTGTAGAGAGATGTTAACCAATATTTGAAATAAAATCTTGCCCATTATGCCATGTTTGGGGAAAAATGCAAAGAACACAAACGAGACTGTGGTGAAAAATATTCATAGAAAGTACCCTGCTTCCTCGATAAGGTTCTGCAGATTCTGTAACCTTGCAACTGCCGTATCCGTCAACTGTGCAGGAGAATGAATTGACCGAGAGCGCGAGATGGAAAACGATACTCTACCAGTTTGTCGACCTTGTCTTTCCCAGGACCTGTGCAACTTGCAATGATTCCGTACCTCCTTTTGCGGGTCTTTGCAGCAACTGTTTAGCAAAGGTTCGGTATCTCTTCTCTCCCCTCTGTGTCAGGTGCGGCACCCACTTTCCGTTTGCAGCAGGGGACAATCACACATGTGGTGATTGCCTCCGGCAACCACCACCTTTCTCCAAGGTTCGGAGTGTGTGCAGTTACGCTCCTCCAGCAAGCACCCTTCTGCAAAGCCTCAAGTACCGTGCCGACAGGACAAGCCTTTGCGCTCTTACCCAGATCATGGAGGGATATGATCTGGAACCCTTTGCCTCCTGCGATGTGGTTATCCCGGTGCCTCTTTTCCCAAAACGATTGCGCAGAAGGGGGCTCAATCAATCACTTCTTCTGGCCCATCTTTTGTTTCCACAAAAAAAGGGGGCCATTGATCCTGATATCCTGGTGCGGGTAAGGGACACGGTACCACAGACAGGTTTGGACGGTAACCAAAGAAGAATTAATCTCAAAGCCGCTTTTGCTGTCAGGAGAAAAGAACAGCTTGCAGGAAAGAGTATCTGTCTGGTGGATGATGTCTTCACCACGGGTTCGACTTTACGGGAATGCGCCAAGACGCTTAAACGATCGGGGGCCGGAGTGATACAGGCTGTAACACTGGCCCGGGTTATCGAAAATCATTTTCAGGACAGATCGCCCGACAATGTTGACGACCTTCTTCGCTCTAAGGCCGATTTGTAAGAGGACAATGGTGATGGTAATATCGTGGATGTTTTTGGCATGAGGGTATCAAATAACTGCCGGTCTTGCCGCGAGAAAGAATGGAGCTGTTATGTTTTTGAGGGTTGGCCGGATTCGGTCAGTTCGTTTGTGTCTGTCCATACATGGCCATTTTTCGCGAACTCTTCGTTGCTCTCGTAGTTTTATCCTCGGAGGTAAGCGCCGACTCCGATATCAGGTATATGCCTGGGGCAAAATTCTTCGCGTGCCTAGATTTAGAAGAAAATCCCTCGTTTCATGATGGAAACTCGTTAGAAAAAAATTATTTTTTTATTAAATTTTAATGAAACCCTTGAAAGATCAAAGTTCCTGGAAAAATGAGGATGAAATTAGGTTTAATATTTAGAAATTTACAGATATTTCCAGAAAATTTGAATTAAAGGATAAAATTAAATTGTTGATAAACTCAAATATATTCCGGTAAGTATCTGGAATTTATTAGTTATAAGCAATACTCTCTCAGGGCAATAGAATTAAGGCTTCCCGCGTGTTGTCCCTTGAAAGCCGGGCTGCATCTGTATTCGAGGATATGAGGGGACGGATTGGACGATTCCGGGAATCTTTCTGAAAATGGTCTTTGACGGAAATCTAAAAATGGAGTTTATCATCGGGCATGCATGTCATTCATAGAGACTTTTTTTCCTGTCGAGGTATGGCAGTGAACGCCGGGGGAGTCTAAAAGTAACAGAGAGCATGCATATGCCTTTATTTTCATCTTTTTTTATATTGCGTTAGCTGTAGAGATTGGCCGTACTTGTTCTAGATCGGTATTAAATCTTTTTTTTCTGGAGAGAATCGATGGTTTGGGATAAAGCAAAGGGTGTCCTACAGGATGAACTCGGCGAAAACGTCTTCACTCTTTGGATAGAGCCACTTGCCTGCGGCAAGGTTCTTGAGGACAAAATAAACTTGATCTGCCCTGATCGGTTTTTCAATGCCTATATTTCAGAACACTACCTGAACATTATTCAGGAGACGGTAAACGAAATCGATCCACTCCATCGGCGAGTGGTCCTCTCAGAAACAAAAGGCAGACCGTGTTTTCCTGTAATACAGGGAGAACAGCTCCGATTGCCGAATGTTCCGACCGGAGGATCATGTGTTCGAAACCTGCATCCTCGCTACACCTTTGATGAATTTATGGTCGGTGAAAGCAATATCCTCGCCCATTCCGCCTGCAGATCAATGTCTTTAAGCGATGATTCGGTGGGACCTTGTCTCTATATCAATAGTTCGACCGGACTCGGCAAGAGTCATCTCACCCAGGCTGTTGCCCATCAGATCAGATTAGAATCCCCGATGACCCGTCTTCATTATGTCACTGCGCAACAGTTTTCCTCTGAAATGGTCCGTGAGATTAAGGCAAACACCATGGAGAGATTCAAGACAAAATATCATGAAAACTGCGACATACTGTTGGTCGAAGATGTTCATTCATTGACCGGAAAAAAGAAGACCCAGGAAGAGTTGAATGAACTGCTGGATTCCCTGATCAAGTCAGGCAAGAGGGTGGTCCTGACAGCCAATAGATCACCGAGGGATCTGGACGGGATCGACGGTGAATTTCGGTCACGGATGGCTGCCGGGCTGGTTACAAGCATTCAGGCTCCGGATCTTAAAACCCGTGAACGAATCGTATTGAAGAAATTACGATTCCATCAGCTCCAATTGCCCGAATCCTTTGTCACCTATATTGCCCAACATATTAAAGGAGATGTTCGTCAGATAGAATCGGCGGTTATTGCAATCCGGGCTAAGGCCAAGCTTTTGGGCTGTCCGGTTGCGATGGATCTGGTAAAAGAGGTAGTTGGGTCCGTTGTTGGTGAACCGAAACTCTTGTCCTCGGAGATGATCAGCGAATTTGTCGGGAGCCAGTTCAAGGTGAGCATCCAGGCAATGCAATCTCGTTCCAGGAAAAAAAATCTAACCTTTCCCCGTCAGGTGGCCATGTATCTCTGCCGCAAGCACACCCGGGAGTCTCTGGTGGAAATCGGCAAGATCTTCAATAGGGATCATTCGACGGTACTGCACTCGATAAAGGTGGTGACAGGCCTCACCTTGCGCAATATCTCAGTGGATGAGCAGATAAAACTCCTGAGCACCAAGAGAGCTAAATTCTGATGGTACCGTAACAACTCTTTTCCGGAAGTCTCTCTATCCCTGAAGGTCTGCTTGGTTACTACCGGCGGCTTTTGACGACGCCATCTTCATTGCAAAGGTATGTGCGAGAGTAGTAGAGTTTGAAGGCACGCTTGTAAGTCATCTTTTGGAGAACAATCTAGAAATACACCTTTTTGATTGGGGACTCTCTTTCCTGGTCCCTGTTGCCGGCCATGACCGCTTCGGCAACTCTGCGTGCTGTCTTGATCATATCATTGATTCCGATTCCGTCCCATCCGAAACCGCAAACAAAAAGCCCTTGGTGTTCGGCGGTCAGCCTGTTGCGCCAGGCCAGGAGTTCCGGAGCCTTGCTCGGGCTGAGGGATTCCGTTATCGTGGCGCAGAATTTTGGAAAATACCGGAGGCCTGTTGATATGAAGAATATCCCGGGTATCGCAGAGCGCATGGTCGATCAGGGCATTGTCGTCACATGTCAACCGTTCAGGATGTCTCCGGCCTCCAATGAGGACTTCGATCAGCGAGCAGCCTCCCGAGACTTCTCCGGGAACATATTGGAGGAAAAGAGGGTACCCAGAGTGTAGCGGTTTTCATTGTCGGGGATCAGATAACCAAACCAGGAGGGAGCGTTACCTCTTTGTCGAAACCAAGAGCCACGGTTGCAATCTTCCCTTCGGGAATTGTGGTTGCAGGCATTGTGGTGTCTATGTCTTTTAAGAGTGCAAGCGAGGAGTTTATGGGAGGGCGAGCCCCAGATTCGCTGCGCTGAAAAGGCCTTTGTCGGAGATGACCTCCCAGCCGCTGTCCACTTTTTTAATCGATTCGACCCTGCATCCGGTGAATAATTTGAGTTCAGGTTGCATAAACGCGACCAAACGGTCGCTGAGTGTCTGCATGCCTTGCCGAAAGCTGGTCATCGCCGGCAGGCTGGGCGTCTTCCTTCGGTGGAGGTACGTTTTTTAGCGATAAGCCCACGGACACCGAGCCGTGTTTTTTTTCCAATTCCCGAATTCCTGGCATTACACCGTCTGCGGCGTTGACCGGAACCTATGCCGGAGATATGGAAAAACTGGCCGCAGACGGTGTAATGCCAGGAATTCGGGAATTGGAAAAAAAACACGGCTCGGTGATCCGTGGGCTTATCGCTAAAAAACGTACCTCCACCGAGGAAAGACGCCCCAGCCTGCCGGCGATGACCAGCTTTCGGCAAGGCATGCAGACACTCAGCGACCGTTTGGTCGCGTTTATGCAACCTGAACTCGAATTACTCACCGGATGCAGGGTCGAATCGATTAAAAAAGTGGACAGCGGCTGGGAGGTCATCTCCGACAAAGGCCTTTTCAGCGCAGCGAATCTGGTACTCGCCCTCCCCATAAACTCCTCGCTTGCACTCTTAAAAGACATAGACACCACAATGCCTGCAACCACAATTCCCGAAGGGAAGATTGCAACCGTGGCTCTTGGTTTCGACAAAGAGGTAACGCTCCCTCCTGGTTTTGGTTATCTGATCCCCGACAATGAAAACCGCTACACTCTGGGTACCCTCTTTTCCTCCAATATGTTCCCGGGAAGGTCTCCGGGAGGCTGCTCGCTGATCGAAGTCCTGATTGGAGGCCGGAGACATCCTGAACGGTTGACATGTGACGACAATGCCCTGATCGACCATGCGCTCTGCGATACCCGGGATATTCTTCATATCAACAGGCCTCCGGTATTTTCCAAAATTCTGCGCCACGATAACGGAATCCCTCAGCCCGAGCAAGGCTACCCGGAACTCCTGGCCTGGCGCAACAGGCTGACCGCCGAACACCAAGGGCTTTTTGTTTGCGGTTTCGGATGGGACGGAATCGGAATCAATGATATGATCAAGACAGCACGCAGAGTTGCCGAAGCGGTCATGGCCGGCGACAGGGACCAGGAAAGAGAGTCCCCAATCAAAAAGGTGTATTTCTAGATTGTTCTCCAAAAGATGACTTACAAGCGTGCCTTCAAACTCTACTACTCTCGCACATACCTTTGCAATGGGGGTGGCCTCGTCAAAAGCCACCGGTAGTAACCAGGCAGACCTTCAGGGATAGAGAGACTTCCGGAAAAGAGTTGTTACGGTACCATCAGAATTTAGCTATCTTGGTGCTCAGGAGTTTTATCTGCTCATCCACTGAGATATTGCGCAAGGTGAGGCCTGTCACCACCTTTATCGAGTGCAGTACCGTCGAATGATCCCTATTGAAGATCTTGCCGATTTCCACCAGAGACTCCCGGGTGTGCTTGCGGCAGAGATACATGGCCACCTGACGGGGAAAGGTTAGATTTTTTTTCCTGGAACGAGATTGCATTGCCTGGATGCTCACCTTGAACTGGCTCCCGACAAATTCGCTGATCATCTCCGAGGACAAGAGTTTCGGTTCACCAACAACGGACCCAACTACCTCTTTTACCAGATCCATCGCAACCGGACAGCCCAAAAGCTTGGCCTTAGCCCGGATTGCAATAACCGCCGACTCTATCTGACGAACATCTCCTTTAATATGTTGGGCAATATAGGTGACAAAGGATTCGGGCAATTGGAGCTGATGGAATCGTAATTTCTTCAATACGATTCGTTCACGGGTTTTAAGATCCGGAGCCTGAATGCTTGTAACCAGCCCGGCGGCCATCCGTGACCGAAATTCACCGTCGATACCGTCCAAATCCCTCGGTGATCTGTTTGCTGTAAGGACCACCCTCTTGCCTGATTTGATCAGGGAATCCAGCAGTTCATTCAACTCTTCCTGGGTCTTCTTTTTTCCGGTCAATGAATGAACATCTTCGACCAACAGTATGTCGCAGTTTTCATGATATTTTGTCTTGAATCTCTCCATGGTGTTTGCCTTAATCTCACGGACCATTTCAGAGGAAAACTGTTGCGCAGTGACATAATGAAGACGGGTCATCGGGGATTCCAATCTGATCTGATGGGCAACAGCCTGGGTAAGATGACTCTTGCCGAGTCCGGTCGAACTATTGATATAGAGACAAGGTCCCACCGAATCATCGCTTAAAGACATTGATCTGCAGGCGGAATGGGCGAGGATATTGCTTTCCCCGACCATAAATTCATCAAAGGTGTAGCGAGGATGCAGGTTTCGAACACATGATCCTCCGGTCGGAAAATTCGGCAACCGGAGCTGTTCTCCCTTATTACAGGAAAACACGGACTGCCTTTTGTTTCTCAGAGGACCACTCGCCGATGGAGTGGATCGATTTCGTTTACCGTCTCCTGAATAATGTTCAGGTAGTGTTCTGAAATATAGGCATTGAAAAACCGATCAGGGCAGATCAAGTTTATTTTGTCCTCAAGAACCTTGCCGCAGGCAAGTGGCTCTATCCAAAGAGTGAAGACGTTTTCGCCGAGTTCATCCTGTAGGACACCCTTTGCTTTATCCCAAACCATCGATTCTCTCCAGAAAAAAAGATTTAATACCGATCCAGAACAAGTACGGCCAATCTCTACAGCTAACGCAATATAAAAAAAGATGAAAATAAAGGCATATGCATGCTCTCTGTTACTTCTAGACTCCCCCGGCGTTCACTGCCATACCTCGACAGGAAAAAAAGTCTTTATGAATGACATGCATGACCGATGATAAACTCCATTTTTAGATTTCCGTCAAAGACCATTTTCAGAAAGATTCCCGGAATCGTCCAATCCGTCCCCTCATATCCTCGAATACAGATGCAGCCCGGCTTTCAAGGGACAACACGCGGGAAGCCTTAATTCTATTGCCCTGAGAGAGTATTGCTTATAACTAATAAATTCAGATACTTACCGGAATATATTTGAGTTTATCAACAATTTAATTTTATCCTTTAATTCAAATTTTCTGGAAATATCTGTAAATTTCTAAATATTAAACCTAATTTCATCCTCATTTTTCCAGGAACTTTGATCTTTCAAGGGTTTCATTAAAATTTAATAAAAAAATAATTTTTTTCTAACGAGTTTCCATCATGAAACGAGGGATTTTCTTCTAAATCTAGGCACGCGATAATTTTGCCCCAGGCATATACCTCATATCGGAGTCGGCGCTTACCTCCGAGGATAAAACTACGAGAGCAACGAAGAGTTCGCGAAAAATGGCCATGTATGGACAGACACAAACGAACTGACCGAATCCGGCCAACCCTCAAAAACATAACAGCTCCATTCTTTCTCGCGGCAAGACCGGCAGTTATTTGATACCCTCATGCCAAAAACATCCACGTTATTACCATCACCATTGTCCTCTTACAAATCGGCCTTAGTAGCAAAGAAGGTCGTCAACATTGTCGGGCGATCTGTCCTGAAAATGATTTTCGATAACCCGGGCCAGTGTTACAGCCTGTATCACTCCGGCCCCCGATCGTTTAAGCGTCTTGGCGTCGTCGCGTTATGGTTCTACTGTTGCAGCGGCAACATTCGGCCTTCCGGAACAGATAGGAGGTGATCGGAACTGGGACTATCGATATACCTGGATAAGGGATACAGCATTTACCATGTATGCATTCCTGCGGTTAGGTTATACCGAAGAAGCTCAACAGTTTATTCAATGGATCATTCAGAGAAGCATTGACATCGATGATGCAAGTGAACTGAATCTCATGTACCGGGTTGACGGATCATCCGATCTGGATGAAAAAGAACTTTCTCACATGGAGGGATATAAGAATTCGAAACCTGTAAGGATCGGTAATGGGGCATACAATCAGTTTCAGCTCGATATTTACGGGGAACTGATCGATACCATTTATATTTATAACAAGAACGGGGAACCGATTACATACGAATTCTGGCTGAATCTCATTAAGTTTATTGACTTTGTGTGTAATAACTGGCGGGTGCAAGATCGTGGAATATGGGAAGTTAGAAATGATAAACGTGAATTTCTGTTGTCAAAAATTATGTCATGGGTAGCACTCACCGGGGCATAAATATTGCCGAAAGCCGTTCTTTCCCTGCCCCGCTTGAAAAATGGCGCAGGGTACGTGATGAGATATTTACAGATGTATATGAAAATTACTGGAATCATAAAAAAGAAAGCATTTGTACAATACCGGGGGG
>CAWGGS010000077.1:0-28245 GCA_963822095.1 uncultured delta proteobacterium
TTCCGGGCCTGTTGCATTAAAAAGGGTCTGCTCTCGTGCGGCAGCCTCCTCCGGTCTCAGGACCTGGGCCAGGCCGAAGCGTCTGGTATCGTGGAAGCGGAGCTCAAGACCGTTATCAAGCTGCCACCGGAGGTGATCATGTCTGGCCGTCGGAGTGCCGATCGGGAACAGCCCCAATCGGCCTGTCATCCCCAGATGAAGCACCAGCAGTGAAAGGTTGTCCATATGGACGAGGAGATATTTGGCCCTCCTGCCGATATCTGTTATTACTCCTCCGACAAGGAGATTCTGCATTGACGTAAGTGATACCGGGCGGCGGAGGGTCTTACCGCTATAAAAAACTGCCTCGATCCTCCGACCGGGGAGATGGCGCAGCAGGCCTCGGCGGACCACCTCAACCTCAGGAAGCTCAGGCATGATGTTCTCCTTTTCCTGGGATACAGATCCCGATCCCGTACTGTTTGAGGTCCGTAACAAGCACCCGGGTTTGGGAAATCAGGTGCGAATGGCGCTGGCATCGGTTGAAGAAAAAGACCATCCCCCGAAGGCCGGCTGGTTCTATAGCGGTGAGCACGAGATCGAGAAACCCCGGCATGTTATCCCCGCTCTGGGCCTTCTGGGCGGCCTCCTTGGCGGCCCAGAGCAAGGTCAGACGTAGAAGTGGATCGAAGTCTTTGGTACAGGGCAGAAGAAGTTCTTCTTCAGGCTCCTGACAGAACCGCTCTTTTACGCGAAAAATACTCTGATTCGCCTTTTGAATATCAACCCCGCAGGATGACTCGGCGGCAAGGGCGAGAGCGAATTCGCCGCTGTGGGAAATAGAGATTTCCGGCATCTTGAGGGGTGTGGCAGATCCGGCAAATACGGCAACAGGATGACCGCCGTCGGTGTTGACAATGGAAAGGTCGATAGGATCTAAAAGGATTCGTTTCCGATTCTTGACGTAATCCCTGATTGCGATCTTGGCGCAGATACGCCCGGCCAGCCATTCCCTTCTTCTTTTGGCAAAGGTGTACCTATTCAACTGCTTTTGCTCCTGCATGCTTAACCAGCTTGACTGTATTTCCCGGGAGTCGTTGCTTTCAACGGTTGCGATGTCAATCAGGACAGGTGAAGAGCAATATTCACCGAGTTCCTTGACGATGTCTTCGCGAGGTATCGATATTTGAATGGTTGCTATGGGAGGAGGATTCATTTTTTAGTAAAAAAAACTTGCAGTTTCATGCGTTCCTGCTAACAATTGACAACTGAGTCCGTTATAATGCTGATATGGGCTCAACAGAGATTGTCAATACCGTACTTTACAAAATCTGATTACCCTTGAAGCTCACCCTTGGATCAGTGGCTGAACAGCAGTGGTAATCAGTTTACAAAATGAGGTTGCTATGAGTGTCGGTGTCGGCCTGACGGGATATGATTTAGTTGTCATCGTTTTTTTTGTGCTGCTGGTTCTTCGTGGTATCTGGCTCGGATTTCTAAAGCAGATAACATGTCTTGTCGCCCTCTATTTGGGCTATATAATCGCCGGTCATTATCATGACAGAATATTTCCTTTTTTAAAAGATATATCGAGCAATCCCAAAGTTGTCTTTTTTACGGCCTACGTGATCCTTTTTGTGGTGGCCTACGTTGCGGCCATGCTCATAGGCAAGGGGCTTGCCTATGTTATGCAGCTTACTCTGACCGGTTGGTTTGATAAGCTGATGGGGGGGCTGTTGGGAGCGGCCAAGGCCCTTATCCTCATCATTGTCATCCATCTGGGGCTGGGGATTGTCCTGCCGCCGGAAAACAAGATGCTTACAAGTTGCCGTACCTGCAATGCCCTGAACAAGACCACGGCCTTCACCCTTGATCTGATAAAAGATAAGGACATCAAAAAGGCATTGAACGGGAAACATCCGACGATCTCGACTCAGGATGTGGACGATTTTTTCAATTCTCCGCCCAAAGTAAAACCTGAACCCATGGAAAAGGCCCCTCAAAAGACCAATTCGGAAAAGGCGGAAAAAAAGGCCGATGAGCAATCACCTCCGGTACAATGAGCGGAGATATTTGGGTGGGATATGGAGTAAAAACCCGACAACAACGAGTTGATTGATAAGCGTGGTACGGGCAATCCCCAACCGTTCCCATCTCCTGGCTGATGTGGTGGCCTTGTCCCTGAGAATATGGATCCTGCCCATGGCCTTTGCCTTCCTGACAAAACAAAAGTCTTCCATTATCGGCAGCTCTGGAAATCCGCCGATTCGATAGAATTGATCTTTCAAGAGAAAAATGGCTTGATCGCCGTAGGGCAGATGCAGAAATCGGGAACGGATATTGGCCCAAAAGGCGATGAAACGAAGACCTGAGCCTGCATTTTCAATCGCCAGGCTGAAAGCCCCGGCAATAACATCTTTTCGGGCAAGGGTTTCCAGGATCGGTTTGGTGAAATCCTCCGGGAGGCGAGTGTCGGCATGGAGAAAGAGCATGATTTTCCCTGTAGCACACGCGGCTCCACGGTTGAGCTGAACTGCCCGACCGGGGAGGGATTGTTCGACCTTAAAGCCAAGGTTTCGTGCCAGGGTGAGTGTCCCATCCGAACTGCCGCCGTCGACAACAATGATTTCTCCCACTTTGCCCTGCAGCGTACGCGCAAGACCAACCAGAGAACTTTCTTCATTGAGCGTCGGGATAATTATCGAGATATCTGAGGTCTTCAGGTCTGTCGATGTCATGGAGTTTCGGTAGGATATGTGATGTGAGTTGATAATGCCGAGCCTTGAGAACGGTCTTGGTGAAGACCTCCGCCGATCCCCAGGGGATATCTGAAAATAAGGCAGCAAGGACGTCGGGCTTCATGCTTCTGTTTACGCCGATCAGGTAGTAGCCTCCATCACAGGCGGGGCCGATGACCAAATCGCAACGCTGTACTGCCAGTAAGGCCTCGCCAAGAATATTGGCGGAAATATGGGGGAGATCGGAGCCGACGAGAATAATGCCCCTCTTTTGGCCGAGATGACCGGCAATGGCCTGGGCCATCCTGTCTCCTATGTGACCTTCGGATTGCCGTTTATATAGATGGCCTTTTCCGAGCCAGGCCTGCATCGATGCTCTATCCCCTCCTGTATAATGAATCTCAAGGCAGCAGGGATGGAGGGATTTGAGACGGGTGATTTCATAAACTGTATGCTCCGTCAAGCTTTTTTGGAGTTCGGCGGCTCCAAGGTCTCCCAGAACCGGAATCAGCCGTGTCTTGCTGGTACCGGGTTGGGGAAATCTTGTAAAAAGAAGGACAATGTCTTGGTGTAAATCCATAATCCGTAGTATTATTACCCAGTGATTTTCTCTATTTTTTCAGGGTCGGGCCGATGAAACCGGGACGAAAAAAAAAGCCGGAATCCTATAAGAAACGGACCTATCGCCGGCTGCAGGAACAGCGCGATCTGATATCCTCGCTGGTGCAGGTAAAAGAAACCGATTTGCATATCCTGGCCGATCGGGATGTTCTGTCGCGAGCCACCGAACTGGTCCTCCAGTACCGCCTGCAGATAGAAGAATATATTGTAAAACATCCTGAGTTTTATGCAACACTTGCCCCACTGCCGTTGGACAGCTTGGCCCCTCCCGTGGTTAGGGATATGTTGTGGGCGGCCGAGCAGGCTGAAGTGGGGCCGATGGCAGCGGTCGCAGGGACCATTGCCGCCTTTGTCGGCAAGGAATTGGTACGTGAAGGTGTACAAGAGATTATTGTCGAAAATGGAGGAGATATATTCCTGCGCAGACAAAAGGAATGCACGATTGCCATATTCGCGGGGCAGTCGGTCCTTTCCAATCGAGTCGGCGTCCTCGTCGCAGCTGATATGATGCCCTGCGGGATCTGCACCTCGTCAGGGACGGTCGGGCACAGCCTGAGTCTCGGCGATGCAGACTCGGTAACGGTTGTGGCGGAGTCGACCGCCTTGGCCGATGCGGCTGCCACCCGTCTGGGGAATGAGGTGGGGAAGGCGAAGGACGGCCGGGCGGGAGTCAACCGGGCCCTGAAACAGGCGGAAAAGATCCCGGGCTTAAGAGGAGTCGTCGTTATCTGTGGAGATGTCCTGGGGGCTAAGGGGGATATTGAGCTTGTCAGGTTGAAGGGGAAAGAATCTTGCTAACCGGCATGGCACCGTTGCTCTTGGGAGACTTTCATATAAGGAAAAGGCCATGAATGATGATCATCCCGAAGGGGGAGCTCAGGAAAAGCGTCGGGTCGAACGAAAATATCTGGCATTTTACCTGCGGGTGTTCGACGGCATGGGGAGTAAGGTCGTCGGTCATCTGGTGAATATCTCCTCAAACGGGCTCATGTTGTTGAGTGATTTCCCGATCCCGGTTAATGAAGAGTATGTGCTTCGGATGTGTCTTCCTGCCGCGCTGGTTGAAAAGGGTGAAATTACCTTCAACGCAGTGAGTCGCTGGTGTAAAAACGATACCAACCCGGATTTTTATCTTGCCGGATTCCAGCTCCATGATATCTCACTGTCGCTGAAGAACGATATCCTTGCCTTGATCGACGAATTCAGCGCTGTTGATTGATGGAAGGCCCTCAGGCGTGTTTTGATGCTTCTGACAGCAGTTTTCCCCTGTATTTTTTCACAAAATCGATGATATCATCTCGCCAGGAAACAAAGGCCGAGCATCCTGCCTGGTCCAGCCTGGTATTGGCAAGAATCGAGTTCAGAGGTCGTGTCGCGGGTGTCGGGTATTCGGCGGTGGTGCATGGTTGTATTCGGTGAGGGACCTCCATGGTTTCCAGGAAAAAGCAGGCACCCTCATACCATGTCGAGTATCCTTCAGAGGTGGCATGGAGTGTGCCGCGAATATCGGTTTCCAACAGGCGCTGTATCTGACGGGCCAGGGTCTGTGACCAGGTCAGTGATCCGTATTGATCGTCTACGACCTTCAACTCTCTGTCCGGGTTTTGTACGGTCAGGCGGAGCATGGTTTTGAGAAAATTAGGACCATGAGCCGAGTACAGCCAGGCGGTACGAAGGATTATATGGTCTGTGCACTGGTTGCGCACCGCTTCTTCTCCTGCCAGTTTGGTTCTGCCGTATTCCGAGAGAGGTTCGACAAAATCCTCTTCGCTGTAGGCATCAGGTATCGGTTTTTGGCCGCTGAAGACATAATCGGTGGAGATGTGGATTAGCCGTGCCTTGATCCTCTCGGCTCCCATGGCCAGTCTGTGAGGTCCTTCGGCGTTGATCTGTCGGCAAAAATCCTGATCCTGCTCGCATTTATCGACGGCTGTGTAGGCCGCGCAATTGATGATTACCTCGGGTATCTCCCTTTCCAGTAACGTATCGATGCTTTCCGGTCGGCAGAAATCGAGTTGTTCCAGGGGTGGAAGGATCAGCGTATGCATTGGAGCAAGGAGCGTGCGGCAATCGGTACCGAGTTGACCGTCTGATCCGATGATGAGTATTTTCATGGGGTTTTAAAAAGTTAGGGTTGCAGTTCGGCGACAATATCCATAATATATTGTCCGTATTGATTTTTCAGCATACCGGAGGCGAGATCCGCCAGCTGATCGATGGTGATATAACCTAACTGGTAGGCTATTTCCTCAATGCATGCTACCTTCAGGCCCTGGCGATCCTGTACTGCCTGAACATAGCTTGATGCCTGCTGCAGAGACTCATGGGTGCCGGTATCCAGCCAGCAAAAACCACGGCCAAGCGGGGTAACCTTCAGAGCCCCCCGGCGCAGGTATTCCAGGTTGATATCGGTGATCTCCAGTTCTCCCCTGGCGGATGGACGGACTTCCTGGGCAATGGAGACAACATTGTTATCATAGAAATAGAGGCCGGGAACGGCATATTTAGATTTTGGAACCGCGGGTTTTTCTTCGATCCCGATGGCCTTGTTGTCTTGGTCGAACTGGACGACGCCATACCGTTTCGCGTCTTTGACCAGGTACCCGAATATATTGCCGCCCTCGGTCAGCTTGGCGCAGTCTTTGACGATTTTTGAAAATCCTTGTCCGAAGAAGATGTTATCACCCAGGATCAGGCAGACAGGATCATCGGCAATAAACGATTTGCCAATCAGAAATGCCTGGGCCAGACCTTCGGGCCGTGGCTGTTCGGCATAGCCAAGAGAGAGGCCGAGCTGGGAGCCGTCACCGAAGAGCTCCTTGAAATAGGGAAGGTCATGTGGGGTTGAAATAATGAGAATTTCCCTGATTCCGGCAAGCATCAGAACCGAAAGCGGGTAATAAATCATTGGTTTATCGTAGACGGGGATGAGCTGTTTGCTCATGACTTTGGTGAGAGGGTAGAGGCGGGTCCCCGATCCTCCGGCCAGAATTATACCTTTCATGGTCATGTGATATTTAGTGTGAATGTTTTATTAGTCTTTACTTGATGATAGCAGATGTTGTACATTTTAGATTCGTTGAAAGTAAAGTTTTAAGTATAACCAGCACCTGTTAAAAAGGAAATCGAAAAAATGGAAAAGGAACGACCGGAGTGTTTCAAGGCCTACGATATACGGGGCAGGGTGCCCGATCAACTTAATTCGGATTTGGCCTACGATATCGGCAGGGCCTTTTGTTCTGTCTTTTCAGTGAAGAAAGCCGTTCTCGGCCATGATATCAGACTGAGCAGTCCGGAGTTGGCACAGGCGGTTGCCCGGGGAATGACGGATTGCGGGGCGGATGTGATAGATATCGGCCTTTGTGGAACCGAGGAGATCTACCATGCCGCCTTCAGCCTCGAGGGTCAGGGGGTGGATGGGGGAATAATGGTAACGGCCAGTCATAATCCTGCGGATTATAATGGGATGAAAATCGTCCAAAAGGGGGCTCGTCCCGTTTCTGGAGATTCCGGCCTCTTCGCCATTGGCAAAATGATCTCCCGCGGCCAATGTCCGGCCGTTGCCGCCGACAAAGGAAAGAAAACAGAGGCCTTATCCAAGCAAAACTATAGAGATCACCTTCTTGGATATGTTGCTGGCATCGACCTGAAGCCTCTGAAGATTGTAGCGAACAGCGGCAATGGTTGTGCCGGTCCGATTCTCGATTTGCTCGAAGAAAAGCTTCCCTGTAAATTTATCAAGCTCCATCATCGACCGGATGGCAGCTTTCCCAATGGGGTGCCGAATCCATTGCTCCAGGATAACCGGGAAGAGACCTCAAAAATGGTTCGACAGCAGGGGGCCGATTTTGGTATCGCCTGGGACGGCGATTTTGACCGCTGCTTTTTTTGGGACGAAAAAGGCAACTTTATCGAAGGGTATTATATCGTCGGATTGTTAGCGACCGAACTGTTAAAAACGGAACCTGGGGCGAAGATCCTCCACGATCCCCGGCTGACCTGGAATACTCGGGAATTGGTGAAGGCTGCCGGCGGGACACCGATCGTCACCAAGACCGGCCATGCCTTTATCAAGGAGCGGATGCGGCAAGAGGATGCACTCTATGGTGGAGAGATGTCGGCTCATCACTATTTCCGTGACTTCGGCTATTGTGATTCCGGAATGATTCCCTGGCTGCTGGTCTGCTCCCTTCTCAGTGGGACGGATGTTCCCCTCTCGCAATTGGTTGCCAAACGTATCGCTGCCTTTCCGGTTTCCGGAGAGATCAATAATGCGATTGCCGATCCCAAACAGGTGATCGCTCGCATCAAAGAGGCCTATGCAAAAGGAGAAATGGACTTCACCGACGGACTGAGTGTTGCGTTTCCCACATATCGGTTTAATATAAGGGAATCCAATACCGAGTCGTTATTAAGATTGAATGTGGAAACCCGCGGCGATAAAGATCTGTTGGAGAAAAAGACGCAGGAACTCCTTGGGATAATAAAGAAAGGCTGAATGGCGGGAACGGAAGGAAGGGAAGGAACTACAGGAACGGAAGGAAATACAGGAACAGCAGGAACAGCAGGAACAGCAGGAACTACAGGAACTACAGGAACTGCAGGAACTACAGGAACAGCAGGAAATACAGGAACGGCGGGAAGGGAAAGCAACGGAAGGAAGGGCAGGAACTACACAAACTGTGGGAAGTAAAGAACTACAGGATTTCTATCTATTCCTATCCTTTCCTGTCGTGGCTTCTTTTGCTGTGGTTGCTATCAGTTGCCCTTGACTGAAATTTTTATCATCAGATTATGAGAAGAGATGAGGTGGTACGTGCAGAAAATTCAACCAGTAATTTTGGCCGGAGGAACCGGCTCCAGACTGTGGCCGTTATCACGGGAACTCTATCCAAAGCAGCTTCTCCGGCTCACCGACGAGACTTCATTATTGCAAACCACCGTTTTACGGGTATCCCAGTTACCTCAGGTGCTGCCACCGATTGTCGTAGTCGGCGAAGAACACCGGTTTATCACCATGAGCCAGATCGAGGAGCTTCAGGTGGTGCAAGAGTATACGATTCTCTTGGAACCGGTGGGCAGGAACACTGCGCCGGCTGTTGCCGGAGCAGTTGAGTATCTGGGGACTGAAGGAGCCGACGATACCATCGTACTCATTTTGCCTGCCGATCATCTGGTGAAAAAGCTGAGTGCTTTTAACCAGGTTGTACAAGAGGCGGCCGAGCTTGCCTCGAAGGGAAGGATTGTAACTTTCGGCATCGAGCCGAAGCACCCCGAAACGGGGTATGGGTATATCGAGCGAGGCGACGGAAACAAGGTTCTCTCCTTCAAGGAGAAACCGGATCTGGCAACGGCCAAGGATTACCTGGAAAAAGGCAACTATTTCTGGAACAGCGGAATGTTTGCCTTTTCAACCGCCACTTTCCGGCAGGAGATGGAAAATTTTGCTCCTTCGATTTTGGAGTGTATGGCTGAGGCTGCCCGGAAGGGGAAAAGAGATGGCAGATTTTTCCGTTTCGACTGCGAAGCCATGACCAAATGCCCCAACGACTCCATTGACTACGCACTGATGGAGAAGACCTCGCGCGCCTCGGTCGTGGCCGCAGACCTGGGGTGGAGTGATATAGGTTCCTGGCAGGCGTTGTGGGATGTTTTGGAAAAAGATGCAGACGGCAACATAATGCAGGGAAGGGATGAAGACCTGATCGTCAAAGACACCAGGAATTGCCTGATCCGTTCCGATGATAAACTGGTGGCTGCAATCGGCCTGGAAGAGACCCTGGTGGTCGAAACCGCGGATGCGGTGCTTGTTGCGCCCCTTTCGCGGTCACAGGATGTGAAGAAGGTGGTTGAGCACCTTAAAGAAAAAGGTAGAAAGGAGTTTCGTTTTCATCGGACTGTTTATCGTCCCTGGGGAAGTTATACAGTTCTCGAAGAACAGTCCAGGTATCAAATCAAACGGATTACCGTTGATCCCGGCCAGAAGCTTTCTCTGCAGATGCATCATCATCGACATGAACATTGGGTGGTCGTAACCGGAACAGCTAAAGTGACCAACGGGGAGACTGTATCACTGATCTATGAAAACCACTCCACCTACATCACCGCAGGCAAGATGCATAGACTGGAAAATCCTGGAGTGATACCTCTGGAGCTGATTGAGGTCCAGATCGGCAGTTACCTGGGGGAGGACGATATCGTACGATTTGATGACGATTACGGTCGCGAAAAAGAATAAACCCCGAAAAATTCCAGGACTTAAAATCTGTCGGGAAAGGCACTGCAGATTGCACTCTTGCAAGCCTTGATGATTCCCCGTTCGGTAATCAGACCGGTGACCAACCGGGCCGGTGTCACGTCAAAACTATAATTGACTGTCCGGGTTCCTGGAGCTGCAATCTCTACGGTTTCCATTTTTCCCTTGGCGGTCAAGCCGGTGACCTTGGTAATCTCATCTCCCGAACGCTCCTCAATGGGGATGTCTCGGCCGTCCTCCAGACTCCAGTCGAAGGTGGAAGAGGGGAGAGCCACGTAGAACGGGACATTGTTGTCCCATGCGGCGAGAGCTTTTAAATAGGTGCCGATCTTGTTGGCCACATCACCGGTGCAGGTTGTTCGGTCGGTTCCGACAATTACCAGATCGACATCTCCTCGCTGCATCAAATGCCCACCGGCATTATCGGTGATCAGGGTGTTGTTGATGCCTTCCTGTTGAAGCTCCCAGGCTGTGAGTCGTGATCCCTGGTTCCAGGGCCTGGTTTCATCAACCCAGACATGCAGGGGGATTCCTGCATCCCGCGCCGCATAAATGGGGGCGGTAGCGCTTCCAAAGTCGACGAAGGCCAACCAGCCCGCATTGCAGTGGGTCAGGATGTTGACCGGGCGGCCATTTTTTTTCTTTCCTATCGTTTCAATGAGCGGCAGACCGTGAAGACCTATTTTTCGGCAGAATTCAGCATCTTCGTCGGCTATTGCGCAGGCCTCCACGAAAGCGATTTCCCTTTTTCTTGAAACGGTCTGTTCCGTTTCCATAGCCCTAAGAACTCTTTTTACGGCCCAACCGAGGTTTTCGGCCGTGGGCCTGCAGGTACACAATTTCCGTCCTGCTTCAGCCATCTCCATATCGAAGTTTTTCTCACCTGCCCGGCTTGCAGCCAGGAACATTCCGAACCCGGCTGTAGCACCTATGAGTCCCGCTCCTCTCACATACATATCTTTGATTGCCCTCAAAACATCTTCCAGCTTGGTGAGCTTCTCTATTACAAATCTGTGGGGGAGCAGACGTTGATCGATGATACAGATTGTCGACGGCTGATCTGGGTCGGGCCATATCGTTCTATAGTGTCTGGCGTCTATCTTCATGGTTTTCTCGTGTTCTTGAATTGTAACCTTTGTTCTGCCTCGCCATAAGCTGGTTGTCTTTGAGCTAGAGTTTCGCTGAGCTGCTTGGTCCAGCCGGAAACACTGGAGAATGGGTATTGGCTTGGCAGAAAGAGTCCGGTCACGTGAGCGGATCGTGTGGTTCATTTGAAACGTATGAGAGCGGAACCTGCGCAACAAAATACAGCCTAAGGCTGAGAATGTAAACAGATGGTGTCGGGCCCCATTGCAGAAGACGGAGAAGAGGTCGAAACTGAAGGAGACATTAAAAAGTCATTCAAAGGGGTCGATCAAGGGCTCTTGCAAACGGGATCAAGACAACAAAATTGTCATCATAAAAATAAAAAATTACAAAAAAGTCATAAAAACCAGAGAAAATAATTGCCGGAATTTTAAAAAAATAAGTAAAAACAAGCATTTTACGATGAATGCTGATTTGGCATGATCTTTGATTACTAATTTACGTCTGTTGAATAATATGTCATTTGTGTTATTCTCGATTCCTCGAAAAGCTTACAAGTGACGAAAATGTTAAGAATCGTCGCTGGAACCTGATCGGAACAGGGCGGGAGACCCCGGGCCGATCTTTTCAACAGAAAAGAGGAGAACACAGATGAACAAGGCGGATACAGCTTTTGTTCTGGCATCGGCGGGATTGGTCATGTTGATGACGCCGGGGCTGGCCCTGTTTTACGGGGGAATGGTACGTGGCAAAAACGTGCTGGGGACAATCATGCAGAGTCTTTTTTTGATTGCCCTGATCAGCATTGAGTGGGTGTACCTGGGATACTCAATGTCGTTTGGCCCGGATGTTGGAGGAATTATAGGGAATTTGTCCTGGTTTGGTCTGCATGGAGTGACGAATGCTCCGAGTCCGTATTATGCGACGACCATACCGCAGACGGTGTTTATGGTTTATCAGTGCATGTTTGCAATAATTACCCCGGCGCTTATTACCGGTGCCCTGGCAGAGAGGATCCGTTTTGTTCCATTCCTGGTCTTTTCCTTGCTGTGGGCGATCCTGGTGTACAATCCAGTCTGCCATTGGCTCTGGGGAAAGGGAGGTTGGCTGGCAAACTTTGGAGTGTATGATTTTGCCGGAGGCCTGGTGGTCCATGTAACTTGCGGCGCGGCAGCTCTCGCCGGTGTGTTGGCTCTCGGAGGAAGGAGCGGGTATGGCAAGACAAAATTTATGCCGCATAATCTGCCGATGACCATGCTGGGAACGGGGCTGCTCTGGTTCGGCTGGTTCGGGTTTAACGGCGGATCGGCTTTGGCGGCAAACGAGGTTGCGGCCACTGCCTTCGTTGCCACCCATTTTGCCGGGATGTCGGCAATGGCGACCTGGGTGATCATGGAATGGATAACCCAAGGCAAGGCAACCACCCTTGGTGCTGCCTCGGGAGCGATTGCAGGACTTGCCACGGTGACCCCGGCAGCAGGGTTTGTCGGACCAAATTCTGCAATATTAATCGGAATCATTGCGGGAATTGTTTGTTTTACAGCAGTAAATGTCAAGAGTCGTTTGAAACTCGACGATTCGCTTGATGTCGTAGGGATACACGGTGTCGGTGGGGCGATCGGCACACTGTGTTTAGGGATTTTTGCCACCAAGGCGGTAAATCCCGGTGGAGTTGATGGGTTGTTGGCCGGAAATCCGGCCCAGCTCGTTAAACAGGCAGCAGGTGTTGCGGTGGTAGCCGGATATACATTTGTTGTCAGTTGGATTCTTTTCAAGGTGATACATGCCCTTCTCGGGTTCAGGCTGACTGAAGAGGCGGAGGTCGTAGGTATGGACTCAACCGAACATACCGAGACGGCATATAACTAATTCCCTGTAAGAGGGATTAGATTCAGGTCACTTGCGATAAAGATTCACTGACAGCTTTTGGATACGAAGCTCTTCAACAGCGGTGTTGCCGGATTTATTTTAGATATTTGTAATAAAGGAGTTGGATATGGCAATTAATTCTGGGGACACCGCTTTCATGCTCGTTGCAACGGCCTTAGTCATGTTAATGACACCGGGGCTGGCTCTTTTTTATGGCGGACTTGTACGGAGCAAAAATGTTTTGTCTACGACCATGCAGAGTTTCCTCTGTCTGGGGATCGTATCAATAATCTGGGTCGTTTATGGGTACTCATTGGCGTTTGGGCCGGATGTCGGACATTTTATTGGAAATCTTGATTTTGCTTTTCTCCATAATGTAAGCTGGGAAAAAGGGACTACCGGTACCATTCCGGATTTGCTTTTTTGTATGTTCCAGTTGATGTTTGCAATCATAACCCCGGCGCTCATTACCGGTGCATTTGCTGAAAGAATGAAATTTTCGGCATATTTGATCTTCACCGCCTTGTGGATGACATTTGTTTATCTGCCTGTCTGCCACTGGGTTTGGGGTGGTGGTTGGTTGATGAGTCTCGGAGCACTGGACTTTGCCGGTGGTACGGTCATCCATATTAATTCCGGTGCCGCCGCCTTGGTTTGTGCCCTGGTTATAGGAAAGCGCAAGGGTTTTGGTAAAGAGTCCTTTCATCCCCATAATGTCCCAATGACGGTTTTGGGTGCGGGGGTTCTTTGGTTTGGCTGGTTCGGTTTCAATGCCGGCAGTGCCCTTTCCGCAGGCCCCATAGCAGTACTGGCTTTGGCAACCACTCAAGTTGCAACCGGCGCTGCTTCCTTGGCCTGGGCCTTTGCCGAGTGGAAATTCCAGGGAAAACCGACAACGCTTGGTGCAGCTTCCGGTGCTGTGGCGGGTCTTGTTGCTATTACACCCGCAGCGGGTTTTGTGACCCCTGTCGCGGCCGTGGCTATTGGTCTGGTGGCCGGTGTGATCTGTTATCTTGCCGTGACAATGAAAGGGAAATTAGGATATGATGACGCCCTGGACGTGGTTGCCGTACACGGTGTGGGAGGTCTATGGGGCGCTCTGGCCACTGGTCTTCTTGCCACGGTGGGCGGTACCGGTCTTTTCTATGGCAATCCCAAACAGTTTGTCGTTCAGGTAATCGCTTCCGGTGCTGTCATTGCCTGGTCAGTAGTGGTAACCTTTATTATATTAAAAATAGTGGACGTAGTGGTTGGTCTTCGTGTAGAAACTGAAGATGAGGTTCAGGGACTGGATGTGACCGAACACAGTGAGGTCGGCTACACATTATAAATATTGTCCTGCAATCTAAGGTTCCCCCCGTCGACTCCCGGCGGGGGAAAAGTCGAGCGATAAAAGAGGAAAACTATGAAAAAAATCGAAGCAATAATAAAACCGTTCAAGCTCGATGAAGTAAAAGATGCTCTGAATGAAATCGGGATTAAAGGTATGACCGTTTCGGATGTAAAAGGCTACGGCCGCCAGAAAGGACATACTGAAATATACCGTGGTGCTGAATACGTTGTCGATTTTATCCCGAAAACCAAAATTGAAATCGTCGTTGGAACTGATCTTGTGGAACAGGTGGTGGAGAAGATCAGGAATGCGGCCAATACTGGTAAAATCGGCGATGGGAAGATTTTTGTTATACCGATCGAGCGGATTGTTCGCGTTCGGACCGGAGAAGAAGATCTCGATGCCATCTAACGTGAACGCATGAAATCACCGCTTCACGCGCAGCGTAAGGCCCTTGAGAAGTTGTGGGAACAGGGGCTGACGGGACACTCCTTGCTGAGGAGTCACAGCCGGCTCGTCGATGAGTTTATACTCCAGTGCTTTTTGGAAACAGAGGTCCAGGGCGCCGATGAATCGGTGGCCCTGGTTGCTCTTGGGGGGTATGGACGCCAGGAGCTTTTCCCGTTTTCCGATATAGATCTGATGATTCTCTACCGTCCCGAGATCAAATCCGGGGTCGGAAAAATTACGGATTCCATTCTGTATCCGCTCTGGGACACCGGGCTCGATGTTGGTCATGGGGTACGCACCATTCAGGAATCCCTGCAGCAGGCGGGAGAGGATTTTTTCTTTCGGGTAGCCATGCTGGATGCCCGATTGATCGGTGGCTCCCAGTTGCTTTTTTTTGAGCTGCTCTCCCAATATAAACAACTCTTTGTAGAGGGAAACAGGGAAGAATTCGTTCGGAGCATGAAGATATTCCGGGACGATCGCCGGACCCGGTTCGGAAGTCACAGTTATCTGTTGGAACCCAACATCAAAGAAGGAAAAGGTGGGATGCGGGACATCCAGGCCATGCTCTGGACGGCTAATGTGATCTTCGGGCTTGAGGGCCTGACCGGGATTGTCAATGCCGGAATCCTTCTGGAGCAGGAGCAGTCGGAGTTTGTGCAGTCGTGGGAATCCTTGATCCGCATCAGAAACAGACTGCATTATATCAGCAGGAGAAAAAACGACCAGCTCTACTTCGAACAGCAGGAGGAGTTGGCAACAGCCCTTGAATATAAACCTCAGAATGGACTGCTCGGGGTCGAGGTCTTCATGCGGGAAATGTATGGGCATATGCAGACCGTGGCCATTACAACCGATTTGTTTTTCGAGCATGTCGATGAAGTCCTGGGACTTGCCGGGAAGGGAGAAGAGGTCGAACGGGACAAGGTCCTGGAAAAAGGTATTGAGCTTCGCAATGGGTTTATCAACCTGACAGCCGCCCACGAGGACCTCCTGGCGAGGCCGTATCTCCTGATGCGGGTATTTCTGGCTTCGGCGAAAACGGGTGCACCCATTCATCACCGGGCGCGAAAGGCGATTACCGCCAATCTTGATCTGATTACCGACAAGGTCCGGACTTCGCCCAGGATGACCAAGGCCTTCCTTGAAATTCTCCACAACGCCCAGGATGTACTCTATGTTCTTGAACTCATGCTGGAAACGGGTCTGTTGGTTGCCTATGTTCCTGAATTTTCAAGGGTTATAAGTTTAGCTCAACATGATATCTATCATATCTATACGGTGGACAGACATTCAATCCAGGCAGTTGCAGAGCTGCATAAGGTGATTGCGGAGGAGACCAATGTCTTTCAGTCGGTGTCCTCGCCGTCTGTGCTCATGGTGGCCATGCTGTTCCATGATGTCGGGAAGGGGATGCGCAGCGATCATTCGGTAATCGGTGCTGGAATTATAAAAGAGATCGGCGAGCGATTAGGTTTTTCCGATTCGGAGTGTGAAACCCTCGGTTTCCTCGTCCAGTATCACCTGTTCATTCCGGAGAATGCCCTTCGCCGTGATCTCAATGATGGTGGTTTTATTAAACGTTGTGCGGAAACTATAGGAACGGCGGACCGGCTTGCCATGTTGTACCTGATATCTATTGCCGATTCCAAGGCCACCGGACCGTCGGCCTGGAGTGACTGGAAGGCTGCCTTGATGCAGGAAATGTTCCTTCGTATCCAGCCCTATCTGGAGCTTGCCCATTTCGATCACAAAGGGGCTGCGGTCATTGATCGTCAGATGGAGCAGGGCGTCGTCTGGCTCCGGGAACAGGTCACTGACCTTCTTCGAGATGAAGTCGACATCAAGATGGATATCAAAAATCTAGCTGCCGATTATTTGCTGAGTTTTGCTCCGGAAACAGTGGCCGACCATATTCGTATCCACCGTGACCATTATCGGGTTATTCGCCAGAAATCCCTTGTCTTTGCCAAGGACAGGAAAGGCAAGTGGTCGCTCCTTGTGGTCTCTGTCGATCAGCCGGGCCTTTTGGCCAAGATATGTGGGGTTCTGGCATTACATAACCTGACGGTACTCAACGCCCAGATCTTTACCTGGACTGATGCGACCGCAGTCGATGTTATTGAGGTGCGTTCCACCGATGGCCTGAAATTCAAGGAAAAGGATTGGGAGGCCTTAAATCGGGATCTGGATCTGGCCATCAATCACCGGCTGGGCCTTGGACACAGACTCTATCAGAAACTCTCTTCGATGTTAGGCCGACGCAAGGAACTGGTTGGACGCAAGGAATCCAGGGTGATAATCGATAATGAGACGTCAGATACCTATACCGTGGTGGAGGTTTATGCATCCGATCGTCCGGGACAGCTCTATCATATTACCCAAAGCCTCGCCGATTTTGGGATAAATATCCATAAGGCCTTCATTGCCACAGAGGTCGAGCGGCTCATTGATGTTTTTTATGTTTTAGATATTCAGCATAAAAAGATCACCGAACCGGATTTTAAGAATGAGTTAACTCAAGGATTGTTGTATTCAATCAATAAAAGTGACACATGAGAAAATCACAAATATGTAATAAACGTTAGGGGGGTAATTAAGAGTTGATAAAACAGAGATGTTATTTTCTGCGGGAATACGGCAAGAAGGATTGAGACAATTACATTCAAAAGACCGGAAAATAAACAATAAGGGAGATTTTTCTTAAGATCTGGAATGTCGAGCACCGTTGAGCCCCAACTTTCAACGAAGTATGGAGGCGAGAATTTTTGCCTTGGCCATTTCCTGGAGGGGTTTTTGCATAAAAGGTTACCTGATTGAAAAAGGAAAACCATCACAGTGAAAAGTTTAATGGCGATGTTTCCAATCTGTTCATTTGCAAAGCCTCATTCCGCGTTCGTTCAAAGATCTGTGGCGAGGTTGGTTTTTTCACAGGCAGGCATTTAAGATACCGATCTTCCGAGAGGACGGTGATTTTCTCCCTGCAAAAAAGGTACAGAGCATAAACTCAGTCTCCGTTCCTTCGAAGGCGTTGAATTGAAGGAGCTGCTGACTGTGCTTTTGCAAATTCGTAGTTGAAAAACCGCGCCGTATGTTTTACAATTTTGTCGTTATTTTTATTTGGCAATTACATACCTGAAACAACTATCATCCTTAACCAATTATGGAGAAAGCACTATGAGTGGAATCCAGGCCCGTCTGAATGCCATTTCGGCAATCATCGATTACAAACCGTCCCATCCACCACTGAACTTCAGTGAGACCAAGCCTACTGAGGTTTTTGGCTCTAATGTCTTCAGTAATTCAGTCATGAAGGAGCGTCTGCCGAAGGATGTCTATAAAAGCTTGAAGAAGACCATTGCTTACGGCGAGAAGCTGGACGCAAGTGTGGCCGATGTCGTTGCCAACACCATGAAAGACTGGGCTATCGAGAAAGGTGCGACCCATTTCACCCACGTTTTCTACCCGCTGACCGGATTGACCGCTGAGAAGCATGACTCTTTCCTGGTGCCGGACGGTGAAGGTGGAGCTCTGGCCGAGTTTTCCGGAAAGCTGCTCATCCAGGGTGAGCCGGATGCCTCTTCCTTCCCCTCCGGCGGGTTGCGCGCTACCTTTGAGGCCCGCGGCTATACAGCCTGGGATGTAACCAGCCCGGCATTTATTCTCGAGAACCCGAACGGAACCTTCCTCTGCATCCCGACCGCATTTGTTTCC
Organism: uncultured delta proteobacterium; assembly: GCA_963822095.1. Lineage (GTDB taxonomy): Bacteria > Desulfobacterota > Desulfobulbia > Desulfobulbales > Desulfocapsaceae > CAWGGS01. Next base: position 18,047 of record CAWGGS010000077.1, read on the forward strand.
TGGACCGGTGAGGCACTGGACAAAAAGACCCCGCTACTCCGTTCCCTGCAGGCTCTTAACAAAGAGGCAAAGCGTGTTCTCAAGCTGTTCGGAGTAAACACCAAATTGCCGATCACCAGTTTTGCCGGTCCCGAGCAGGAATATTTTCTTGTAGATCGCAACTTCGCGTTCGCCCGTCCTGACCTGCTGCTTGCCGGCCGTACGCTTTTTGGCGCCCCGTCTGCCAAAGGTCAGCAGTTTGACGATCAGTACTTTGGCTCTATTAATCGTCGCGTACTGGCATTCATGATGGATGTTGAGCGCGAGCTCTACAAGCTCGGTGTTCCAGTGAAAACCCGCCACAACGAGGTTGCACCTGCTCAGTTTGAGATCGCCCCGATATTCGAGCAGGGTAACCTTGCAACGGATCACAACCAGCTGGTTATGACAACCCTGCAGACTGTTGCCAAGCGGTATGGCATGATCTGCCTGCTGCACGAGAAACCGTTTGCCGGCATCAATGGCTCCGGCAAACATCTCAACTACTCTATCGGTAATGCCGAACTCGGCAGCCTTTTCGATCCGGGTGAAACCCCGCATGCAAACGCCCAGTTCCTGGTGTTCTGTGCTGCAGCGCTGCGCGCTCTGCACAAGTATGGAGCACTTCTGCGCGCAACCGTTGGTTCCGCTTCCAACGATCATCGCCTTGGCGCCAATGAAGCTCCTCCTGCAATCATGAGTGCCTATGTAGGCGAGCAGCTTACTGACGTCTTTGACCAGATTAAGAAGGGCGATCTGAAGAGCTCCAAGAAGAAAGATGCGATGAATATCGGTGTTGATACCCTGCCGCCGCTGCCGATGGATCCGGGCGATCGTAACCGTACCAGCCCGTTTGCCTTTACCGGCAACCGCTTCGAGTTCCGTGCAGTTGGTTCCTCTCATTCCATCGCCGGTGCCCAGGTTGCACTCAACACCATGATGTCCGAGTCTCTTGATTATGTGGCAACCGAGCTGGAGAAGCTAGGCAGGGTGAATAAAACTCAGTTCAACGAAGGCGTTCAGAAGCTGCTGCAGAAAATGCTGAAAGAAAGCGATCCGATCATTTTCAACGGTGATGGCTACAGCGAAGCATGGCATAAGGAAGCCAAGAAACGCGGTCTGCCGAACCTGAAAACCACTCCGGACGCCCTGCCGGTTCTCACCAGCAAGGAAGTTGTTACGCTGTTTAGTAAATACAATGTCCTCTCCGAAGCTGAACTCAAGTCCCGTCAGGAGACGTATCTTGAGCAGTATGTGTTGACCCTTGACGTTGAAGCAAACCTGGTAATCCGTATGGCCCGTACCATTTTCTTTCCGGCTGCCATGCGTTATCAGGGCCAGCTTGCAGAGACCTGTGCCAGCCTCAAAGCCATCGGCCGTGACTTCAAAATGGTCGCTCTCGAAGATGTCACCACAAAACTGCGTTCCATGCAGGAAGCTGTTGATGCCCTTGAGAAACTGTTGGCCCATGAGGGCGGCGATACCCTGGCCCATGCCAAGTACATGTGTGACAAGGTGCTGCCGGCCATGAATAAAGTACGCGAGTACGCTGACGCTTTGGAGACTGTGGTCGCTGACGATCTGTGGCCGCTGCCTTCCTACCAGGAAATGTTGTTCATCCGTTAGTCTGAAAGACATATCAGACACTATCAAGGCTGCCCCTTTAAAAGAGGGGCAGCCTTTTTGTTTCGTATCTGATAGACAAGCCTGGATATTTCATGAAAAATTTGCTTGGAATTGAATGTATTATGTCGATATAAAGAGTTAACCCAATACAATTCAAGCATGCACCGAGTACAATTTGTACCTGAACAAAAACAGTCACCCGTAAATTTTTCCACCCTTCGGGAGAGTCGATCCGATCCGCTATCCCGGGTCGCTTGTGCGGTTCACATACTTCAGTATAGTGAACCGCACGTCTCCAAGGCTTGCAACCGCCTCGACTCTTGAAATATCCAGGCTAGATCTTCCTCAATATGATCCTTATGCGGAGGATGATTGCAATCCTTGCAGAAAATGGTATAAAGAACCCGATACCTGTGGATTTGACAGAGGAGAAGCATTTCTGGAATAAATACAACATCTAAGGAGACAGGTAAAATGACAAGAGACGAAATAATGAAAATTATAGAGGAGGAAAATGTCCACTATTTCCGCCTCCAGTTTGCTGATATTTTAGGCATAATGAAAAATGTTGCGATCCCGAAGAGCCAGATAGGCAAAGCGCTTGACGGCGATATGATGTTCGACGGATCGTCCATCGACGGTTTTGTCCGGATCAATGAGTCCGATATGTATCTGAAGCCTGATTACGATACCTTCAGAATCCTCCCCTGGCGGAATAGAGCAGGCGTTGCTGCTGCCCGTATCATTTGCGATGTCTACAAATCAGACAATACGCCGTTTATGGGGTGCCCCCGCGTTAACCTGAAAAGGGTTCTGGCCGAGGCCAAAGAAATGGGCTTTACCATGAACGTAGGAACCGAATGCGAGTTCTTCCTGTTTGAGCGTGATGAAGACGGTGCTCCCACCACCATCACCAACGATGTTGCCGGATACTTCTCGCTGGATCCTGAGGACGAAGCCAACGACTGTCGGCGTGAGATCATCGAGACCCTGGAGAAAATGGGCTATGAGATCGAGGCCTCTCACCATGAGGTTGCCGAAGGACAGCATGAGATCAACTTCAAATATGCCGATGCCCTGACCGCTGCCGACAATACCATTACCTTCAGATGGGTTGTTAAGTCCATTGCCGCCAATTACGGTCTGCACGCAACCTTTATGCCGAAGCCGATCTTTGGGATCAACGGTTCCGGTATGCATACCAACCAGTCTCTTTTTAACCTGGACGGCACCAACGCCTTTTTTGATGAGACAGGAAAACTGCAACTCTCGGCGACAGCCTATCAGTATATAGCCGGTATTCTGAAAAATGCCCGTGGTTTTGCCGCTGTGACCAATCCTCTGGTCAACTCCTATAAACGTCTCGTACCCGGTTACGAGGCCCCTGTGTATGCTGCCTGGTCGGCGATTAACCGTTCTGCACTGGTTCGCATCCCCGCAGCCCGTGGCCTGTCCACCCGTACGGAGGTTCGATGCCCGGATCCGACCTGTAACCCTTACATGGCACTGGCAATGATGCTGAACTCCGGACTCGACGGCATCAAGAATAAACTGACACCTCCCGCGTCCGTTGACCAGGATATCTTTAAGATGACGTCTGGTCAGATGGACGATGTCGGTATCACTGTTATGCCGGCAAACCTCAAAGAAGCCCTGGACGAGTTGAAGGTCAACCCGATTGCCAAGGCAACGCTTGGCAATCATATCTTTGAGAAGTACATTGAAGCAAAAGAGCAGGAGTGGGATAGCTATCGTACTGCAGTAACCGATTGGGAACTGGATAACTATCTTCGGGTTTATTAAAAGCACAACCTGAAACGCCGGAACATGAGGGCCCGCGCACTGCAAAAGGTGTGCGGGCCTTTTTTGTTTTTGATAGTATAAAAAAATTTTGTAGATAGAGATGGCGAAACCAGGGGAAAAGGAATTACAGTACCGATATATGAAGCGACACAAAAAGAAACAGGAAAGCCTGGCCACTACCTTGCCTGGGATAATTCAAGACAAGGGTTGGGAAAAACAGGTAGATCTCTATTCCCTTTTTAGTAAATGGGATCAGATTGTCGACAAGGTTACAGCCGAGCACGCTCGTCCGCTGAAAATCGTTCGCGGGGTGTTTTGGGTTGAAGTCGATACCTCCTCCTGGATTCATCAGCTCCAATTCGAAAAACTCCACATACTTGAGAAATTGAATGCCGAGCTCGAATTTTCCAAGTTACAGGACGTCAAGTTCACCATAGCTGCAAAAACAAAGGCACCAGATAATCAGACCAGTAAAAAGGTCTCCTTTTCCCCGGTGGACCCCATGGAACTCAGCGCCTTTGAAAACCAGGCAGGTTTCATTGAGGATGAAGAAAGCAGGAAGGCGCTTATTAGAATCTGGTATCTTTTCAAGGCTTGCCGCCGGGAATAGCCAAGCCGATTTCCACGGGGTACAAGAAAATTCTTGACCATCTTCCTAAACGGGGTATCCTCATAATTTTGTCTGCATTCATTGATGCTGTTCTTGTCTGGAATTTAGTTTCAGCTTTTCGCCTTCAGGGGGAAAATGCGTGCTTTCTCGGATAGAACCAAAAGAAAAAATCAACTGTGCTTTACGGGTAACCACGGCAGGTAAATAGACTGTTGGATTGAAAGGAAAATGTTACTTAACAATGTATTAGAGGCTATTGGGGATACACCCCTGGTGAGGATAAATCGCCTGATCGCTTCCGAATCGGTTCGGATTTATGGCAAGATCGAGGCTCGAAACCCCGGCGGCTCAATCAAAGAACGTATCTCCCTTTCGATGATTGAGGCAGGGGAAGAAAGCGGCGAGTTGACCAAGGACAAGATTGTTCTTGAGGCAACCAGCGGCAACACTGGGATTGGATTGGCCATGGTATGTGCGGCCAAAGGGTACCGGTGCACATTGGTGATGCCGGAGTCCGCATCCGTTGAGCGTCGAAAAATCATGCAAGCCTATGGCGCCGAGATTTTACTCACTCCTGCAAACAGGGCAACCGATGGGGCCATTGAAAAGTCCTATGCCATGGCCAGGGAATTTCCCGACCGGTATTATCTGACCGATCAGTTCAATAATGAGGCCAACTGGAAGGCCCATTATTTCGGTACAGGACCGGAAATCTGGTCTCAAACCGAAGGAAAAGTAACCCATATTGTCGCAACTCTTGGGACCTCCGGGACTGTTATGGGACTTTGTGCCTGGTTTAAGGAATTCCATCCCCATGTAAAGATTGTGGCTGTCGAACCGCACCTTGGGCATAAGATCCAGGGGCTAAAAAATATGAAGGAATCCTATAAGCCGGGGATATTCAATAAAAACGTTCCGGATCACATAGTACGGATTGAAGACGAGGATGCCTTCAGTATGGCTCGGCAACTGGCTCGAAAGGAAGGACTCCTGGTGGGGATGAGCAGCGGCGCTGCCATGTCGGCTGCCTTGGATTTTGCCAAGAACCTGGATGAAGCTCTGGTCGTTGTGATCCTTCCCGATGGAGGGGAGCGGTATTTAAGCACCCCGCTTTTTTCCAAGAAGGTCGAGACCGGTGGGAAAAAGAAGGAGCTGAGATTCTTTAACACGATGACCAAAAAAAAGGAGGTCTTCGTTCCTCAAAAAGAGGGGCATGTTACCTTCTACTCCTGTGGGCCTACTGCTTTTGAACCTGCCAACCTTCTGCTCTGCAGGCGTTTTGTAGTATCCGACCTGATTACCAGGCACCTTGAGAGCAAAGGAATGACGGTGGAATCCTATATGAACTTCACCGACATCGACGACAACACCATAGACGGAGCGGAAAAGGCCGGCAAGGCTCTTAGAGAATTTACCGACGGATACATAGAAGGATTTATGGAGGATATAGACGCTCTCGGTGTTAAAAGGGCGGCCGGGTATCCCAAGGCGTCGGAAAATGTCCAGGATATGATCGAAATAGCCCACGAATTGATTCACAAGGGTTATGCGTATGAAAAGCACGGCTCGATTTATTTTGATATATCAAAATTCAAGAAGTATGGCCGCCTTTCGGGTATTGATCTCAGCAAGATCCAGTTGGGCAAGACCGTTGATTTGGACAATTACGAAAAGGATAATCCCCGTGACTTTACTCTGCTGAAAAGATCGACGCTTTCAGAGCTGAAAAAAGGGATCTTTTTCCCCACTGACTGGGGAAATGTTCGACCAAGTTGGCATGTAGAATGTTCAGCTATGGCAACCCGGCATCTCGGTGCCACCCTGGATATCCATACCAGCAGTCGGAACCTGATCTTTCCCCACCATGAAAACGAGATTGCTATTGCCGAGGCGCTGACCGGAAAACCCCTGGCCCGTTATTGGCTCCACTCTGAAATGGTGCTGGTCGATGGGAAGAAAATGTCGCATGAAAACGCTAATATCATTACGCTTCGCGATGTGATGGCCCGTGGATTTACCGCCCGTGAAGTTCGGTTCATGCTGCTGACCGTGCATTATCGTAAGCCGATCAACTTTTCCCTCCGACGTCTGGAAAATGTACGAACTGCCCTTAGAAGGCTCGATGAATTTGCCTGTAAGCTGCTTTGTCTTCCTCCCGGGAAACCGCATCCCGAGGTCACTGCCTTTGTCTCGGCGATGAAGGATCAGTTCTTCGAGGCCTTGGACGACGATTTGAACGTGTCCAAGGGGATGAGCGCGATTTATAAGTTCATCAAGAAGGTGAATCCGATTCTTCAGGTCAATCACCTTGACCGCGATCAAAAGGACTATATCCTTGAGACCCTGGGTGAAATGAACCAGGTGCTTCAGGTCTTCAGGTTGCAAGGGTGTCCGTTGATTCCCGAGGTAAACACACTGATCCAGCTGCGGGAAAAAGCACGGGAGGAAAAAGACTGGAAGGCTGCCGATGCAGCCCGTGACAAGCTTGCCAGGATGGGAATCACCGTCATCGATACGGTGAGCGGACCGATCTGGCAGCGGGTTCGGGAGGTGGAGTTATAGGCAAAAATGCTGTTGCTTTTTGCCTCGATTTGATTATTATGTCGGCCAAAATCAAGTCCAAGCGCCCGTAGCTCAGCTGGATAGAGCAACGGACTTCTAATCCGTAGGTCGCAGGTTCGAATCCTGCCGGGCGTACCAATAAAAAAAGCACATATCGGATTATCGATATGTGCTTTTTTGTTTTGCGCTACCTCGGTGTACTTTCGAAATAGAAGAAGGCCGAAACATTTCTATCCTATACCGTTTCCGGAAACAATTTTTTTTTTGTATCGCTCATCGGTATCCATCACGAGCCGCTCAATAGCGCCAGCAAGGGAAAAAGCCTGTCCTTCATTTTTTGTTATGCACACAGTCATGATTTTATAGGAGAGATATGTACTCCATGGTCAGAGACTAATAGTAGTAGTAATATAAAATTGACGTGAAATTCAGTTATTAAGAGATTTTGTCTGGCAATCTCAATTTGTGACAAGAAATTTGTTAGCACAAAATTCTTACTCTCCAATTTGCCGGAGAACGTTCCATTTAAATCCTATTTGGGGTAAGAGTGGATTTCATAAAATATCTTCTGTTATGTTGAGATTCCTTTGAGGTGCGTGACCTTTGTTTTTAGATGTCCTAATCGTATTTTGGAGTTGGGAGGTGCTGAGCCGGCTGAGCCTTCTCGGGTTTTTTCTGCAGGAAGTTACAGCGCGGCTTCCCTTTTTAGATAAACAGTGAGAGCTTGCTCTTTCCGGTTTCCTGCAGAAATTTCGTAACGCCTGCCAAAGTGATATTGGGATAATCGATTAATTCTTCCTCCTTGAATCCCATCAAATTTATGGACATTTCACAGATCACGATCTCAACACCGCAATCTGCCGCGGTTTTCATGAGATCCGGCAGAGAACGCCTTTTTTTAGGCATTAGATGCTGAATCATTCTTGTGCCCAAGTCGGCCATGCTCATCGAGAAAGCTTTAACTGCTCCGCACCTTTGGGCAGTATCCGCCCGAAGGCCGTGGCTAGCAGTTCCGCCTTCTCGGCATGCTTTTCCGGGTCGCGAAAGGCCGGAATTCCCCAGAAGGCAAAAACATGACCTGTTCGTACATGGCAGATGCGTCGATGGCGATGATGAATGCCGCTAGCAGGCGGTCCAGGTCGCCGCTGAATACCACCATACTCAATTGATCATCAGGGATATTCTGTTGTAACACCCCAACCTTTTCTTCAAGATCTTGTAGGTGTTTTTCCAGTTCTTCTATTTTCGTATCCATGTTCTTTCCTTTAATTTTTGTGGTTCATCCGACTCAAGCGTACTTTTCTATACCCCAAGGAGGTTGAGATCGTCGTTTGCGGGCGCATCACGGAGGCCCGACTGGGAAGCATGTCAGGCCCGGAGGGTTGCGGATAGGACGTCCGCAACTGACAGCAGGCCAGGGACGGCCTGTCTGTCAGCCGTGGTTCCCAGACGATAAGGCCGCAGGACGGCGGCCGAAAGCGATGATCTCTACCGGGTTAATTCTTTCAACTTTTCCAAAGTACGCAAAAACCGGATGAGCCATTTTTGTTTGCATGCCGATATCGATTCTCAGTTCCTGCGTATTGATTCGGGGCAAGCGGCAGAACCTATCGAGGAGACCTCGAAGGGTCAAATATGACCATAAGGTTGTATTTAACCGTTTTATCCTGGGTCACGCCCACCACTCCCTAAGCATTTTTATGGATTGTTATTACATAATATCATTTCGTTAGAAAACATGAGGGAGAGAGGGAGAAACCAGGCACAAAGATTGCTTTTACAATAGTAGCATGAAGAGCAACAACTTCTCGACAGCACTCACTGATGGATCGTCTCTGTGGGCGTTATCCAACTTCTTTTCTCTGCTCACCAATGAGACGAGAGAGAAAGTTCTGATCTTCGATGACAGCATCTATGATCGCCCCTGTTCCAACGCTGTTGAACTTCTGGCCTGGATGTTTTGATTATAACCGTTACAGAAATCTGCATGGATTCAGTTCTCTGCCGTTGGATTTCTTCCTTTGTCCTTCGGCTAAAGTAGAAGTGACACGTAATCTTTTTTTAAGGAAGGTAGAACGATGACACACATACAAAAAGAGGCATTACAGGAATTAAAAAAAATGTGGATCTGGCTCTATCAGCATCCTGCTCATGACAAAAAATATTATGTCGAACATGTAGTGAAGGTTGAGCCTCCGTGGAAAAATCACTGCCCACTCTGCGCTCTTGTTGAAGACAACTGCAAAGAATGTCTTCTTCTTTGGGATAACGGTCATGGTAGTCTTTGCTCCGATCCCGCCTCACCTTTATCAAAATGGAAGGAAACTCATCTCAATAACCCTGATTACAGAACTTGGTACGCAGGACAGATGATTGATATTACACAGAATGCCCTTAAGTAACAATCTGACAAATTCTTCATGGAGAGGATAGACGTGAGAGTCTTATTTATAGCAAAAGATATTGCGCGATTTTCCGCTCTCGTTGCCGGATTGCAGCGCCAACCGGAAATTGAATTGCTGCCGGCTGAGACAGGGGCCGCCGGGTTATTGCTCCTCGAGGGCAAACAGATAGACTTGGTGATTGTCGACGAACAGCTCGGCGACATGAGTGGTATCGCCTTTGTAAAACAACTCGTCAAGATCAATCCACTGGTTAATGCGGCGATTGTCAGTGCACTTTCCCCAGAGGAATTCCACGAGGGCACCGAAGGCTTGGGGGTACTGATGCAGGTGCCGGTAGAACCACAAGATAAGGATGCCGAGGCGTTGCTTGCTCTTCTCGAAAAGATCGGTACGCTCCTGCGGCCGGTCGCCCCGCAACCGCAAAAGGCGGCAAAACCATGATCATCAGCGTAGCCAGCGGCAAGGGCGGCACCGGCAAAACCACCATCTCTGTCAATATGGCTCTTGCTCTGGGTGCCGGGGTTGAGTTGTTGGATTGTGACGTGGAAGAGCCCAATGCCCATCTTTTCCTCAAACCGGTAATTAAACAAAGTGATCGGGTCGAGGTTCCGGTCCCACTTGTGGATCTGGAAAAATGCACCTTCTGTCGGAAATGTTCGGACATCTGCCGGTTCAACGCTTTGGCGGTGGTCGGTAAAAAGGTGCTCGTTTTCCAGGAACTCTGCCACAGCTGTGGTGGCTGCATGGCAGTCTGTCCCGAAGGGGCGATCACGGAGACCGGCCGAGAGTTGGGGATAATCAATTTTGGAGCACGGGAAGAGATCCGCTTCATCAACGGTCAATTGCGGGTTGGCGAAGCTATGTCGCCGCCGCTGATCAAACGGGTGCGGGCGGAGGCAGACCCACAGCTCATTACAGTTATAGATGCTCCGCCGGGCACCTCCTGCCCAGTTATCGCCGCCATGAGAGGCGCTGATTTTATCCTCATGGTCACCGAACCAACACCCTTCGGCCTCCATGATTTGAAACTGGCGGTGGGAGCGGTGCGACTACTCGGCATTCCTTGCGGTCTGGTAATCAACCGCGCCGATATCGGAGATCGCAAGGTGTTTGATTATGCAGAAAACGAAAATCTTCCGATCCTGTTGACGATCCCCTTTGACCGTCGTATTGCC
>CAWGGS010000078.1:0-148758 GCA_963822095.1 uncultured delta proteobacterium
TAATGTTGCGTTATGGCATTTAGAGGGTCGGCATCGGTTTCATCGACCTCGGACCAGGCGGGTTTGAGGTCGGTGCAATTCTCCATTCCCACCACGACAGCACCCGAATCTTCGAGAAGCGTCAACACTTTGTCGGATCCTTTGCCAAGTGGGGTCCCCGTAAGCAGGATGCGAACTCGTTCGTCATAGGCTTTGGAAGGAAGAGGTGAGAATGTATCGATAGTTTCAATGAGGCGCTCCAGTCGTTGTGCATAATCATCCAGATCAGGCCAATAGTTTTTCGCCTCCACGACCGGAAGCAGAGCAGAACCTGATACCGCCGGAGGAATTCGGGCAGCATTCACAGAGTGAAGTCGGCGCATTAACCTGCGTACCCGGTTATGGATTTGGATCTGCGCACGAAGAGCATCATCGGAAATCGAATGGCCTGTAAGATCCTGCAGAAAATCCACCAGCGAGTCGATCTCCGAACGCCAAAAATTTTGGGCCAGCCTCCGATTGGGTCCGTGGGGAAGGTGCATCACGTGCATAGGCTTGAGCCGACCAAGGGCTTCGTACATCTTCTTCTTGCCGTCGCAGGTGGTTTCACCCACCACGGCATCTGCAGCCAAAAAATAAGGGCAGGTACCCGTGATCGCGTAGCCGTAACTGGCTTTGATCAACGGACATAGGTTGGCCGGAAGTTCCACTTCGGCCGCAGCGATCGGCTCATTTTTTTTCCCGCACAACCCTACTGGAATGGCGCCTGCTGCCCGGATGAGCTCTGTTGGTGCAAAAATGCAATAAATGCCCACCACTTTTTGTCCGGCCGATCGTGCTGCATCGATTGCCAGAAGGCTTTTTTCGGCCAAGGTGGCAAAGTCATTCAACATCCGGCCCAATGAGAGAAAAGCTGTCATGACATGAACGTTTTGATAAAGGTATCAATGTTAACTATCAATTATAATGACAATCTCAAACCTTAACGCAGTGTATGCTCCAGTAAAATTGTGTATTATTGGAGGGGGTTAAGATTAAATATTCAATATTGAACCTTTGTCTTTTACATTCATTATTTCTATATGTCAAATCGGAATAATATATGATATTGCCAATTCGTATTGGCTAACTTGTTGAATGAACGGGTTCTTGAGAAATTTATAGTGAGAGGTGGCTCAGTTTATCTAAACGAGTTTATGTTTTCACTCTTAAGTGGAATTTTTATTTTAAGGAAGAGTGTGGAGATTAATATTGCCTATGAAAAACTCTGCAAAATTGCTTTTTTCTTCAGGTTGAGATTCCTACTATGAGGTTACAGAAACATGCGCTATCGCAACGCCAGAGGATAGTATTGGCAATGTTAACCATTTAAGCAAATCTGCAAGTTCATACTATCCTGAGGAAGGTTACTGGCCAGTATACGTAACAAAATCTCATCGACCAAGAGTCCACATATTTCCAATCAAAACAGGGGAAATGGTTTCAAACCTTACGAAAAAATTTTATGGTTTCAACCTGTTTTTTAAAATTGGGTCCACAACCTGACTTTTAAACCCGACTTTAAAAATTCCAACCAAATCAAAACATTCCCAAACATTTTTTTAACCTTTTCAATCAAGATCTCTTTATTTATAAGTGTTCACACTTCACATGCCCGTACAGTTTGTATGAGACAGAATATTTACCAGCCTTAAATCAACTCGTATTGGTCCACATTTTTGCTTTGCGAAAAAGTGCGTCTGCAACAAACCAGACTGTTCATGCTGGCCGAACATCTTGATGCCGCATCTTCATCTTTTGGGAAAAGTTGTCGCCAAAAGAAATGACAATGGGTATGCCCTTGATTGTGGTTTTAACTCTACCGCTTATGAGGAAAGAACCGGGAGATTGATCCTGCCGGATTGTTGCCTGATCGTCCATGTCATCAGAAAGGGAAATCCTCTTTGTTATCTCCCTTTTCCTCGACCTTCTTTACCACCGGTTTCTTGGCAAGCTTGTGTATTGGATGCCCCTCGACATATATTGCTTTGTAGGGTTTGGTGGGGCAGGCGTGCTGGCAGCCACCACAGCCGATGCAGTAGTCGGTATTGACTTTCGGGATGACAAGCGGCTTGTGTAATGGATTCTGATAGGGCACCATGTTGACGGCTTTGGTCGGACAGTGCTCAGAGCAGGCTCCACAGGTTGTGTTGTCCGTGTAGACCACACAATTTTCCTTGATGAATTTTGCAACGCCGGTCTGGGTGAGTTTCTTCTCCTCCACCTTGAGTGGTAAAAGAGCACCGGTGGGACAGATGTCCATGCAGATCGTACATTCATAATTGCAATGAGCCGCGCGAAAGTTCATGTGCGGCTGCATGACACCCGACAGTCCAAATTCCAGAAATGAAGGAGCAAGCACCCTGGATGGACAACTGCTGACACAGAGATGGCATGCTGTACATATTGATGTAAAACGAGCAATACTGAGCGAACCCGGCGGTGATACCGGGCATGTGACTGCTTCGGGGATTTTTGTCGGTTTACTCTGGATAATAGACTTTGTCGGTTCGATAAGACCGGTCAGTCCTAGAAGATAGACGCCAGAGTAACACATAAAATCGCGGCGCGTTTGATCAATCCGGGTTACGGTATCCCGTTTTTGCCATTTGTTTTCCAGGTGGATTGCGTTATGAGCACAGTTTGCCAGACAATTATAACAGGCAACACAGCGGCTGGTATCCACCGTCATCTCCCCAAGATCGATACAGCCCGCCTTGCACACGTGTTCGCATCTTCTGCAGCCCGTGCAATTATCCCGATCCAGGCAGATTTGCACGCAAGATATTTTTGAAATAAGGCCCAGCAGAGCACCCACGGGACAAACGGTGTTGCAGTACAGACGCCCCCGCAGAACAGCAAGAAACCCGACCAGTAAAACCATCGTAAGTGAGACCGTAACGGATAACGGCGCAATAACCGCCCACTGTTTCCGGGAGATGGTGTAGATGCCAAATTGCTCAAGCGCGCTTGCGGCTATATTGTTCATTATCAGGACAACTGGACGGAACAGGTTCGACAGGATCCGGCCGAAGCCGCTGAACGGATCGAGAAGATTCAGCAACAAGCTGCTGCCGGTGATCAGCAAGAGAAGAGTGAGCGTAAGAATGGAATACCGGATGACATTCTTCGGCTCTGAAAATTGAAAGTCGCTGCGTTTTTTCTTCTTTCGGACCACAAAACCGATCACATCATGGAATGTTCCGAGAGGACAGATGGTCGAGCAGTAGACGCGACCGAAAAGAATGGTCAGAATGAGGATTAAGATGAATCCAGCCGCACTGAGGGCCGCTGTATTCAAGAATTGCATCAGTGAGGGAACAAACTGGAGGTGCAACAGCCCTCTAGTGAAAGATGGCGCAATACTATTGCCGAAATCGAGAAATAAGGCTGTGACCAGTAAAAAAAGAGTACCTGATACACCCACACGAAGTGGTTTGAGATATTTCATCCGCCGGATTCACATTTTGATACGGTTGATCGACAGCCCGGACAGGTCGATCCGGCCGAGATTCATCTCTGCTGCAAGCTCTATATGACGAATGTCGGCCGGTTCGGTACCAAAGAACTTTGCTGCTGCGGCGTCAGCAGCAACAGGGTCCGTAGAGACAATGAGTGCTTTCATATTTACAATATCAGCATTAGAAACCCCGCGCGGTCCATTCTGTTTCATGACGTTATAGGCATCGACCACTGTGAGTGTGGGGCTGCGATACGAGGCAAAATCGGCTATACATTGATGAAGGTCGTTTCGGTGCCAGTACCCGCGATCCCACACCACACCCATAAGGTTCTTCATTCCTATCGTGACCATTGAAGAGGAGTGATGCTTTAAAACAGGAACGTTGATGAAGACATCTGCATCAAGAAGGAGTTCGTGAACCTTTGCTTCGGTCAGTCGCACCCCCCTTGGTATGCTGACCTTCTGAAAATATCCTTCATTATCTCCAGAGACCATTTTTCCCCCGGCATCCTTGACCGCTCTTTCAATTCCGCTGTTTCTGTAGCACTGTGCCCACGGATCACAGGTATGATCAAACACCGAAACTTCTTTTGCCCCTGCATGCAGACACTGTTCGATGATGCGCGACACAAGTTTCGGATTGGTGTTTCCACCACGATCCGGCGTCACGTCCCAGCCGATGTTTGGTTTAACCAGAACTTTGCTGCCTTTGGGTACAAACATCTGCATGCCACCGAGGGAGCCAATGGCCTTGTCGAACATCAAATCCGGCTCTCCTCCTCTCACAGCGACAAGATCGTAGGAGGGAGAAGCAATTCCGGCGGCCGCGAAAACCTTTGTGTAGTTTCCGAAAGCAAGTGTCGATCCGGCAACGATACTGCCCATGGTCATATTCTTTATGAAATCACGACGGTCCATTGTATCCTCGTTCAGCTGGAGGTTTAACGGCTATTTGTTCCAGTATTGACATGATCTTCCTTGGGCCCGGTCACGATGATGATATGTTGTCCGGTACGACGAATCGTGGCCATTTACTGCTTGCGGCCGATCATCGAACAGCTGTTTCCCTGTAGTATAACATTCCTGAATCTGGAACCCGCAATAAATTTTGCGATTGCACTCTTCTTTAGACCAGCAGGGGAGTTGGCACGTTAGGTTTAATCGGAACATTTTGGCAAAGTTGTCAGATCAAGATGGAACCATTATACTGAACTGTTTCCAACAAGTTCGTAGCTTGTGCTTCTGCCGCCGGCAGCAGTTTTTGAAAGATTTTCTTGTCCAGGAGGCCACACAGAGACCTTCTCAACATGTAAACATTGCTGAGATTGAAGAGTTTTACGTTTCAAAGTTGAAAACGTCCCTGATGCCCTTCCTGAATTCTGTAATATCGTATGAGGTGATAGATGAAAGGAAAGAAGACTATTCAGACAGAGAGAGGAGGGCAGAAAAAAGGGAGGGTTGACACCTTCACCGTAAACAAAGACGATACGTTGCTTGCCTTTCTGATTGACCGGTTTCCCCAAAAAAAGCGGAAGGTCCTCAAGGCGCTCCTGCGCGATCGTCAGGTTTCTGTTGATGAAATCCCTGTCGGTCAATTTGATCAGTCCCTGGCTCCAGGTTCAAAGGTCGAGGTGTGTTGGAGTACTGATACTTCTCGGCAAAAACTTACTCAGTTTGGACTGAGCATCGTTTTTGAAGACAAAGATCTACTTGTCATCAACAAACCATCCGGTCTCCTGACTGTTGCTACTGGCATTGAAAAGCGAAAAACAGCCTATTCTATGCTCAGTGAGTATGTCAAACTTGAGAATCCTGAAAACAAGATATTCATAGTACACCGGATCGACCGTGAGACCTCCGGTCTGCTCCTGTTTGCAAAAAACAGTCTGGTCAAACAACAGATTCAGGACACCTGGGAAACAATGATTAGTCAGCGAACGTATGTTGGCGTCGTAGAAGGTGAGGTGGAAAAAAGTGAAGGAACTGTTGTTAGCTGGTTGGCTGAGACCACTGCATTCAGAGTGTACTCGCAGCAGAATGCGCAGACCGGCAGAAGGGCGGTCACCCATTACCGAAAAATTGGCGGGAACACTAGATATTCATTATTGCAAATAAACCTTGATACGGGCAGGAAACACCAAATCAGGGTGCATATGCATGACATTGGGCACCCGGTTGTTGGGGATAAAAAATACGGATCAAGCTCCGATCCCATCCGTCGCATGGCTTTGCACGCTCAAGTCCTCGCCTTTGCTCATCCAAAGACTGGCCAATCCTGCCGTTTTGAAACACCTATTCCAGAGAAATTTCTCCAAATTTCTGGACGAATACGAGAATAATAGGGGACCTATCATGGTGGCTATTCAGAACCCGAAAAGTAGTCGAGTTGGAAAAGCGGTTTATGTTCCTATGAAAATACTGGTAGGGTTATCTGGCTTCGTAAAAGCCAATAATACCGACAACAACAATCGTATCTTCCTCCGTTCATAAGTTGCCAGTGCGTTTCAACGGTACCTGCTCCATGATCTCTTATCTGGGCATACTTTTCACGGCCAACAAATTCAAAATCTTCATCGATGGGCTACAGAATTCTTGAGATCCGGCTTATTAATTCTTCCTCGTTGTATCCCGTAATCGCATACAAACAGCTGTTTTCCTGAATTATTTTTTGTGATTACCACTGAAACTAAGCCTCGCGGAAAGGAAGGGTGTGAGCTGTTCGTATCTCGGGTTTCTGCAGCCTGGATGGCTGCGGCGAAGTCTCCAGGAATGGATTTATGGCGTCCCCAGAAACGAACAGTTTACACACTGGATCAGTAGCTGAACATGAGTGGTAATCAGATTGATTTTGATTAACAACCAATCCGATACCAATAGGTTGGCTTCTGAAGATACTATCAAGACGCTTTTCATTCTCGTCCCGCGCATGCTCTGCCTAAAGAGTCCTTCTTTCAATTTCATTCTTTTGTTTCGCCTGTATCGATGTCGTCAACATCAATGTAGGACTCTTCGGTAAACCGAGGGGTGCAGACGGCAAGAAAGATAAGATCTTCCTCTCCGTTATTGGTAATGCGCTGCCTGCACATCGGTGGAATAAACACCACATCCCCTGCCTGAACATCTCGGGGAGGATGTGTGTCGACCTCGACACTGCCTTTACCGCTTACGATACAGTAGCGTTCCGTCACGTCCCGCAAACAATGCCAACGCGTCGTCACCCCGGGTTCGACCCGAGCCTTGGCAACTGAGACATCGGGATCTTCCGGTGTATTCAACAACTCGCTTATATAACATTTTTCTTCGGTATAGAACTCGGCCTTCCGGATATGGCCCGGTATTGGTTTTTTCATATCGTATTTTCCCGGGGTGTATCGATGTTTTGACCCCATGCCCTGGCAACTTCAGGGTTGCAGGCAAAAAAGAGCTTTCGTTTTCCCTCTCCGACGCCGTTTAACGGGCAGGCAAAATTCATGCACTGCGAGCAAAAAAAACGTTTTAACGTCATCAGAAAACCTGCTGAGGTAAGAAGATAAATAAAGAGAAGAAAGAGTTGAATGCCGGAGATCAAAAAATAGAGGGGAGTGGCCCAGATAAGCGCGAGACCGAGAAAAAAGACAAATTTTTCCCAGAAAACCATTGGTCCCGGACGGTATTGCCAAATCTTGGGTGATGCGTAATTTGCCCAGCATTTCAAAGATTTTCCCGTTTCGGCATAGTGAGGGCAGTGGGAGCACATAACCCGGATTTCAATGAAGCCGAAATACCCGATGACCGCGATCAACCAGAGAAGTAACCACCAACCGCTTCCATTCAGGACACCGGCACCCCCAATGAGAAGAGAGGGGAATGCCAGCAGGCAGAAGTGCAGAAGATCCTGGAGAGAAAAATGGCAATGCACATTTTTACCTGCCGGGCAACCATCGCAGGTGTTCGATATACAGGTTGTAATGGGTTTGTCGGGGTCGAGGAAGAGCATCTTTTCTCCGTTTGTGGTTCATGGGAGATTGCAATACGTCGAAGGTATTTCACATCTATGACAGGAGTTCTCTTTAAGACCTGTTGTTATTCCAAGAAGTATATGGCCATTATAACCGAGTTTTGTGATCTGTGCCGTGCTTCTAATTATGTTTTTGTATCGAGCTTTTTATATCTGATTGCCATCGAAGCTCAGCTGTGACCTCAGGGAGCAAAATGGTAACGCAGTTGCCGTGGGAGCAAGCCGGGCTTTGGGCTGTGATTGGTGGAATCGGCTGGTTTGCCGGACGTTTTTTGCACCTCCCTGCCGCTGCGATGCTTGGGCCTTTTCTGCTCGTGGCCATCGCTCAATTACTAGGTCTTGTGCTTCACCCCCTGCCTGAGTTTCCGCTTTTGATGGCAGAGGTGGTCATCGGTAGCGGTATTGGCTCCGACTTTGTCGGCGTGAAGATCAGAGAGTTGTTGCATGGAATGGTTCTGTCTTTTTGGGTTACTCTGTGGATGCTGGTCCTTTCCCTTGTATTCAGCTTAGCACTGCGGCCTATAACAGGTATATCATTGGATGCTCTGTTTCTTGCTTTTTCCCCTGGCGGCCTCACCGGGATTTCCCTTGTTGCCCTTGCTCTGAAGAGAGACCCTGCCTTTGTCACGGCACATAATGTATTGCGAGTGCTGCTTATACTTTTTGCTTCTCCTTTGGTGTTTCAAGTAATAAACAAAAGGGGGGATCAGCGTGATGAAAGTGGTGAGCAGAGACGAGGGCGGAGACCCCCGGTCTGATTTTGTGAAGATCGGACGCTGTTTAACAGGTAAGATGAAAAGCCCCGGCCACAGATTCCCCTTCTGCCTCCAGCCGATTGAAGGTCTTGACAGCCTCCTGGGTCCTTTCGGCAATCAGGTGGATGCCTTCTCTCTTCAAACTGCGTTGGAGAGTCTCGGGTATTCGCATCTGTCCGGCATAGCCGGTTCCGACCACTAAAATATGAGGTTTTGCCGGGAAAATGTCTTCGACATCGTTTCGGTTCAAACGGTGTCCTTCCTTTCTCCACCAGTCTGACGAGACTTTCCCCTTGATGATTTTCAGATCTGTGTGGTAAAGGACCCCATCCACTATCATACAGCTACCTAGGGAATAGCTTTCAATCATGGGACCTCTCCCCAATACAAATAACCGGCATGTTGCTTTAACCCGTATCCGTCTCTTCCAATAAGCCGTTCTTGCTGAACAGCGGTCTTTGGGACACTTTCATGTACACGGCTTTTTCCTCCAAGCAGATACACGCATTTCGAATCGCGAAAATTCAAGGTAGCCAGTATGGGTTGTCAATTGCCGAATAGACCTTTTAAGGCTGAGTCGAGGAGCTGTTTATTCTTGTCGGCTTTTTGGTCCGTTTTATCGGGAGAAATTTTCTTCAGCAATTGTTTTTGTAATTCCTGCCTGGCCTTGCCGACCGCCTGTTTTTGCAGAGCATTGCTGTCCAAAGCGATCCTGGGGCTTTTCATGGTTCCGACAAGTTTCAAAGGCATTATTCCCCAGCCGTTATCGTCGGTCATTGCCTGTTTCAGATTGTTGTCGGAGCTCAATTGGGACATGATTTCAGGAGCAAGACGAGCATTAAGGCCGAGGTTGATGGGACCATTGATTGCGACCGTTCCCTGGGGAGCCAATTTAAGCTTCGGGCTATCCAGCCCGCCATTGAGCGAGACCACCGCATTTTGCATGACATAGCGACTTTGCATGCTGTCAAATTCCAGCTTGTCAAAGTTTTGTAGTCCAAGAAAATTAGTAAGTGCATTCACCATCGGAGAGCCGGTGACCTGACCTTGGGTAATGGTTGTCAGGCCGGTTACCTGCATCGCTTTCAGCAGGGATTCGGGCACGGTTCCGTGCCCTGTGAACGTATTCTTGGAATTCAAAATCCCAGTTACGCGTTGGTCGCTGTCCGGAAAAAGTCCGTTGTCAAGGACAGCGAGCTGCAGATTATTCAGATCCAACTTGCCGTTGTAGGTAAACCCTTTTACCCCCATATCAAGATCTGTTGAAGCACGTAATGTGCCGCCGGCAAGCCCACAGTCGGCCTGGGAGATGCGAAGGTGGTTGTCTTGAAGCAGAACACCGACCTTGATGTGGTCTATGGGAAGTTGTTTATACACACCTTTATTAACGATTATGGTTCCGGAAATTTCTGCAGGAATAGCAAAGGGACCGATCTCCTTGGGTGGTTTTATCTTCTCTTGGGGAGCAGGTTGGGCGGCGGCGGAATCCTGGTTTGGTGATTTCCTGGCTGTCTGGGCCGCCTCTGGCTTCTCTGCGGAAGCATCAGGGACCGAGGCCTTCTCTTCACTGTTTTTAAGGAGGTTGTTGAAGTCGAGGGTATCGGCCTGCACCTGAAAATTTCCGGTGATATGCTTGCTGAACACATCCTTTGCGGCAAAGGAGAAATCCACCGGCTGGTCTGCCAGGTTCAAGGCCATTTTTTTTGCCTGCACCTGTTGTCCAGAAAAATCTATATTGCCATTAATGCCGGTCTGAATTCCTTTGAAATTAGCCCGTACATTCTTGAAACGAAGATCGGCCTTTCTCAGGAGACGAAGGCCGGAGCTTGGCTTTCCTGCCAGTTCCACCAGGGCGTTCACCTGGCCGGAAAGATTGTAATCTTTGATATTTGCGGCCATTCGGGCAGGCAGCCCCTGGTTGAGCTTTTGCAGGTCCAGGTCATCCAAAAAGAGGGCCATGGTCATATTCGGCTCCTTGCCGGATAATGAAATATTTCCTACGGTTCTAACAGGGATGTCGTTGAATTTTAGGAGTAGGCTTGAAAATTTCAGCGTTTTATCGGTCATTTTGTAGGAGAGCGAAGAGTCAATCTCAAGTTTTGCCTGACGCATATCTGCCATGGGAAGATCTTTGAGTGAAAGATCGATCTTGTCTAAAGTCACTTTCCCTTTTGCCTTGACAATCCCAGGAGTGATGTCGCCTTTGACTTTTAACGAGAGTGCTCCAGAGCCGAGTCTACCCGGTAGGGATTTGCTGAAGTAGGGTGAGAACTCGGTAACGTCCAGCTGGTCGAGCTTAAGATTGAAGTTTGCCGATTGATTTTTTACGTCATAGGAGCCTGAAAGTGCAATTTTTGCTCCGTTCAAAGAGGCCGAAAGTTCAACGGGAAAAGGTTTGTTTAACGTTATCTGTTTGGCCTCCAGGGACAGATTGTCAAGTGAATACCTGGAAAGGGTTCTGCCGGGCTTGTCCTGATCGATAAAGAGGAGATGTCCTCCCGTTAGAGAAATTGTGCTTACCAGAAGATTGAGACTTGCTTTTGGTTGTGCCTGGGGCTTGGTTTTGGTTGGTGCGGTTTGTTTCGCCTGCATTGTTTGTTCTTTACTTCCTGCAACCTTATTGCCGAGCAAGTCACTGAAATTATACGTTCCGTTGGGGTATTTCGTGACGATAATCACTGGTTGAACGAGGGAAATATGGTCGATTAAAACCTTGCCGGTCAAAAGCGGGAGAAACCGGTAATGGAGATCCATTGATTTTATGGCAATGAAATTTTTTCCACCTTTTCTTTGTCGGACTTGCAGATCCGACAAAGAAACGCCGGAAAAAAGACCGATATGTATATCCCCCAGAGTGACTTTTCTATTCAAGCTCCGTTCCGCCAAAGGAACCAGGGTATTGCGGATCTTTTGCGGTGTCACCAGAGTCTTGACCAGTATTCCCACAATAAGGGCCAATACGATCATAACGCCGAAAATCACCAATGATATCTTAGTCAATCTGGACATGTTCCCTCCTGTTCATGATAGATGTACTATGAAGTTTAACCATATTACGTCGTGAAACCAGCAGAAATGAGCAAAAAGGAGTCCGTCGAGGTCATTTTTCGCTGTCTATCCTCTTAATTAGTCGTTTTTAAGAGATATTATGGTGTGGATCTTTGTGCGGAATTTTGTGTCAGCTCCACCGGATGTCAAGCCTGCAAGTTGCTTAAGAAATATTCTTTACCGGGCGATCCTTTCCAAAGATATGCCCTGCTTTCATACCTGCATTTCTCAAAAAAATTTCCAAAGGTAATACCAACAATGGACAGAAATAAAAATATATCCTGTTATTAAAAGGTGTTGGCATGGGTTGCGTGTGGACCCTAAGACGCTTATTATCTAAAAGAGTTACCGTAGTCATATGGTTCTTCCGGCATGACCTACATGAAAACAGATCGTTTTATCAGGGAATGACGGAAAGGTTGCCGAGGGAAATTTTCCTCTTTTATTTATGTGAGGTCTACCGGCAACCAGAATAGTATCATGAAATCGAGAAGGAGCCGATAAAATGAATCTAGATACACATGCATATACCAACCAGCACAATGGTTTGACAAAAAATCATACGGATCCCGTTTGTGGAATGGCGGTCGAGAATGAAGATGATGCCCCTTGCAGTGAGTATAAAGGGGTTTTGTATTTTTTCTGCAGCAGGCATTGCCTGGAACAATTCAAGGATAATCCGGAAGAGTTTTTAAACAATGACGCTTTTCCCTGGCACGATATTCGTCAAGGCAAACCTCTTTTGGGCAGACCTTATACCTGTCCTGTACATAACGGCGTTATTCAGGATTGTCCGGGGAAATGCTACCAATGCGGAGCGGCGTTACAACTGGTTCCTCCGTTTTCCAGGCATAGCCACTGAGCGGCCCTGAGCATTTTGGTAAACTTTCGGGAACGGATGACGTCTTTCTGGTATAAGAGATCATTTGAGTGGATCCGCAACGAACTGTGTCATCTGTTCCGGTTTTCCTTTCTTTCTAATCTGTATCACTTTTTAAGGCGCGTAAATAGCTTTCCTCAATGGATTACTGCCCACAAGTTACTACCTATCGCATATGTCTGAACCGTACATCATTTTCAAGATTTCGCCGGAGCAGGGCAGGAGAAGGCCGCAATGCAATGAGGTTGGGGGAAAAAGATGATCGTCATGGCCGGGGCCAACCTCATGATCGGCTTTGAAGCGGATGCCCGATATCTGCAAACGGTTTTGCTAGAAAAAATACATCCTCTTTTGCATATGGCCCAGAAGGGGATGTGACATGTAATTCTTGTTGCGAGAAATTAAAAAAAATGAAGGATTTGCTAAAAGGGTAATTGTTGCTTTTTTCGATAGACCATGCCGTTGAATCTGGCGATTATCGATTTTTTTTCGTCGGTTATCAGAACATCGTAGGCGCCGAGCCGATTCGGTTTGTTCACCTCGGTTGCGGTGGCGTAAAGGGTGCCCGATGATATGCCTTGCAGAAATGAAATGTTGACATTGATAGCAAGGGCCAGCTGGCCGTGGCTATTCGAAGCCACGGCAAAGGCTAGATCGGCCAGGGTAAAGATGGCTCCTCCCTGGACGACATTTGCAGCATTGAGATGCTTGTCGGCAATTTCAAGTTTGGCCTTGCAGAATCCTTTCCCGGCCTCGATGATTTCAACTCCTGTCATTTGGGCGTAGCGGTCCAGGGAAAAAAAGGCCCTGGCTTTAGTGGTATCCATGTCGTCCTACTTCCTATACCATTTGCCGGCCGGAGATTGAAACCACTGCCCCTTCGCGCCGATTTCGGCCAGCTTTCTGGCTCGGCGTTGGCCCACCATAGCTGGCGAAGTCCCAATTTTGTGGGCGATTGCGGCGTAAACTCTCTGCCGGTCCTGATTTTCCGCAGCCACGATATTTTGGTGAGGTTTTTTGGCACTCCGGTATTCAAGCAGGCCTTGATTATTTTCGCCTACTATGCCGCTGTTTTTCATGGCATCGATGGTGGGTAAGCGAGCTGCCATACGTGCCTTGATTGACTGGGCATGGGTCGTTGCAGTAAAGGCAAGCAAGGTGAAAATCAAAAGGAAAAAGGGAAATATCAAGGTCTTGTTACGCATGGTGAACCTCTTTATTGTTTTGAATTTTGTCGCTTAGCCGACGGTTGAGATTTCGTTTGCATGTTGTCGATATCGTCGAAGTAATCGTCAAGCGCTTTGTCAACTTTAAGGTTGATGTCTATGGTGATATGGATGGGTTTGATTTCCACCGGTTTGATATCAACCACACTCCTGGTGCATGCGGTTCCCATCAAAAGGATTGATAGCAGAAAAAGGCACCCGAATAAAAGGCTGATAATCTTTTTGGTGTTTCCAACATGAGTTTTATAAAGTCCTGTCATTGGATCTTCTCCATGAGTTTCTGTAAGCTTTGTCCATACTTAAACATCTGTGCAAGGGGCAAGTGGAAGTTGATATCCAGCCGTATCGGGTGTTGCAGTCCGGGACCATTCTCCTGGGCCACAAGCTGACCTTTGCTGTATCCATAAGGAAGTGGGGATGCCGGTTTCCCGTCTATCTTCATGCTGACCAGCAGATCTCCACCCTGGCTTTTGAAGGTGAGCTTTGTCCAATTATAGGCAAAATTCTGTAATGCCTGGATGGAATAGTCGAGGACGGCGGTTTTGGTGGCGCCTGCAATTCCCTGACGCAGCATTTCTGAGTTATTGAACCGGACTATACCATTATTTCCGGGTGTGGAAAACAAAAAACCGTCACCGAAGATCAAGCCCTTCGAGGAGAGAGTGATCGGGAGACGACCGTTTAAGGAACCTCTTCCTTCGGTTCCCGAAATGCCCAGCTGACTGAGCAGCTCTGCGAAACTCAGGCGGTCACAATAAAAGGTGGTGGACAACTCCTTGGTCGAGTCGGTCAATCGTAACGAGTCGCTTTCCACTTTGCCGTGACACCAGTTGAAACGACTCTTCTCCAGAAATAGCGTGCCGTTGTCTTCCAGACGAAAAAAGATTTTTCCTGAGCTGAATTTCAAGTTGTTGATATCCATTCTGTCAATGGTCAAAAGCTGGCTGGGATCACTTGCAGGTTCGGGAAGATGCGGCAAGGTTATTTTACAGTTGATACCAAAGAGATGTATCTTTTTGTCGGGGAGCTCAAAGCTGCCGTCTTTTAAGGCGATGTTCAGTTGTCCCAAGGAGCCTTTCGGGCTCACCTCGAACGTGCCGGATGCACTTATCTTGCCAGAGATGGCCGCGTCCGAAGGCAGGGCGAGAGAGGCAGGCAGTGAATTACGGTCGATGGGGACTTGGGGCAGTTTGTAGGAAAGGGTTAACGGCAGATGTTTTGAAGCGGTTCCGTGGAAAAGCAGAGAGGGTTTTGTCCCAAGAAGGCCGGAGATTTTACCCGTAAAGCTCAAGCCATCGCCGATCGGTGTCATCAGTGCCTTGAATTTCGCAAGGTTCTGTCCTTTATAAGCAATCCCATCGATGGAGATTTCTCCAAATGGTGAGCGGCGTTCCGCAGGCATGTCAGGGTTAAAGGTCAGCCGACCGGCAATCTTCTTAAAGCGTAATTGATATTTTGATATTTCCGTTGTTTCGATATCCACCTGCTGAAAAATGGTGGTGGTTGCCGAATCATGATGAAGATGGGTCGTCAGATGGTATTGACCAATATGGATCGGGATTTTCGATTCTAGGGGTATCACCTGCCGGTTCCCACTCAGGTGTACTTCCAGATTGGTTTGTCGGTTATGGATTGATCCGGAGAGCGAGAGGCTGACCGGATCAGAAATATCGTCTGAGTGGATTTGGCCGGTGCCGGTTATGGCGGACTTTGCCGGATAAATATCACCATGCAAAGAAGCTTCTAAACTATGCGAGCCGGAGGTCTTGAGATTGACCAGTTCATACTGCAAGCCCTTCTGCGTTCCACTCAGGTTCAGTTGCAGGGGGTGCGGTCCCTGGAGCTTCAAGTGAAAAGATCCGAGATCACAGACCAGAGATGGAAAGGAGATGGTTGATTTTAAATTTTTAATAATTTTGAAATCACCTGATAAATCAGCTTTCAAGTCAAGTTTCGCTTTGCCGGTGACCTTGGCGCTTCCGGGGAAAAGTGAAAAAAGGCCGGCCAGTCGATCAATTTCACCATTGAGATGGACACGATTTTCATTGTGTGTACTCTGCATCCATAACTCCAATCCTGCGATAAGTCCCCCTTCGGACCTGAGGTGACCTTTAACTGAGCCTAAGGAATATCCCCCTTTCCGGAGAGGGATAAAATCAAGATCGAAACGGCCGTTTAGCATGAGGTCGATTGCGGGTAGGTTCCCTCGATTAATGAAGATATGACAGTTGATGAGGTGCAGAGTATTTATAGCCACTGGGAAGGGAGGGATGGCGAAACCTTGTGTCTGGGCATCCGTGCTGTGCGGGAGGTTCTCTTGCAGGATCAATCGTCCGTCGATGAATTTCAGGCGCAGGGTGAGACCGTCGACAAGAAGTGATGACAGTCGTCCGTGTATCAATGTGGTCGGCGTATACGTCAACTCCAAATGGGGAAGCGACAGAAAATGATGTCCCCCTTGCCCGATCTCGACATTTCCGGAAAAACGCCAAGGGGTGAGATGTTGCACTTTCGCCGAGATATCGACACCGGGGATGTTTTTTTCCAACCGGGGGAGCAGGATGCTTTCTACCAGATAAGGCGCTGCCGACAAGAGGAGCGCAGACACTGCGATCACCAACATTCCCCCAACACAAAAGAGCAAAAGGATTCGTTTCATGACAGAAAGTGTTGCCTGAG
This sequence comes from uncultured delta proteobacterium, assembly GCA_963822095.1. Classification (GTDB taxonomy): domain Bacteria; phylum Desulfobacterota; class Desulfobulbia; order Desulfobulbales; family Desulfocapsaceae; genus CAWGGS01. The sequence goes on from CAWGGS010000078.1 coordinate 16,067, forward strand.
ACCGGGTTAAATGCCGCTATGAAGTACGATACGGATTCATGCCCAAAAGTTCAAAGAAGATGGAATGATTTATATGAAAGACTCCCCGGAGCAGATGCCAAATCATGCCATAGTGACGAGGCTTTCAGATTTGTCGGCTTTGCAAAAAAGGATGGCGGCCGATGGTCCAGTCATGCCGGCTTTTAGGGGAAGTTTTTGGAAAATCCCCTGCTTATGCGTACCACATTACAAAATGTTAAGCCATCCTTTTATGTCTCTCATGCTAAAGAAAATGTCATTCCTCCGTCGGTGTGATCGGTTGCGGAAACCTTCCAAAGGCTCTTTTCGGCTCATGGTAATCATGAAAAAATAGGCTCATCCGGTTTTTGCGTACTTCGGAAAAGTTAAAAGAATTAACCCGGTAGAGATCATCGCTTTCGGTTGCCGTCCTGCGGCCTTATCACCTGGGAACCACGGCTGACAGACAGGCCGTCCCTGGCCTGCTGTCAGTTGCGGACATCCTATCCGCAACCCTTTGGGCCTGATATGCTTCCCAGTCGGGCCTCCGTGATGCGCCCGCGAACGACGATCTCCACCTCCTTGGGTTATAGAAAAGTACGCTTGAGTCGGATGAACCCAAAAATACGTTGCGGGGATGTTGTCGATCGTCTAGGTTCTGCTCAGCATAAAGATAAACAAGGGTGGGTTGGGTTTTCCTTAAAACCTGGCTGGTTAATCGATTTTCTTTTATCGATATCGACATATGTGGGTCGCAAAGCGTTTTCGTTACAGGTTTGCAGTACTCCTCCTGTTTTGTACTTTCATCCTCGCATCGACAATCCTCGTCCGGGGATGGTCCCTTGCCAAGGACTCCTCAACCGAATCAGTGTCGGCACCTGCCGGACTTTCCTTGGCAAAATCGGAATCCTTTTCCGGGGCGACCAAACATGAACTCGTAAAGGACGGTGGGCTGCTTATAAAGACCCGGGGAGGGAGGCCCGTCTGTTTTGTCGTACCCATCGGTAAACGTTTCAAAGGCAAAAAACTGCAGTTTTCCTTGGAGGATGTCAAAAATTTTCGTTACTTTGCGGTACACTTTTCCCGGGATCTGCAGCCCTATGCCATCTCCCCCTTTGCCGTCCTCAGTATGGATGTCCCCGGTAAGAGTAGTGTCGCTCCCACCTTCTACACCCGTATACCTGCGGGTAACATCAGCAGTATTCAATTGACCTTTGTCAGTCGTAATGCCCCCGCAGAGATGATCCTCAAGTCGATAAAGATATGCCCTCTTGATTTTAGAGACGGCAAGGTCTGGCCGTATGTTCTCGCCTTTGGAATCGGAGTCATGCTGCTTTTACCCGGTATGCTGCTTTTTGTTCTCCTGCATCGGAGGCCATCTTCAGAGACGTTTTTGCTCTCGATCTTCTTGTATTCGCTCTTTTTTTATTTTGTGGCCTATCTGGTTCTTGTTGCTGCGTTTGTGTGCCGTGTTCCTGTGTTTCGTGCACATATATATATGATTATATTCAGTTTGTTCGCCTTGCTCCTGGTGTTGTTTGGTGTCTCTAAAAAACGTGTCTGGAGAAATCTCGGTGATCTGCTTTGGACCTCCTGGCGGGAATTTGCAGCCTACGCATTCCTGCTGGTTGCCCTCTGTTTTATTATCACCCACAACACCAATTTGCCTCTGCAAAACATGTATTACAGAGACATAGCAGGCTCGAAGACCTTCAATGCATTCCATGCTCATGACGGGATATTTCAATACGTCAACGGGTTGGCCATTGCCGATAATGAACCATTTAGCAAGTATTATGCCCACCGCCAACTCATCTACAACGTGGAAGATAGGGAAATACTTCCGGGAGTTGTCTATGGGGTATTCCGGGCCCTGTTGGTTCCGTGGCTGGGATGGGTTGGAAAATCGTACTTTGTCTATACCTTGCTGGGAATAGCCATGAATCTGATGCTCGTTTTCCCGGCAGCGGCTCTGGCAAGGCGTTTTTTGGGTATCGGCAACACCTTCCTGTTGATATTGCTGCTAAGTGCCAATGCCTACATGGTCGGTAATTATCTCCTTACCTGGTTTAAACTGGCCGGGGCAGCTCTTTTCCTGAGCGGGCTGTATTTCATGCTGAAAGAAAAAACAGACTGGGGAGACTGGCCGAAATCCGGTTTGTATTTCGGCCTTGGTGCGAACATGCATGCCGGGGCAGCTCTGGGTATCCCCCTTTTTTTTCTATGGGCGGTCTGGCGAGGATTTCACGGTCGTCTGTCGATACGCTCATTTTTGGGTCCCTTGCTGCTCGTGCTGGTCTTTGCCGCTACAATTGCACCCTGGTCGATGGTAAAACATCTCTACCTCCACGAGAACTATTCCTTAATCAAGTCTCATTTCCTGGGCGGCTATTCTTCTCCGAAAGGGCTTGGAGCTTCGGCGCAGTTGTTTTTTGAAAATACTCCCATAGAAAAGCAGATATCAACGCGGCTGGGTCAGCTTGCAACCGCGTTTCGATTTGAAAAATTGTCGCAACTGCAAAAGAAATTACACACTGAAGGGGGGACTGTTTTCCTGGGTCAATGGAACACCGACGAATTCAATTTCCTGGTTTTTTCCCTCTATCCGGGAGCATTGTTTGCATTGTTTGTGTGGATGTATGCCCGATTTATAAAAAAGCAACCAGGTGACAGGGGGACGTCTCCTGCAATGTCGGGAAAGGTAATACTGACTCTTTCCCTCTTGACGATGGTTACTGTGATCCTGGCCCACTTTGGGAAACATCCGCCGGATATCGTCTATCACCAGCCCCTGGCTGTGTTGTTTTTGGCCGACATGGTTCTGGTTGCCTATATCCTAAAGGCAGCGCTTCCGGTCAGGATCGTCTATTTCGGCTATATGGCTTTTGTCGTATATCGGTTGGCATTGTTTCTCTAGGAGTCTGTCGGATTTGACTTTTCATTCCCTTCGACGACCCTAACAAATAGAGCTGATGGTCTCTGCTTTCTGATAATGTTTATTATTTATTCAACCATTAGCCACCAATCCGGGCAAAAATCCATCCGGATTGCCTTGATCTTTGACATATTTTAGCCTATCAAAGCAAACATCCGCTTTATATTCCAGGCAATGGACACAAGTGTCCATTCGCCGGAGACTTCCTCCAAACCTCGCAAGAGAAATTGACGGAAGCCTAAGACATGCTTGATAATGCCGAATACCGGTTCAACCGTACTCTTTCGTTTTGCGTACACCTTGCGGCCCTCAATGGTCTTGAGCTTATTCCTCATCTTATCGATCGGCTCTGCATTATCTGATAACGGCAGAGGGTCGGAGAACCGATCGGTAAGAGGCTGGTTATGCTTGACCCGATTGGGGGGAATAAACGGTTCAACTTCAGATTGCTTGCAAGATGCCACATTAGCATCGCTGTAATAACCTGCATCAGCCAGCATGATGTTGACCTTGCCCAAACTCTTCGGCAATTCACTCAGCGAGGCAAGGGTCGTGGTTATTTCCTGTTTGTCGTTCGTTGCTTGGCTGATGTGAGAATCGACAATGCACATCGTGTCGACGTCAACCGTTGCCTGGGCATTATAAGACTGGACAAAACCCTTGTCCGAGGACGGCATGATACGGGACTCTTCGTCAGTCAAATTGACCTGGTCTTTTTTTTGAGGTCCAGGCGTTGGCGGCTTGGGACCGCGGCCCCGCGGCTTCTTGCCGGTCTTTTCAGCTTTTGCCTTGCGGGCAGCTATTTTCTCCTCGTGTTCTTTTTGCTCTTGGGCGTATCTTTGGGCTGCCCGTTCCTCAATTTTTGCCTTGGCTTCAGCTATAGCCTGCAGCCGGTCTTGACGCCGACTCAGTTCTTGCGGAATATCCATCCCGTCAGGAATCTTTTCGGAATCAGCTTTTTCGGCAAGACGAATAAGTTCTTCAACTTCGGCCTGCAGCTGCTTCTCAATTTTACAGGCATGGCCCCAGCTCAAAGCATGGTGTTTGGAGGCATTGGCTTTTATCTTGGTTCCGTCAAGGCTGACTCTGCCCATTTTTAAAAGGCCCATTTCGCGGGCAAGCAACAGAATTTGGACGAAAAGTGGTTTGAGTTGCGTAAGAAACCGTTTGCGGAAAGTGGCAATGGTATCGTGATCGGGATGGGTGTTGGCGGAGATAAAACGAAAGGCCACGGAATCATAGGTTGCCTTTTCTATTTTACGGCTGGAAAAAATCCCGGTGGCATAGCCATAGAACAATAATGACAATAGGATCTCAGGATGATAGGCTTTGTACCCCTTTCCTTCATACGTTTCCGCAAGAGGCCGCAAATCAAGCTGTGATACGATATCGACAACAAATCTGGCCAGATGCTCTTCAGGGAGCCAATCTTGAATCGATGGCGGAAAGAGGAACTGTTGTGCTCTGTTTGTGGGGATGAATTTTTGAGTCATGTTTTTTTCTCTATGTAGATAGCTGAAATTACATAGCAATTGACTACAGAGACCAGAAAATGTCAAGTATTATATAGTAAAATCAAAATGATATATTAATTTTATACGATTTTCCGGCTGTCGGTGCGGTGATCATAATCCGACAGACTCCTAGTGCGTTTAGAAGAACCCAGGCCGGTCATAGAATCTGCTTGGAGAGATGTGGAATCGTAGTAAAAAGAGTTGCTTCGGTGTGATTGATGGGATAGGATTGGCTTTGCTTGACGACGGGAGAAAGAACATCCCGACCTTTGCCAAAACCCGTAGAGCGAGCAGCCCCATGCTGCTGTTATTAACATTTTGAAATATATGAATAAAAAAGCGCTAGTAACAGGTTCCGCAGGCCTCATAGGTTCGGAATCCGTCCGTTTTTTTGCCGAAAAGGGATTTACCGTTGTCGGTGTGGACAACGATATGCGAAAATATTTTTTCGGCGAAGAGGCAAGTACCAAGTGGAATCTGGAGCAACTGAAAGAGCAGGTGGAAGGGTATATCCACTACGAAGCTGACATCCGTGACAATGATGCCATTGCGGAGATAGTCAAAGAACATTCCTTTGATATCATTATCCACACCGCCGCACAACCTTCCCATGACTGGGCCGCCAAGGAGCCGTTTACCGATTTTACGGTCAATGCGGATGGAACCCTGGTCTTGCTGGAAAATTTCAGGAAGTATGCTCCTCAAGCAACCTTTATCTTCACTTCCACCAACAAGGTTTATGGTGATACCCCGAATTTTTTGCCGCTGGTCGAGCTGGAAAAAAGATACGAGATTGCCGAGAACCATCCTTATTTTAAGGAAGGTATCGATGAGTCGATGAGCATCGATAATTCCAAGCACAGTATTTTCGGGGCCTCCAAGCTGGCTGCCGATATTATGGTTCAGGAGTATGGAAGATATTTCAACCTCAACTCCGCCATATTCCGAGGCGGATGCCTGACCGGTCCCAACCACAGTGGAACTCAGCTTCATGGATTTCTTGCCTATCTCGTCAAGTGCATCGCTACGGGAACCCAATATACAATTTTCGGTTATAAGGGCAAACAGGTTCGAGATAACATCCATTCCTCAGATCTCGTCAATGCCTTCTGGCACTTTCACCAAAATCCCCGCCAAGGTGAGGTCTACAATATAGGAGGATCAAGGTATTCAAACATCTCCATGATGGAGGCGATTGAGAAAATCGAGAAGATCCTTGATAAAAAGGCCATGTACACGTACGCCGAAGTTAACAGAAGCGGCGACCACATTTGGTATATAAGTGACGTATCCAAGTTCAAAAGGCACTACCCTGAATGGGATTTCAAGTATGATATTGACGCCATCCTAGAGGAAATCTGCAGACAGGGGCATTTCTAGATTTGAAAACCATGAAATATACATCTATTCTCATTACCGGAGGGGCGGGATTCGTCGGTTCCAATCTGGCCCTGATGTTTAAACGAAAATATCCCGAGTGTGAAATAATTGCCCTTGATAATCTGAAACGGCGAGGATCGGAATTGAATATTCCGAGGTTGAAGTCTGAAGGAATCTCCTTTATTCATGGGGATATCCGTAACCGGGAAGATTTTGAGGAGTTGCCGGCAGTCGAGATGGTTCTGGAGTGTAGCGCAGAGCCTTCGGTTCTGGCAGGGATCCACTCCTCCCCATCCTATCTGCTCAATACCAATCTCGGCGGCACCATTAACTGCCTTGAATTTGCACGACAAAACGGCTCAGCCTTTATTTTTATCTCAACAAGCCGCGTCTATCCGGTTAAGGCAATCAATTCGCTTTGCTATTCGGAAGAGGAGACCAGATTCTCCCTTGATGGGCATCAGGACATCGCTGGTGCATCCCAGGAAGGCATTGCCGAATATTTCCCGCTGGAGGGAGCTCGTTCCCTGTACGGATCGACCAAACTCTGTAGCGAAATTATCCTCCAGGAGTATATGGAGAGCTTTGGAATGGTCGGGGTTATCAACCGCTGTGGGGTTATTACCGGGCCGTGGCAGATGGGAAAGGTCGACCAGGGCGTGTTCGTCCTGTGGGTGGCAAGGCATATTTTCGGAGGGAGCCTCTCCTATATCGGATATGGAGGGCAAGGAAAACAGGTGCGTGATTTTATTCACATCGATGACCTTTTCGATGTCCTTGAACTCCAGATTGGAGACATCAAGACGTTTAACGGTAATATATTCAATATCGGTGGCGGCAGGGAAAACAGTGTGTCGTTGCAGGAATTGACTGCAATCTGTCAAAAGGTGACAGGAAAGACCATTGAGATAGCCTCAGTCAGCACAAACCGTCCGGCGGATCTCATTTCTTTCATCACCGACTGTTCGAAATTTAAGAAGATAACAGGATGGAAACCGAAGAGGAATGCTGAAAGAACTGTTTCCGACATTGTCGCCTGGATTGCGGAAAACAGAGAACAAGTACAACCAATCCTCTCATGACCGATCATGAAAAAATTATCGCTCGTTATTCCCGCCCACAACGAAGAAGGCTGCATTGAAGAAACGGTTCGGGCCTTTCACGATCAGCTGAAACAAGAAGGAATCGAGCACGAGATGCTGGTTATAAATGACAACAGCACGGATGGGACGGAGGAGATTCTACGAAATCTGTCATCTGAAATTTCCGAACTGCGATATCTCAAGAATCATCCTCCCAACGGGTATGGATTAGCCGTTCGCTTGGGCTTGGAAAATTTCCGGGGAGACTGTGTTGCAATTGTGATGGCGGACTTGTCGGATCGTCCGATAGATATCGTAAAATACTTCAGAAAAATGGAAGAAGGGTATGACTGCGTCTTCGGATCCCGGTTTATAAAAGGGGGTAAGATTATTGATTACCCGAAGTTCAAATACTGCCTGAACCGTTTTACCAACATCCTCATCAGCTTGCTTTTTGGTATCAGATATAACGATACGACAAACGCGTTTAAACTATACAGTAAGGAGACGATTTCCGGCCTGAAGCCTTTATTAAGTCATCACTTCAATCTTACCGTGGAACTCCCGCTAAAGGCAGTCGTTCGGGGATACCGGTATGCCGTCATTCCCAATCACTGGAGGAACAGAAAAGAGGGGCAGTCAAAGCTGAAAATCAAGGAGATGGGAAGCCGATATTTTTTTATAATCCTTTATTGTCTGTTGGAAAAGTGGCTGGCAAGGGGGGACTATAAAAAAGATGTTCAGAGTTGAAAAAGAGTTTTTCTCTTTTTCGGTAAGAAAATTGTAGTGGTAATCTTGAAAAGATTTTGTCTGGGATACGCGGGTACTTTCGGGTCAGGATAAAAATCACCTGACCCGAAAGGTTAAGAAATGATTAGAATGATTTTGTGAGCGTCAGGACTACTTGTGAACCTTCCGTGTTGTTTTTTACATGGAAATCATGGAGATAGCGAAGATTGACCTGTAGAAGCTGCGGTAACCAGAACACATTGATTTCGGCCCCGATTGCATGGGATTGCTTGCGTTCGTCCGCAACCGTTGTGGGGCCGTCGTTGCTGTCATCGCTTATCTGCCAGTAGGAGGCTCCCACCAGACCCGGTCGGACCATCAAGCTGTTTCCGATCTTGTTTTCTTTGCCGATTCCATATTCGACGACAAATTCCGCTCCGGGAGTTACGTGGGTATCGTCCTGCTCCCCATTGATAAGGGTCCGGGTCAGGGCACTAATCGACCATGTGCGTTGCTCGTCAAAATAGTAAGTGGCTCCTAGCGTCATCATTCCGGACCAGTAGCCAAGACCGGGTGAGGCCAGTTTCGTGGCATCGAAATCACCGGTCGGGGCAATCACCGCAAGGGCAAAGGTCGCGTCCCAGCGCGGTTGGTGCCACCCCAAAGCGAAGGGTTCGAAAACGATATCACCCAGAGTGAAGGACCTACTGTCGTGGGCAGGGCCGAAAGTCACGTCCTTGTCGACGAGGGGAATCAGAATGTCACAGATATAGTCGGCACCCAGGATTTTTGTCTTCGATACATAAATAAGGCGCTGAACCGAGGCGAAAACATCGAGGCCGAAGTTTACCGGCACCTTGTCACCGTTATTGTCTTTGTACGTATTGGGACTATACCAGGTGTTGTACATTCGGTAGTGAAATCCAGGTGGTGGGGCTGATCCCGCCAAAACCCCTTCCACGCCGTATGGATAGTGTGAGCCCAATGTGGCTGCATTGCCCATTGAAAAACCTACCAGGACTGCTGCGACTAAACCGGCCAGAAAAATCGGCCATTTTCTGCTTTTCAACATTGTTCTTCTCCCCTTGTAAAGATAATATTTCCAGCATTTTTGAGTAAGAAATGCTACTTCCTCAACCCCCATTATGGTTTCCTGCGGTAGATCAAAACAGCGCTTGGGATATCTTGCTTGGATTTGCTTACACAAATATAATAAAATGTCTAAGAGAGTGCATCAGGAATAGCCAGTTTGTCCAACATGATATTGTAGCCGTTTTTTATCTGTTTACCACTAATATTGAGCTGCTGATCCAGGAAGTGAGCTGTTCGGCTATACATCTATCCCTGGGAGCTTCTCAACAACCTTCTGGGAGACCCGAGGTCCACACAGCTCACACCCCACAATTCCGATAGGCTGAGTTTCAGGGGCAATTAGATTTTTTTATGGTTGCATGAACCATTTCCATGGGATTGGTCTTGCGGCCGATCAGTAGTGGGAGCATGAGAAAAAAGTTGTCGTGATACAGGTGATAGGCTAGCATGAAAGTTCAACCGTGGGGATGTGGAATTTGGGGGCTTGGACGATGATCGAATCTTTTGCCGGCTCAGGCCTGGATGAGGCGGCGACACGGTGGCTTCCCTTGAAGATTCAATTTAACAACGAGGTGAAAATGAACAATAACTGTCTAAATATACGACCAAATCTTGCTGGTGACTTCCCTGAAATTCATCCAACCTCTCTCATTGATCCATCGGCCCAGATCATCGGCAACGTCAAGGTCGGCAAGAATGTTTTTATTGCCCCGCTGGCAGTGATCCGTTCCGACGAACCGGGACCGGACGGGAAGGTTCTGCCCATTGTTATTGAGGAAGAGGCCAATGTCCAGGACGGCGTCATCATGCACAGTCATGGAGGACAGGAGCTCATAATAGGGCCAAGAACCTGTATTGCCCATGGCGTTGCCATCCATGGCCCCTGCCGGATAGGAGCGGGATGCTTTCTGGCCATGCGCAGCACCTTGTATAGTGTTAATCTTGAGGAGTCGGTCTGGATTGGGATGAATGCCACGGTTATGAGGGTCTCCCTGGATGCCCGTACGTATGTACCAGCCGGTAGTGTCGTGAGATCCCGCCAGGAAACATGGGAGCTGCGGGTCGTCTCGGAACGAGAGAAGATTTACATGGAAAATGTTCTCTCGGCTGCTAACCACCTGCGGGAGGAATATCGGCGCATGCGTGGCATGGTTGCATGAAATGAAAGTCCGTTCCATAGGAGGATCTTTGCCAGGAAAGGGGATTTTTCAAATAAATTGAGGAATCTGCCGGCAAGAACCAATTCTGGGGCAGCGCATAGCCATGTTCAAGGAAACGAATTTAAATGTCCGAGAAAGAGAAGAGATGGTAATGGGCGAAGCGGACGGTGATGTGTGTTACTCAGTTGTCTTCGCAACGAAGCGAGAAAAGAAAAGGGGACGCTCCCTGAGAAGCAGTCCCCCAACCAAGAGAGAAGGCTACGTACTTCTGAAAAAATGATTGCCCCAGCCCGGTGTTTGTTGCCCCCGGGCCAGGCAGGAAAGTGGATGATACTTTAAAAAGCCATGGATGCGGTTACCCCGCCATACAAAAAGCTGGATTCATTGCTAAGGCTTGCGGCCTTGATGTAATCATCTGCTTTGTCGGAAAGCGGAAATGAGTAGGCTAACATTGGGCTTACGGTGAAATAGTCACCGACAGGTATGGTAAGTCCTGCGGATACCAGACCGTTATGGAGTGCGCGATATTTATTTCCCGGGTTGCCCACCTCTGCGAAATCACTGTCATCTGAGGCGTAATACGCTGCAGATGCTGCGAGGTCCAGGGTTATTTTGCCGGTAAGGTTGACCGAGTGGGAAACACCGACATTGATGTACCAGGACGGCAGGCTGGCAATTTCCCGGTAGACTGTGATTGTCGGGCTCAGAAAGGTGTCTAGGCCCACCGAAACGAAGACTTCCTGTGAATCGGTAACCCCGTCAAGGCCGTAGTAGATATAGCCACCTGTTACGGTGGTCATGCCTACACTCTTCGAATAGGAAAGGGTTACGTCTGTTTCGTTGTACTTGGCGCCATCATAGGCATCATTATCGGTATCGAGGTTTCCCCAGAGGTTCAAGCTCAGCCCTTTGTACCCCATGGTCATCGAGGGCTGGATCACAACGCTGTCCTTACTGAGTTCGAATCCCCTCCATATGTACTGGCTGAAGACGCCGACGGAGGCACTGGCTGTTGGTTTGTCGGCCTCCGCGGCATACACAAGTGTTTGGCCGGTCAATACTGCCGCGGCTGCGATGGCTATACACCAATTCATTTTTAGTTTCATTTTCTTCTTCTTCGCTCCTTTTAAGATCAATTAATCGTACGGGGTGACGATTCCCACTGGTCTTTTAGGCTTTTATGGCCCTCAAAACCGTAAGATCTCGCTGAAAACCAGGCTATCGACCGCTGAGTTGCCGATGGCCAAAAACTTTTGGGTTAGCATTAGCAAAGATCGAGCCATCTTGGTTTTTATATTAGAAATATAATTATATTAATGGAATATAAATAAAGGAGTGGGTTTGTGATCCGGGAATTTCCTGGTTATATTAACATAAATGTAAAACATGCAAAAACTAAGTTACGAATATGTTATCAATGGTGAATTTGAGAGAAGCTGGTTTGACAAATTCGAAATTTCTTGCTGTTATCTTGAACGAAAATCCTCATTGTGCAAGAGGCTCGTATGATAACAGCCCGTTTGGGACAAAGTGGTATAATGCAACCTATCCTTCATTATTGAGATCAAGCAGCCACGCCCGGTATTTCACACTCTACCATCAACGGGAGATGGTTGGTCTCTGTTCTCTCTGCCAAATCCAGCCCCTGGCTGGCAAGCAATTGCCTACAACTGAATTATTTTGTGAGAGGAGCAAAATCACAAATTGGAGAAACTCATCATCGGCTCTGTAATTTTTCCCAGTTGATTATCTGCGGATATTCAGGGAAATATTATATAGCTTTATCGTATTAATCAAAGCCGTTGCGGATAAAAAGTTATAATACTCCACGTCTTGAGATGAACAAAAAGCTTCTAAATTATTTGTTGCTGCCTGTCGATAAAGAAGCATTATATATTTGCACATGGATGTCTGGGGTTCGCGGAACTTCAGCATGGTGGTCCTAACATTACATCATTAGCCCCACGAGATAGGACATTGTGGGTTCTCCGAAAATCCCCCATATCCGGATTTTTTAAGAGATCTTAAAATGACGACGATTAGAAGTATTTCAAACTCCACCCTGTCTCAACCCCTCGAGACAAAGAGCACCAACTATAGTAAAAGGCAGGTATCGGACCAGCAACCCCAGTCTATTCCCAGGCAAGGTGGGGGGATAATTAGTGCCATACAGGAGGCGCTTAATCAGATGGGGTTGAGCACGGATTCATCATCCACAATGGGTGGGGGGAAAAGCTCCGGAATTACCAGTGCAACTGGAACAATCAATACATCCACTGCCCGGAAGGCGCTCTATAAATTTATGCATGACCTGTTCACGCTCATGCAGGAACGGTCGAATGCGACAAGCAACATTGCAGCATACTCCCCTCCGATGACGGCATCAATCCAGGATATCATTCAGGCACTCCAAAGCAGTAGCAGCATAACCGGCAGTTATTCATCAAACACTGACGTCTTTTCTACTCAGACCAGTGCCCTGAACAATCTGAAATCGGATTTCCAGAGCCTGATTACTGCGATAGGGGGAGATTTCAGCACAGGATCATCGTCGAAAAGTTTGTTCACATTTTTGCAAAATATTGAGGCCAACCTTAATCGGCAAGAAAGTCCTTCAATACACTTTATCAATACGATGGCATAAAACGGTTTTGCTATTGGTTGGAACTCGATTGAGGGAAATGAGGCATAACTAAAGTTATTCTGAAGTATACAATATCTATTTATACGAAATATTTTCAGTCCAGGGTTCTCGTTCTTCGCACATCCGCCTGAAAATTTTTTTCTGCATCACTGTTGGTGTTTTGGTTACGAACGCTGTGGAATTTTCATGATGAACTCTCCATGCAGGTGTACAAATTGATATGGATACTTCACGCTGTGTCTGGTGGTCTACTTGAGGATGCAGAGCTAGAAGGAAATTCTGTTCAACCAATTTGCTTTCTTACAATAATCAATGATACTATTGATCTGCGGATGTGTTATTATTAAATAATCCTTTTATGTTTAAGCAATCCTCTGATGCGATTTGAAAATATTCAAAAGACCTTTCGATTTGGAATTTTGATATGTTTTTTAATCGCATTGTTGTATCGGGACATGCGAGAAATCCTGGGGTTTTAATTTACATCATTATCGTTACTGGAGATATTTATATCCATATAAAGGAGGAAAACATGTCAATCAAAGGAAGTTGGATTACCTACGAAGACCAGACAGGTTATTTTGCCTATCCCGAGCATGCCTCTGAGCCGCTTCCGGCGATAATCGTTATTCAGGAAATAGGTGGAGTCAATGCTCATATCGAAGATGTAACCCGGCGTTTTGCGGCCGCTGGTTATGCAGCCCTTGCTCCTGATTTGTTTGCAGCAGGAGGGAAGAGACCCGAATACTTTACCCAACAGCGACTGGATAAGGCACTGGCATTCATTCGACAGTTGCCTCCCAATGTATGGCGCGATCCTGCGGATAGAGACGTGCATCTTGCCAGAATTCCGGATCCGGACCAGTCGGAGATCGCCGAGACCTGCGACCAAATGATTGATGCGGTGAACAAGTTGTCGAAATTTGTACCTGCCTTGCAAAAGGCAGTTCGCCATCTGCGTACCGATGAGCTGATCACCAGGAATCAGAAAGTCGCCTGTGTTGGTTTCTGCATGGGCGGCGGACTTTCTGCGCTTCTTGCCTGCGAAGAGCCAGATCTTTCCGGAGCTGCGGTGTTTTATGGTATGACGCCCCCTGAAGAAAAAATTCCGGCGATATCCTGCCCAGTCATAGGATTTTACGGCGGTAACGACCAGCGAATCAATGTCGGCATTTCTCCATTTGAAGAGAAACTGCGCTCCACCGGTAAAACATATGAGAATTATATCTACGATGGGGCAAACCACTCCTTTTTTAACGATGATGGTAAATCGTACAATGTCAGAGCGGTAAGAGATTCTTTCGTCCGTCTGTTGACTTTTTTTTATAAGACGCTTTCAGATTAAGAGGTACTCGTTGGATCATTCGTACGAATGTCTGGTCATGGCAAAGCCCACGGGGCCGTCATGCAATATGCGCTGTACCTATTGCTATTATCGGGACAAAGAATCACTTTTTACCGATGGCCAGCTACGCATGGGAGATGAGCTTCTCAAACGCTATATCTCACAGCGGTTTGCAGCCTCGCCGGGACCGGTAACGCATTTTGAGTGGCACGGGGGGGAGCCGACGCTTTTAGGGTGTGGGTATTTTCAGAGGATTGCCCTCCTGCAGAAATCCTGCAATCCGGATGGCCGGAGGGTGACAAACGGTCTTCAGACCAACGGACTCCTCCTGGATGAAAATTGGGCGGTATTCCTGGCAAAAGAGAGGTTTTCGGTGGGCCTTAGCCTGGACGGACCGAGCGATCTTCATGATATTTATAGGAAAACTGTCGATGGGAGCCCGACTCATTCTCGCGTGGTCGACGCCTTTAGACTGCTTGGAAGGTACGGCGTATTCTGTAATATCCTTTGTGTGGTTCATGCTGCCAATGCGCAAGAACCGGATAGAGTTTATGATTTTTTCCACGGTTTGGGCGCGCGCTATATCCAATTTCTGCCGTTAGTCACTCAAGGGCAGGGGGATTCCACCAGTTTGTTTGCTGCCGACCCGGAGACGATCGGTCGTTTTCTCTGCCGTATTTTCGACCGTTGGATTGCAGAGGATGTGGGAACGATCGTGATTCAGAACATCGATGAGGTCTTTCGACCTATCTATGGGGTGCCGCATGCCTTGTGCATCCACAGAGAAACCTGCGGAAATGTTGCTGTTCTGGAACATGATGGCAGTTTCTACGCCTGTGATCACTTTGTCCTGCCCGAATATCGAATTGGCAATATTCAGGATTTTGATCTCGTCGATCTGGTCTCAAATTCTCGAATGCGCCACTTCGGTAGAGCAAAAAAGGATGCGCTGCCACAATGCTGTCGGGAGTGTGATGTGCAGGACATGTGCAACGGAGGTTGCCCCAAAGATCGGATAGTTACGGTTCCCGGCGATAATCAACGCCTGAACTTTTTATGTCCTGCCTATAAAACCTTTTTTGCTCATTCCAGACCAGCCCTGACACGAATTGCCGACCATTTGAAGGCTGGAAACCCCCTCAAGGCATTTCGCCTGTAAGCGGATCCTCTGAAAATCGTGGTTACGGTCAAAAAAACGTTTCCATGATAGGGGCTGCAATTTCCCGATGACGAATGTTTGGTCTACAGAAATCTTGCATTGGATTTTTAGCCCGGGTTTCTCATCAGTTTAGGCGGTGTCAGGTTCAAAGCTTTTGGCAATGGATTATACAGGCTATGTCCATTGCTAAAAGACTGAAGAAGATGGTAGCACATGGTCTGACCTTTGTTGAACACTGTGTGAATTTGGCAGAGCAGTTGTTTTCAAAAAAAGTTTTTCTTCTCTTTGGCTCCAGCCCAATTGGCACAGTTTTCATGGGAAATCTGGGGTAGACTATACGGCACCTTTTAAAAAAAGACAGATTGCCTCAGTCAATATTTATCAGCAAAAGAGTTTCTCTTGTAATAATTTGTGAGAGAAATGTCAGTTTTCACGGATATATTTCGTCAGCTTTTTCGGTAGCTGAAGGGAAGAGAGGCAGAAAAAGTGGCGAATGGACCTTCATGTCACTTTGGTACCAATTAACCAACCCATTTGATCTTGTTGAAAAGAAAACATGTTCACAGAAGACTGTTTTTTTATGGCTCATCCGGTTATTGCGTACTTTGGAAAAGTTGAAAGAATTAACCCGGTAGAGATCATCGCTTTCGGTCGCCGCCCTGCGGCCTTATCGCCTGGGAACCACGGCTGACAGACAGGCCGTCCCTGGCCTGCTGTCAGTTGCGGACGTCCTATCCGCAACCCTCCGGGCCTGGTATGCTTCCCAGTCGGGCCTTCGTGATGCGCCCGCAAACGATGATCTCCACCTCTTTGGGTTATAGAAAAGTACGCTTTAGTCGGATGAACCTTTTTTATTGATTTTTGACGCAATTTCTTGTCGGGGATCCAAAATATATAGTATGAAACCAAGCTGTCCTGCGTGTAAAAGGACGGAGAAAATTCTTGCGAAAGTTATCTGCAAAAAGTGACTCACACTCGTATAGAATCTAAGAGGAGAACAACGATAGAGACATGAAACCGTTAAAACAGCCTTTTTTAGTGGGTATAGGTTTAATAAAATAGAAATATAGGGCATATTTTTTGGATTTGTCGGTAAAAAGGATTTATAATTTCCACAAATTTAAAAAGTTGTATCCAAACAGCTTGGCCGGACCGAAGCGGTTGGCCACAACGAAATATGAAAGCTCAGTAATTCGGCATGGTAAAGCCGGTATAAAAAGAGACTTTCATATCAAATGAAAGGAGAGAGAAATGTTGAAAAACAGATGGATGATACTGCTCGTGATGTGTTTCGTTGCGGGCTATGTATCAACTGCTTCGGCAGCCATGACATTGAAAAAGGTCGGGATAAGTCCGTTTTATAAACCACCGTTGACATCCGAGGCCGATCTGCGGACAATGGTAAAGACCAGGGGCGCGGATTTGAAGACTGGATTTGAAAAGGCCGGATATCCGGAAGTGTATCCGGCCTTTATGGAACAGTTCCCAACTGTTCCCATTGAGGCCACAACCCTGCAACAAGGGGAGACGGTAAAATGGATGCTGTTCAAGAAGAATGGAAAAGGCATGGTCAAAGTGGCAAAAGACGTGACCTGGGGCGGGAAGTCCCCCCTCCAGGTGTACCGTTTTTACGTCACCTATGACGGGAAAAAATATGAATTCGTCGTTCCCGGTAAATGCGGCAACCTTTCATTGAAAGGTGTGGAGATGCTTCCGCCTCCTGCCAAACCGGTGCCGGTCGTTGCACCTCCTGTTAAAGAGCCGGTAACGGTAGCGCCCAAAAAAGGTGGGCTTGTAGTGGATGCGGGTTACGCTCGTCAAATAGATCCGGGCAATTACCTTTTTGGAAGAGTGGGATACGAATATCCACTGGCAAATAATGTCTATATCCTGGGGCTGGTTGGAGGGTACGGACATGTGGAAGGAGAGGACGGGGAAAGCGCCTTTGTCGCCGATGCTCTTTTGGAATACCGATGGACCAGGATCTCTGTTGGACTGGGAGCGGGCTATTGGTCGGGAGACGGCGGTAACATGGATTTGATTGCCGACCTGGGATATCGTCTGTCACTCGATGAAAACAGCTTGCTCGGCAAGACATCCCTGTTCATGGAAGTCAGAACCCCAAGCGATAAGCTTGACAGCATCAGAGATGATGGGAAAGTCGGTCTTGGGTTGCGCTTCAGATTTTAGGTATCTGCATTCGTTTTGTAAAGAGATTCTGTTCGTTTAAAAAGGGGCCTGCCGGGAAACCGGCTGGCCCCTTTTGGGCTCATCCAGATTAATTGTACTTTCAAAAGGCTGTAATTAATGAGATGGTGAAATTCATCGCTTCCAGACACTGCTCTCCGGCCTTATCGTCTGTACACCACGGCTGACGGAGGCCGTCCCTGGCCTGCTGTCAGTTGCGGACGTCCTGTCCGTAAACCTGCTTGCCTTTGTGAATTCCCAGGCGGGCCTCCGCGATGGGTCCTCCAGCGATAAATTTCGCCTCCCGCGATATAGAAGGGTACGCTCAATTCGGAAGCCCCCCTTTTTAGGTTCTAGCCACTTGCCATGGTACATCACGGATCCGGATAAGGGCGTAACCATATCACCTTAAGATTGTGAACAGGAAAGGATCTGAAAAGGTCAAGAATCTACTTTTTTACAGAATATACAGTAAAGGGTCGCGCAAAAGCCGAGTGAGTAGTTGATGATTTGGCTGAGCAGGTGGAGCAGGAAAACGGCTATAGCTGCATTGGAAAGGGTATATCCCGCCGAGGAAAGCATCCAGGTGGCGCCCATTTCATACGAGCCGAATCCCATAAAGGTCGGGATAGGCATGCTGGCTGCAACTTCGCCGGTTATCAGCGAGAAAAAAAGATCGTCGAGCTGTCGATGGGCAACGGGAGCAAAGCCCGCCGTCAGAATCGTATAGAGGAGGAAAAACAGGCCGGCATATTTAAAGAAGCGCACACAGAGGGAAAAAAGAAAAGTTTGCAGTAAGACACCGTTATCGCGAATGTGGGTGATGGAAGCCCAGGTTTCCTCAAAGAGTCGCAGGAAGGCTTGGACGTGTTTGTACCTCCGAAATCCGGAAAATAGTGATTCAACAAGGTTGAGCACCCAGCCGACACCGAAAAAGAGCAGAACAAGTCCTACACAAACGATTGCAGCCAGAAAGGCCAGGAGAATGAGCAGAGGCCTTGAAGGCTGTCCGAAAAGCATACCTATTCCCCCTATAACAAACACCAGGGAGGTTAAGGCCACAAGATCGAAAGCAAAGGAGATCGAAAGTGAGGACAGTCCATGGGCAAGTCGGGTTCCCAAAACCCTTTTGAGCAGGATAAGATACGAGGCCTCGCCGAGACGTGAAGGCAACATGTCGACAAACATATTGCGCGAGAGTGTCAAGAAAAACATGGGGAGAATCGGGATGGTTCCCGGATTTTCCATTCCGGTGTGCAGGAGCAATCGGTACCGAAGTGTCCGAAACCACACATGGCCCAATGTGCAGGCTATATACGGAAGAACGGCCCAGGTCGGGATTTTCTCGGCAATGGTCAGAATATCCTGGATAACCAACTCCGCCGGCCGTTTTTCCAGCATGGAGAACAGAATCCATAACAGAAGCAGAGAGATTGCAATCGAGAGGAGAATTCGTAAGAATAGTCGAAGTCGCATAGTTTTTGGATTCTGTGTGCCACACAAACAGGTGCTGGATTGACGGGATCGGCCGACAGCCAGGTGGTGACAAGGGGCCTTTCTCTCTTGGCATGATTGTCTATCCTGCTCTATTAAACGCGACAGGTTTCAGAAATGAGCCAATAAAAGAGAACAGCACCTCGGATCTCGATATATACAGCCTTGGCTTCAAACAGGTTTTACATGAAAGACTCCCAGGGTTGGCAGCCTTGTCATGCCGGAGTGATGAGCTTTCAAATGTGGTTTCAACCAGTCGGTCGGGTCCAGTCATGCCGGCTATGCAGCTGTCTCGACCAGCCAGAAGTCATGAAGATTGCAAGCACTGCTGACATAAAAATTTCCTTTGTAGCCCATCGGGAGTTCATAGGCCGATTCCGGTTTGTCTACAGGCGTGAATGTCTTGGAACCCACATAGGTGCCGTCCTCGAGGACAAGCGTATGTCGAACGATGAAATGTTGCTCCGACATCGGATGGTTGGTAACTACCTCCACCTTGGAACCCGTTACCCTTACACTGGGAACATGGAGACCCTCCTTTCCTTTCCACCGACCTGGGTTGTTCTTGGTGAAGATAATATTGGTATACATCGGGGACAAACCGGCGGCTAATGATCGAGGGACGGAACTAAGGACCATGAGAGAAGCTGCAGCTGCTGTGGTCATAAGAAAAAGGCGTCGATCATTCATAACAAACCTCCTAAACGTTGGTTACGGAAAGGGATACCTATGGTTGAAGAATGGAAAAAAAACGGCTGGTTCGAGAATCTCGTCTGTGCGGACTGCACAATTGAAGTATCTCATTGTATCGAGAACGATCTCGGGTGTCAAATTTGCTATGATATATTTTGGGTGGGGTTATAACCACCATTTGGGTGACAAGGCAGGTTTAGGATGGGGCAAATCTTGATATGTATCCTTTATGTTCGGGTTTGTATAATTTGGCAGTTGTCATACCTAGATGTTTAAAAATTTCAGGAGGTAAATTGGCCGGCTTGTTAGATGCTGGCTCCCTGAAATTTTTTCAGGTAGAGAATTCGGTCGTCACCTTCTCGATAGAAATCGCGGAGGCAGGCTGCAATATGGTAGCCATTTTTTTCATAGAAGGCTCTGGCCTTGGCATATCCTTCGGTGGAAGAGGTATCGATATAGATATGCCCGGAACCGATCAGTCTCAAGTTGTTTTCCATGGCCGTCATCAGCTGTGATCCGATACCGTGGCGCCCGTGGGTAGGATCAACCGCGATCCAATACAGATCATAGCGCCTTTCCGTCAGCGGGATGGGACCGTAGCTGATAAATCCGGAGATGCGTCCGTCATCCTCCACCGCTGCAAGGGTTTTGTAATCTTCGGCCGGATTAAAGGTCTCGTCGATTACCTCCATGGCGACATCAATCTCGCAGGGAAGAAAATTCGTCTGCAGCTGAATCAGAGTCAGGAGTTGTTCCCGGTCTTCCGGGAAAATCGGGCGTATGGAGGTCATGAACGGCATCTACTTCCGAGAAAACGGACAAAACGGTCTATCATCTGGGTATAGGAAATTTGGTTTTCCGCAACTGCAGCCGGAAAACCAGCATCGGGACTCAGGCAGGGATTGGCATTTATTTCGAGTACATTGATTGTGTTGTCCCTATCCAGACGCAAGTCCACCCGTCCATAGTCGCGAAGGTCAAAGAGATGATAGCACTCCAAGGCCACCGAGGCCATCTGACTGGCAAAGTGCCAGGGAAGGCTGTCCGGGAAAATTCGCTGGGTTTCTCGATACTCAAAAGATTCGGGGTCCCATTTCGCCCTATAGCCGACAATACGGTGGAGATGGTCAGGAAAACCTGAGAAATCAATCTCAGCGGGCGGCATGACCTCAGGGGACGGATACCCGAAAAGGGAGATGTTGAATTCCCGGCCTGCAATGTACTCTTCAACCAGAATCGGGCCGTAGGTGGCGAAAAAACCTTGCAGAGTCGGCAGAAGCAGGTTTGGGTCGCTGAGAACCGAGTCCTGGTCAATACCGATGCTGGCATCCTCAAATTGGGGTTTGAGGATAACCGGAAACCTGAGACCTGAGCTTTGGATGTTTTTTTCCCCTTGGTACAGCAAAGCGGATGGCGTCTTGATCCCTGCCCCCTGCATAATCCGTTTGGCGATGAGCTTATTTGTGGTCATCGTCAAAGATGCAGAGGGTGAGCCGGTGAAGGGAATCTCAAGCAGTTCCAGAATAGCTGCCGGGTGGCTGATAAGGTGTGGGTTATCGTCGACCGATTCGCAGAGATTGAAGGCGCAGCTTATGGCTTCCCGGTTGATTGTTTCTGCAAACATTTTCGGGTCTCTGGAGAAAGGGATGGGCACCGGCTCATGATCCAGTTCCCGTAAAGACCTTTCAACCGCCTGAGCCTGAACCATCACATCTGCGGAGGATTCCCAGTTGGGAGTCCCTTCTTCGGTCGGTTTATTGTGGATAATACCTATACGCATCGACAGTCTGAGATATTAATTCATATGAAAGTTTTCCAGGAGCAGCCACATTGCCGGACCGGGGCAATGCGCTTTCTTCCTTCTTTGTGGGTGGTCCGGCTATGCTGGTTCATCCAATTCGTTGCAGAGCGGATTGAACGATCTCCTTGAGCAACTCCTGATAGGATATGCCGTACGTTGCCGCAATGATACAGAGGTCAGAATGTTCCGGATGGAGTCCGGCTAAAGGGTTGATTTCAATAAAATTTGGAATTCCCCGGGCATCCGAGCGCAGGTCCACACGTCCGGCGTCCCGGCACCCCAGAACTTTATAGGAGGCAATGGCGATTTCTTCCGCCTGTTTGGCTTCAGAATCGTCAACTCTTCGGTACTCAACCAGGTCCTCACAAAACTCCTTATTGTGATATGAATAGACTTCCGGTTCGGAATGGTCAAGTAAAATTATCTCCATGACCCCGATGGACCGGGTCTGAGCACCGTTGCCGACGATACCCACTGTAAATTCACGGCCCTGAAGAAAGGTTTCGACTAAAATCGGTTGACGGAATTCCCGCAGCAATTTGTCGCATGTTTCAAGGAGTACCGACTGTCCGGCAATCTTGGATGCAGGGGTCACTCCTTTGCCAGTTCCTTCGGCTACCGGCTTGACAAAAAGGGGGTAGGGAAGGTCAATTTTGTGGACCTCATCTTTTGAGGTAATGACGACAAAATCGGCGGTCGGCAGTCCCATGTCCCTGATAACATGCTTGGTCATACCTTTATGCAGGGTCAAGGCCAGGACAAGTGGATCGGAGAAGACATAGGGAATCCTATAGGCATCCAAAAGGGCAGGAACCTGGGACTCACGGCCGAAACCGTAGAGTCCTTCGGCAATATTAAAAACCAGATCCCACTGTTTTCCTGCAGCGAGTTCTTCTACCAGAGCCTGGATGTTGCCAATGCGGATAGGCTCGTGGCCCATATTCCTGATAGCGTTTTCAATGGCCTGGATTGTGCTTTCCCGGTCGAATTCCGCTGTCTCCTCTTCGGCAAAACCCATGGCCAGATAATCATCCCGCAAATCATAGGTCATGCCTATTCGCATGGACAACCTCCTCGGATAATGGGATTGCCTTCACCTGCCACATCCGGATAGCGAAAAATCTTTCCTTCGTAGTTCCTGATCAAGATGTCGTTCCCCTCCCGGCCGACTACCGTTTCAGGAATAAGAGGGATTTTTCCTCCGCCTCCAGGAGCGTCAATCACGTAATTGGGTACTGCGTAACCTGTGGTGTGGCCTCTGAGTCCTTGATAGATTTCAAGTCCTTTTGCAACCGGAGTCCTGAAATGCGAGGATCCGAGAATCGGATCGCATTGATAGAGATAGTAGGGCTTTACCCGGACTTTTACCAAGCCATGCATTAGACGGCGCATGGTTTCGATTGAGTCGTTGATCCCGGCCAGGAGAACCGTCTGGCTGCCCAAAGGGATACCGGCATCGGCAAGCCGGGTACATGCTTCCTGCATTTCAATTGTCAATTCATCCGGGTGGGTGCAGTGGATACTGACCCATAGCGGATGGTGTTTTTTCAGTATTGCGGTAAGTTCCGGTGTTATGCGTTGGGGCAGTACCGCGGGAGTCTTGGTGCCCAAACGTATCAGTTCGACATGAGGTATGCGTCGCAACCTGCTTAATAGCCAGTCTATCTGGTCATCGGGTAGGGTCAAGGGATCGCCGCCGGAGAGCAGTACATCCCGTACTGCCGGGGTGGCTTCAATATAGTTAAGGGCCTTTTGCCATTGCCTTTTACCGCTGTTTTTTCGTTTGCCGACCATACGTGAACGTGTGCAGTACCTGCAATAGCTGGAACAATAATCGGTGACCAGGAACAGCACGCGGTCCGGGTAGCGATGGATCAAACCTGGGACAGGACTATGCGTTTCTTCTCCGAGGGGGTCGGGAGATTCACCTGTCGAGACGAGCAGTTCACCCGAGACCGGTACCATCGATCGTCGTATCGGCTGTTCCGGATTGTGAGGATCGATCAAGCTGGCATAATAGGGGGTTATTGCCAGCGGCAGCGTAGCATCCTGGAAGTGGAAGGATTTTTCTTCATTCCCGGATAGTTTGATGATCCTTCCCAGCTGTTTGCAGGTCATAATCCTGTGACGCAGCTGCCAGTGCCAGTCGTTCCAGTTTTCAAGGGTGGCATGTGGGAAATAACGGCGACGAAATGATTCGAGTGGTTCAGAAGAGTGGAGGGAGACAGGGGTATTTTTCGTCTGTCTGCTTGGAGGTTCCTCATTCTCATCGATAAAGATAGTTTGTGGACGCATTGCTTCTCTCATTGTCTGAAAATTATTGAAAAAACGAATTGTTAAATAAAATGATGTCCTGCTGCGCAAAAGCAAAATGTAATGATCAATTTTCTTCTCCATATGCATCCGTTTTCGAAAAGAGTCAATCAAAAAATGAAGGAAATAGACGCAATTTTAGTAATATTTTGCTTGCCTCTACAGGATTGAAAAAGAAGAGAATTTGAATGGAATATCAAATTCTATCTTTAACTGGAATGTTTCTTGTAACACTCTGTTCTAAAATGATATTGTATGGTGTGTTATCTCAGCTGGGTCAGCCTGATAAGATGTTTTGATGATCTGGAGGCTAATCCGGTAGGAAGGAGTAGTTGAAGTTGTATAAGAAAATCTTCCCCCTCAAAAGTAATCTTGCAGAGCAGGAGTGATAATTATTTTGTTGGTTGGCATAGAAAAAAGCTTGTCGGCCGACGAAACAGCGACGAAAATTCTACACGTATCGTATTGCTTTTGAAGTGTTTGAGTATAGTTATTAAGTTATTAATCAACTTTCCGGGTTGTGATAATATGTGGAAATAAAATGTTATTTTTAGTTTTATTCCCGTCTATATTCTGGAGAAACAAGAATCCAGGAGTCTGCATTCAGAAGAAAATCAACAAAAGACAACCAATCTGGGTTCTGGCTCCTGGCTTCTGATTTCTTGCCGCGAGTATTTAAAAACAATTCGTTTGATAGTTGCGGCGCAATTACAACCCAATATGCCAACCCGGAAAATTGTGTTATTATATTCCGTTGAGGCTGGTTGGTCCGGTCAAACCATGCTGGTTCAGGGAAATTTGGGAACCTACGAGCCGGAATTGGGGCGTGCGCCTCCGGCACCATTTTTCTGACTTCCCGCTTGCGGGTTCTCTTAAAAATAAGGCCGGGTCTCTTTGTCCTTTGATGTTATTGGTTTTTTGACCTGTATCTGCGAAATGCGAAAAATATGTCTCATTCAAGAAGGGAAGTAAAAATTTTGCAATTACGACAGCTCTGCAGTTTGTCCTGTCTTTTGGTATCGGTGGTGCATTCACATTTGGTCCCGCAGAGAAACCAGCAGAGGTGACCGCTCTGGAATTCCCATGCGGGGCATTCTTCTTTGTGCCCGCATTGTTTCTTTTCCCAGCAAGGAATGAGGTTTTGCTTCCTGTTACGTTGATTACTGAGGAGAAAGAACACCTGACGCTCAATGTATGATGGAATCGCTCTCCGTCCTTGCTCGTAGCTATGGATGGTCTTTATTGAGACACCAAGAAGCTCGGCCAGTTGCTTTTGGGTTCTCCCAAGTTTTTTTCTTGCGGGGATGAATTCATCTTTGTTCATGGTCTTTCCTCTTTTAAATCTTAGAGCCCTGTCAACCCTTATTCGGCGTAGTCTGTTCTGATCTTTGGTTTTGCTCTAACTATCTGTCCTTTCGTTTTCCCGACTTCTCCATTCCTTCTTTCACAGAAGGTTGTTTTCGGTTCCTCGGACCTTTTTTACTGCAAATCAATAATTATAATCTTACAATATCCGATATTTGTCGAGGCACTGGCGGTGTCTTAATTCATTGATATCGAGACCGCATATCCATGAATGGCGGCCATCGATGCCCATTGCATTCCGGAAGATTTAACACGGCCTACCATGAGGTATATGGAGTGCTTCATGGTAGGCCTTTTTTCTATAACGTGGTTTATCTTGAGAGAAGAGGTTACCACATTGTAGTATTATGGTCATATGCACATTAATTAAGCGCGTGTCTCCCTTGCTGTCATCTGTTACCACGTTGTCGTATCGATGTTTTCCCTAAATACCACAGAGTGGTATTTCTTGCATATGTGCATAACTGCTTGACATCATACCTATCTCAAGCTGCCACAAATTGCAAGAATAAATCCCGAAAGTGGTCAAAAAATGAACAGTGGATGTCGGGCGTAATTCTATTAAGCATTCGGGATTTCCGGGGTTGAGTTTTTCTCCGAACCCTTGTGCATCCGCAGTTCCGGCTGGACAAAAGACTCCTCTTGCTGGTTTTAAACGGGATGAGATCCATGATGCCTGATTACTACGCTGCAGTCGTCAGTGTTCCCGCTACCTTCTGAGCCATGGCGATAATCTGGCCAGCATACCAGGTTCGATGGTCCGGGTTGTCCAGTGACGTTGTTTTCCATTTCCGAAAAGGCGATTCAGGGTCGGTGCAGAAGGTGCCGTTCTGCTCATCCCATTGCATAAGACAGTCGGGACAACCGTTTTCTACCGCTTCGCAGAGTGGACAGTCGTTCTTCCAGGGTGTTTCAGGTTTTGCCACATGGGTTACATAATATTTCTTGTCCTGTGCTGGATGCTTGTAGAGCCAGATCCACATCTTGGTTGTTTCGCTTAATGCCTCTGATTTTTTCATTATCCTGCCTCCTCGTTTGAGATTTGTCTCCGGCTCCTTCTCGGATATGCCGAGGATGGTGTCGGGGTATAGGTTTGCAGATTGTCAACTGTATGCTACAAAGTAGTATTTTATGCATATGCACATTATTTTGATGCAGGGCACCCCTGGGAACCAAGCACCACAAAGTAGCACTACCTCTCGTAACTCAAAATTACCGCAGCGGGTTTTGCTCCTTGCGTGTGCCACTCAGTAGTATAAATATCTTTTAGTAACTACTACATAGTGGTATTTTTAACATATGTGCATAACCCTATACTACATACGTATAGCAGCATGAAAAAAAATGCAAGAGGAAAACGCAAACCAAAGAGTACCACAAGGGAGTATAAAACATACTAACATATTGACATGATAGAAATAGAGCCTGTGCGGAAGACCTATATTTTTCGAGAAAATTTGATCAATTTTTGATCAGTTGACCTCTCTTTTGTCGGATACGATAAAGAATACGGTAGTAGTCTTGATTATCTGACAATGAAAAAGATTTAGCTATAAAAAGATTTGACCGAATATCGAGTAAAATGTCATGATCTTATCAACAGAAATGTCGAAGGAATAGGAGTGAAAACCAAAAACAGGTTGATTGCTTCAGCCGGTAGATGAAAACCTGACTTGATGTTGCAGAACCCAGAAAATTGGAGGCAAAGGTGTCCGAGCAGGAAATCGATGTACGTTCATTGCAAAAGGAGAATGAAACTTTACATGAAGCTCTCACCCAGGTCCTATTTCAAAACAAGATGTTGCTCAACTGGGTTAACGGTGCTGTGGTAGCCGTTGATCGTGAGGGGAAGGTTCTTACTGCAAACGATACGGCTTTGAATGCCTTGAATTGGTCATTGGGAGAGCTGCAGGGCCTTCAATGCCATAATACAATTCACCACACCACAGATGATGGAGGGGAATATCCTTGGGAGTTCTGTCCGGTCTTTGCAGCTATTGAAGATGGTTCATCCCACCATGTTGACGGCGATGTCTTTTGGAAACAAGATGGTTCAAGTTTTTCTGCGGATTATATTGTCTCCCCTATTCGGGACGAGAACAACGAGATTTCGGGTGCAACCCTCATCTTTCGGAACCTGACTGAAATGCGAATGCAAGAAGCCAAACGAATTCATGGGATGAAACTTGAATCCATAGGTGAATTGGCAGCAGGCATTGCCCATGAGATCAATACGCCGATTCAGTTCATAGGGAGTAATATTTCGTTTTTACGTGAGGCACTTGACGATATACTTGATCTTGTTTGTCTTTATAGAAAGCTTCTAAAAACTCTTTCTGGTGAAGAACAATACAAGAGCTTGCTGGATGAAATTGCTGAAAAGGAAGAAGGAGCTGATGTCGAGTATCTTCAGGAGGAGGCGCCCAAAGCCTTTGATCAGACGATCCACGGTGTGGAGCGTGTAACATCCTTGGTTCTGGGATTGAAGGGTTTTGCCCATTCAAAAGAGAGTGAAACAAAGATATCTTCTGATCTCAATGAGATAATAAAAAATACATTGGTTGTTTGTACCAATGCTTATAAATATGTTGCTGAGCTTGAAACAGATTTTGGCGAATTACCGTTTGTTAAGGTTTTTCCGGGAGATATCGGCCAGGTAATCCTCAATCTCATCGTCAATGCCTCACATGCCATTGAGGATGTGGTACAAGACTCGGATAAGATGGGCAGAATTACCATTAGGAGCTTTCTGGAAGGGGCCAATGCCGTCATTGCCGTGTCCGATACCGGTTGCGGAATATCTCCTGCGGCCCATGAACGGATATTTGATCCCTTCTTCACTACCAAGGAAGTAGGGCGTGGTTCCGGGCAGGGACTCGCCATTGCCAGGACGATCATTAATGACAAACACGGAGGAGAGTTGAGTTTTGAATCCACAGAGGGCAAAGGGTCGACCTTTAAACTTAAAATACCGATAAAGGAATGAGCGGGCGGTTGAATATGCAGGAGCCTTCGTTCGTATTGATGGACTCGTAAAAAGCACGATCTGCATCGTTGTGGATCTGAAACAGAGATTAGTCGTACCATATATACTGCCTAATCACCGTTTCAGATACTACTCCTTGTTTATCGAGCATTTTCCAGAGTCAATAACGGTAACTCCGATGACTTTTTACGAGAGCATCTGTATTGACATATCCTTTTTAATATTCTATTTTTAATAAAAGTAGTCTGTTTTTAAAGATCATCAAAAGGAATCTGAGAATGAAGATATACCGATTGCCGGCTGCTGCGGCCATGGCCCTTTGGGTCCATTGACGTTCAGCCGCGAAAAAAAGTATTTGAGACTGAATGCCATGGACCTTGAACTCCGGTCCGTGGCTTTTTATTTAAAACCCGGATCGGATGATTCGGGTTTTTTCTATTCTTGCTTCTGTTATCCTGGTGCCGGTCTCATTCAAAAATCAATGAGGAGCTTCCGATGAACAAGGAATTTACGATTCATTTCGCCGACAGGATGAACCAGCTGCCTCCCTATCTGTTCGGGATGATAAACAAGATAAAAATGGAGAAACGCTGGCATGGAGATGATGTTATCGATCTTGGGATGGGAAACCCCATTGATCCGGCTCCGGATCAGGTGACGGGAAAACTCTGTGATGTCGCCATTGACCCAAAGACGCATCGTTATCCTGTGGCCGGCGGGATGAAAAACCTGAAACGCGAAATAGCTCTCTACTATGAACGCAATTATGATGTCTCCCTCAATGGAGTGGACGATGTTATCTGCACTATAGGTTCAAAGGAGGGGATATCTCACCTTTGTCTGGCACTTCTTGGTCCGGGAGATACGGTTTTGGTTCCGGCTCCTGCCTTTCCAATTCACGTCTATGCGGCGGTAATAGCAGGTTCCAGTGTGCTGCGTATTACCCTTGATTCCGAGGAGACCTTTCTCAAGCAGCTCACAAGCATGTGCAAGGCCCTTTACCCCGGCCCGAAACTTGTGATGCTGAACTATCCCCACAACCCGACGGGAAAAATCGCCTCAAAGGATTTTTTCAAGGAGATAGTCGTGCTTGCCAAGAAATTTAATTTTATGGTGATCAACGATTTTGCCTATGCCAAAATAACCTTTGACGGGTACGTGGCACCCAGCTTTCTCGAGGTTCCCGGAGCCCTTGACGTGGGGGTCGAGTTCGGATCCTTTTCAAAATCCTATAATATGGCGGGGTGGCGGCTGGGATACTGTGTCGGGAACAAGAC
Source organism: uncultured delta proteobacterium (assembly GCA_963822095.1). GTDB lineage: Bacteria > Desulfobacterota > Desulfobulbia > Desulfobulbales > Desulfocapsaceae > CAWGGS01. Next base: position 45,220 of record CAWGGS010000078.1, read on the forward strand.
AATGATTGACGGCCTGTCAAAAATAAAAGGATATTATGATTACGGTATTTTCTCAGCAATTCAAGTAGCCGGGATTGTGGCCATGCGTGATTGCGATGATGCCATAGCAGAGCAGGTCTCGCTGTACCAGAAACGTCGGGATGTTCTCTGCGACGGTCTGGTCAGGATGGGATGGATCGTGGAGGTCCCGAAGGCGGGGATGTTTGTTTGGGTAGCTATTCCCGAACCCTACGCCCAGATGGGTTCCATCCGTTTCGCCGTCGAAATGATGAACCGAGCCAATGTTGCGGTGGCTCCAGGAGCCGGATTCGGTGAAGAGGGTGACGGTTTTCTCCGTCTTGCTCTGGTTGAAAATGAAAACAGAATTAAGCAGGCCTTGAAGCAGATGCGCCGTGCGTTGGCAGATATCGATCAGGAAATAGCTGAAGGGACTTTTGTCCTGGAGCGTGCTGAGTCGGGTTTTTAGTCCCGCCTCCCATGAATCGATTTTTAAAAGGGACAACATTCCTAGCGGTTATTGCCTGTCTACTCTGGTCAACAGCCTTTGTCGGCATCAAGATCGGTCTGCACTATACCCCTCCTTTGCAGTTTGCGGGAATCCGTTTCATGTTGGCGGGATTGTTGATCTTTCCTTTTTGCGGAAGTCCGTTATGCTATCTGCGATCGGTTGTCGCGCATCGGAAAACCGTGCTACTTGTCGCCTCAGTCCAGACGACCTTGCTCTATGCCCTGTTTTATACGGGATTGAGCATGGTGCCTGCGGCTATTGCGGCGATTGTCGTCGGTTCCCAACCCCTGATTATTGCTGTGATTGCCCATTTTTCAGGTGTTTCCGAACGGATGACTGCAAGGCGGTTGTTTTCCATTTTTTTTGGTCTAGCGGGAGTGGTCGTCATCGGGCTGACCAGGGGTGAGATCACCTTGAAAGGAGGCAGTCAGTTTCTGGGGCTGCTCCTGCTGCTGGCCTCCAATGTCTCCTCAGGTTTGGGCAATCTCATTGTATCGAAGAACAGAGCACCGATTCCGCCGTTAACCCTGACCTCATCTCAACTCTTCCTCGGAGGCCTGTTCCTGTTCCTGATCTCCGTTCCCATCGAAGGTATTCCCAAAGGCGCCTTTCCGGCTGCCTACTATGCATCCTTGCTCTGGCTGAGCTTCCTGTCGGCATCGGCATTTTCCATCTGGTTCAAACTTTTAAAAAGAGCGGATATTGTTGTAGCTGATCTTAATATATGGAAATTTTTGATTCCAGTATCCGGTGCCTGTCTTTCCTGGCTGCTCATACCTGAAGAGTCGCCGGACCTGTCTTCCGTGTTGGGGATGGTCTGTATTGCCTTGGCCTTGGTTGTTCTGAATACCGGTAAAAAACAGCAAATGAAATTCTGATGTATGTGTTGTGATGATATCGAATCGTTGCAAACAGGCCTTGGTCGCTTATAGTAGAGTGACTGGTTCCACGACGGCTTGTGCATACGGTGCACCTGAACCAGCAGGGCTGGACAGGACTTGCGGGCCACAACAAAACATGAAAACCCGTTTCTCCGGCATGGCAAGGACGCGGCTCTTGGAAAATTGTTATCTCAATAGATGAAAAAAACATTCGTTTAAACGACAAGGAGGCAATAAATGTCCCTGAAAAACGTTTTGCAATACCTAGATGATCATCGGGGCGATCATCTAGCGCAGCTTTTTGATTTTCTGAAGATCCCGAGTATAAGCACCCAACCGGAATTTGCCGATGAAATCCGACGGGCGGTCGGCCTTTTGGCTTCCGAACTCAAGGCTTTAGGCCTTGAAACGGAGGTTATAGAAAGCACAGGACATCCGTTGATCTATGCCCAATCGAAACCGAGAAAGGATCTTCCAACACTCCTTTTTTATGGTCACTATGACGTTCAGCCTGTTGACCCGATTGATCTGTGGGAAACCCCTCCATTTGAACCAGTGGTCAAGGACGGATGGATCGTAGCCCGGGGCGCCAGCGATGACAAAGGCCAGATGTATTGTCATGTCAAGGCGATAGAGGCATTTGTCCGGACCGGTACGGATCTTCCGGTAAATATAAAGTTGCTTTTCGAGGGGGAGGAGGAATGTGGTGGTGAAGCCATATTCTCCTATACCAGGGAAAACCCGCACAAACTGGCCTGCGATATGGTGGTTATCTCCGACACCCAACTCTATGATGAGAAGACCCCGGCTATCTGTACATCTCTGAGGGGCTTGTGCTATATGGAGATAAGACTCAAGGGGCCGGCTGTTGACCTGCATTCGGGAATCTATGGTGGGGCTGTCTGCAATCCGGCCAACGCGCTTTGTAAAATAATCTCTTCACTGCACGACGAACAGGGAAAAGTTACAATTCCGGGATTCTACGATGATGTTGTAACAGTAGGAGAAGATGTACGGGAAGACATGAGAAAGCTGGGGCACGACGACGAAATTATGAAAGCGGAAATCGGAGTCAAGGCGGTTTTCGGCGAGTCGGGTTACAGTTCGCTTGAAAGAATGTGGATCCGTCCCACCTGTGAGGTGAACGGGATCTGGTCGGGATATACAGGGAAAGGAGCAAAGACCGTAATTCCGGCTGTTTCTGCGGCCAAGGTCTCCATGCGACTCGTTCCTCATCAGGATCCCAAAGCGATTGCGTCGCTCTTTACCTCCTATATAGAATCACTCTGTCCGGAAGGGATATGCGTCGAGGTGGAGTACTTCAGTGGTGCCAAACCGGTACTGTTGCCACGCGACTCGGCTCTGATTCGAGCGGGGAAGACGGCCATCGAAAAGGGTTTTGGGCACCAGGCGGTTTTTATCGGAGAAGGCGGCTCAATTCCAATTGTCGGCACTTTTCAGGAGGCACTGCAGGCACCGGTGTTGCTTCTTGGGTATGGATTGCTCGGTGATAATATCCACTCGCCCAACGAGCGGTTCAAACTGGAGCATTTTTACAGGGGGATTCGGACCTCGGCCTTGCTTTTAGGGGAGGTCGCAGGGCTTGAAGGTTTCCGATCGTAATCAGCTGGAAAGGCTGGCTGTGTCTTCCAACATAACTTCCAGCTCGGCAAGATCCACTTCGGAAAGCCCGAAAATCCCTGCTTCCATGGTTGCCGCCAGGTTGAGCGAGGGGAGTGCGGTATGGGCGATTCCGAGCTTTCGACAGGCCATGTCGGCCAGGCGAACGATGAGAAGCAGGTAATCTTTTGCATCCACATCTGAATTGTGATGGTCGCGCACGATAAGGTTATACTGTTCAGGCATCTGCCATTGCTGCATCAACGCATAGCCCTGTTTGCAATGGAGAGTGTCGATTGCTTCGAGCATGAGAGCATCGGTCATGACAATTGTTGTTTTTTTCCTTTTCACCTGTTCGATGACCATCAAGATAAAAAGTCTGCCTATATCATGGAAGAGACCGGCAAAAAAGGCCTGGCTGCTCAGGTCTGTAAATTTGCACCGCTTGGCCAGCCAGTTGGCGGCAAGGGCGGTACCGGCCGAATGCTGCCAAAGCTGCTTCATGAGTTTGTTGATTGCCGGATCTTTGCTCTGGAAGTGGCTTTGGGAAGCGGAGAGCAGCACGATTCTTCCAACTTCGCGCATGCCGAGGCGAACAATAGCTGCCTTTACCGTCATGATCTTGGCAAGTCCTCGGTAAAACGAAGAGTTTGCCATACGTAATACCTGACTGGACAGGGATTGGTCAGAGGTGATCAACTGTTCTAAAAGCAGGCTGTTGGGTTCCTTTTTGACAAGCTCCTGTTGAACACGGAGTGCGGTGGGATTGAAGACAGGGAGGGTGACCTTGCCCGAGGCGATGACGGATTCGATTACATCGACAAAAGAGGTGTTCATTTCTATTCTCCTGAGAGCCAGCGGATCTCTGACAGTGGTCTCGGATTGGCAAGTTTCGGCAGACAGCGCAGGATCTCATCAACGGTGGTCAAACCTGCCGCGGCCTTGACCAGGCCGTCTTCAAGAAGTGTCACCAGGCCGGAGTGTTTAATACTGATAAACCGTATTTCATGGCTCGTTTTACGCTCTAAAATGGCGTCACGGACAAGTTCATCCAAGACCAGGAGTTCAAAGATCCCGATACGGCCTTTATATCCTGTCTGGTTACACTCGGTACAACCACGACCCTTTTTGAACTTGCCTCCCTGCAAAGACTGGCTGGTGGTCCCTAATCGTTGCAGTTGTGCCGGTGTCACTTTGACCGAAGTCGCGCAGTGCGGGCAAACCCTCCTGAGCAGGCGTTGGGCCAGGACACTGATTACGGTCGAGGAGACCAGGAACGGAGCGATATCCATATTCAGAAGACGAACCAGCCCGCCGATAGAGTCCTCTGTGTGAAAGGTGGTCAGGACCTTATGCCCGGTAAGTGCAGCTTGTACGGCCATTTCGGCCGAAAAACCGTCGCGTATTTCCCCAATGACGATAATATCGGGGTCCTGGCGAACGATGTGACGCAAGGTTTCCTGGAACGTCAGCTCGATCGTCGGGTCGATAGAGCATTGGGCAATCCCGTCGATGACATATTCGACGGGTTCCTCGGCCGTGATGATACTGATCTGTGGGTTCTTTATATGATGGATGCAGGCATAGACGGTTGAGGTCTTACCAGATCCGGTGGGGCCTGTGACCAGCAGGACGCCGCTGGGCTGGTAAACGGCCTCATCGAGAAAGCGGCTGAGCATTCTCGTCGACATCCCGATGGAATGGATGTCACGGAGCTCGTTTTTCTGCCTCAGCAATCGCAGGACGATCTTCTCGCCGTGGATTGTGACATAGAGCGAAACCCGGATATCGATTTGTCCTTCATCATAATCAAAGAGAATACGCCCACCTTGATGCCGTCTTTTTTCGGCAATGTCGGCTTTACACATGATCTTGATCCTGCTCGACAGTGCGGGAAAGATATCTTTGGGAAAATCTTTGTAATGTTGAAGGACCCCGTCTTCACGGAAACGGATCTGCAGATAATCCGTCATCGGCTCGATATGGATATCGCTGGCATCGGCTTTTGCTGCGGCCAGGATAACGGAGTTGACAATGCCGATGACTGTTTTGTTGTCGACGTTGACGATCGCTCCTGCTGCCTCATTGGCCAGAAGCCGCAACGAGTCCCTGAGCGTCTTTTTATCGGCGACGGCCGGTCTTATTTTTGAGCCGAAGAGTCTTTGGGCAGAGAGAAGGGCTTCCTTGTCAGTTGGATCGTTAAAGGCAACCACTGTAGGGCCGCCTTCTGTTTTCATCGGCAGAAAGAGTTGGTTGGTCAGGACCTTCAGGGGGGCCCTGGCCGCCATATCTTTATCAATGGCGGTGATAGTGGGTTCCGCAAGAGGGAAACCCAACTGGATGGAAAGTATCCGGTTAAACAGCCTCTCGTCGATAAAATTATGTTTGATCAGAACCTCTCCGAGTTTCAGCTTGTGTTCCGTCTCTTGTTGGATGTTGAATGCAGCCGTTAGATCGTCCGGTGTCAAATATCCGAGCTCAACCAGCAATTCGCCGATCCGGATGGAAAGATGGGTGTTCTGGATGGTATCACGAACCGTTTCATCACTGATCAATTTCAAGTCTTTCAGGACATTTAAAAGAGGTTGTCGGACCGTGAGTTTTGCTTGAATCCTTTCAGCATACCGGACGTCTTTTTCTTCCAGTGCCTTGGATTTCAGGAGCAGGTTGACGATCTCTCCATACGTGTTGTCTGTGGTCTTTGTCATTCCGTGTACTCGAAATGCCGTGTGACGGCGGCAGGTTTTAAAGCGAGTGAGGCTGGCTTTTACTATTGAGGCAACGATTGTAATTTTTTTTCAGATTAGCATGAAAACTATTTGGTATCAATTAAAAATCTATTTTCTTTCCAGCCAGATTCAGGCATCGATTGCCACTGATTTTTCTTGAGTATTGGTAAATAGTTTGTTAAGCGAGTAGAGAACAGTTCATGGAAAGTTAACGGAGCAGAAGATGCCGTTAAGGCGCGGGGTGACAAAATCGGATTGTTTTTTTATCGGGGTTTGAGTACTATTTTTGTCGTCCTTTGACAATCTCGGCAATGCTTTGACCCTGGGTCGGCGGGACAGGTAAGAGAGCTTATCCGGCTGGTAGCAGCTGACTGGCAAGGCTCATCCATGTTGGACAAAAAAGACCATGTTTTCGGTAAGCTATCGATAATCGGGAGAAAATGATATGAAAAAATACGTCTGTGATATTTGTGGCTATGTCTATGATCCATCTGCTGGTGATTCCGAAAACGGTATTGATCCGGATACACCCTTTGAAGAGCTGCCTGATGATTGGACCTGCCCGATCTGCGGGGCCGAAAAGGCAGATTTCTCACCGGAGGAGTAGAATCTCTTCCTTTTAAATTGGAACTTCATGAATACAAGACAACACAACGAAGTCAAAGAGGTTTGTATCGACCCGATTCGTGTCTTGGTTGTGGATGATGAGCCCATTATCCGTGATCTCTTAAAAGCTATGCTGATCAGCATGAAGGCGAAGGTCGACGTTGCTACAAACGGAGTCGAGGCTCAGAGAAAAATCCTTGCAGGCTCGTATCAGCTGGTGATTACGGACATCAATATGCCGGAAATGGACGGTATTGCATTGCTCGACTGGCTTCGAAAAAAAAAGCCGGATATCGAGACCATGGTCATGACCGGTATCGACATTTCCGATGAGATGATGGAAGCCATAGGCAAAAGTTCTTTGGAGTGTTTCGTTAAGCCACCGGAGCCGATGATTATTCGGAATGCAGTTTTGCATTGTCAAAAAAAATATTGCATGTAGCTGATATGCGGTTCTGACTGCGTTTCTGCCGGACCGGGTCGGCCCTTTTCCTTACAAACATCCATCTCGTATGAGATGTTTGTCCCTTTTGGTTTTTTCCTTCCTTTTTCGTGGGTTGCGGGCGTTGGTTAATTCATTGCTGGCAATCATAAAATTCTACTATATGTTGTAGTTTGTTCTTGAGTGTGTAGAAAATGTGGTGTATAAGCAGAATACCAACACAGTCGATTTGTTGGTGTTGCCATGGGGCTGGTAAATAAACGAGACTGCCGTGTCGGCCGTCAATATCATTCTCTCCCGACCGGGACGGGAGACGAATTTCCTCATGTGAAAATTTTGAGAAGAAGAGGTGCGCATGGCTCCTGATTTGACCAAACAGAAATTGACTGCTACGGCTGAAACAGTATTGGCAAGACGCTACTATTTAAAGGATGCAGAGGGAACACCGCTTGAGAACTGGGAAACCCTTTGTCGCCGGGTTGCCGACGCCGTGGCGGAGGTGGATAAAGAAAACGGCAGATATGAGGAGCTTCGGGAGAAGTTCTTTGAGATTATTTATTGTATGGATTTTCTTCCGAATTCTCCCTGCCTGATGAATGCGGGGACGGACTTGGGGCAGCTCTCTGCCTGTTTCGTCCTTCCCATTGAGGATTCCATGGATGGAATATTTACCGCCATCCGTAACGGTGCGCTGGTTCATAAAACGGGTGGAGGAACCGGATATTCTTTTTCCCGGCTCCGTTCTAAAAACGCCGCTGTACGTTCCACCCAAGGGGTTGCATCAGGCCCTCTTTCATTTGCCGCAGTCTTTGACGCAGCCACGGAGACCATTAAGCAGGGGGGAAAGAGGCGTGGAGCAAACATGGGGGTTTTGCGTGTCGATCATCCTGATATTATGGATTTTATAAGCGCCAAAGAGGATCAGAATAAATTCAATAATTTTAATTTCAGTGTTGCAATCACCGACGCCTTCATGGAGGCAGTTCAGCAGGATGGGGAATATGATTTGATCGAACCATCGACCCAAAATGTCACGGAAAGCCTGAAAGCCCGTGAGGTCTTTGAGAAAATTATCGATCTTGCCTGGCATAACGGTGAACCGGGAGTCTTGTTTATTGACACGGCCAATAAGGCCAATATGACTCCGCAGCTCGGCGAATTCGAGGCCACCAATCCCTGCGGAGAGCAGTGGCTGTTGCCCTACGAGAGTTGTAATTTGGGCTCCATTAATCTTGCTAATTTTGTTGGTAAAAAAGCAGTAGATTATGAGCGTCTTAAGAAGGTTGTGCGTATTGCAACCGTTTTTCTCGACAACGTTATCGACTGCAACCGATTTCCGATTCCGGAAATCGGCAACATGACCCTGAAGACCAGGAAGATCGGCCTTGGAATAATGGGGATGCATGATATGCTGATTCAACTGGGCATTGCCTATGCTACCGATGAAGGACGGGAGAAATCGGCGGAGGTCATGTCCTTCATCCGGGATGCGGCTGAGGAAATGTCCGTTGAGCTTGCCGAATTGAAAGGACCTTTTCCTGCATACGATCCAGGTGTCAATGGGTACAAATCTCGTAGGAATGCAGCCCTGACCTCAATTCAACCGACAGGAACAGTGTCAATGATCGCCGATTGTGCCTCAGGATGTGAACCGTATTTTTCCATCGTCGCCGTGAAAAATGTCATGGATGGGGACCGGTTGATATTGGTAAATAAGTACTTTGAAAAAATCGCCAAGGATGAGGGGTTTTATTCGCAGCAACTGATGAGCAAAGTTGCGGATACCGGGACCGTCCTCGGTCATGACGAAATACCGGAGGAATGGCAGAAAATCTTCTGTACCGCTCAGGATATAAAACCAGAAGACCATATCCGGATGCAGGGGATACTACAGCAGAGCGGTGTGGACAGCTCAATATCTAAAACAATCAATCTCCCTGGCGATGCAACCCGCGAGCAGGTCAAACTGGCCTACCTGATGGGCTATCAGCTTGGCTGTAAGGGGCTGACCGTCTATAGAGATGGTTCCAGGGATTCCCAGGTACTTAAGACCAAGGAGACAGTCCCTCCTGCCCAGACCGCCATGGTGTCAACCCAAGGAGCGGTGAAAAAGAACCTTCCGGACAAACTGGATGCCAAACGGTATCGGGTGAAGGATCAGGCCCAGAAATCCGTCTACATTATCGTCTGTTTCGATGAAGACGAGAAGCCGATGGAGGTGTTTGCCAAGTTCCCCTTCGACAACAGGGTTGATTTAAAGGATAAATCGACCATGTGGACGACCACCTGTCGCCTGGTCTCATTGGCGCTCAGATTCAACGTTCCCATGGACGAAATTATCAAACAGCTGGATCGTTCAAGCGGGCATATGCTTGATCTTCCAGGGCAACTCAGTAAATTGTTTAAATCGTTCATGGCAGGGACACAACATGGTTTCGCCAGTGTATGCCCCGAATGTTCCGGAACCCTGGTCTTCGAGGAGGGGTGTGAGACGTGTCATGATTGTGGGTACAGCAAATGCTCGTAAAATTTGCGGGTTGATATTGTACCAGGGGGACAAGGAATGCATCGTTTACTTTTGCTCCCTTACCGCATGTTGCCCATGCTTTTGGTGATGGCGGGTATCTTTTTTGTTTCAGGAATTCCCGGGGATCGCCTGCCATTGCCCGATGTGGTTGACATCGATAAACTCGCCCATCTGACTGTCTATGGTCTATTGGCAGGTACTGTCTTTTATGCCTTTGGACCGAGGTTGAGATACAAAAACCCAACTTGGCTTTCCTTGGTCGTCATTGCCGTCTGTATCATTTATGGGATAAGCGATGAATATCACCAGTCCTTTATCCCGAATCGCACCCCCAGTGTTTTCGATATTCTCGCCGATGGCACTGGTGCAATCGTGGTCTGTCTGATCAGAAACAGTACATTTTGGAAGGGGTTGTTCTTGTAATTGGGGTATGGGTTGCTTATACTTAACGCAATGTATAAGAACATCTGGAGGTACGATCATGATTAGTCAGACAGGTGGAATATCCGCCTACACAACAATAGACCAAATACCTCGTCCGCAACAGCAGACGCAGACGGTTGGCGGCCAACCGGCGCAAAACCCCGATCAAACCGGCGGCTCCGTTTCCGATAATACCAATCTCTCCGACAGGGCGCTGGCCTTATCGAAGAATGTCCAGCAGACCGGAACCTCGGCAGAGCAGCAAGAGACCAGGGCTTCGGAGCAGGGAGAAACCAGGGAGGAGAATACGCCAACCCAACAGGCTTCACCTCAGCAATCACCGCATTCCATCGATATCCGCGTCTGATTTTGCACCAAGAAAAAAGGGGGAGTCTGCCTCTAGGCTAGGCTTCCCCTTGGTTGTTTTAAAAAGAAAGATCAGTCTTTCAGAATCCTTGCCATATCCTTGGCAAAATAGGTGATGATGATATCCGCGCCTGCCCGTCTGATCGAAAGCAGTGTCTCCTGCATGACCTTTTCACCATTGATCCATCCCTTCTCAGCCGCAGCCTTGATCATTGCATATTCCCCACTTACATGATAGGCGGCTATCGGCAGATCGAACTCCTCTCTTAGTTTGGTAATAATATCGAGGTAGGCAACGGCCGGTTTGACCATGAGGATGTCTGCGCCCTCCTCGACATCAAGGGTCGCTTCGCGCAGGGCCTCGCGTGAATTGGCGGGGTCCATCTGATAACTTCGCCGGTCCCCGAATTGAGGACTGCAGTCGGCCGCCTCCCGGAATGGTCCGTAGAAAGAGGATGCATATTTTACGGCATAGGACATAATCGGGATGGATTCGAAATTGTTTTCATCGAGCATTCCCCGAATTTCGGCAACCCGTCCGTCCATCATATCCGATGGTGCAACCATATCCGCCCCAGCCTGAGCGTGAGACAGAGCCGTCTTGGCAAGGATTTCCAGCGTGGCATCGTTGTCCACATCGGAACCGATGATACAACCGCAGTGACCATGATCTGTATATTCACAGAGACAGACATCGGTTATCACAGTCAGTTCCGGAGTCTTGTTCTTCAACTCTTTTATTGCCTGCTGAATAATACCGTTCTTGGCATGGGCGCCGGAACCCACGGCATCCTTTTTTTCCGGAAGACCGAAGAGAAGCACGGCCTTGATTCCCAAGGCCAGACATTCCTTTGCCTCTTTTACGAGTTGGTCTACACTCAAACGGAAGACCCCTGGCATTGAGGTGATCTGTTCTCGGATGTTTTTCCCGGGCAGCACGAAGAGGGGATAGATCAATTGGGAGGCGTTGAGGTGTGTCTCCCTGATCAGTGAACGGAAAGATTCATTTTTACGTAGTCTGCGTGGTCGATATTCCGGGAAAATCATGGCGTCCTCAAAGTTGAAGTAAGGTAAATCGTATGGTTGAATATTTAATAACCGGTTGCTTTTGAGTTATAACTCCTGGCTATAGGTTCGCTATTCTGCAAGTGTCAGACCCTCTACCCATGGTATTATCATTTATGCAATGATGTTCAGACTCTTGAGCTTTTTGTAGAGATGGCTTCGTTCCAGACCGATATGTTCAGCTGTTTTTGAGATGTTTCCTTCGTTTTCATTGAGTTTTTGTTGGAGATATTCTCTTTCAAAGCATTTTTTTGCTTCCTTGAAGTCGTCGGCCTGGTAGGGGGTCAGGACACCGTTGAGCATGACCGGCATCTTGGCGGCAGGGGTGTGGGTCAGAAACATCCGCACATGCCTGTCGGTAATATTCTCGTCCTGGCACATGATTATCAGACGTTCGACGAAATTCCTCAGTTCCCTGACATTGCCAGGCCACGAATGGTTCATGAGTTCCTGGTAGGCACTTTGAGTAAACGATTTCTTTTTTAATCCCTTACCCTTCATGCCTTCCATCAGGTCTTCGACCAAAAGCGGGATATCTTCAAGCCGTTCCTTGAGGTGGGGAACATGGATCGGCACGACATTGAGCCGCCAGAAGAGATCGGCCCTGAAATTACCGCTCTCGATCTCTTCCTCAAGGTTTTTGTTGGTCGCAGCCAAGACTCTGACGTTGACGCTGATGGTCTTATGACCTCCGACGCGTTCGAATTTCTGCTCTTGGAGGATGCGCAGGATCTTGGCCTGGGTCTTCAGGCTCATATCGCCTATTTCATCGAGGAAGAGGATACCGCCATCGGCCTGGTCGAATTTTCCCTGCTTGTTGACATGGGCTCCGGTGAAGGACCCCTTTTCATGACCAAACAGCTCCGACTCTATCAGTTCCTCCGGGATAGCGGCGCAGTTAACCTCGATCATCGGACGTTCACAGGATTGAGACAGGCTGTGGATCGCCTGAGCCACCAGTTCCTTTCCTGTGCCATGATCGCCCCGGATCAGGACCCAGGCATCAGTTGGAGCAACCATTTCTATCTGTATTTTAACCGCCTGGATGACCTCGGAATTACCCGTCAATGTGGCCTTTTTGGTGGAGGTCTCCCGTAAGAGTTGATTCTCCTGCTCGAGTTGTGCAAAACGCAGACCATTGGTAATGGCAAGGACGATCTTATCGTAGGAAAGTGGTTTTTCAATGAAGTCAAAGGCCCCTTTCCGCGTAGCCTGAACAGCTGTTTCGATATTTCCATGCCCCGAGATCATGATCACTGGCAAATTGTCGGTGGTGCTCTTGATTTTTTCAAGGGCAGTCATCCCATCCATATTGTCCCCCAGCCAGATATCGAGCAGGACCAGGTCGATCTTTTCTTCATCGATCATTTCCATACCGGCTTCAGCCGAGGAGGCGCAGATTGGGAAAAACCCCTCATCCTCAAGTATACCTGAAAGGCTTTCCTGAATGGATGTCTCGTCGTCGATGATAAGTATACGTTTTGTCATGGTATAGGGTGGATGACCGCTACGGCTTCATCCCTTTTTCAGGAGGGGCATTAGGCCTTAGATTTTTCTCCTGCAAGAAGAGGCAGTTCTATGATGAAAACGGATCCATGAGGGATATTGTCCTGGACCCGAATATAGCCATTATGGTCGGAAACTATGGTCGAGACAATGGCCAAACCTAAACCCGTACCGGTCTTTTTCGTTGAAAAATAGGGTTCGAAAAGCTTCAGCTTGTCGTCTTTGGAGATTCCGGGACCATCGTCGCAGACCTTTAGAAAAACACTCTCCTTATTTTCATCCGCTGATAACTCAAGATCTATTGTACCGCCATCGGGCAAAACTGCAACTGCATTGTCAAGGAGGTTGATGATACAGCGATTGATCTGTTCGGCATCAAAATTGAATATCGGTATTTGAGACAACTCCTTGCAGGTGAAGGTAATGTTTCTATGGGCAGTCCTGTAGAGGCCAAACGTCTGTTGTGCCAGCTTGGGGAGATCGGCAGGGGCTTTCTGGACTTTGGGCATTCTGGCAAATTGTGAAAATTCACTGACCAGGCGTTTGAGCTCATCAACCTGCTCAATTATGGTGGCTGTACACTGATCGAAGATACTCTCTTTTTCTTCCAGTATTTCCGGGTAACGGCGGCGCAACCGCTGGGCGGAGAGCTGGATAGGGGTAAGCGGGTTCTTGATTTCGTGGGCAATGCGTCTAGCAACCTCACGCCAGGCGGCCATCCTCTGCATTTTCTCGAGCTTGGTCAGGTTGTCGAAGACCAGGACATAGCCGACGGCATTGCGGTCTTCGTCTTCAAGCCGGGTGAAATTGACGAGAAGCGAGTATGTCTTTTGCAAAACAGTCAGTCTCAGATGCTGTTCGACCGTGTTTTTACCTGTGATATTGAGTTCATCGATAAACCCGTTAATGATCTCAGCATGATCCGGCAACAGCGTGTCCTGGTATCGTTTGGAGACATAATCTTTCTGGTCGATATTGAGGAGTTTCTCGGCAAAATGGTTGATGGTCGTGATATGTCCATTGTTGTCGAGTGAGATGACACCCGCGGAAACATTTTGCAGGATGGTTTCGGTATAGCGTCTCCGTTGTTCAGATTCCTGGGAACTTGCATGAAGCGCCTTGTAGGTCTCGGCCAGTTTCTTGTTGCTGGTGTTCAGATTGATCGTCATCTGGTTGAAGGAATCGACCAGCATTCCCAGTTCATCGTCTGAGCGTGATTCTATGGTAAATTCCAAATCACCTTCCGCGATCCTTTTGGTCGCCAGCACCAGCTTATCCACCGGTTCGGTAATACCTTTGGAAATATAAAAACCGAACCAGATTGCGGAAAAGATGATCAGCAAGGTCACGATCAACAAGACAATCAACAACCAGAATTTGAACGGCCCCTTCAGGTATTTCAATTGCCTGTACCCTTCGATGCCACGGGATATGGCGGTCATCTGGCTAAGGGTCTCCTCCTTGACCAGAAGCGAGGTGATCAGCAGAGCCTTGTTTTTTTCGCTTTTGCCGATGGTTACCTCCCGGATACATCGCACCAGATCACCCTTTTCGCTTTCCTGGATGATGGTCTGGCTGATGTGCTGTTTTCGTATCTGCTGTATGGTGTCAAAGGGGATATTGGGCAGTTTTAAGCCCCGCAGGTCCGGACCGACGACACCGATCTCAAGATTTTTATCGTCCGTGATCAGGGTGATACTGTCCGGGCCGTTGATAGGATTGAAGGCGAGGATATTTTCCAGAGTTCTATTGATGGTAGCTGAATTATATGAGGTCAATTCAAGTTCGCTGAGACGGATGCCTATGGCGTCACTCATTCTGCCTGCCTGATCTTTTGCATCATGGATGAGTGACTGGGCAAGTTTGAGTGATTCTTGAAGAGAACTTTCGATGCTCGAGTTGAACCAGTAATCCATACTGGTCGAGATAAAGCGCAGGGCGACAAAGAAGAGAAGAATCGTTGGAATAAGAGACAGCGATATAAAGGAGATGACCAGCTTGGACTTGAGTTTGGTCCCAAGGACGTTCTGGTACCTCTCGAAAATCAATTCGGCAAGGTTTCGTAAAACAAGAAAAAGAACCAACAGCACCAGTAACACATTGGCATTGATTAAAGCAAAAATCAGGATATTGCTGTTGACCGGGAGTGAGACCTCAATGTTAAAAAGGAATTTTTGCAGCCAGATAAAAAGAGGAATCAGTCCAAGGCAGACAAGGATCACCTTGCGGATCATCCTCTTCTTCCATTTGCGCTGTTCCGCAGACAACGGAGGTCTGGAGATCGAATAGTCCATCTTGGGCTGTCGTATCTCTTTATCCGCTGAAGGAGTATCCATGAGTCTGGGCTTTAGGGTCAATAATTGAAATTAATGGTATACCAGTCCGTTTCAATATCCCACCAGGAGAGAAAAGGGACAATGTGATGCAGTCCCATGGGCAGGGTTTTTTTATACAGCTCCGCTCGCAAGCGTAGTGTATACGCCTGATCTGGAATGAGATTTGCGATTTTGTAGACTTTGAGGCCATTGATTTCGCTCATTGCCTTTTCGGCCTCAGCCAAGGTCTGAAAGGAGAACGTCTTTTGATTCGTTTCCTCCATTTCGACTTTATAGGTCTCCTTGAGGGTGTCGTAGGTCAAGGTATGTTTGAATTCCATTGCCGCAATCTGCTCATCGGTCCAATTTTTTCGTATCTTGTTGAGCTCGACAAAAAATGAAAATTGAATGGGAAGCCCGCTGTGCAGTCCCTGTATCATCTCGCTGGTAAAACCGTTATTGAGCGTACCGAAGAGAAGGAGACTCGTTTCCGACGTGGTGAGGATGACATCGGAAAAATGTGGGGAGTCTTCTTCGACGGCAACGGAAGACGGTACCAACATAATGGGCAAAAGCAGGATGACAATAAAAAGAATAGATAATAGCTTTCGAGGCATGATCTCTGTGGCTCTACGGGGCACCAAAACATTTGCAAATTACTATTTAAATAAAGATGGTCTGAGCACGTCTGACAAGAGGCTCTAATGTACCTCAAATTGTCTACCGTGTCCATTCCTTGTTCTTTCTGGCCGGTCCCTTTTTGGGGCCGGTAATCATCTTGACAGGTGTGGGGAGAGATGTTAATATGTGCATATGTTCGGTAGACGTTTTGCCCAGTACGAGATATTGGTCTGGGATGAAACGCCCGGTTACGAAGTATAAATAGAAAATGAGGACGAAAAATGCGTGTGGCAATTCCTAGTAATGCTCCGGGGGGACTCGAGGCAAAACGTTCAGAACATTTTGGACATTGTGATCTCTTTACGGTGGTGAATCTGGACGGAAAGAACGATATAACCGGAATTGAGATGGTGGAAAATGTAGGTCATGAGGCCGGCGGTTGTCTGGTTCCTGTCAAAATATTGCAAGATGCCAATGTTGATGCCATTGTCGTTGCCGGTATGGGAATGCGACCGATGATGGGATTTGATCAGGTCGGGATAGCGGTTTATTTTGCTGATTTGAACCGTATCCCCGAGGTTGGAACGGCAGTTGAAAACCTGAAGGCGGGAAAGCTGCCGGTGATGCGGAGCGATCAGGCCTGTCAGGGGTCTGGTAATTGCCACCATTGATCCTACGCCACAATTCTTGATCTGAGAAGTTAAGGTAATAGACTATTTGAAAAAAGGAGGTCGAGATTAAAAACTCATCGTTGTCGGACTCTGTTGAAAAAGCCGTTGATCACAAAAAATGGGAGTTTTTGTTTGTTGCAGATTCAGACAATTGCTTTTTTCAGCCCGTGAAGGTATAAAGACCGGTGGGCCGGGACGACCGGCTCACCAAGGTGGATAATCGGAGCGTATCGAATCGGAAAACATTCTTTTAAAACCTGGTTATGATGGCTGTTTTGTCTTCAGGAAAGGAAAGGGTGGTTTTTTTTGCACTGCAAGGTGCTCTTTTGTGGTATAGGTATGCCTGGAATTCTTTTTGCACAGTTTTTTAGGCGAGAGATGGATCGCTTGTCCGGCTCTTAAGTCTTGTCATTTTTCAACAGTAAAATTTAATTCTTGAAAATCATGTCACCACGACCCAAAAAAATAAGACACTGTGAAGGAGAGTTTTGTGGACGGGCCTATAAAATTACCGGTACGCCTCTCCATGAGCTTCGTCAGATAGATCTGTACCGGGATGAATTGGAAGTCTTGAGACTTTGTGACCGGGAAGGGCTGACCCAGGAAGAGGCAGGGCAGCGGATGGGAGTGTCCCGCGGTACGATCCAGAGGATAATTACGGTTGCCAGAAAAAAGACGGCTGAGGCCCTTTCGGAAGGTTGCGCACTCATCTTTGCCGATGAAAAAAAGGAAAATTAACAGCGCAGTACAAGCCCTCCAGTCGAGGTCCTCGCAGGACCTTTCGATAGTTGCATTGCAACAAATTTCCGATTATTTCGACGTACCTCAAACTATTCCGTAACTTTTATAAATTACGTGATTAATTATCCATCACTCTGTGGTTTTCATGAAAATTGCGGCTAGACGTTTTCACGGGTCTTCTTGAAGGTGATGTCCGGCCATTTTTCCATAAAATAGTTCAGCATCCATTCGTTTTGTGCCAAATAGGTGAGAAACCCTTCCGCATCATGGGCTAAGGCCGATCGGTTTTTACCTTCGAATTCCGCCATTTTCTTTTTGTTCTCGCAGCTCACCCAACGGGCTGTCTGAAAATCGACCGGTTCATAGATGGCGTCGACCCCGTACTCGTTTTTCAGGCGGGCCATGGTCACTTCGAATTGCAGAACACCAACGGCCCCCATCACATAGTCGGACCCGATCAGTGGCCTGAAAACCTGGATGGCCCCTTCTTCCGCAAGCTGAACAAGACCTTTCTGCAACTGTTTCATCTTGAGTGGATTCTTCAGGAGCACCCGGCGAAAATGCTCTGGAGCGAAGTTGGGAATACCTGTGAATTTCAACTCTTCCTTGGGCGTGAAGGTATCCCCGATCTTGATTGTTCCGTGATTATGCAATCCGATAATGTCACCCGGCCACGCTTCTTCGACATTGGTGCGATCCTGCGCCATGAAGATTGTGGCATTGGCCAGAGTGATGTCCTTTCCCATTCGGTGGTGTTTGACCTTCATCCCCCGGACGAATTTTCCCGAGCATACGCGCAGGAAGGCGATCCGGTCCCGATGAGCCGGGTCCATATTGGCCTGGATCTTGAAAACGAAGCCTGAAAAGTCCTCCTCTCTTGGATCGACCGCTCGTGTCAAACTGGCTCGAGAACCTGGTGGCGGTGCCAATTCGACAAAGCTGTCCAGCATCTCCTGGACGCCGAAATTGTTGATGGCGCTGCCAAAAAAGACAGGGGTCTGGGAAGCGCTCAGATAGTGATCGTATTCAAAAGGGTTGGCAGCTCCTTCCAGAAGCTCAAGGTCTTCCCGCAACTCATCTGCCTGCCTGCCCAACAGTTTGTCAAGACGTGGGTCGTTGATGTCCTCAATGGTCAGGATATCCTGAGGTCTGCTTTCCTGGCCTGCAGTGAAGAGATTCAGCCGCTTTCCACGGATATTGTAGACTCCCTTGAAGGTTTTGCCCATGCCGATTGGCCAGGAGAGAGGAGTACACTCTATCTGCAGTTTTTCCTCAATCTCGGCCATAAGGTCGAGGGGTGAGAGTCCCTCGCGGTCGAGTTTATTGATGAAGGTGATCAGTGGAGTGTTGCGCATTCGGCAGACCTCCATTAATTTTTCAGTCTGGGACTCGACTCCCTTGGCGCTGTCGATAACCATGATTGCCGAGTCGACGGCGGTCAGCACCCGATAGGTATCCTCGGAAAAATCCTGATGACCGGGGGTGTCGAGGAGGTTAACCTCATAATCACGGTAGGTGAATTTCATCACCGAGGTGGTGACGGAGATCCCTCGTTCACGCTCAATGGCCATCCAGTCGCTGGTTGCCTTTCGCTCAATTTTTCGCGATTTTACTGCACCGGCGAGATTGATTGCACCTCCGTAGAGCAGGAGTTTCTCGGTAAGGGTTGTCTTTCCGGCATCGGGATGGCTGATGATCCCGAATGTCCGGCGTTTGGCTATCTCCTGCTCAAGCTGTTTGCTCATAATTTACGTTTTGAAAAGATTCTTCTTTGATTTCCGGGTTCGACTTATTATAAAAGCAAGCTGAAAAACTTGTCCAAATTTCTCATGAACATTGTGTGCATTTCAATAAATTGCTTAATACTGTCATTAAGAAAAACAAATTTTTACTGATTGTGAAATGTAGGCAATGTTCACCGAAGGTCTATTTGTGAGAAATCCGGGCCAGCAAGTTTAGGCTCTTTTTTAAAGAATGCAAACAGAAAACTGATCACTCTACATGAAAAAATCAAGAACAGTCCTGGTAACGGGAGGTTGCGGATTTATCGGTGCCAACTTCGTCCACCTCCTATTGGATGAATATCCCGATTGGCAGGTAATTAATCTGGACAAGCTCACCTATGCGGGGAATCTGGAGAACCTGCGAGATGCAACGGGCAATGAAAGGTACCGCTTTATCAAAGGTGATATATGTGACGGCAGCATCGTAGATGGGATCTTCCGGGAGTACGGTATCGATACGGTCGTTCATTTTGCAGCAGAATCCCATGTCGACCGTTCCATCACCGGACCTGCCGACTTTATTCAGACCAACATCGTTGGCACTTTCACCCTGCTGGAAGCAGCACGCAAGAGCTGGATGCCACGGGCGGATAGCCAAGCTGTGTTCCTCCATGTGAGCACCGACGAGGTCTACGGTTCACTGGGAGAAACCGGGTATTTCAGCGAGACAACCAGCTATGATCCGCGCTCACCCTATTCAGCTTCCAAGGCATCCTCCGACCATCTGGTGAGCGCCTATTTTCATACCTATGGTCTACCGGTCAGGATTACCAACTGTTCCAACAACTACGGCCCGTACCAGTTTCCGGAAAAGCTGATACCGCTGATCTTTCATAATTGTATGGGGGGCAGGGAGCTGCCCGTATACGGTGACGGCAAGAATGTCCGCGACTGGCTCTATGTCAAGGATCATTGTGAGGCAATCGCCCAGGTCGTACAAAAAGGGAAAAATGGCCGGAGCTATAACATAGGCGGGAACAACGAGAAGGAAAACATTGAGGTTGTCGGGCTGATCTGTGATATATTGGACCGCAAAATAGGCCTGCTGCCCACTGGAGAATGCCGTCGAACCTTGATCCGCTTTGTCAAGGATCGTCTTGGTCATGACCGGCGCTATGCCATTGATGCCGGCCGGATAAGAGATGAAATCGGCTGGCAACCGCAGGTGAGATTTGAAGAAGGGATAGAAAGGACCATTGATTGGTATCTCGCCAACACGGACTGGGTGAGCAATGTCGTCGATGGGTCGTATAGGAAATACTATGAAAAGATGTATGAGCACAGACTGTAAGGTCCTGGATCAAGGAAGGAAAGAATGAAGGTAACAGCAATGACAATCCCCGACGTGCTTCTGATCGAGCCGAAGGTCTTCGGCGATGAGAGGGGATTTTTTTTCGAGAGTTTTAACCATCGGGTCTGGGCAGAGAAGACCGGGCTCGACTGCACATTTGTCCAGGATAACCATTCCCGTTCCATCAAGGGTGTTTTGCGCGGTATTCATTACCAGATACAACAGGCCCAGGGAAAACTGGTGCGCGTGGTCGTGGGGGAGGTTTTCGATGTGGCCATCGATCTGCGCCGATCATCCCCTTTCTTCGGCAAATGGGTGGGTGTACACCTGAGTGCCGATAACAAAAATCAGCTCTGGGTGCCCGAGGGTTTTGGCCATGCGTTCGTGGTTTTGTCGGATATGGCCGAATTCCTCTACCGGACCACCGACTTCTATGCTCCGCAGCACGAACGCTGCATAAGGTGGAACGATCCGGATATCGGTATTAAGTGGCCCCTCGATTTCGACCCGATCCTGTCGGACAAGGATGCCAAAGGGGCTTTGCTTCGGGATGCCGAGGTTTACTGATTCAGGAGCCAGGATTTAGATTCCAGATGGGTTGATTTTTTCTGAATTCTAACTCCTGAATTTCCCGGGATGTACCTGGAAAAAATCTGAAAATAACATTTTCTGATCACCACTGAAACTCAGCCTATCGGAAAGGCAAGATGTGAGCTGTTCATTTCTCGGGTTTCTGCAGCCTGGACGGCGTAAGCGTTGCCCCCAGGGATGGGTTTATGGCGTCCCGCGAAACGAACAGTTCACACCTTGGATTAGTTACTGAACATTAGTGGTAATCAGATAACATTTTATTTCTGTGTGTTACCACAATCCGGAAGGTTGAGTTAGTATTTTCCAACCGGTGCCAGATAGAGGGTAAAGTGTTCCTCTCCGTCGATCCGCAGCAATTCATCCATCGCCTCCTGGTCGTAAGCGGCCACAGCACAGGTTCCTGCATGAATCGCCTCACATGCCAGGTAGAGATTTTGGCAGACATGTCCGGCATCGATGAGGATTACTCGGTGCGCCGCCTGCAGGTATCTCCATTCCATGCGATAGGGGACGGTTGTCCAGATAAAAACAACCGCACTTTCGACGATGAATTTTTGCCCGAACACTGCCCGTTCGAGGAGGGTGGTGATGTCTTGCTCGAATGCATACAGCAGTATGAGTTCATGGGAAAGAGGCAAATATCGGTACAGTCCCTGGGGTAAGCCCGACACTCGCTGGATGAACAGGTAGGTTTCAAAGCTGTGCCGGGCTCCTGCCGAAGGCACTGTGCGGAAGTGAGGAGTTTGGCGGTCGGGGCTTCGTTGCCCCTGGGTCGCCCACAGGAGATAGGCCAGTTCATTAACAGTCAGGGAAGCATCAGAGTATTTTCTTCTGCTTTTCCTGTTGGCTAGCGCCGAAGTGAGGTCGATTTCCGCAATTGTATCGGTAAATGAATCGACATCGGGGAGATCAACGCGGGGAAGATCCCGGTCCACCGGCAACTCAAGCGGCGGAAGGGGCTCTCCCCTATGCTGATCACTCGTGTGGAAGTCAATTTCCTTGCGGATGCTGTCTTTTAAGAAATTTCTATATTCGGATATGCTGTTCATAACAACCACTCTAAAGGCAGGCAATTTCTTCTCAGAGTATCAAATAATGCAAGGTTTCAGCCTCATTCCGACTCGTAACAGGCCAGGATTTCACCGAAATACAACGTGTGGTAATCTTTGTTGGGATACAGTCCGTTGAGATTTTGATCCAGAAAACGGCTGTCCATTGCCGATTTGTAGACGATCCTGCATTCGTAATGGACGCCGGGGATATCGATAATAGGGGTGTCGATATGTTGAGCCGGTTTTATGGTAAGGTTGCACTCCTTGAATTTATCAAAATCTCTTCCCGATTTTGTTCCGCAAAAGGCTATGGCCTTATTGTAATCCTTGACCGAAGGGATCGAGACGGTAAAGTTGTCCGTTTTTTCGATCAGGGTAAAGGTATGCCTTGAATCCCTCACCGCAATCATGAAAATCGGCCTCTGCCAGATAATACCGATTGTCGCCCACCCGATGGTCATGGTATTGGTGATATTGTCGGCTTTGACTGTCAAAAAGGCACCCTGTTTGATACGCTCCATTACTTTGTCGGCCTGTTCCAGATAATTTCTTGTCTGCATTGTATGTATTCCTTTGTGTTTTCTTGTGCTGGGTAAGCAGTGCTCCGATGTGTCCCAAAGTCCTGGGGGAATATCGGATGACGGTGCTTTCGGGGGTTGTTTGGTGTAATATTCTTTGAGAGTAATGCGGATTTTAAGAAGTGCAAGTTTTGTCGACTTCGCAAAAAGTTTACTGGCCGATGGTATCACCTTGTAACGCAATGTTTTATCGTGTTGCCCCTGGAGCCATTAGGACTTTTTGCGAGGTTGTCCGTTTTTAGATGACGGATACGCCTATCCATTATTTTGTCGCAGCCCAATGCTATTAGCACGCAGATGTCACGGATTGGGATGGCCTGTCAGCATCGTTGCTATGGCCCCAAAGGGGTCTATGCGGAAAAGAATGTTAACCGCCCACCGCAGCTTATCGCTGCCTGAAAAATCGGTCTTGAGGAAGAGGCAAAGGAAAAAGGGCTCATCCGGATTAACCATACTTTTAAAAGACTGTAAGTAATGAGATGGTGAAATTCATCGCTTCCAGACACTGCTCTCCGGCCCTATCGCCTGTACACCACACGGCTGACGGAGGCCGTCCCTGGCCTGCTGTCAGTTGCGGACGTCCTGTCCGCAACCCTGAGGGCCTTTGCGATGCGTCCTCCAGCGATATATTTCACCTCCCGCGATATAAAGGGGTACGCTCAATTCGGAAGAACCGAAAAAAAGGCAGAACCCCAAAAACCTCAGCCTTGGTGGAATGGTTTGCAAAACGATCAGGCTTTTTTCTTTCTGCGAATCGTGACTAACCCGGCAAGACCTGTTCCGAAAAGAAGCATGGTGGCCGGTTCCGGAGTAGGTGTCCTGTTGTCGGTAATCTTAATGAGGTAGTCCTCTGCCTCTCCTTGGTAAAGACCGGTATAGGGGTCCATTTGATTAAAGGCTACGTGATTGCATTGGGATCGTGCCCTGAGCCAAAAGCCTTCGAAACCTCCGAGTGTCAAACTGTCAAGCATCGCATCCGTAACAAGGAAGGGATCAGTGGTGAAGGTGGTCATGGTGTCTGAATACTGGTTTTTAAGTATCTTATAATCAAATCTGTATGGATCTGGAACAACCTGATCATCTTGAGCACGATAATTGTAACGGTCATTACGGCCATCAGAATTATGCTTGAAGTATTGTCCCGCCAGGATTGTTTCATTGGCGACATAGCTGGGATCGGTAGGCTTCAGTTCATTGTCGTTTGCAAACTTTTTATCATTATCCCAATCAACCCATGCCTTGGCCTGATCATAATTGTGAAGCCCGTAGCCGGCACTCCACAGATCCACTTGAAACTGAATGGTGAATGCACCAGTTGCGACAATGGGATCAGTATTATACGTAGCACCTCCGTTAACAGACCATTTTACCCCGTCATCAGCGGTGTTGGAGCGTCCGAGTTGATTCCACTCGGACGTCGTATGTTCGGCACCGGCATATCCGTCATGGGCTGCTACGCTATGGGCCGAGTTGTAAACATTATTCAAATTGGTCCGCAATTCAGGATGTTTAAGTCGGCCTGAACAGTTGTCATAGTATAAGCCTGAGCTTTGTCTTGTGGTGCTATTGCCAGCAGAATTGCCATGACGGAAGTGCACCCGACCAATTTGAATGATTGCTTAAATCTCCTCTGAAAATTCATATCCCCCCCCCTTTTTTTTATAAGTGTTTTAAACAGAATTGACCCGGTTGATTATTTTTATGCAAAATCGTTACCAGAAAAGAGGAGAGGCTATATAGAAATGATAATTATTCTCATTTAATTATAAAATAACGGTATTCAGCCAAGCAGATTTTCTTGTTATGTATGTAAACTCTCCAAACAATAAATTATATATTAGATAGTTATGTGATAATCATCTGCCGGAATTTTCGACTTTGAGCTAAGATTAACATAGGCATTGTCTGCGACAAAATTTTGCTTGATGCTAATCTGGAGGCCAAAGAGGGATTTCTGAGCATGTGGTACCTCGCATGTTCAGAGAAAAATTCCTGTTTTCAGGAATTTTTATTCGGATTTTCACCTCAAAGGAAACGAATGCGATGGAGAGTCGGTTCGTTATTTATTCAGGAAAAGGTGACCTGGAAAAATTAAAATGATAAAACATTTATAAAAAACAGCAAATTATTAGGAAGAGGTGAGCCAGGTGAAGGACCGGGGACCAATTCTTCAATCCTTGCAGGTTTACAGAATATCAATATGTCTCACGCATTGTGGTCGTTCGAAAAACAGGAAAATTCCATGGCCAAAGGAGTGAAAATCAAAGAGGTTTAATTCCGGGAATTGGGTAAGGGAGTATTTTTGCATTAAAATTAGAGGCGTAATCTGACTTGTGATGTTTACCAGTCTCTCCATACCCAGATTGCGTGCTGTCCTGTTTTTCTCGTGGGTGAGTCAGAAAATGACCAACCCCCGCCGCTCTTTTCCGTACAGTTCCGTGGAGAGTCATTATGAAGTTCTTGTGATCCCACAATACTGATCCCACAATACTCTTGCTAATAAAAAGGTTTTTTGTTTATGGGTAATCTAAGACTTGAATGGGGTACCTAAACATGTGCTAAGGGAATGGGGACTTATATTGTTTTTACTGAATTATCGGATTGTAGGGTAACGAAAATTAAAGATACTTTTTCCACAGACTCGTTGGCTTTTACAGGAGAATCTAATGATTAGACAAGATATTTTGCAAAAAATAACACTCGTCGCCACCTTATTCGTAATAATTTTTGCTATCCTTTTTATTGGCTGGACTGTTAATAAAAGCAAAACCGACAAGGCCCCTGAACACAATAAAGATGAGGGGAAGCCGCAGGTTTCTATAATGTACCCACAGGGAGTTAAAACAGCAAATTATACGAAAGATGTTGTTGTGTTAACCGACTGTATTGAAAATAAGAAATCGTCTGCATCTTTCACGGATTGAGATGGCTTACAAGCCATGGAGATTTGCGAAAGGCAATACTCGGGATATGCGTTTTGTAAAAAGGGACGCGGGATAGCGAGTTATCCCAACACCGTCTGAAAGGTGAAAGTCACAGGTGGGGATTTGTCGGCTAGTCCGAGGGGATGGATAGACCCAGACAATTTAGGAGCTTTATTTGTCCATCGTTGTCTATGTCATTCAATTTTCGTGCATTTTCAGGACGATTTTGCCATGGTGCATCCCTGATTCCATAAGTGCATGCGCCTCGGCGGCTTTTGCAAAGGGATACACTTTGTAGATTACCGGTTGGATTTTTTTTGTTTCAAGTAAAGGCCAGACCTTATTTCTCAAGGCAACAGCCACGGAATCCTTGAACTCTATGCTTCGCGGTCGCAGGGCAGAACCGGTTATGGTGGCTCTTCGCTGCAGGATATCGTTGAAATTTATCTCAGCTTTGCTACCGCCAAGAAGACCGATGATCGAGATCCGCCCATCAATGGCCAGGCATTTCAGCTCTCGCCGAACGTAGTCGCCTGCCACTATATCGAGGATTACATCAACGCCTTTGCCTGAAGTAAGCTCATTTACCACTTCCGCGAAATCCTCCTGGTGGTAGTTGATTGCCCGTTCGGCACCGAGGGAGGTGCAAATCGAGCATTTTTTCTCGTTTCCTGCGGTCGCAAAGACGCGATGTCCCAGCGCATGGGCTGTCTGAATCGCCGTAGTTCCTATGCCGCTCGAACCTCCCTGCACCAGCAGGGTTTCTCCCGGCAATAATCGGCCTCGTTCAAAGACGTTGATCCAGACTGTGAACATGGTTTCAGGAAGAGAGGCGGCCTCAAGCAACGTCCACCCCCTGGGAATAGGGAGGCAATGTCCTGCGGGTACTGCACAGTATTGGGCATATCCGCCCCCGGGCGCAAGAGCACAGACGCGGTCACCCGGTTTCCATTGCGTAACGTTTTGCGAACATTCCACTACCTCCCCGGAGACTTCGAGTCCCGGCAAGTCGGAGTGGTTGGCCGGTGGCGGGTACACTCCTGCCCGTTGAAGACAATCCGGTCGGTTGATGCCTGAGGCAGCTACCTTGATCAACACCTCGCCTGTTTTGATTTTCGGCAGGGGACGTGTCGCGGTCTGTAAGACCTCCGGGCCGCCGGGGCGGGAGATTTCAATAACGTACATCTGTTCTGGAAGGCTGGATACCATTTATATTCTCCTTTCCTCTGAAATTTTTCATCTCAATAGGCTTATTCTTGTACCTGCTATCAACAGTAATATCTTGCCTACCTGTCTTCAAGGTTCGATAGTGCGCAAATCCAGCCGGTTGTTTTGCCTGAGGTTCAAAGGTCGAAGTGCATTTCTCTGCTGACCATAAGGAACAGTCATACTGATTCGAGTGGATTTAACGAGTGGATTGGAGAAGACTGCTTATACTATTTTGAAAGGGATTTTTGTGCATTGCAAATAATGCAGATACCCTGACGTATAAAACGTGTTCTGTTCGGCAATGGCTGCCTCGCTCTCCAGATAAGAACATGTTGATTTTATGGCTGGTCTTCTTGGCCAACAAACGATACCGGAGGTTTCCATGGGAAAGATTGTACATCAGTCGCGTATTAGCATCACGCGGGAAAAAGGCCCGACCCGAAAGGCCGAGATAGAAGGATTCTCCGAACCTGTTTATTATGGTGTTCATGGTGGGATTAAGAAGTTTTACAACGTTACACCAGAGGAGGAGCATGCTGCCACCCTTGACCACATAGTCGGTGCCGTCGGAGGATGAATGATGGGAACACTGGCCACGGTGATGGCCGGAAAAAAGATCAGAACGTTCAAAGATCGTTTTGTCGCGGAGGTTACCGGAGACATTGAAGAGGTAAACGGCATACTGAAAATAACCCGGATCGATGTCAAATATCTCCTCAGGCTTCCTGATAAACAAAGGGATTCTGCCCTCGAGTGTTTCAATAACTATATCGAGCTCTGCCCAGGAGCGCAGAGTGTCATCGGTTGCATAGACATTCATCACAGTCTGGAAATGGAGACCAAGGAAGATTGAAGTGATTTGAGCGCAATCTGTTGCTCGAGCCAGTTCATGTGCCAAGGAGCTATCGCTGATGGACCCTGAAGGTGGTCAGCATAATTCCGCAGAAAATCAGAACAGCTCCCTGGAAATGATACGTTCTTAAATGTTCATCCAGGAAGACCACTGCCAGTACAGTGCTGAATACCGGCATCAGATGAATAAACGGACCGGCCTTGTTGGCTCCTACGGTGCGCACGGCCCGGTTCCAGAAGATAAAGGCCAGGACGGAGGCGAACAGTGCGACGTACAGGATTGTAGCCAGGGTTGCCGAGGTGAGCACAAATCCCCGTCCGCCGAGAACCTCCAAGAGGTAAAACGGTACCATGCATACGACACCGACGATCATGATTGCCATCAGATAGGTAAATGGATGCATGTCACGGGGATATTTTTTCAGGTTGGCGGAATACAGGGCCCATACGGCAGCCGCAACTAACACCAGCAGATCCCCATGATTGAGGTCCATGCCCCCCAGGGAGGAGACATCTCCCTGAAGGATGATCAGTACTACACCGCACAACGACAGCAATACTCCGAAGCACTGGCGGGGAGTCATCATCTCCCGGTACAGGGCCCAGGAAGCAACGGCGATCAGGACCGGGATGCAGGAATTGACTAGCACCGCATTGATAGCGGTAGTGCTCTGCATGGCCAGATAGATAAAGGTATTGAAACCGGCCACCCCCAACACTCCTTGGATGAAGATATACCGTGCATGTCGGCGAACCAGTTTGCGCTGGCGTACGAGATGACCGGCCCCGAACAGGGAAAACAGCAGCAGGGCTGCCGCCCAGCGCCAGAAGGACAGAGCAAGTGGGGGAATGGCCGCATGCATTCCCCTGCTGATCACAAAATTTCCCGACCAGAACAATGTTGATAAGATGAGAAAGAGGTATGCCATGGGAAGTATAATGAATCTTCCCGCAGCAATTCCGCTCGGAAGTTTCATCTCCGATAAATACAATTGTACGAAGTATTGTGCTGCAAATGTGAGATCTCTTTTCTGCTGCGGCAGCCAATACCCTTACCTTTGAATATCCTTATATATGCTTCTTGAAGATGTTTGCCAAGTGTCTCGGAAAGTTTTTATTGAAAATCAACCCGCTTTTGGGATGTCGGTCCAGCAGGAGTGAAGGGGAACATCCAAACCTTTTTGATTGTCGACAGAGAAGCCTTACGTTAAAAGCTTGCGTAGTAACGCTTATAAAAGTTATCGGCATTACCGGTTATTCCGCCAAATCTTCTCATCACGATATAACCAAAGAGCAGGGTAAACACCCTGACTGCATTGGTGGCAACGCCTTGGGATTGCCACCTGCGAAACGACACCACGGGACCGTTTGCCAACAATCCGAAGGATCCCTTTGAGCGAATCAAAAACGAAAGTTCAACATCCTCCATCAATTTCAGAGCAGGAAAGCCATCGGAAACAACCACTTTACGGAAAAACTGACATTGATCTCCAAAGCTGATACCCAAAAGGATTACCTTTAGAGAGTTCAAGTATTCAAGTATCCTGGTGACGGGTGTCGTAGCATTGTAGCGAATGGCAAAAGCCCCACCGGCCATTGACGTCTCGTCTGTCAATTTCGCCATAAGTCTAGCTATTACGGTAGGGTCTGGGATGCAATCAGCGTGACAAACGAGAAGGACATCCGAGTCAACCTGGTGGGCGGCAGATGCGATTTGAACGCCCCGCCCTGGAGCGGATTCTATCCATCGGACCCCGGGAAATTCTTGTACGATCTTTCGGGTGTCGTCCGTTGAGCCTCCGTCCGTGACTATGATTGTATCCGGGCTGCGAGTCTGCTTCTGTAAATTTTCAAGGCATGTGCGTATTGATCTACTTTCATTGAAGGTTGGAACAATAACGGCGCAAGTTTGCGGAGCAGGGAAGTGGACTCTTTCCGTTTTCCTGTTTGTGAACACAGAATATAGAGCAACCATGGCGACCGGCAGATATTCGAAAAGCGGCACATAGCGTGGCATCTGCCATAGACCGGTATGGCGATTGACATCATTGACGACGAACGTGAAAGCAACGGTTCCGTAAAATGTGAGAAGGACCGGTGAGCGGAAAAAGGGCAGAAAAAGAACGGCTATAAGGAGGTACCACGGATGGAGCACGGTGGCACAGAGCAGAAAAGCACAGACGATATTGTAAGCTGATCGAAGTTGGTCTGCACCGAAAAAAAATTCGCGACCGGCAATGCAGAGAAAGATAGAACCGGCGATAAGCGTTGCATTGGCTGTACCAAACCAATGCGAACAGAGAGATACCAGAGAACCGTTATAGGCTGTTTGTCCTGCAAAATGAAAAAGAACATGGAAAAAATTCCCCTTGTACGCAAAGATTGATACGGCTGGAACCAAAGCAGTCCAGGCATAGCGGAGATTTTTTTTTGTGAGAAGAAATGGAAAGAGAATGATGGGAATAATTTTGAACATCACGGAGCAGCCCAGGAGAAAAAAACCGCGACGAAATCGTTTTGTGTCGATGAAATAGAGCGCTGCGCACAGGGCGCATACCATGACTGCATCGAGATGTCCTTCACCGGATGTGAAAACGATGCTGATGGGAGAGAGAGCAAAAAGAAGTACATGGCGTAGCTGATAGCCTCGTTTATGTGACCAGGCCAGGAGCAGGCCGATGGTTGTTAAATCGCAAAGGGTAAAAAATGACTTGAAGAGCAGGATCGAATGGCTTGCCCTGTCAAGGAGTGCAAAAGCCGCTTGAGCAAGGGGAGGATAGATTGCGGGAATGCTTTTGCCATTGATGCCCAGCCAGTAGGCATCTCGCAAAGGCACAAGTGTCGGGCTGTTGGGAGCAAGAAGATAGGGTGACCATCCCGAATGCTGAATCATTCCTTCCCAGAGATAGCGGTACAGGTCGTCACTCTCTGCAAACCAAATGAGATACGGAATACGAATAGCACAGGCAATCAGCAGAATCAGTGCCGCCGAACGAAAGGAATTCTCCTTTGGCCAGGAATACCAGACAAGAAGTCCCGAGAGAAGCGAGCCTATCCAGAATGTGACGAAGACGAGACCTCCATGTCCTAAATGGCCGGCATGAAGCATCCCGATATGCATAGAGGCACAGAGCAATAACCCGGCCCAAAGGGGAGTGCTCTGCCTTTTCATTTCAATGTTTTTCCTTGGCATGTGATACTTTCTTTTTTGAGATTACCTCTAAAACTCAGCCTGTCGCGATGAAGGGAGTGAACTGTTTGTTTCTTATCCTTTTATCGGTACTCAATATGGTGATTGTGTCAAACATTTTCCGATTACGGCACAGTGGTTTCCGAGTAGGTCGTGGAGAATAGTAGACTTTAGCTGCGCAGGTATTGGGAATTTGGCGGACAATAAAACAGGGTCCAGGTTGCGCATAAGATCCTGATTGTGCCCTGGATTCAGCAGGTTGAACCACCGTGGTTGGTGGACAACATGATCCAATCAGCACTGCTTCAGGGTGTTGTCGATTTTGCGGGACAGACACCAGGTCCCTGCAACCTGCTGGTTCCTGCGGGGCCGGGAACGACCTGTATCCGGGTGGCGATTCGTTCCTGCAGGACCGGGACATGGGAGATGATGCCGATGATCTTGCCTTCCTGATGCAGGCAGGCCAAGGTCTCAAGGGCTGTTTCCAGCGAATCTTCGTCCAGGGTCCCGAATCCCTCGTCGAGAAAGAGTGAGTCGACGCGGACGTTGTTCCCGGCCATCCCCGCAAGCCCAAGGGCCAATGCCAGGCTGACGATGAAGCTCTCACCCCCGGAGAGATTCTTGGTGGAGCGGACCTCCCCGGCCTGATAGGTATCAATTACATTGAGTTCAAGCGGCTGCAGGGTATCACGGACCAGGATATAGCGGTCGTTCATCTTCTGTAGGTTGCGGTTGGCGTGACCTATCATGATTTCGAAGGTTACCCCCTGGGCGAAATTACGGAATTTTTTTCCGTCGCTGGAGCCGATGAGATCGTGTAATGTCTGCCATCGTCTGTATTCCCTCTGTTGTCGTTGCCTGGCCTCAAATCGACCCTTTTGCTTTTGGATCTGCTCCTCATTATCCTGCAGCTTGCCTTTGAGTCTGCCGACCTGTTGCTGCAGGATATTAAGAGCTTCCGTCTTGTCCCGGATCAGTCCATTGAGCTGGTCAAGGCTTTGCTCGGTGAGCTGTTTTTTGCTCTCCTCTGTAAAACTTTGCTTTTTGCTGTCAAGACGGGTTGCAATTTCAGCCTCCTTTTTGGTGAGCTTTTCAAGAAAAGCCGTAAGTTCTTCCATGTCATTTTTACTTATAACGGCGGATTGGAAATCGGCCTCATCGGTAAAACCCATCTCTTTTAAAGTGTGGGAAAAATGCTCTTCCTGCCCTTTAAGCGTATCGGCCCTTTCAGTCAAAGAGTGTTCAAGGATGTCCAATCTTTCACCCAGGACGGCCTTGTCTTTTTCCAGACGATTGATCTCCCCTGTAAGGGCTGCGAGATCGGTTTCGGTTTTGCTCACTCTGTCTTCGGCTATCTTTTCTTCTTTTTCCGGGTCCTTGTCCTGGTAGAGATCCCGGCGTTTTGCCTGCAGTGCGTTGAAACTTTCCTCCCCGATTCGGAGCTGATTGCAAGCGGTTTCAAGCTCATTTTGGCTCTTTTCCACAAGGGATTTTGCCCGTTCCCGCGCAATTCGCAATGACTGAAGATCGGTTACGATAATCCGTTCCTGATCCTTCTGCTGCTTCCATGACTGCCTGCGGTGTTCCAGCCCGTCCAGCACCTCTTTCAGGGAATCCATGCCAACCGATGCGATCCCATAAGCGGCTAGTCGCAAGCCAAGTTCTTCCAGGCTTTGGTGGAGATGGTGGTCTGTTTGACCAACATGTTCCTGCAGCCTCTTGCACTCCGTGGCAGCGGTATTTTCAGTATACTCTGCCTGTTGCATGGCTTGCAGATTCGAATGGACAACATCCTTTTGTCTTTGTTCTTCCGCTCTTGCCGCCTCCGTCTTCTGAACCATATCGTCGATCTTTTGCAGGATCTCTTCGCCTTGCTGTCGGAGTTCATCCAATCGACAGAGTTCGTCCATTGCAGCGTCGGGCGGACAAGAGAGGCTGCGTGATAGTTCCAGGTGCTCTTTCTCGTCGTTTTCCAATCTGGCCAGGGTCTTGTCCTGCGCCTTTTGGACCTGTGCTATCTTCTCTTTAACAGCGGCAATTTTCGCTTTGAGTTCGGCGTCTTCGTTTTGCTGGTGTCCAAGTGTCGCCTCCAGTCGCTGCAACTCCATTTCCGCTTCGCTGCTCCGAATTGGGACCTCGGTGCAGAAGGGATGGAAGAGAGAACCGCAGAGTGGGCAGGGGGTGCCTTCGGCAAGCCGTTTCCTCTCCTCTTCGTAGTCATGGATCCTTCCGGCCAGGAAGACGAGTTGCCGCTGCTTGTCCACTAACGTGCGCTGCAAGACAAGCTTCTCAGCTGTTTTTCGATGCTCTTGGACGAACACTTCATTTTGGGTCTCCGCCTCCCTGCTTTGTTGGATGATTTCGCCCAATTCTTTTCGACCATCTGCAATTTGTTTTGCCAGCCTCTCTATTTTCTCCAGCTTGTGAAGACGCTCTATACATTTGTTGTGTTCATCTCGAAAATCGGCAGGCTTTCGACCATTGAGAAGATTATCCAATTCCTTCTGGGAATTTTTCAGCCGGTCTAAGGCGGCATTATGGATCCCTAGATTGTTATGATAGAGTTCCTTCGTCTTTTGGGCATTTTCCGTCGCCTCCTGTAAGGAATTCTTTGCTTTTGTAAGCTCTTTTAGCAGCGATCCCAACCTTGTGGAAAGAAGAGTGAGGTTTTTTCCCAATTCCTGAATGCCGGCCAGATCTTCTGCAAGATCGGCATCTTTTTCATGCAGCAACTGATACGCCTTTACCTCTTCAAGTTCTTTGTCCTTATTAGTAATGGCAGAGAGATTGTCCTTTAGATCCTGCTCGTTAATTGAGAGCTGTCTGGAGGTTGTTTCCAGGTGTTCTTTTATGCCCTCAATCCTCCTGTCTTCCTCCTTAAGCTTGACATCGAACTCGCGAACCTGCCTGCAAAGTGCCGTTTCCAATTGGTAGGCGGACTTTGCCGTCTTTACCAGGACCACCGCTTCCTGATGCGTCTTTTGCAGTTTCGTAAAGTGCTGTTTAAGCGCAGCGAGTTGTTTTTGGGTTTTTTCCCGCTCCTGAGTTTCCTTGTACTGTTGCTTGCGCAGTGCAGAGAGTTGCAAAGAGGTGGCACTGAGAGTTTCGGCTTTTTGCGCCCTATCAAGGCGAGCTTTTTCTGGTTCTGCCTTTTGCAGAGATGTTTGGATCTGCCTGGCTTCAGTTTCCAAGGCTGCAATATCCTCTTTCAAGCTGTTCATCCGATTTAGCCGGTTGAGAGAACTCTGGTATGCTTCGAGCTCTTTTTCGGCCTGTTGGGCGAGCAGTTTTTTTTCGCCAAGCTCTTTTTTAAGGGATGCCGCCTCTTCTTCCGGAAGGAGACTTGCCGCTCCTATTTCTGCCTCAAGCATGACAAGTTTCTGCTGCTCTTCATTCCTTTTTTGGTGGACTTTTTGGGAGATCCGGCTATAGATCCCGGTGCCGGTGATCTGTTCCAGGATCGGAGCGCGTTCATCGGCTTTGGCTTCAAGAAAGGCGGCAAAGCCTCCCTGGGCCAGGAGTACGGAACGAGTGAACTGATCGAAGTCCATCCCGCAGACTTCCTCTACCTTTTTAGCGACTTCTTTTATCTTGTTTTCCAATACCTTATTGGTCAACCCATCGACAATCTCATGCCGCGGTTGCTGGAGCTTTCCGGTCGATTTCTCCCTGGCCCGGCGTTGGCTCCAATGACAGCGGAAACGGCCTTTTCTGGTCTTGAAATCGATTTCGGCAAAGCAGAGACCGGTATGGCGGCTCATGATCTCGTTGGTCGACTCGGATATCCTGTCCAGGCGTGGCGTGCGGCCATAAAGGGCCAGACAGATTGCATCGAGCAGGGTCGTCTTACCGGAGCCGGTGGGGCCGGTGATGGCGAAAATCCCGTCAGTTGTGTATTCGGCTTGGGTGAAATCGATAGCCCACTCGCCGGCAAGAGAGTTCAGATTTTGGAAACGGACCGTAAGGATCTTCATGTGCTATCCTTTTCGTCCGTACTCCTTTCAAGTGAGATAACTGCCTCCCTGAAGGCCAGCTGCAGGTCAGGGCGTTGTTCGGCGGGAATCCGGTGGGCATCAAGACAACGGTCAAAAACCTGATAGGGACTGAGCTCGGATAGCATTTCGCAGCTTTCTTCTTGTTTCAGCATCTGTCGGGTTACCCTGGTATTCATTGTGCGCAGGATCAGAACATTGGATCCCTTCACGACTTCATTCAGGCGAGCCTGCAGGTCGGCCACAATCTCGTCACCCTCGTAGATGACTTCCCCTATGACGTTTTCCTTAGTTTTTATAAGAGTTTCAAGCCTGGCAAGGATGCCTTGCAGATCACCTCGGATGCTTTCCAGGTGGAGGAAGGGTGGGATGGGCAGGGGAGTAACCTCGGGGGGCGATCCGGTAAAGGTGATTATCTGCACGCTCTTGGTCTGACCCGCTTCTCCAAATCCCATGGGAAGTGGAGATCCGGAGTACCTTTTGACCTCCGATCCCCCCACCTTCTGGGGGACGTGCAGGTGTCCAAGTGCCAGATAATCGATGCAATCGGGGAAAGAATCGGCCGCCACATGGACCAGGTTACCGACGTAAATATCCCTGATTCCGTCACGTTCGGTGGTGATGGCGCCTTTGGTAAAGAGATGGCCCATGGCCACGATGGGGACCTCCCTCTCTGCGGTCCTGCGCTGCAGCGCCAGGTCGGCGATCTGCCGGTAGTGGTTGGTTATGCCGTGGATAAGTTTTTTGCTTTTTTCCTCAAGGCTTTCTCCTGCTTCGGCCTCTCTGATATCTCGGTCGCGCAGGAAGGGGACGGCACAGACAATTATCTCGGCTTTACCGTTTCTGTCCCGTAGGACCAGGACCTCATCTTCGGGATCACCGCTTACGCTTCCGACAATATGGATATCCAGGAAGCGCAGTACCTCCCGGGGGGCATTCAAGACCGAAGGTGAATCATGGTTGCCGCTGGTGACAACCACATGGCGGCAGTGGGACTCGGCAACCTTGCAGAGAAAGCTGTAGTAAAGCTCAAGAGATCGATTGCTAGGCGTGCTGGTGTCGAAGATATCGCCGGCTATCAGGAGAATGTCGATGTTTTCACTTACCAGGGTTTCCGCAAGCCAGTTCAGGAAGGCCCTGTGTTCTTCAGTGAACTTCCTTCCGTAGAGATTGCGTCCGATATGCCAATCCGAGGTATGGAGAGCTTTGACATGCATTCGTCACTTATAACGGTTGTCCTCCGATTTTACAAAAGGTTCTTCCCTCCGGGTACGTATTATGCCCATCTTCTTAGTAGGGATCAGCCGTAGGCCAGCTGTCCTCCTGCATATCCGAGCCCCCCGGCACACAGCAGACACAAGGTGTAGACAATGAACAGATGCTTCGAAGAAGCCCCTTTATTACGAATAGTTACGGCGTAGATCAGAAAAAGGGTAAGAATCGTGCTCAGTACCATCTTGACGATAATCAGCGTCATCCATTCACCGTTGAATCGATATTGCCAATCCATGATTCCGGCCAAAATCACCGGAAATACGGAGATCAGGGCCAGCACTGAGCAGTGATAGGCAGTCCTGGAAAAGTGTCCTTCCTTCCATTTCAGGCCTAAGAGCGAGAAAAGGAACATACCGACGATCATTCCCATTGGAATGTGGACGAATATCGGGTGTAAGGGATCAGTAAAACCTATACTTTCAAGCAGTCCATAGAATTTTGCTATCATCATAGTCTCCTTGGGAGGAAGTTTTCGCAGAAACGGCAACCTGATAAAGTTATGCAAATAGTAATCATTATTGCTAATGGCCACAATGTGGAGCGTATTTTTCTTACCGGAAAGACCTCCTGGCCAGGTATTATACTAGGTGTATTTACATTCCGGAGGTGGCTTTCAAAAGCATTTTTTCGGTAACGGGGTTCGGGGTATGGGTAGTGTTAAATCGCGCTTTCAAAATGGTAAGAATTTGGTCCCTGGTGTTTGTTTTCTGGTTAAGCATGATGACGAACGGTGCTGTGTAGCCGTGGTGTATAAAATAACCACCGTAACAATAGACGCCATCTAAAGTACCTGATTTTATAAACAGATTGTGCTTTATTGGCAAGAGATCTGCGTAGGGTGAAAATTTATCGAGGACCTTTAGCATCATTCTAGGAGTTATCCGGTTTTTTCTGGAGAGACCGGATCCTTCAACCATGGTTATCATTCCCGGAGAGGGGTGAAACGTCCTGTGAATAAAAAAGTTGAAGGTCCTTTGGGCCTTGAACCAGGTCAAGGGAAGGCCGTAGCGTTTTCTTGCACAGGCTATAAACAGTTCGTTTGCTATAAAATTATTGGAGAACTTGAGGCATTCCCTGACAATATTTCTAACCGTATCAGATTTATGAACGAGGATCAGCAGGGGTTTGCCGGGATGCTTTTTAAGACGGGTGATCCCGTTGACTTTGATTCCCTGCTTTCTCAGTAAGGCCTCAAAGAGTTCTTTTGTGTAGCGGGACTCGTTACTGAGATTTCCCTCGGTTGCGAATGCGCCGACGTTGACCCGATACAGACCGGGAGGAAAGAGCTTTCCTATTCTCTTCATCATCGGCAGAACCGGGGTCTGTTCCTCTCCTGAGTCAATACGGCCGTCGGGATGGACCCGGATCGGCATGGCGTTGAAATTGACCGCTGTCGGGCCAATCATCGCATCATAAGGCCTCTCCGAATGTTCCGAACCATCGACATCTCTTTCCAGGGCAAATGCCGAGTTGTCGAGGATCAGATCATTGACACGAGCGATGCCTTTTTGGGCAAGTTCCCCGGCGATGGTGGCTATCTCTTCGGAGGTAAGCATAGGATCCCCATCGCCCTGGATGATGAGATTTCCGGCAGTATCGAGATAGAAACGGGTCTCGAAGCGGTAGTCGGGACCGAGAATATCCAAGGCGGCAAGGCTGGTGACCAGTTTTATGGTTGAGGCCGGGATAAACGGGGTGTCGGCATGTAAGCCCTCAACGGTCCCCCTGGCGGTACGCAGCATGTAACCGCCGTGTTGAATATACGACCTGACAGAACCGCTGCGCATCAAGGCCCTGGCGGGCAGAGGAAAGAGAAAGACCGGGACGGTGAACAGTACCAGGACCATGAGAATAAAGGGGGTAAGTCCGGGGCCGGTCACCTGGGCCCTTGAAAAAGGTAAAGGTGACCGGCCGGCATTAAAGCCTTTATATCTCAGGAAGGTTGGCCATGGATTTGGCGATTTCTTCTTCAGGATATTCGTAATCATGCAGTTCACCGGCATAGAACTTGTCATATGAGCCCATATCGATCAGCCCGTGTCCGGAGAAGTTAAAGAGAATAGTCTTGGGATCGTTCAGGTCACGGGTGGCCTCTATGATCGCTCCTCGGATGGCATGACAGGTCTCCGGTGCCGGAATGATCCCCTCTGCTTTGGCGAACATCACACCGGCTTTGAAGCATTCCAATTGGTGGAGTTTGACCGGTTCAATGATATTTTCTCGGACCATGGCCGATACGATCGGGGCCATACCGTGATACCTGAGGCCACCGGCATGGATCCCGGGAGGGATGAAGTCGTGTCCCAGAGTATACATATAAAGAAGTGGTGTGGTTTTTGCCACATCGCCAAAATCGTAGGCAAGTTTGCCCATGGTCAGCGATGGGCATGAGGATGGCTCGACACCGACAAAGCGGATTTTTTTCCCGTCAAGATAGTCGGGAATATATGGCACTGCAAGACCTGCAAAGTTGGAGCCGCCCCCGCAGCAGCCGATGATCACATCCGGGTAGTCGCCGGCAATTTCCATCTGTTTTTTGGCCTCGAGGCCTATTATTGATTGGTGCAGAAGGACATGATTCAGAACCGACCCCAGGGCGTATTTGGTGTCTTCCCGACCGGACGCGTCCTCCAGGGCCTCGGAGATGGCAATACCGAGTGAGCCGGGAGTGTCCGGATAATCAGCCAGAATCTTGCGTCCGGTATTGGTCTCCAGGCTTGGACTGGCAACGATCTCTGCACCGTAGGTGTTCATCATCGATTTTCGGTAGGGCTTTTGGTCATAGGAGACCCTGACCATATAGACCTTGCACTCAAGACCGAATTTGCTGGTGGCAAAAGACAAGGCGCTTCCCCATTGACCGGCTCCGGTCTCGGTGGTCAGGCGTTTGACACCTTCCTTCATATTGTAATAGGCCTGAGGAACGGCACTGTTGGGCTTATGGGATCCCACCGGGGAGACACCTTCATTCTTAAAATAGATTTTGGCCTTGGTGCCCAACACCTTTTCCAGGTTGAAAGCGCGAACCAGAGGAGAAGGACGCCAGATTTTCAGAACATTCTGGACTTCTTCCGGGATATCGATAAAACGCTTATCCGACATCTCCTGCTCCAGAAGGCCCATGGGGAAAACCGGGGCAAGCTTCTCCGGTCCCATGGGCTGCTTGGTGGCAGGGTCAAGGGGGGGAAGAAGTCCGCCGGGAATATCGGGGGTGACATTATACCATTGGGTTGGCATTTCATCGTCGCGAAGCACAATCTTCTTAATCATGGTGTCTCCTTGTCTGTGTAAATCGCATAAAAGTATAAAATCTGAATTCTGAGCGCCCGTTCGGAAGTTATTTTCTATCTACCATACTTTGTTCGTCTGCGCTATGGTCGATTACTCCTCCGGCAACGGTGACCAGTTGGTTTTCTGTATACGGGCGTCAAGAAGGTGGCTTTCGTCCATCTTGAATATATGCCGCAGGGCATCTGATACTTTGATGCTAGGAATGCCGGCCCGGTTGACGGTTTTGATAATGATGGTCGTTTCATCCACGGCCTTGATATCCAGGATCAGAGGACGAATGTCTATTTCTTTACTCTTGCCCTTGCGCTCTTTTAGGACCATGGAGTGTTCTGCTGCCCGGAAGGCTTCCAAATATGTTTGTTGCAGGGCGGTGAGCATCCGGGGCAGGACAATCCAGTAGGTAGTGGTGGTGTTTTGGGGGATCCGGCCGGAATGCAGGCTGATATCCTTGATACGGATACCGTCCGGCAATTTGGAATTAAGAATTGATGTTGTCTCATCAGGATCTGCCAGTGGCGCGGGAAGATCCATGATGAAATACTCGGCAAGGCTTTCCATTCCTACAGGCAGGGCGGGGCCGAAAGAGACTTTGGGTGAAGGGTTGAAGCCTTTGGAAAAATGGGTCTGGATCCGGGCACGGCGCAAGGTTCGGAATATCAATTGCAGAATTTCCAGGTGGCCGAGATAACAGATATCGCCGACTCGTTCATAGTTTACCAGGTACTTCAAATGCTGTTCATTGCCCTCCTTGGTCTTGGTGAGCCCGGTGGGAGAGGGAGTAGGCCGCATTGTTGCAGGCTTGTCCTGGACTTTCGGCTTGATTGTAAGGAAATCACAGACACCGCATTTCTGGCAACCGTGATAACGGCAATCCGGGGTATAGGCGAGGTCGTGGGCCTTTGCGAGTTCGTCTCGTAAAAACTCGTCGTCCACACCGCTTTGCAGATGTTGCCAGGGAAGGATCTCGGCAAAGTCCCTCTTGCGAAGATAGGAATTAAGATCGAGTTTGCATTGTCCGGCAGCCTCCACCCAGGTGGCAAGTCTGAAGTGGTCGGACCAGCCGTCGAGACGGGCACCGTTTTTCCAGGCGGTCACCAGGAGTTTTGCCAAACGTCTGTCGCCGCGGGAAAAGACCCCTTCGAGAAAGCTCTGCTCAGGGTCGTGCCATTTCAGCTTACAGCCGCGTCGCGGCAGAATCTCTCTGAGCCTGTTGATCCGTTCCCTGCTCTCCTCTATGCCCAGTTGCCTTTCCCACTGGAAGGGGGTGTGCGGTTTGGGAACGAAGGTACCT
Source organism: uncultured delta proteobacterium (assembly GCA_963822095.1). Lineage (GTDB taxonomy): Bacteria > Desulfobacterota > Desulfobulbia > Desulfobulbales > Desulfocapsaceae > CAWGGS01. Next base: position 85,561 of record CAWGGS010000078.1, read on the forward strand.
ACGCTGACATTTATCTGATGGCGTCTGTTGCCGCTTCCAGCTCCTTGCGCCATTGTCTTGCGGGCAAGATCGGCTATGGCCTCCACATCCTCCCAGGTTTCCGTCGGCAGACCGATCATGAAGTAAAGTTTCATGACGTTCCAGCCAAGCGAGAAGGCATCGCGGCAGGTGGACAAAAGGTCCTCTTCGGTTATCCCCTTGTTGATGAATTGTCGAAGACGTTCGCTACCTGCCTCTGGCGCAACAGTAAACCCCGTTTTCCGAACTCTTCTGATCTGGTCCATTATCGGCTGGGTCAAGGTTCCTACCCGCATCGAAGGCATCGAGACCGAGACGAAGCTTGAGGCAAAGGTGTCCATTAGTGAGGGCAGGAGCTGCTCCAGGCAGGAATAGTCTCCAGTGGAAAGTGAAAGCAAGGCCAGCTCTTCGAATCCGGAAGCAGCTATACCCTGTTTTGCAATATCGAGTATCTTTTCAGGCGATCGCTCGCGGACGGGCCTGTAGGTAATTCCAGCCTGGCAGAACCTGCAGCCCCTGGTGCAACCACGGGCGATTTCTATACCCAGGCGGTCATGGATGATTTTGGCGTTGGGAACCAGAGGTCTTTTCAGATGATCCGTTCGGTTAAGGTCGGAAAGGATACGGCGGTCAACAGACGGGTGCTGTTTTTCATGGCAGGCTATCCTGCTGATCCTGCCCGATTGGTCGTAACTCGCTGTATAGAATGATGGAATATAGATTCCCCCAACTGTGGCCAGTTCCTTTAAAAGGTCTGCTTTCGGCTGGCGGGTCTGTTTGGCCTTTATAACCATATCCGCTATTTCAAGGATGGCTTCTTCTCCGTCTCCTAAAAGGATCGCATCAAAAAAATCGGCAACCGGCTCTGGATTGAAGGAACACGAACCCCCGCCGAGTATCAGCGGAGCATCTTCACCTCTGTCAGCTGCCGGGAAAGGAAGACCGGCAAGATGAAGGATGGTGAGGATATTACTGTAGCAGAGTTCATAAGGGAGGGTTATTCCGAGAATATCGAATTCCTTCAAGGCATGTCCGGATTCGAGTGAGCCTAAGAAGAGGTTGTTTTCGCGTAATTGTTTCTCGGCATCGATATCAGGACAAAAACAGCGTTCGGCAAAAATGTCGGCTCGATCGTTTAGCACATGATAGAGAATTTGCAGTCCTTGATGCGACATGCCTATCTCATAGAGATCGGGAAAGATCAAAGCGCAATGGAGCTGGGTATCGGTCCACGATTTGTGCACGGTATTATATTCATGCCCGAGATAGCGGCCGGGTTTATTTAGGTACGGCAGGATGGCGGTGTTTTTCATTCTTGTTTTTCCAGCAAAAATGTTTTAATGCTGTTCTATTAATTACAATGAGTTATGTCAGTCTTGCCAAAAGGCCCGATTATTTTTGGGATTGGTGTCGAAAAAGAGTAAGTATGTTATGTAGTTTAAGTAACATCAGATTTTCTGCCTATGTGGAGACAATTGTTCTTTTTCGATTCGTAAAGATTTGTCGGTTTCCGGGAGCCGGAATTTTTCCCTTGAGGAATGTCAAACCGTACTGATTTTTATGAACATCTCCCATGAGCTGTAGATCTACCATGCTGGAGTACCCGGGTTTTCATATTCCATTGTAGCCGGCCGGTCTGATCCAGCCATGCTGGTTTAACTGAAATCGGCAGACTTTTCAAGACAGGAGAGTTTTTTTATCAAAACAGTATGAACATATCTTTGAAAACATAATGTTATCTGAGAGGATTGACCGTATGAGATATCCAAAAGCCATCTTTTTGACCTTGACCCTCCTGCTTTTTCTACCTTCCGTATCGAAAGCAATACCAAACGATGTTTTACTTAAAGCAGTTACCTTTCAACAAGGCAGTGTAAAAGGTGATGTCGTACATTTTGCTTTAAGTGGTGAACTACAGCCCAAGATATTTTTGCTCCATGGGGATAATCCGCGTCTTGTCGTGAATTTCTACAATGCCAGATGTTCCATTCACGTACTGCCCAATATGGCTGTCAACGGCAAAGAGGTGAAGCGGATTCGGGTCGGTATTCATCCCAAGCAACCTCCTCATATCAGTGTTGTGCTCGATCTCATTCCCGGAAGTGATTACAGCTATACACATGCTTTTAATCTAAAAACCAGTACCCTGCTGCTGACCGTTTCCCGGAAGGAAAAGCATGCCCCCGTCGTTCAACAAAAAAAGGTTCTACCCCCGCCTCCTATCAAGGCCAAATCGGCTGGGAAAAAGGCTGTTCAGTCTTCCCCTGCCGTTAATAAATTAATCAATGGAGCAGAGAAAAAGAAATTGGAGAAAGGAAAGATTGCGCCTCCAAAAAAGATGGAGACCCGTAAAAAAACCGCCTCTCCTTTTAATATATCTCAAAAAAATAAATCAATAGAATCTTCTTTCAAGAACAAGGGTATGGCTGCTCATGAACCCAACAAACCTGGAAAGAAAAGCAACCAAGAGCCCAAAAACAAGCTTGAAACAAAGAAAATGGTGGAGCATGGACAGAAGTCTGCCAAATCAGAGGCTTCCGACCAAAAACCTCGACCATTTTTGAAAAGAGTGTCTTTTGAAAAGACTACCGGGAAAGGTGAAATGGTCATGTTTAAATTAAATGACTTTTTCCCACCAAAGGTCTTTGGTGTTGAGAAAGGGGAGCCCAAGGTAATCTGTGATTTCCTCAACGCTCGGCTGGGTGACCAGGTGAAAGACACGATCAAAAGTAACGGCCGGTTTGTAAAATCAGTGCAGATTACCAAACAGACCAATCCCGACAAAGTGAGGGTGATCCTGAATCTAATTCCCAATAAAAACTACGATTTACAGCAGGTCTTTTTCAAGGAGGACAACCTCTTTGTGATCATAGTCAATTCCCAGGATCTTCTGGATAAGGAGAAGAAGAAGCCTGCCACCAAAATCTAACTCGATTGATTTGAAATACATTGCCGGAGGCTATGAACAACGGGAACACTTTTCCTTGTTGGGGTGGCGACGTATCAGGGCAAGAGTTGGATGAAGTAGCCGGGAGGAGGCATGATGGTGAAGTTGTTTTTAGCAAAGACCTTATCCAATATAATGTCGGAAAACTGAAGGGTAATCTCCGATCCCATCGGCAGATCGCTTATGGAAAACGATGTCGGTTGTCCGCATGCGCCTTCCTTTTGCCACCTGCCGTATCTGATTTGAGCGGTCGTGGAACCATTTTTATTGGTCAAGATCCTGAGAATCGGATGTCTCTCCACTGTATCAACCAGAATATATTCTTTCCCTTCGGCTATGTTTCCCGGTGCTTTTAATATTACCCAGATACCGCGACCCGAAGTATCTTTTCGGATATCCTGTATAGTGTCGCTGCTTCCGGTCGTGATGCGACCGCTCAGCCAGGTTCCCCAGTTTCCGGTAAGCAGCCCTTGAGGAATATTGTTTCTAAGGGCCAGTGAGGCAAGGCTTCCACTAATATATTGATGACCTAGGGTATTGACCGAACTGAACACCTGACCATCGCTCACCAGGGCGAAAAGCGGTTGTCCAAGGGGGTTGATGGTGACGAATTTCAGCGAAGAGGGGAGTTGGAGCTGCAGGTATCCGGAAAATGCCTTTGTTCCAACGGGGCTTTTCCAAGTAACAGCAATCTCTGAATCAAGTGTCGACGGGCACCCGGAATCCTTTTTTATCTGTGTTTCTATCATGGTCTTGTAGGCCTTGACTTCATCCTCCTTAAAGGTATCAGACCAGGGTTTTCCGGCGCAGCCGGAAAGAAGGAAAAGGAGAGGTAGGACGAGCAAGAAGCCAGAGAATAAACCTTTGGTGTTCCTTTTTTTTGATTCTATAGGCATGGGATGATCCCGATTAAAAAAATAAACTGGCAGTATTTCCGCTAAAACATTCCGTTGCAGTGCGAGGCGTCAGGGGATTTTCAAGGCCTCAATCTTTTTCTGGATGATTTCTTTATCCCGTTTTTCCGTGGCAAGCTTTAATGCCTTGGAATAGGCATTAAAGGCCTTGTCCTTTTGTCCTGTTGCCGCATATGCATCCCCTAGATGATCAAGAATATGCGGATCTTCCGGTTGCTGTGTGGTGGCCTTTTGTAATTCCAGCACTGCCAGCTTGTAGTCTTTCAGACGAAAGTAGACCCAGCCAAGGCTGTCCCGTATGAAACCGTTATCCGGTTTTTGTTTGAGTGCTCGTTTAATATAGGTGAGCGCTTGGTCAAGATTCTTATTGGCGTCGGCCCAGGAGTAACCGATAAAGTTCAAGGCTTCGGGATGGTTTGGCTTAAGCTTCAGGACCTTTTCCATGGTCTTCATTGCCAGATCGTGTTTTCCTTTATTTTCTAATAAAATTGAAAGGTCAAAGAGAAGTTGATCGTTATCCGGATAAAGAATAATGGCCTTTGAAAGGACATCCTCACTTTGTTGCAGGTCCGATTGTTCCTGGTAAAGAGAGGCGAGAAGCATGTAATATATCGGCTTTCGAGTATCTTTATCGGCGATGATCTTTTTCAGCAGCGCAAATGCCTTGTTTATTTTTTTTGTTTGACGATAAATTCGCAGCTGTAGAAAAAGGCTATCTTCATACTGGTCCGATTGGGGAGATATTTTTTTGAGGAACTGAAGGGACTTGGTCATTTTCTTTTGGTCAAAATAAGCTATTGCGAGAAGATACTCCGCCAGGGGGGATTTCTTTCTCCTCAACAGACGTGTCAATATTTTTTCCGCCTTATCGGGCATTCCCGAGTTTATATAAATTCGGCTTTCAATAATTCCTATTTTGTCAGGATTCTTTGTTAATTTTCTAAGGCGTTTCAATTCGGCAAAGGCCTTTGCCTTGTGGCCCATCGACAAATAGGTCTGTATAATCCCGAGAATTGCCTGTTCGTCATGTTTGTTGTGGACCAGGAGGGAATGATAGAGCAAGAGTGCCTTGTTGTATTTTTTGAACCGGGCCTGGAAATCGGCGATTTCAAGGACGAGTTCCTTAGACCAGTTTAGCTCCAGCGCCGATTCATATCGTTTTGCTGCCTCAGCATACTTGTTGGTCTTTTTGAACACCCTGGCCAGATAGAGATTGGCGAAATACGATTTTTTATTTTTTTCCAGCAGGGTGGTGAAGATCTCTATCGAACGCTTGTAGTCTTTCTGCTGGCTGTAGAGAAGTCCCAACCGCAGCATAAGGGTTTCATTATTCGGGTCATGGACCCTTGCTTCCCGATAAAGGCGGATTGCTTCGGGTATGTGATCATTATGGATATTGATGTCCGCGAGGAGAATACGCTGGGTGTTGTTGTCGGGATGTTTGGCAATAAAGGCCTTGAGCCATATTTTAGCCTCTTCTATTTTCCCCAGGCGAATCAGAAGGATGGGGATCTTTTCATTGATATAATCAGCGGTTGGGTCACAGGAAACGGCCTTGGTGTACATCTGCAGAGCTTCATCAGGGTTCTGTTCGTATTCGGCCTTGCTGCCGAGCAGAAAATAGTAATACGCACAACTGGGATCTATATTGGCCTGGGAGGAAGCAATTTGGGAGTTGGTGTTCTTTGCGGTGAGCATTGAGCATCCGGCAAACAGACTCAGCAACACAAAGAAACAGAGCACAACGAGGAGTTGACGGGGATTCGGCATAGTTATCTCGATTGGTACTGTCGGATGAGAGGATCAACCGCATTCATTACCGCCATATGGACGGTTTCGATGTTTCCGGTGGCGTCGATGCGTTGGATATAGGGCAACTCGAGTGAGGCGAAAATGTCTGCAACCCGCACGAGGTAATCCTCCTGCTCAAAATCATTTAATGCCTCCCGGCGCTGGTCTATGATCCTGGCAATCCCTGTCCTCGGTGGAGCCTGGAACAGAAGGGCCAGATCCGGAGGAGGAGCGAAGCTGTTTGAGGAAAAGATTTCCTGGACATCCAGGCCTGCAGCGCCCTGATAGGCGACAGTGGACAGGATATAGCGGTCGCACAGGACGATTTCGCCGTTTTCCATGGCAGGGCGTATCATTTCCCGGATATGTTCGCGGCGATCATCGAGAAAAAGTTCCAGTTCTTGCCTGGGACTAATGCTTTCGCGGTTCTTATACAGGTCCCTGATACGTCGGCCGAATTGTCCGTCGGTTGGTTCTCTGGTCGTTACAACACAGTGACCACGTTTGGCAAGGGCCTTAGCCAGGAGCCGGAGTTGAGTGGTCTTACCTGTACCGTCTATACCCTCAAAAACAATTAGCCTGCCGGGTCCATCTGTCGTGCTCATGACCGGTCCCTGTCGATGGAATTTTTTGGTGTGTGTCTCTTTCTGTGCTGCAGGCGGTTGTGGGCAATTTCGGCGGCAAGCTCCACTGCCGAGCGCAGACTGGTCTCGTCCGCAAGCCCTTTTCCTGCAATATCGTAGGCTGTTCCGTGGTCCACCGATGTCCTCACGATTGGTAGCCCGAGGGTTACGTTCACCCCATCGTTAAAATGAAGCAGTTTGAAGGGAATAAGTCCCTGGTCATGGTACATACAGACCACTACGTCATATTTGCCGGCAGCGGCTTTAAAAAAAATGGTATCGGGTGGAAACGGGCCGTGAACGTCGATTCCTTCAGCACGGGCCTGCTCAATCGCAGGACCTATGTGATGCTTTTCCTCGTCGCCGAGAAGCCCCTGCTCCCCTCCATGGGGGTTGAGACCGGCAACGGCTATTCTGGGATTTTTGATATTAAAGTCGATGCGTAACGCCTTATGGGTAATGCGGATCAATTGAAGCACCGATGATTGGTCTATCATCCCGGGGACGGCTGAAAGCGGACAGTGGATGGTCACCAGGGTGACCCGCAGTCTTTTGCCAGCCATCATCATGACAGGATTTGGGCTTTTGGTCAGGTGAGCAAGCATCTCGGTATGACCAAGGAAGGGGTAATCCGCATCGTGCAGCGCCTTTTTGGAGATCGGGCAGGTTGCCATTCCATCAAGGTGGCCGTCTTGTATAAGCGCAACCGTCGTACTGATATATTCGGCCATTGCCTTGCCGGTCCGGCGATCCGGTCTGCCCCAAATCAGCGTCTCCGTTGGGAGATCGGAAAGTGGGATAACCGGTATTCCGTCTTCGGGCAAAGGCTCTCCCAGTTTCCATCCAACGGAGGGAATGCCGATTCCCAGCTCCCGACGGCATCGCTCCAATACGAAAGGATCACCGATAACCACCGGAGCAAAATCTGTGGATTCCTTTCGGCCGGCGAAATATTTAAGGATGATTTCCGGGCCGATACCCACCGGACATCCCATTGTAATTCCAATGTGGAGCATAAGTAGACAATATTTCAAAAATTGAATCCGGAAAAGAGCAGGACTCCCAAAAAGATAAAAATTTTTTCAATGAAGGTCGAAGGCATCCACCAACAGTTCAATTATGGGCTCCCGACCGTTCCTGATTAGAATCGAGACCACATCGAAGCGGGCCGGGCGGCCAAAAAGGTGGTTCCGGCACAGATAATCCTGGGCGACCTTTCCTATCTGTCGTTGTTTTTTTTCCGTGACTGCAGCAAACGGAGGACCGAAGGACAAGGTCCTTCGAGTCTTGACCTCGACAAAGACCAGGGTCCCCTGATCCTTCGCTATTATATCAATTTCTCCACATTTTTGCCTGTAATTCCTGACAAGAATTTTATAGCCGGACTTTTCCAGGTAAGCGGTAGCCAGATTTTCACCGATCTTCCCGAGTGTCTGCCTGTGTTCAGACAAATTCCTTCACCCCTTTAAAGGTCTTGCGGTGTATGGGACAAGGCCCGTATTTTGAGATTGCCAGGCGATGTTCCTTGGTCGGATATCCTTTGTTTTTCTGGAAGTTATAGATTGGATATTGTCGGTCCAGAGTATTCATCAGCGCATCACGTTTTACCTTGGCGACAATTGAGGCCGCGGCAATTGATGCGCTCTTGCTCTCCCCCTTGGTCAGTGTGATCTGCGGGAGGGTCAGCGGAATTTCAAAGGTGCCGTCCACCAGAATAAAATCCGGTTTCATGAGCTTGTCAGCCATGTCTGTGATAGCCCGTTTCATTGCCAGAAGAGAGGCCTGCAAGATGTTTATTCTGTCAATGGTCTCCACAGAGACCACGCCGATACCGATACCGGCGTGGATGTCTTGCAAAAGGGTGTTTAATAGGAGGCGTCGGCTGTGGGAAATTTTTTTTGAATCGAGAAAAATCCCATGATCGCAGTCGGTGGGAAGGACCACGCTTGCAGCGACGACCGGTCCGGCCAATGGGCCCCGTCCGACTTCATCGCAGCCGGCGATGCAGTTGAACCCCCTGATCTGCAGGGAGCGTTCGAAGCGGAAATTATCGCTCGGGGACGATGCGATATCGGACAAAAGGCTTTCCATTCCGCAACCCATGCCAAATATGTCGAGGAAAAGACAGAACCCGGAGTCTTTTATGAACTCCAGGTTCTGTTCACTGGTGGTACCGGAGGCCTATTGATTGTAGCCCGCCTCGCGGATACGTGCTGCCTTGCCGCGTCTGCCGCGCAGATAATACAGGCGGGAACGGCGTACGAGGCCACGGGTCACGACCTCAATTTTTTCAATCCTGGGGTTATGCAGGGCAAAGGTCTTTTCCACGCCGACACCATGGGAGATTTTCCGTACGGTGTAGGAGGCATTCATTGTCCCTTTTTTTCTTCTGATGACCACGCCCTGGAAAATCTGGATACGTTCCTTGTTTCCCTCAATGATGCGGATATGGACCTTCACGCTGTCACCGGGACGAAAGGCAGGGTGGTCCTGGCGCATCTGTTCCTGTTCTATTTTATCGATGATTTTGCTCATAACGTTTTCTTAGGTTGAAGTAATCTTTTTCCGGTTGCCTGTTATTTCTGTATACTCTCCCTCTCTCCGAGCAATCGATCAAGGATGATCGAAACAGCAGAGCGGACGGAGAGATGGTTATACCCGGTGTTTCCCTCAATGGGTGGAAGGGTATAGTCTGCTTTGTTCATAACTTCCGGTGTCAGACCATGGGCCGTCCCGAAGAGCAAGAGCATGGGCTCTCCCGTCTCGAGACGCCGTCTGGCATCCATGAAGGTAATACATTTTTCCCCGAGCCGGGCACTGGTCGTGATCAGCAGCGGTCTTTGGCCTCGCCTGTCTGCAACCTGCCGCGTCACCTCTTCGAGGGAATCCTTAATATCAACCAGTGCCAGCGCCGATTTTCGTGCAGGATTGTACTCCGCACCGTGACCGGTCTGCCAATGGTCGACAATCTCTTTTACCAGCTCCTGTTGATCCGCATACGGTGTGACGATATAGTAATCACCAACCCCGAATGTTTTGGCTGCTCTGGCTATATCATGAATATCGAGATTTGTCACGGCCGAGCCGATGGTCTCTCCCGATTTATTGATCACCGGAAAATGAAGGAGAGCAATATCGACAGCCATCAGTTTCCTCGCCGTGATGATCGCTCAGCCTGCAGCTTGGCAACAGTACGATCCAATCCGACTTTTTTCAAAAGTTTTTTCTCTTCCCGACTGAAGGTTTCAAGAATGATCAGTTCAGGTCTTCGTTCAATGGTCCTGCGAACCGACTCCAGAAACCGAAACTCTGCAATTCCGGCATGGTCGCCTGAGAGTAGTTCCTCCGGCACCTCATCTCCTTCAAATACCCGCGGCCTCGTATATTGCGAATGTTTCAGCAGAGACCGGCTGAATGTATCGTTTTCAACAGACGACGGGCAACCGAGGACTCCCGGCAAGAGCCTGCTCACGGAGTCCACAATGACCATGGCTGCAAGCTCGCCACCGGTCAATATATAATCGCCGATGGAAATTTCGTCATCGACATAGGATCTGCTGAAACGTTGATCTACCCCCTCATACCGTCCGCAGATCAAGGTAAGGTGTTTTTCTTCGGCAAGTTCTCTTGCCAGCCGCTGATTGTACAGCCGTCCCTGGGGACTGAGTAAAATCACCTTGCCGTTGGGCCGCTTCTCCCTGATGTCCTTGACCGCCGCCGCCAAAGGTTCTGCCTTCATTACCATCCCTTCCCCGCCACCAAATGGCCGGTCGTCGGTCATTGCGTGTTTGTCAAAGGCATAGTCCCGGATATTGGTCATCTCGATCCGTATCAATCCCTCCTGTCTAGCCCTGCGAAGAATTCCCTCGTTCAGCGGCGAGTCCAAAAGCTCTGGAAAGATGGTCAGAATATCAAAAATCATCGGGGCTCAACCAACATCCGCATCCGATCCTGCCGCATTGATTTCAAGGAGTCCGGGGGGAGGTGCAACAATGAGTTCCTCGTCAGTTCTCCTAACGATTATGGATTGCAAAATCGGGATCAGATATTCCTGATCTTTTCCCCGTATTACCAGTATGTCTTGAGCTCCGTTGGAAAAAATATTTTCCACACGACCGAGATCGCGGCCTTCCCGGGTCTTTACCGCAAGCCCCACCAATTGGTAATAATAAAATTCGTCCTCATCTGTTTTGGGCAACTCGGCTTTTTCAACCAAGACTCCCATTCCTTTCAAACGATCGGCACCATTGCGTTCGTCAATGGTTTCCAGGCTTACTATGGCCGTCTTTCCCTGCATCCTCCTGGAAATAATCCGCAATGGTTCCAAAAGATCTCCTTTGCCTGAAACCAGTACCAGCCGTCTGTATGCAACAAGGTTTTCCGGCTGTTCGGAATAAAGATGCAATTTGACTTCGCCGCGCAGCCCATGGGGCTTACCGACTTTGCCGATCAGGATATACCTATCGGCGGGAAATGAGAACGTATCAGCCATGATCTAGATGTCTATTCCAAGATGTCAAGGCGTGATCGCTTATTCTCCTTTCCTGCGGCGGCCGCCAGGATTGAGCGGATGGCCCTGGCCGTTCTGCCCTGCTTGCCGATTATCTTTCCAAGATCGTCGGGAGCAACGGTGAGTTCAACGGAAATGTTGTCATCCTCGTCGGTCTGGACTGTCTTGACCTCCGCGGGATGATCCACCAGTGATTGAGCAATATGGGCAACCAGTTCTTTCATATTTTATTCTTGGGTGACTGCCTTTCCGATAAGACTTTTTACGGTGGTCGTGGGCAGTGCCCCCTTACCCAGCCAATTCTGCAGCTTTTCATTATCGATGCTAATTGCGGCTGGGTTTTGTAAAGGATCGTAAGTCCCTAGAATATCAAGAAATTTACCGTCACGTTTGCTCTCGCTGTCTGCGACGATAATGCGATAAAAGGGTTTCTTCTTTTTTCCAAGTCGTGTTAAACGAATACGAACTGCCATTCCAGGTAGCTCCTCCTGTTGTATTTGCCGGGCAATGCACCCCGTTTCGTGTCTTTTCGGGACTTCCCCGGACACTTCATTTATTTACGAATACCTTTCGGTAATTTGCGGCGCTTCCCACCTGTTACCATTCCAGGTTTTCCGCGCATTTTTTTCATCATTTTCAACATTGCTGTGTAGCTTTTTATAACTTTGTTGACATCGGTAACGGTTGTTCCCGATCCATTGGCAATCCTCTGACGTCGGCTGGCATTGATGATCCGATGATCACGCCGTTCCTTCCGAGTCATGGAGCAGATGATGGCCTCGGTCTTGGTCAGTTCTTTTTCATCCGGTTCAGGGGCTTCTTTAAGTTGTTTGAGCTTGTTGATGCCCGGAATCATACCGATGATCTGCTGTAGTGAACCCATCTTCTTAATCTGGCGAAGCTGGTCTAAAAAATCCTCCAGAGTGAACTGGTTTTTCCTCAGTTTCTGAACCAGGTCGTCGGCATTTTTTTGGTCTACTACGGCCTCGGCCTTCTCGATCAGGGTCAGGACATCCCCCATACCCAGTATCCGCGAAGCGGCACGATCAGGATGGAAAATCTCAATGGCGTCAAGGGCCTCACCGATACCGACGAACTTGATCGGTTTGCCGGTCACACTTTTGATCGACAGGGCGGCGCCACCTCTGGCATCACCTTCCATTTTGGTCAGTACAACGCCTGTAATCTCAAGATCTTGGTTGAATTTATCGGCAACGGTAACCGCATCCTGTCCGGTCATCGCGTCGGCCACAAAAAGGATTTCCGAGAGATGAATTGCGGACTGGATGTCTTTGAGCTCGTCCATCAAGGTCTCGTCGACATGGAGACGACCGGCAGTATCGATGATCAGAGTATCGTAATTCTTTGATTCGGCGGCGGCGAGCGCCTGCCGGCAGATGTCGACGGGTTTGGTGTCGACATCAGAAGGATGGACCGGTATATCAAGCCGTTCACCAAGAACCCTCAGCTGTTCAATGGCGGCAGGACGGTAGATATCTGCTGGTACCAGGTATGGCTTACGGCCTTTATCGCGAAGTATCTTAGCCAGTTTTCCGGAAGTCGTGGTTTTACCTGAACCTTGCAGACCGGCCATCATGATGGTGACGGGTTGCTTGCCGTCGAGTCGTATCTGTTCGGTATTCCCTCCAAGCAGTTCAACCAGCTCTTCATGTACTACCTTGATAACCTGTTGACCCGGCGACAGCGTTTGGGTGACTTCCCGTCCCACGGCCTTTTGAGTAACGGTGTTTACGAAATCCCTGGCTACCTTGAAGTTGACGTCGGCTTCGAGAAGGGCCTTGCGGACCTCTCCCATTGCCTCATTGATATTGTCTTCGGTGAGTATGCCGTGACCGCGAAGTTTCTTAAATACACCTTCAAGCCGGTCTGTCAGGTTTTCAAACATAAGTCCTTTAGCTGGTCGTAAATTTTTATTGTAAACTGCCTCTTGGGCCTTCGAAAAAAGTGTCTGTATGCCTTGAATTCAAGGCCAGACCTATAATTTGCAACGCAAGGATTTAAAAAAATCGACGAAAAATTCTGGCCGGTTCATCGAAGCCGAGCTAAAAGGAAATAAAAATACTTCGAAGAAAGCAATATGTCAAGAAGGATACGATAACAATTGAAGAATGTCGTTTGATATCCGGTTGCAATCTGTTTTACCGTGAGAAATCTCATCTCTTTACTCTTTTGTTGTTATACATACAGCTCAAGCATTAAGAACTTTTCTCCTTGTGCTTCCTGGTCGGCCTTAGGATTATGCGATATCTTCAGCATAAGGCAATCGCCTTTTCAGGGCAGATTTCCTGGCAGCAGAAACAGGTGATACAGGTTTCGGCGTCAACAACGGGATGGTCTTCCACCATTGTCAACGCGGAAACCGGGCAGTGGTCTACACAGGCTCCGCATGCCGTGCAAAGCTCCTTATCGGCCTTTGGCCTGACCTGTGATCTGCTCTCGATCAGCTCACGGATGGTCGAATTTCCGGATATGGCTTCGCCCCCCAGGGGAGGCAGCTTGAAATTTTCCAGGATCTGCATCGTTCCGTCTATTTGAACCATGGACGGGGTAAAATCTCCCAGTCCCATGTTCTTAGCGGTCTGCAAGAACCTGAGACAACCGGCATCAATCCCCATCATTCGGGCTACCACTCCATCCAGAGCCACGGCATTATCCGAGGCCAGGATCAGGCCAATCTCCCGGAGTTCAGGAGAGGCTGGTCCGTTTCCCTCCATGCCGACCACGGCATCCATTATAAAAAGATCCGGTTTCCGGAGGCGGAAGACCTCGACAATCAGGTCATGAAAACGTTCCGGTGAGCCGGCCAGATGGTGGAGTCGCGCCTTTTGAGCACCTGGCAGGATGCCATAACTGTTTTTAATGGCGCCTGTCATTACGGTAAGGCCATGGGTCTTGAACTTGGGGAGACTGATCACGATATCGGCATCGAGGATTTCCTTTGAGACACCTACTTCAGGCATAAAATCCGGGTGGAAGGCGACCTGTTGCGGATTGTCACCAAGATTTTTGTAATACCCCTTGGCTGCTGCCATCAGGCCGGTCTGTTCAAAACTTTCTTCATTGTCGCCGTAGCTGACGAGACCCGGGTTGTCACCCACGATGATTTCGGAAGGCGTCATCGACTCGACTTTTTCGACCACAGCCAGCAGGATGGCCGGATGGGTCACTATGTGTTCTTCCGCTGTTGATTTTCGCAAGACATTGGGCTTGATCACAACCTTTTTTCCAGTAAGATTATGAGGGAAGAGGTCAAAGGCTCTGTCAACTGCCAGGCGACAGTTTTCGTACGTTGCCGGGTGGATCATTACACGATGCATGGTTTCTCCTTTTTATTTGGGAGGTTGGCTGATTTGAAAGGCCGGGAAACCCGGCTTGTTCGATTCCAACCTTCCACTTCACATATACATTCCACCGTTTACCCCGATGACCTGGCCCGTTATATAACTTGCTTCAGAACTCAAAAGGAAACGGACAACCCCGGCAACCTCCTCGGGCTTGCCGACTCTTTTCAGCGGCACGATCTCAAGCATTTTATCCAAAGGCAGGTCTTTGATCATCTCGGTTTCGATCAGCCCCGGTGAGACCACATTGACGAGGATTTTTCGTTGCGCCAATTCTCGAGCAAGGGCCTTGGAGGCACCGATCAATCCTGCCTTTGCCGCAGAATAGTTGACCTGTCCAGCCTGTCCGGTCTGTCCGGAAACGGAGGCGATGGTAATGATCCGGCCACGCCGTTTGGACAGCATTGCCTTGGAAAAGAGTCGGGCCAGAATAAAAAAGCTTGTCAAATGGACATCGATGACCTGGTCCCAATCCTGCCGTTTCATTAAAGGAAGGATGGTATCCCGTGTGATTCCGGCATTATGAACGAGAGCAAAAGGGACCTCTTCGTCGAGCAGGGGATCCATTATCCGTTTTGCGCTTGCCTCGTCGGAGACATCAAAGGGAAGAAGGCGACACTGTCTTCCCAGGGTTTCGATCTCGTCCTTGAGGAGCTGTGCCTCCTTTTCTGAGGAGCGGTAATTAAGCCAGATATCGTATCCGGCCCTGGCAAGGTACCTGGCAATGGCGGCACCGATACCGCGGCTGGCACCACTTATAAAAACGATGTTCTGTCCGGATTTCATTGGTTGTTCCTCGTATATGCTGAAAATGGGTGACCTTGCCGTTATGCTCCCTTGAGGTTTATCCTCTTGCTGCTCAAGGCCAATAATTTGGGATGTTTTGTATTCAATGACTACTCGTCCTGGGTTTAAAACCGAATCTGGGCAGGTAGACAAGGACTGCTGGCCAACAAAGGAGAATTAAAATAATCCAGAGGAATTTTTGTCCCGTTGTCCGGAAATTACGGAGGAAGGCATCTTTGAGCACAATGAACATAAAGATGATATTGACCACAAGTCCGATGAAACTGATCGGCAGGAGAAACTTCAACTGACGGGTTTCCGGATAGAACAAAAGGGTGATAAAAACTGCAGCAATAACAAATATGGCAAAAATCGAGTAAAATTTCTCTCTTGTATTCATAAAGGTGTTCAATGTCCGGTTGAGGATTGGATGAGAAGTTACCGTTAGAGGTAAAATACTCGATTCGGTTTATCTCTGTACAATTTTTTCTGTCATTGTTCAGGAAGCATACAATATTTGAGCATTTGCACGCCTTGTTTTTGAAATTTCAAGTAGCCATACCTGGGTGCAAAATTCATAACAGCCGGGCTCAGTCAGGAAAATAGTTCGTCAGATCGTTAAACAGGTGGCTTGAAAAGAGGAGCTCCCTGAAGCGGACAAGATCGTCATGAAAGATGTGGTCATCGGCATAGACCTGGAATTCTTTCCCCAGGATCGAATAGATTTTGGCGGTACCGAATCCGAGTTTATCTGCCTGTTTAAAAGATAAGGCCTGAAGGTCAGCCAGCGTTTCGAGGGTGACGACATACTCTGCGTTACCGACCAGCCGGAGGGCCTTTCTGGCAGCTACCGTTCCCATACTGACCACGTCCTGGTTTGACGAATTGCAGGAAATCGAGTTGACGCTCATTGGTGCCGCCAGGTTCCTGTTTTCGGCGGTGGTGGAGGTGGCGAGGTACTGAGCTCCCATGAAACCCAGCGTCAGACCAATTTCACCGGGAATCAGGTTTTCCGGCAGTCCCTGATTGAGAGTCTTATCCAGAAGTTTATTGATTCTTCTCTCTGAGAGGTTACACAAGGTCGCAAGAGCGATACAGAGAGAATCCATGGCAAAACCGATGCTCTGGCCATGGAAGTTTCCGCCGTGGATGATCTTTTGTTTTTCCGGTATGATGATGGGATTGTCGTTGGAGGAGTTTGCCTCGATGGTAACCGTATTGATTGCGTTGTCAATGGCCTCTTTTATCGGCGCCAGGATCTGAGGAGTGCAACGAATGGAATAAACGTCCTGAACGTTGATATCGGTCTCAAAGACCGGGACATCAAGGTTGTTTTGTTCTCGTATCCGCCGATGCATATGCTCCCTGATCGAGACATTCTTCGTGTCGCTGCAAAGCTTGCGTATGATTTCCGTTGTGGCTACCTGGCCCGGATGGGGTTTTATCCGGGCCAGATCGGTATCGAGGGCATCATCAATACCGCCAAATATTTCTATGGCGAAGGCGGCATTTACGCAGGCGATATTAAAAAGTTTTTGCGCTCCGGAAAGGGCAAAAGCTGCGATGGTGGTCATGGCGGCGGTGCCGTTTATCAGCGCCAACCCTTCTTTATAGCTTAGCTGCAAAGGGGAAATCCCGGTTTTTTCCAAGGCAGTCGAGGCAGGCATCAGCTCATGATGCAGGTAAACTTTGCCCTGGCCGAGTACAGCAAGGGACATATGAGCAAGATGGATGAGGTCACCCGAGGCGCCTACGCTGCCGCATTCCGGGATGTAAGGGGCTATTCCGGCATTGATCATATCGCGCAACAGCTCCAGGAGTTCGACCCGAACACCGGAATAGCCCTTTACCAGGGTGTTGAGCCTGACGGCCATGATACCGGTGGCAATATGGGGCAAAAGGGGGTTCCCCATACCGGCTGCATGACTGAGAATCAGGTTCACCTGCAGTTTTTCTACATCCTTATCATTGATGATCTTATTGCACATCGGGCCGAACGACGTGTTCACCCCATAGATGATTCTGTGCTCGGAGACTGCCTGTTTAAGAAAATTCCGTGATGCCCGGCAACGTTTGAGGGCAGTCGGGTCAAGCTCGATACGAGCGTTTCCTATTCCGATGGAAACGATATCGTCAATGCTGAGATCACTTCCTGTGAGGGTGATTGGGGGGTGTCTATCCATAACACTTCAAATACTGGAGGTAGGTAAAAGGAGGTCATGCCGATTGCCTGAAGAAATCCTCGAGAAATTTCTTCCGCCATCCTTCCATTTGCCTAAGCATTTTTGATTCGCAGGATTTGTTGAGAATTTTCACCAGGTATTTGAATTCCTGGCCATTACCGATTATCGTCGGATCGATACCTTGAACTTCGCTTTTAACCTGCACCAGTTGATTCAGACGGGCCAAGGTCTCCTTATCCTTTTTTGACAACCGGAGGGTCTTTCTTGTCGGGTCCCCTGGCTGTTCTTTAGAGGTAAGCCCGCGCTTGATTGCGCCCATAATCTTGTCGCCGAAATGTGTGGCAGCCCGAGAAGATAACTTGGTCTCTGCCTTTATGACCTCAAGGTTATCCAGGTGCTTTCTGGCTATATCACAAAGCACGGTATCTGGCACGATATGCCCCCGCGGACGGTTTGCGTTGCGGGCTTCTTTTTCCCTCCAGATAGAAAGTTCGCGCAGAATCGACAGTCCTAAAGGGTCAAGATTGGCGGCGGCTTTTATTTTCAAATATCTCTCATCGTCTTTTGGTCCCATATAAAAGCTCGGATCATCCAAGAGTTCCAACTCTTCGTAGAGCCATGATTTTATTTCCGGTCCGATTATACTGCTGATCAAAAGAATTCGTATTGCCCGCAGATAACGGACATCATCGAGTGCGTATTCAATCTGTCCTTTGTCCAAAGGGCGTTTGAGCCAATTAGTGCGGGTTTCGGTTTTGTCAAGGTCAATATCCAGCAGAATCTTGATAAGTTTGCTTAATGACAAGGTTGCCGACAGGCCGGTAAATCCTGCCGCCAGCCGGGTGTCAAAGATGTTCTTTGGAGTTGCTCCGGTTGCCCGACTGAGGATGGCGAGATCCTGAGGCGCATCGTGGAAGATTTTAATCACATTCGGATTGGCCAGAAGACTGCCGAGTTCCGACAGATCTTTTATGGCAAGAGGGTCGATGAGATGGCAATCTTCATCTGAGAGGGCCAGTTGGATAAGACCCAAACGGGGATAATAGGTGCGCTCCCAGACAAATTCAGTATCAAGGCCGATAGCATCACATCTGCCGGCTCGATCAATAAGTTCCTGCAGGTCTTTTAAGGTGGTGATCATCATGTCGTACCAGTTCTTGATAAAGAAACAAAAAACAGGACAAATACTAAAATACTATCTTGCTATGAACCGTATCAATGGCACAAAGACATAAAGTGAGGAAAAAAACAAGTAGTATTCTTTTTTGTTTCTGATTTTTTGCTTATATGCCGGCTTCGCCGATTCCGGGGTTGACAATTTCCTGCGGCAACGACATAAAAAGAGAGACTGTCTGAAGATGCAGGCAAAGCCTCATCAATTCAGAATGTGGATACACAGGAAAAACGGAAAGAATAGACCTGATCTTGCCGCATCCTGTTGCCGATTTTTTATTTGCAGGCTACCCTGAGAGCTTCGAATTGGACAGTTGGCCTGAGTTTTGAATAACTACCATTCCGTATCCTGATCAGTATATAGAGGTTTCATGTTCTTTTATGTTATAAAACGCCTTTTGTTGATGATTCCCACCCTGTTCGGGGTCATGCTGATCACCTTCACGATTACCCAGTTCGTACCCGGTGGGCCGATCGACAAGCTGATAGCACAGATTGAAGGCCATGGTCGCGGCGGAGAAGAAGTCGGGGGCCAGGTCTCTTCCATGTATCGTGGAAACTCCGGACTCGATGACCAACGGTTGGAGAAGCTCAAAGAGCTCTATGGCTTTAATCGTCCACCGGTCCAGCGGTTTCTGATCATGATGAAAAACTATCTGAAGTTCGATTTCGGCAACTCCTATTATTATCACCAAAGTGTGGTCAGTCTGGTTGTCTCCCGTTTGCCGGTTTCAATGTCTCTTGGTTTGTGGACCTTTTTGATTGTCTATGGGGTCTGCATACCGCTTGGAATACGAAAGGCCGTAAAAAATGGCTCTCGTTTCGATGTCTTTTCCAGCACCGTTATCCTTGTAGGTTATGCGATACCCGGTTTTGTCCTCGGCATTATCATGATCGTACTTTTCGGTGGAGGAAGTTTCTGGAACATTTTTCCTTTGCGGGGTCTGGTTTCCGATAACTGGTCAAGTCTTAGTCTCGTTATGAAGATTCTCGACTACCTCTGGCATATGGTTTTACCGATAACGGCAAGTGCGGTGGGGAGCCTTGCGGTTATGACCATGTTGACAAAAAATTCGTTTCTTGAAGAGATCAACAAACAGTATGTTTTAACTGCCCGGGCAAAGGGGCTGGCGGAAAATCAGGTGTTGTACAAGCACGTCTTCAGAAATGCTATTATTCCGATAATCACCGGTTTTCCGGGTTCCTTTATCACCGCCTTTTTTACTGGAAGCCTGCTTATAGAAACAATCTTTTCATTAAACGGTCTGGGATTGCTGGGATATGAGTCTGTTATGAACAGGGATTATCCGGTAGTCTTGGGAACCCTTTATTTTTTCACCTTGATAGGGCTTATCTCGCGCCTTCTCTCCGACCTCAGTTATGTTATGGTGGATCCTCGGATCAGCTTTGAACGGGTGGATTGACAAATGTTGCGAATATATCAAGCCTTCGGAGAAACATGGCTGAATTGAAACCGGGATCAGACAGTCATCCAAGCCTTGGCAGGAGACGCTGGAACAGATTCAAGCGGAACAGGCGGGGGTATTACAGCTTGATTTTGTTCAGCTTGATCTTTGTCCTCAGTCTTTTTTCCGAGGTCTTAAGCAATAATGTTCCTTTCCTGGTGATCTATAACGGCCATTATTATTTCCCCTTTGTTAAAAGTTATCCTGAAACGACCTTTGGAGGGGTCTTTCAAACCGAGACAGATTACCAGGATCCGTTTTTCCTGGAGCAGATGAAACATCCTGGCAATCATGCTTTTTTTCCATTAAACCGTCAAAGCTATAATTCAATCAATTTGAATATCAATGGCCCGCTGCCGTCACCGCCAACCAGAGAAAACCTGCTTGGAACTGATGATCGTGGCCGGGATGTCCTGGCCCGTTTATTGTATGGATTCAGGTTGAGTGTTCTTTTTGGATTTGCTCTTACTTTTATTGGGACAATGTTGGGGATTGTCGCCGGTGCCGTCCAGGGATTTTTTGGTGGAAAGATAGATCTTTTTTCTCAGAGAGTTATCGAAATATGGAGTTCTATGCCGGAATTATATCTTCTCATCATCTTTGCCTCTATTTTTAAACCGAGTGTTTTACTCCTCCTTGTCATCCTCTCTCTTTTTAGTTGGATATTACTCTCGGATTATGTCAGGGCAGAATTTCTCAAAGGAAGAAATATGGAGTATGTAAAAGCCGCACGGGCGCTTGGCGTCGGGAATTTTACGATAATGTATCGCCACCTTCTGCCCAATGGTATGACGCCGGTGATCACCTTTTTGCCTTTTCGTATGTCGACGGCCATTCTTGCACTTACCAGCCTCGATTTTTTAGGTCTTGGTGTCCCGCCTTCGACCCCGAGTTTGGGTGAATTGTTGGCTCAAGGAAAGGCAAATATCGATGCCTGGTGGCTCTCCATTTCAACATTTATCGTTTTGGTTGGAACCTTGGTCCTTCTTATTTTTATCGGTGAGGCATTACGTGAAACCTTCGACCCCAGGACGAGATAGACCGCTGTCCACCTCGGTCGCAAACGTTAGGAAAGATTCTCATTTGATTTCTCTATATGAATAATTTTTTTACAAATATTGACATAGCATGATTCAGATTTTATTTTAGGCCTGTAGTCTTGCTGGAGTAGAAGAGCAATCCGTGGGTAAAAACTATTCCGATCATATGTGTGCGCTACATCTCATGTTGTTACAAAAGTTATCAAATATCTCGTAACATGTGGGAATAGGTGTATTGTATGGAGGCTTGGCTCTTGCTCATTTCAAAACAAAAGTTTTTACATGGCCGGCAGATACCAGGGGGACTCCCCTGGCTCAAGCAACATATCAACCGACGATCTCGGATGGTTGAAAAGTGTGGAGGTTTTTGAACTCCTCTAAAAATTATGCAAAAGAATTCACTGACAAAATTAGGAAATACAGGAATTTATGTTCTAGGTGATCTGGGGAGGATGGGGCTGTACCTTCTGCAAATCGTACGGGGAGCCTTCAAACGTCCTTTTCGATTTAAAGAGCTTATCCGCCAGGTGCATTTCATCGGGGCGCAATCCTCCTCCGTTATTTTTTTTACCGCCCTTTCCACCGGCATGGTTCTTGGGTTGCAAGGATATTATTCTCTCCATAAATTCGGTGCGGAAGGTATGCTCGGGTCGGCGGTCTCACTAACGCTCATAATGGAACTCGGGCCTGTCTTAACAGCATTGATGGTGGCAGGCAGAGCGGGGTCGGCCATGTGCGCAGAGCTCGGGATCATGCGTATTTCAGAACAGATTGACGCCCTTGACTGTATGGCCATTGATCCGTTTCGTTACCTGATTTCCCCGAAGGTTTTGGCAACCCTGATTGCGATGCCGCTGTTGACCTCTATTTTCGATATTGTCGGTATAGCCGGAGGGTATCTAGTCGGTGTCAACCTCAAAGGGGTGAGTCCCGGAAGTTTTATACAGGGAATGCAGTCAAGTGTGACCAACCATGATATCCGGCTGGGACTCATCAAATCCCTGGTTTTTGCGCTCCTGGTGGTCTGGATCTGTACCGGTCGAGGCTATTTTGTAAGAGAGATACGAGGTGCCGGTTTCGGTGCTGAGAGTGTCAGCAGAGTGACGACCCAGGCCGTCGTCCTCTCCTCGATTTCCGTTCTCATCTTTGATTATCTACTGACCGCTGTATTGTTATGACAGATATTGCAATCGAGTTCAAAGATGTTGTAAAATCGTTTAGTTCTGCGGATGGTAAGAAACAGACCGTCCTCGACAAGGTCAGTTTTTCCATTCCGGTTGGAAAGACGACCGTTGTCGCCGGTGGAAGTGGGCAGGGGAAAAGTGTTACTTTGAAGCTGATTCTTGGCCTGATGCAGGCCGATAAAGGAAGCATTCTTGTCAATGGGAAAGATATTTCGGGTATAGGGGGCCGGGAGCTTGAAGAGTTGCGGACCCGGTTCGGTGTTCTGTTCCAGGGGTCGGCACTTTTTGATTCGATGACGGTTTATGACAATGTCGCCCTGCCGCTAAGAGAGAGAACCAAAAAGACGGAACAAGAAATAAAAGATCAGATAGACGAGACCCTTGAGCAGCTTGAACTCTCCGGGCATGAAGAAAAATATCCTGCACAGCTGAGCGGTGGGATGCAAAAAAGAGTAGGTTTGGCAAGAGCCTTGCAACTCAAACCTGAGATAATGCTCTTTGATGAACCGACCACCGGCCTTGATCCGGTTATGACTCAGGAGATCTATCACCTCTTTGCCAGGACCCAGGCTCTTGTCGGATATACGGCTATAATCGTCAGTCATGATATTCCCAAAGTACTGAATCTGGCGGACCAGGTCATCATTTTAAACTCCGGGAAGGTGGATGTGTTCGAGAGTCCTGAGGCTATTCAGTGGTCTAAAAAAGAGCACATCCTTGAATTTGTTAAAACCACAATGGGGCAGATATATCAAAGCCATCTGATGGAAAAATGAAAAAAAACACTCTTGAACTGGTCGTTGGTCTGTTTATGGTTTCCGGGTTTGCCGCACTCATCTATCTTGCGTTGCATCTGGGGGAAGTGTCCTTTTTGCGAAGTGGTTCAACCTATGTCATTGATGCGGTATTCAGCAATGTTTCCGGGGTGAAACAGGGTGCTGTCGTACAGGTTGCCGGGGTTCCAGTCGGTGACGTTGAGAAGGTGTGGCTCGGAGAAAAGGGATACGCACACCTGGCCCTGCGGGTCGACAACAGCGTCAAGATCCCTCTTGATTCCATGGCTTCGGTCAAGACACAGGGAATAATAGGTGATAAATATATTCAATTGAGTCTGGGGGGTGACGAAAAGACCTTCTCCAGCGGAGGGGTGATTCGTGATACGGAACCAGCCCTGGATATTGAATCGCTGATCAGCAAGTTCGCCTTTGGTAGTGCTAAGTAGTTTTTTTGTTCGTAATCCCGTCATTTCTCATGTAAAGGTTTTAGGGTTATGAAGAAAATACTGTCTCTTATTATGTTGCTTGCTCTTTTTTTTATGAGGGGAAGTGCCTGGGCTGCTCAGAAAAATAATGCAGGCGCCGTCGATGACCTTCTCAATTTCGATTACATGGATGACGGCAAAAATCCAGCCGGCAGTCAGGTCTATGACCCGCTCGAACCGCTGAACCGAGTGTTTTTCACCTTTAATGACAAACTTTATTTCTGGGTCGAAAAACCTGTTGTAGAAGGGTATTCCGCCGTAATTCCGTCGGATCTCAGAAAGTGTTTCAGTAACTTCTTTGATAATATTTCCTCTCCGATAACGTTTCTAAACGACGTATTGCAGGGACGTTTCTCCGATGCCGGGACCGTTGTCTCCAGATTCGTCATCAATTCCACCTTAGGTGTCTTCGGATTTGGCGATACTGCTAAGGATGCTTTCAATATTACCACGAAGTCAGCAGATTTCGGCCAGACTCTGGGCGTTTGGGGATTAGGTGAAGGCGTCTATATCTGCTGGCCCGTATTCGGACCATCGAATATGAGGGATACGGTCGGTCTTGCGGCGGATTTATCGACGCATCCAACCAACTTCATGGATCTGACCACAACTGAGAGGATCGGGTACTTTGGAACCAACAGGATTAATTCTGATTCCCTGCACCCGATCTATGAGGAGCTTGTAAAATATTCCTTTGATCCCTACGTGGCTGCCAGGCAGGCATTTCATGAGTATCGACAGGCGAAGATAGACAGATATAGAAATACCAAGCCACCAAAGAACAAATAACTCGAGAAACTCAATTTTTTTCAAGGCCACCTGCTTTGTCTGCCGGTCAACTTATAAATTCTATATAGAGAATGAGATGAAAACGAGCAAATCTACTGTCGTGTTTATAGGGGTTGTTTTCTTTTTGGGTATGTTTGTACAGCCGGTTTTTGCTGTAAAGGGGCCCATCGAGATGATGAAACCGGTCCTTACGAAACTGACGGGGCTGCTTAACGATCCGAACCTGCAGGGTGACGTACATCGCGACGAGCGACGGCAGAAGATTATGGAAACCATTAAATCCGGCTTTGATTTCCATGAGATGTGTAAGCGGGTGCTAGGGAGGACCTGGAGGGATATCGATGATGAGCAACGGGAGCACTTTACAAAATCAATGACCAAATTCCTTGAGAATGCCTATATCGGTAAGCTTGAGGATTATCACTATAAAAAAATAGAATATGTGGGTGAAACCATTCGGGATGACAGGGCAGTGGTTACGACAATGGTCGAGAAAGGCAATGTCAAGCTGCCGGTCAGGTACGTTCTTCAACTCACTCCCCAAGGATGGATGGTTTATGATATAAATATCGAGGGACTTACTTTGGTAAAAAATTACAGGGAACAATTCAGGTCGATCCTGCTCAAGGATAGTTTTACCGGTTTGCTGAAAATCATAGAAGATAAGAACAAGTCCATGGAAAAAAACGGCAAGGGATCGTGATAATGACTGGATCTGGAGACGGCATACCTCGGAATGCCTTTCATTTTCTCAGTTCAGAAGAACTTGCCGGACTTCTTCCTCTTGCAACATCCGTGATAGTGGAAAAGGGTAAAAGACTTTTCCAGTTGGGCGAGAAGGCGCAAGGAGTCTATTTTCTCGAATCAGGAAGACTCGGTGTTTTTAAGGAAACGGGTTTTAATGATAAGACACAGGTCGTGGCCCTTCTGGAACCGGGGGCGTCTGTTGGTGAGGGCGGTGCTTTGGGCAAAGTGTCCCGTACTGCGACAATCATAGCGATTGAAGATTCGCATCTCTATCATCTGGGGTTGGAAAGTCTTGATACCCTTGCCGTTGATAATCACTACATTTTAATAAAGATATTAAAAAGACTCCTCCTGGTGGCCACTCTTCGTTTACAGAAAAGTTCCGAACGGTTGGCCCATATACTCTAAGACTGGTGAAAGGCGGAATGATATGCTTGGTTTGACATGAAATATCTTACCGAAATTTTCAGCAGGTCTATTTTTTTCTAGCCATTCATCCATAAATTGATTATTTTTGCGTTCTTTGTCTGTCCGCTCGAATCGAAACCGGTTTATGAGTGAAACAATGAAAATAGCATTTGGTCAGATATCTGCAGGCAATACGCATCATTCCATTAAAGATGCAGGATGGTTCCCGGATGAGGCGTTTTGTTTACGTGAGTTGCAAAGCGCTGAAATCGACCTGATGAAAAAGGAAAATGAGACGGTTCTGCTCCAGGGAGAACTTCAGGCTGTTGTGCAATTTCTCTGTGATCGATGCGCAGAGCAGTTTGACTATGTTCTTTGTTGCGATTTTCATTACTTCTTTAAAGTTGGTGAAGATTCTTCAATATATGAACAGGAGCTGGAATGCAATGAAGAAGATTTCAATACCGTGTATCTCGATGAACCGGTGATAGATATAGGTGAGATCCTGAGAGAACAGGCACTATTGGCAGCCCCAGAGTGGAAAATTTGTTCTGAAGGGTGTAAGGGGCTTTGTCCCGGATGTGGGGCGGTTTTGGCATATGAGACTTGCCGATGTGAGTCGATACCTGCTGATTCGCCTTTTGCAGTTTTAAAAAACTTTAAAAAGCATTAAGAAAAATGCCGGATTATCGGCCTTTTTTTATTACTGGAGGATATTATGGCACTGCCGAAAAGAAGACATTCGCATTCGCGAACTCATAAAAGACGTTCTCATGATGCATTAAAGGCACCGGGCTTGTCGGTATGTTCGGAGTGTGGGGAACCGAAAGAACCACATCGTCTTTGCGGGAGCTGTGGAAAATACAAAGGCCGAACGGTTTTTGATTTTGAAACCGAAGTGGAATAGGAGACCGACGTGCGGATTGCCCTGGATGCCATGGGTGGTGACCATGGTCCGGAGGAACTGATTGCCGGGGCATTGCTTGCCGTTGATCAGGCTGATGTACAGATCAGTCTGGTGGGAGATGAGCCTCTTCTGCAATCGTATCTTGATAAAGTCGCGTCGAATTTTCAAGGAAAGGAAAATGTGAGGATCGTCCATGCCTCTCAAGTGGTGGGGATGGACGAGCATCCTGTCGATGCTATCCGCAAGAAAAAGGACTCTTCCATAGTAGTTGCATTTGATCTTGTTCTTCGAAAAGAGGTTGAGGCGGTTGTCAGTGCCGGAAATTCCGGAGCGACCATGGCTGCTGCTTTGCGCAAACTGGGGCGGATCAAAAATGTTTCCAGACCCGGTATCGCATCTGTTTTTCCCACATTGAAGAATCCGGTTGTGATTATGGATGTGGGAGCGAATGTGGATTGTCGTCCGATACATCTTTATCAGTTCGGGGTAATGGCTGCTGCCTTTGCTCGGATATATGACATTGATCAGCCCCGAGTCGGTCTTTTGACGATTGGTGAGGAGAGCGGGAAGGGCAATATTCTGGTAAAAGAGGCCTATGCCCTCTTGAAGGACAGTCCTTTGCATTTTATAGGCAACGTGGAAGGCAGGGATGTCTTCCAGGGAGATGTCGATGTTATAATCTGTGATGGGTTTGTCGGTAATATCTGCCTTAAGGTCAGCGAAGGACTGGCTGAAGCCGCAATGCAGATGCTCAGGAATGAAATTCTCAAATCCTTTATGGCCAAAGTGGGGTACTTCCTCGCCAGTTCCGCATTCAAGGCCTTTAAAAAACGAGTGGACTATGCCGAATACGGTGGTGCTCCACTTTTGGGGATTAACGGAACCGGCATTGTCTGTCACGGCAAATCAAATGCCCAGGCAATCAAAAATGCTATTCTGGAAGCGGTTCACATGGTCCAAAACAATGTCAACGAGGTGATTGCCCGAGACCTGGGAGCCTGCGAAAAAGTAGAATCGATAGGTGAATGATGGGAACGGTAATTCTTGGAACCGGGTCAAGTCTACCCAAAAGGATAATGACCAACAAGGATCTGGAAGCCATTGTTGACACCGATGACGACTGGATCTTTTCCCGGACCGGGATCAAAAGGAGACGGATCGGTGGGGCAGGTGAAAAGACCCATCAATTAGCGACTGCTGCAGCCCGCAAGGCTTTAGAGATGGCCGATGTCAGTCCCAGGGAGCTTGACCTCATCGTCGTTGGAACCATCAGTTCACATATGTTGATGCCGTCCAGCGCCTGTTTCGTTCAGAAAGAACTGGGGGCAATAAATGCCTTTGCCTATGATATAAATGCTGCCTGCTCAGGGTTTATGTATGGCATGGATATGGCGGATAAATATATCCAGGCGGAAAACCAAAAGAAGATATTGGTAATAGGTGCCGAAACCCTGTCCTCCCGGTTAAACTGGAAGGACAGGAATACCTGTATCCTTTTCGGTGACGGGGCGGGAGCCGCTGTATTGGGTCATTGCCAAGATCAGGAAAGGGGAATACTAGGGTCCAAACTCCATGCTGACGGTAATCTGTGGAAACTTCTCCATATGCATGCCCCCCCCAGTTGCAATCCAGACCTGGAAGTGGAGGATAACCCGGGAGCGCATATTGTCATGGAAGGCAGGGAGGTTTTTAAGTATGCCGTCAAGGCCATGGAAGATTCGGTTACAGGTCTTCTGAGGCAGGAAAACATCAGTCTGGAGGCAATTAAATTATTCGTTCCTCACCAGGCAAACATCCGAATATTAAAAAAATTACTGGAACGGCTCGATTTTCCCGAAGAAAGGGTGTTTGTTAACTTATCCGAATACGGGAATACCTCAGCCGCATCAGTGCCCATTGCGCTGGATGAAGCGAACAGGCAAGGACTGTTTATGAAAGGAGATATTATCTTGCTTTGTTCCTTTGGGGGCGGTTTTACGTGGGGCGCATCCCTTATCAAGTGGTAAATAGGAGAGCAAAATGGATTATTTTTTATCTGACGAACAACAGATGATCGTTGATATCAGCAGGCAGATCACAGATGAAAGGATCATTCCGAGACGCGCCGAGCTTGATGAGCTGCACGAGTTTCCACGAGAGATTCTCAATGAGATGGCCCGCGCTGATCTTTTTGGCATCAGTATCCCTGAGGCCTATGGAGGGTTCGGCGGCGGTTGTTTTGATATTGTACTGGCCCTGGAACAGTTTGCTCGCGGTTGTATCGGTGTGGGAACCGCTTTTGCCGCCAGTTCCTTGGGTATTTACCCCATCCTGTTTTCCGGTTCCGATGAGCAGAAGGAGAAATATCTTCCTGAGGTGGCTGCCGGTAAAAAATTTGCGGCCTTTGGTCTGACCGAGGCCAATGCAGGATCGGACGCCTCGGGAATCCAGACCACTGCGGTTTTGGATGGGGATGAGTGGGTTATAAACGGAACCAAGCAGTGGATTACCAATGGAGGGGAGGCCCAGATCTATACAGTGGTAGCCATCACCGACAGGCATAAAGGGGCTCGTGGAGCATCGATGTTCATCGTTGAAGCGGGAGATCCCGGTTTTTCCTGTGGACCCAAGGAGAAGAAGATGGGAATTCGGG
Organism: uncultured delta proteobacterium; assembly: GCA_963822095.1. Taxonomy (GTDB): domain Bacteria; phylum Desulfobacterota; class Desulfobulbia; order Desulfobulbales; family Desulfocapsaceae; genus CAWGGS01. Next base: position 114,302 of record CAWGGS010000078.1, read on the forward strand.
CCTCTTCCACCACCGAGCTGATATTCAAAGACTGCAGAATACCCAAGGATAGAATTATCGGTCGGCGGGGGACAGGTTTTATCACCGTTATGAAGACCTTGGACTCCTCCAGGCCAGGTATCGCGGCGCTTGGTGTGGGCCTTGCTCAGGGGGCCATGGATGAGGCTGCCTTCTATGCCAAACAACGTGTTCAGTTCGGCAAGCCGATTATGGCCTTTCAGGCGGTTCAGCACATGCTAGCTGATATGGCGATAGGGATCGAGGCTTCCCGCGCGTTGGTCTATGGCGCTGCAAAACATATCGATGCCCATCCCCGTGACATGTCGAAGGTCTCTTCCATGTGCAAGGTCTTTGCAACCGATACGGCGATGAAGGTCACAACCGATGCGGTCCAGGTTATGGGCGGGTATGGTTATATGTGTGAATATCCAGTTGAGAAGATGATGAGGGACGCAAAGATTCTGCAAATTTACGAGGGAACGAATCAGATCCAACGAAACGTCGTAGGCCAGGAGCTGAATAAAGAATACGCCAGGAAGAATTAAAACTCCCAGTCAAACAGGTTTTCGATGAAAATTATTGTCTGTATAAAACAGGTTCCAGATGCCAAGGATGTGCGTCTCGACCCAGTAACCAATACACTTGCCCGTGAGGGGGTCGAGTCGATCATGAATCCCTATGATCAGCACGCCCTGGAGGAGGCAGTTCGAATCAAAGAATCACTTGGAGGAGAGGTTACGGTGTTGACCATGGGACCTCCCCAGGCAGAGGCAGTACTCAGACAGGCCATTTCCTGTGGGGCTGATTCGGGTGTCCTGGTCTCCGATAGGGCCTTTGCCGGTGCCGACACCTGGGCAACTTCTTACACCCTCGGTAAGGCTATCGATACACTCGGCCCCTTTGATCTGGTGTTGTGCGGCAAACAGGCCATCGACGGAGATACCGCACAGGTTGGTCCGGGGTTGGCCATGAGACTGGACATACCCTTTGTGACCTGTGTCCAGAAAGTTCGCCAGGCAGAGACGACGGGAATGACTGTGGAACGTATGATGGATGATGGATACGATGTTATCCGGATCGATTATCCGGCTCTGCTGACGGTGGTAAAAGATGTCAATGAGCCGAGGGTTCCGTCATTGAAGGGGACCATGCGTGCCAAGAAAGCGGTAATCAAAACCCTGAATGCCGCCGATATCGGAGCGGATTCCGACTCGATCGGTCTTCCGGGGTCTCCGACTCAGGTAGTGAAAGTGTTTCCTCCGGAGCCTCGAGGAGAACGTTGCGTCCTTACAGGGACCGTCGATGAACAGGTTGAGCAGCTTATCGCAAAGCTTCGGCCGTACTTAGTGACCTAGAGATGATTTTCCACTCCATCATTTCGTAAAGGAACGTGTTCCGCTTGTTTGAGCGGGGACGTATAATCGGGCAGGAGAATAACGATGTTGCAAATAGACAAGGATCTATGTATCGGCTGTGGTATATGTGAGGAGCAATGCGCCTTTGCAGCGATTTCGGTTGTAGACGGCAAGGCTGAAGTCGGCGATGCCTGTACGCTCTGTGGTGCCTGTGTCGATGCCTGCGAGGTTGGCGCTTTAGCCCTCACCGATATCGAAAAAAGCAAGCAGATGGATTTGGAGGCCTGGAAAGGCGTCTGGGTTTACTGCGAGTATCGACGGGGTACTCCGGCTGCAGTCTCCCTGGAACTTTTAGGAATAGGAAGAAAACTTGCCGATCAGCGTGGGGTTCCGCTTGCAGCAGTCTTGTTTGGCCATGAAACAGCCGACACGGCAGCCCTGCTTATTGCCCATGGTGCCGATAGTGTCTATAGGGTCGACCATCCCGCTCTTGAACATTTTACCGATGACATCTATCAGGCGGTGATGACTGCGCTAATAAAAGAGTTTAAACCAGAAATCGTTCTGGCGGGAGCTACGGCCATCGGCCGGTCGTTTATTCCCGGTGTGGCCACCACCTTGAATACAGGTTTGACTGCGGATTGTACCAAGCTTGAAATCAGGACCGAAGACGGAGCCCTTCTCCAGACCCGTCCGGCATTTGGCGGCAATATCATGGCCACCATAGAATGTCCGTCCACTCGACCGCAGATGGCAACTGTCAGACCGCGGGTCATGAAAGCCTTGGCCTTTGACAGTGAAAGGACCGGGGAAGTTATGGATTTTACCCCTTCCCCAGAACAGTTGACAAGTAGAGTTCAGGTCATTGAGTCGGTTGTTGCCCAAGGGGCAAATGTCAATATTCAGGAGTCGGATATTTTAGTTTCCGGGGGAAGGGGCCTGGATAACGAAAAGGGATTCGATCTTCTTCGGCAGTTGGCAGAGTCACTCAACGGTGATGTTTCAGCATCGAGGGCTGCGGTAGATGCCGGGTGGATTCCTTATCCCCATCAGGTCGGACAGACGGGGAAGACCGTAGCACCTAAGCTGTATATCGCCTGTGGTATCTCCGGGGCTATCCAGCATGTTGCGGGTATGCAGTCCGCCGATACCATCGTGGCTATTAATCGTGACAAGAATGCACCGATTTTCGATGTTGCCGACTTTGGCCTGATAGGTGATCTGTATGAAATTATACCGAAACTGATTGCCAAGATAGAGGAGCAACGAGGATTATGAAAACCCTGGATGGAAAAACGGCAGTTGTAACTGGAGGCAGCCGCGGAATCGGCAGGGCTATCTGCTTGCGGCTTGCTTCCATGGGATCAATGGTCTATATCAATTATGTCAGCCGCCCCGAAGCAGCTGAAGAGGTCAGAAGTTTGATTGAGGAGGCAGGCGGTAACGCCCGAACTATTGGTTTTGATGTCGCTGATGCCCCAGGCGTTGAGGCTGCCTTCAAGGAGATAACTGCAGAGGCAGGCTCAGTTGATATACTGGTTAATAATGCCGGCATAACACGGGACGGTTTGATTGCCAGGATGAAGGAGCCGGATTGGGATGCGGTGCTCAATACCAATCTGAAAGGTGCCTTTCTCTGTGCAAAGGTTGTCGCCAAAGGTATGATGAAAAAACGCTGGGGACGAATCGTCAATATCTCCTCAGTGGTAGGCCTTTCAGGAAATGCCGGTCAGGTCAATTATGCCTCCGCCAAGGCCGGGATGATCGGAATGGCAAAATCCATGTCCAGGGAATACGCGTCGAGGAATATCACCGTCAACTGTGTTGCGCCGGGGTATATTGCAACCGAGATGACGGATTCCCTGGCCGACGAAGTCCAGGAAAAGCTCAAAAGTGAAATACCTCTGGGAAGGCTGGGCTCAGTTGACGATATAGCCGGAGCGGTTGCCTATCTGGTTGGAGATGACGGGGGGTATATTACCGGACAGGTGTTGCATGTAAACGGCGGAATGTACATGTAGACCTCATGCTTTGATTTCGCTTGCGATTGTCTGAAAATGTGTAATATTTGGCATTAATTTGGGATTGGGAGAAAAGGAGATAAGTTTCCTTTTTGTTTTGCTTGTAAGAACACAGTGTTAATGGAGTGTTTCCAAAATGTGGGCACTGTGGATTATTTAAATTAAGGGAGAAATGCAATGGCTGTAGATCAAAAAATGATCGATATTATTGTTGAGCAGTTAAGTGTTGAGAAAGAGAAGGTTGTACCTAATGCGTCATTTGTGGATGATCTGGGGGCGGATTCTTTGGATCTTGTTGAACTGATTATGGCCATGGAGGAAGGATTTGATGTCGAGATCCCTGACGAGGATGCCGAGAAGATAAGCACAGTTCAGGACGCCATCGATTATGTCAATAATTTGAATAAATAACAGATTCCACCTGTTTGACACTTCGATTTTTGGCATACTTTCCAATAATGCTTAGTTTCAAGGAGCCGATAACGTGAAGCGCAGAGTAGTGGTTACCGGTGTTGGTCTTGTAACACCGCTGGGAACTGGGGTTGAAAAAACCTGGAAAAATATCTGTGCCGGTATCAGCGGGATAGACCAAATTACCCGTTTCGATACCAGTGACTTCTTGGTAAAGATTGCAGGCGAAGTAAAAGATTTTGATGTTGATGCCTACTTTGAAAAGAAGACCGCCAAACACCTGGACCTGTTTGTTCAATATGCCATGGCCGCTGCGCGGATGGCCATTGAAGACAGCGGGGTGACGATTGATGGGAGTAATTGCAACCGGGCAGGTGTTATAACAGGCTGCGGCATGGGTGGTCTTCCCATGATCGAGGTCTGTCACAGTGTCATTTTAGACCGGGGGCCGAGAAGGGTAACTCCTTTTTTTATCCCGATGGTCATTCCCAATATGCCGTCGGGGCACATATCAATGATGATCGGATCCAAAGGACCGAATCTTGCGTTGTCCACAGCTTGTGCAGCCGGGACCCATGCCGTTGGTGAGTCTTATCGTCATATCAAATACGGTGAATGTGATATTATGATCACCGGAGGTGCAGAGGCTGTCATCTGCCCAACTGGAATAAGCGGTTTTACTGCGATGAAGGCTTTGTCTACCCGCAATGACGATCCCGCCGCAGCCTCAAGGCCTTTTGACAAAGATCGGGATGGCTTTGTCATGTCCGAAGGTTCCGGGATTTTGGTTCTGGAGGAGTTGGAACATGCCTTGGCCCGTGGTGCAACCATCTATGCCGAGGTTTCTGGATACGGCTTGAGCAGCGACGCGTATCATGTCGCGGCTCCGCCGGAGGATGGAGAGGGCGCCGTCAGGTGTATGCACATGGCCTTGAAGGATGCCGGGATAGAGGCTGATCAGGTGGATTATATCAACGCCCATGGTACCTCGACACCTCTCAACGATCGATGTGAAACCCTGGCTATCAAAACCGTTTTCGGCGATCACGCAAAACATCTGGCTATCAGCTCGACAAAATCGATGGTCGGCCACATGCTCGGGGCTGCAGGAGGTATCGAGTCTGTCTTTACGGCTCTGAGCGTCAAAGATCAGATTGCTCCGCCGACCATCAATTTGCAGGAGGCGAGCCCCGAGTGCGATCTAGATTATGTCCCTAATGTTGCGAGGAAGATGACCATAAGGAATGCGCTGTCGAACTCGTTTGGTTTTGGTGGGACCAATGGCGTGGTTATCATGAAACGATTTGACGGTTGAAAAAGGAATCTGGAGTAGGTGATGAGAGTTGCAATCGGTGCCGACCACGGTGGATATGATCTGAAAGAGGTAATTAAAAAACACATCAGTATTCTGGGCCATGAAGTTGACGATGTTGGTTGCTTTTCCTTGGAATCGGTTGATTATCCGGCCTATGGGAAAACTGTATGCGAACAGGTCCGGAACGGGATCTGTGATGCAGGTATTCTTATCTGTGGGACAGGAATTGGCATGTCCATGGTAGCCAACAGGTATAAAGGCATCCGTGCTGCCCTTTGTCACGATGAGTATACGGCTCGGTTGAGCAGGGAACACAATGATGCCAACGTCCTCTGCTTTGGAGCAAGAGTTATCGGGAATGGAGTTGCCGAAGGCATGGTGCAGGTGTGGCTGGAAACTCAATTTGCCGGAGGACGTCATCAGCGACGGATAGATCAGTTCAGCACATAGAAATTATGGTTCATCCGAATGAAGCGTACTTTTGTAAATCTGAAAGGAACAATCCGGCAGAGTGCATCGCTTCCGGACGCTAATCTGCGGCCACATCGCCGGTACACCACGGCTGACAGACAGGCCGTCCCGGGGCCTGCTGTCAGGTGCGGACGTTCTGTCCGCACCCCTCTGGGCCTTGTGTGGTTTCCCGCCGGGCCTCCGCGAGGCGTCCTCCAGAGACGCCCTCTGTCTCCCGCGTTATAGATAAGTACTCTCAATCCGGAAGAAGCGAAATTATTTTATCCAGGAGAAAAAAGCCGGCATTCAATTCATTGAAAAGCCGGCTTTCTTTTTTTATCGTTGTGAAATACACAGATATTTTTTAAGATTCAAAACTTGTCTTCTCCGACAGGAAGTCAGGCCATGGGGAAAAGATACCCCTCAATGATTATTTTGAAAGGAAGCATGTAAGCCAATGAAGACTTTAAAAGAAACAGATCCGGAGATTTTTTCGTGCATTCAGTCTGAGTATGAACGTCAGGATAATCAACTCGAGTTGATTGCCTCGGAAAATATAGCTTCACAGGCTGTTCTTGAGGCGCAAGGTTCTGTTCTGACAAATAAATACGCCGAAGGCTATCCCGGAAAACGGTATTATGGCGGTTGTCGTTATGCCGATAAGGCTGAAGACCTGGCCATCGAGCGAGCAAAAAAGATCTTCCATGCCGAGTATGCAAATGTCCAACCACATTCCGGGTCTCAAGCAAACATGGGTGTGTATTTCGCACTTTTGAAACCGGGAGATACGGTATTGGGAATGGATCTTGCCCATGGTGGACACTTGACCCATGGAAGTCCTGTAAGTTTTTCAGGCCAACTGTATAATTTTATCTCCTATGGTGTTGATCGAGAAAGCGAGAAGATCAACATGGATGAGGTCGAACGTATCGCGTTGGCGGAAAAACCGAGGATGATTGTGGCAGGAGCCAGTGCCTATCCAAGATTCCTCGATTTTCCCCGTTTTCGAGAAATAGCCGATAAGGTGGATGCGCTTTTTATGGTTGATATGGCGCATATCGCAGGGCTTGTTGCAGCGGATGTTCATCCCTCTCCTGTTCCTTATTCCGATGTAGTAACCTCCACAACCCACAAGACTCTTCGAGGTCCGCGGGGAGGGTTGATTCTTGCAAAAGAAAAATGGGGCAAGGTATTGAACAGCAATATTTTTCCCGGCATTCAAGGGGGGCCACTCATGCATGCAATCGCTGCCAAGGCTGTCAGCTTCTTGGAGGTTATGGGAGAAGATTTCCAGGAAGAGCAAAAGCACGTGGTTTCCAATGCCCGGGTTCTAGCCGAAAATCTCATCGAAAGAGGATTCAGGCTGGTATCTGGAGGTACAGATAACCATTTGATGTTGTTAGACCTTACCAATAAAAACATTTCGGGGAAGGAGGCGGAGGAGATTCTCGGGCAAGCGGGTATAACCGTGAACAAAAACGCTATCCCCTTTGACTCCCAATCGCGGTATGTAACCAGCGGTATACGAATTGGGACTCCATTGGTTACAACCAGAGGAATGCGGAGACCCGAAATGAAGATGATTGCTGAATTTATTGACAGGGTGATCGAAAAACGAGACGAAAAGACGATAAACGGTATTCGTCTTGAGATATTAGAGCTTTGCAAAAAATTTCCGCTGTCCAGGATTGTGACCAAAATCTAAAAGCCCGCTCGGATGAGGAATTTTCCAGGTTGGAATTGAGGTTTTGGACCTGACAGGATACAATGAGATCTTGGGGGCCAGTGTTAAGATCTCGTATAAACTTGGAGGATGTATGAAATGTCCATATTGCGGTCACCTGGATAATAAGGTCATCGATTCCCGTTTGAATAAGGAGAGTACCATTACCAGAAGGCGACGATCATGCCTTTCCTGTAATCAGAGGTTTACGACCTATGAAAGATTGGAAGTAATGATGCCTGTTTTGATAAAAAAAGATGGCCGCAGAGAAGCGTGGGACAGAATGAAAATGGTTATCGGACTCGAAAAGGCTTGCGAGAAGAGGCCGGTAAGCAGAGACAATATAGACAAGTTTGTCGATGAGATTGAAAGAAAACTTCAGGATTCAGGAGCCAAAGAGGTCTCCTCAACAGTCGTAGGGCAATGGGTTATGGACGAACTCCCACAGCTCGATGAGGTGGCATATGTTCGTTTTGCCTCGGTTTATAGGCAGTTCAAAGACGTTAACGAATTCATGGACGAGCTGAAAACTCTCCTGGATGCACGGGCGATGAGCGAGTATTCGATAGAAGAAGAGGATAAAGAGAAAAGTGACCCGTAAAAGGGATCAGTATTATATGTGTCTGGCACTCAGAGAGGCCCGCAAGGGTATCGGCAGGACCTCTCCCAATCCATGTGTCGGTTCAGTGATCGTCAAAAATGACCGGATAATAAGCAAGGGCTATCATAAAAAAGCAGGAGATGCCCACGCCGAAATAAATGCCTTGCGTAAGGCTGGAGAAGAGGCGAGAGGGGCAACTGTCTATGTAACCCTTGAGCCCTGCAATCATACTGGTCGAACGCCTCCATGCAGTCAGGCTCTGGAACGGGCAGGTGTCAAAAGAGTCGTTGTAGGAATGGAAGATCCAAACCCCTTGGTACACGGCAGTGGGATTGCCTATCTTGCCGATCGGGGAATAGAGGTCCTCTCCGGTGTCCTGGCAAAAGAATGCCGCGTCATAAACAGACCTTTTTTAAAGCATATAACAACCGCACTGCCTTGGATTGTCATGAAAGCGGGAATCAGCCTCGATGGAAAAATAACCTATCAAAAGGGAAAAAGCGGTTGGATCACCGGTCCCGAAACCATGAAAATGGTTCATAGATTGCGGGATATTTCGGATGCGATAATGGTTGGAGTTGACACTGTCTGCATCGATAATCCGTCTCTTACAACTCGATTACCGAAAAAAAAAGGGAAAGACCCAATACGGATAATTGTCGATAGCCATCTGCGCATTCCCCTCTCGGCAAAGCTCCTTCGTCTGGAATCAACAGCAAAGACCTGGGTGTTCTGTTCCACTGACGCCGACCGGGAAGCCCAAAAGCACCTAGTTGATGCGGGTGCGCTTGTCCACCGTGTCGGAGGAGACGGAACTGGAAGATTGAACCTGAAACAGGTATTGAAGACGCTGGGCCGGGAAGGAATTACCTCGGTTCTGGTTGAAGGTGGTGCGAAAATCCATGGTTCATTGTTGAAAAACAGGCAGGTTGATCATGTCAATCTCTTTTATGCCCCTCTTTTTGCTGGAGATGGAGGTATTTCGGTTGTTGACGGGCTTACTTCATCAAGTAGGGAGGAAGCAATTTGTCTGGAAGAGGTTCACTATAAGCGCTTTGGTAATGATCTGATGATCGAGGGAGATGTCTATTATCGGTGAGCCGGCCTCCTTGTTATTTCCCCTTCCCCTGTCCATTAAAGAGACCTTTTAACGAAGGCAATATTTTCTTGCATTCCTCGACATCCGAAAAACGTATGGACAGTGAGATCTCGTCCCGTTCGAAGAACGGGCTTGGGTTAAGAGTAAAGACCTCCGGGAGATCAAGCTTTTGAACCTGGGCCTCAAAGTTTTCCTTTGCTACAGTACTCCTGGGAAAACAACGTTTCTGAAGTATCTCGAAAATTCTGTTGGTTTTCTGGGGAATATTCATCATTGAATGTTCAATGACTTCTATAAGTTCGGGTTCTTCAAAGAGGGAAGAAAAGGTAGTCGAATTGCGTAAAACGATATCCTTGCAGAGGCTGAAAAGACGTTTTTGCTTGTTCCCTCCCAAACGGAAGGTGTCAATTAGTTGAACAATCCTGTTTCTATCCTCCGGGGTCATTCGTAAAAGCTCGGGTAGTATGGCCTCCGTCAACTGACCAAAATGGAATTTTTGCAGGATACCATCCTCCAATTTCAGTATATCGGGAAGATGGAAGGAATTTTTCTTGGAAAGGTATTCCTGTGGAAGCATTTCCCAGGCTTCCTCTTGGGCCAGATATCTTTGGCATACCTTGAGAAAGGTTGCGGCCTCGGGTATTGACAACGGTTGTGCAACCGTTTGATCTTCAAAGAGGTGCGTGAGAATCATTTTTGCCGGAGTATCCTGTGTCAATACCGCACAGGGCAGTTCAGATTTACCCAAGAGTCGTGCGCACTCGATACGTTTCCGGCCGTTTACGACCTGATAGGATGATTTTTTGTGTTGGATTACCAGCGGAGGGTGAAGAATTCCTACTTTGGCAATCGAGGAGACCAAATGTTTCGGAACGGGACCTTCGAGAAACGGGTGGATGTCCCAGGTCAAAAAATCTGTGATATTGCAGATTGGGATGGATAAGAAAGAGAACAGGGTCGACATCAGTATATGATTAAAAGAGGGCGTGAGAATGCCGACGCCTTATTGGACAAGGTTCAGCCGATGAATAAAGATTGCCTGCAGACGCAATATTGTATCTGCAGGCAATCAAAAATGCAAAGGAGTACGTGGGGTGAGACCTTAACAGAAGGGGTTAGGAGGCATTAATCTTGTCGCGCAAAATCCCCGATGGCTTGAAGGTTACAACCCTTCTGGCATCTAATGTGAGCTCGTCTCCTGTTTGTGGATTGCGCCCCCGGCGCGCATTTTTGTCTTTGACGTTAAATTTACCGAATCCACTTAATAGCAGATCGTTACCGTTGATGAGAGAGTCCTTTGAGATACGAAGAAACGACTCAACCGATTCGGTAGCCTGGGCCTTTGTCAATGTTTCATGATTCTTATAGACCTGTTGGACCAGGTCCGCTTTCGTCAATGTCATATATCCCTCCTTTGTTGTTGAAAAAATTAATCTTAAAATATGATATACAATACAGAACGAAAGTCAACACTGCCGGTAAAGAATTGTATAATATTTTTAGAAAAATTTGATTTATTAACCTTAAACAACCGATGCGATCTTGAATATTGGGAGATACATGGCAACAACGAGTCCACCAATCATCCCGCCAAGAAATACCATCATAAACGGTTCAATCATGGCAGTTAAGTTTTCAACTGCCTGATCAACCTCTTCGTCATAAAAATCGGCAATTTTCTCGAGCATCGTATCCAAGGCGCCGACAGATTCACCAACATTAATCATTTGAATGACCATATTAGGAAAAACCCCACTCTCTTCAAGAGGTTCGGCTATCGGACGACCTTCGGCAATCGAGTCGGCCACCCTGAATACAGCCCTTTCGATAACCTTGTTTCCCGACGTCTTTGCAACAACCTGCAAGGCTTCGAGAATCGGGACGCCGCTCTGCAACATTGTACTTAGGGTCCTGGTAAATTTGGCCACCGATACCTTCCGTATCAAGATTCCCGCCACAGGTGCCCGTAGCAACATGGTATCCATGGCTAAGCGACCTTTTTCCGTATTGTATGTCTTCTTTATTCCCCAGGCGATGAGGAAGAATCCAATTGCAAAGAGATAGAAATAAGACTTGACCGCATTGCTCATGTTGACGACTATCTGGGTCGGAAGGGGAAGGGCTGAGCCGAAGGAGGTGAACATTTGCTCGAAGACAGGGATAACGAAGACCAAAATAATGATCAAAATAAGGATCGATATGGCAAGACATATTGCCGGATAGGTCATTGCTCCCTTGATTTTTTTCTTGAGGGCCATTGTCTTCTCGAGAAAGACTGCCAGCCGGGAGAGAATTGTGTCGAGAATACCGCCGGTTTCTCCTGCCTCTATCATGTTTGAGAAAAGATTATCAAACACTTTCGGGTGCTTACGCATGGAGTCGGCAAAGGTGGTGCCTGATTCCACATCCGATTGAATCGTCATCAGTATCTTTTTGAACGTCGGATTGTCCTGTTGTTTGCCCAGGATCTCAAGACATTGGACCAAGGGGAGGCCTGCGTCGATCATTGTGGAGAGCTGTCTGGTAAATACGATGACATCCTTTCCTTTAACCCGGGGTCTGAAAAGTGGTATTTTTTGAAGGAGATCTTCGGGCTTTTCCTTGATAACCGCGTCACTGATGCGCATTCTTTTGACATGATTGAGCGCAGCGGCCTGATCTGGGGCCTCGACTTCTCCTTTGCGCTTTTCACCATAAGTATTTTTACCTTTCCATATATAAACAGGCATCTTCTTTCTCCAAATTAGCTTTGTCTGATGCAGGCCTTCACGTGCGAAGAAATTGATCTCAAAAATTAACCAGTCTCTTCCTGGTCTGTCTTGGGCAGGTTGAAAAGGCGTCCTGCCTTACCGGCTAAAAAAAAGTCTTTTACTGGGTAAAAGTAGTGTATAGGTTTTGATGGAATCAATTCTATGTTATATTGTTGGAGAATACAAGTGTCGGTGTATTAACACAATAAAATTATGTGGTAAATTAAAAAAAATGTGAGACCCGCAAAAAATCATCTTCATTTTCATTTTCTTGTTCTTTTAACCTAATTCCCTAATAATAAAACAGAAAAAGCCATTCTGTCAAAGATATATGGCAAACAGAGAAAAAATGTTTTTTATACTTGTGGAAAATTTCTCTCCCTGTTAATGTGTCACTCTTTTTATATGGTCTTGAAAGATGTTTACTCGTGCTGTTTTCATACCCATACAATGCATTTTTTTGGGGGGTATGCTTTTATTATGAGGAGGATATTATGCAACAAGCCGAAGTGAATTATAGTGACGGCAGATTCCAACCGGTTGTCGAGAAGTGTATTGGATGTGATCGGATTGTTGAGGAAAAAGAAAATCAATACTGCCGGACGTATCTCAATCCTGAGGCCAAATGGCGGCTTGGCATCTGCAACTTTGCCACCCATATGAAACCTGAGATCAAGGTGGCCAAGGCACGTATCAATCCGTTAAAGGCTGCAAAGAGGGCGTCAAAGTCCAAAAAATAGGTTATATCTGCAAGAATAAAAAAACCCCTTTTCAAGGGGTTTTTTTATTCTCCTGCCTGCTTGGTAAATGATCTCTAAGATCTGCCTACACCGACATAAACAAATCCCCTTTCTTTCAGCTTCTCCGGTTCATAAACATTTCGAAGATCGATGAAGATTTTGCCTCGCATTTTCGTGGCCAAGCTCTCAAGATCAAGGGCTCTATATTGGTTCCATTCGGTCATGAGAACGACGGCATCTGCTTCTTCACAGGCGGAATAGACATCCGACATATATTGAATTCCAGCCGGTAAAAGCTTTTGGGCTTCAAGCATTCCTTGAGGGTCATGGGCTTTCAATACAGCCCCTTTTTCCAGAAGCGCGGGAAGGATTGTCAACGCCGGAGAGTCGCGCATGTCATCGGTTTCCGGTTTGAATGTCAAACCAAGTATCGCCAGGGTCTTACCTGCTTCCGAGCCTCCAAGGACGTCACGTATCTTTTTGATCATTTTTGCTTTCTGGGCGGCATTTACCTCAACGGCAGCCTCAACTATCCTTAGATTCTGACCGTATTCCTGGGCAATTCGCATCAGGGCCAGTGTGTCTTTGGGAAAACAGGATCCACCATAGCCAGGGCCGGGATGAAGGAACTTTTTCCCTATTCGACCGTCCATGCCGATCCCCCTGGCCAGAGAGACGACGTCGGCGCCAATGGTATCGCAAAGGAGCGCTATCTCGTTAATGAAACTTATTTTTACGGCCAAAAAGGCGTTTGCCGCGTATTTGGTCAATTCGGCAGTCTCGATATCGGTTTTAACGATTGGAGTTTCTTGGAGAAAAAGGGGTTGGTAGATAGTTCTGAGGATGTCTTCCGCCTTTTGGGATTCTACCCCGATAACCACGCGATCGGGCCGCATGAAATCGGTGATGGCTGCACCTTCCCGTAAAAATTCGGGATTCGAGGCAATATCAAAATCGGCTTCCGGGTTGACTTCCCGTATTATCCGTTCAACTTGCCGTGCCGTGCCGACCGGAACCGTGCTTTTGTCGACAATGATGGTATATCCTTTAAGATGGGCTGCAATTTCCTTTGTCGCCTCATAAATGTAACTGAGGTCTGCATAGCCGTCTCCTCTCCTGCTGCTGGGGGTGCCGACTGCAAGAAATACGGCTTCCGCTTCGGCAACAGCATCGGACAGTTTTGAAGTGAAGATCAGACGTCCTTCCTTGCAGTTTTTGGCGACTAGGGCATCAAGACCAGGCTCATAGATCGGTATGGATCCGTTATTGAGCATATCGATTTTTTTCTGGTCTTTGTCGACACAGGTTATATGATGGCCAAATTCGGCAAAACAAGTTCCGGTAACCAGTCCGACATACCCTGTTCCAACCATGGTTATTTTCATCTTTTTCTTCCTTTTACTATAGTGAGAGTTTTTTACGAGCGGGAGCCGAAGATGGCGGTTCCCACTCGAACAAGAGTTGCCCCTTCCTCTATTGCAATCTGGTAATCACCGGACATGCCCATGGAGATTTCCACATGGGAGTTGTCGAAAAAGAGATTCTTTTTTCGAAGAGTTTCCGCCAAAATGCGTAATTTGCGAAAATAAGGGCGGACTTTTTCCGATTCTTCAAAAAACGGCGGCATGGTCATCAGACCACGGACACGAAGGTTTGATAGCTGTGAAATCTCGCGGATCAGATCTTCGGCATCTGCGGGTGTGATTCCCGCCTTATTTTTATCATTGCCGATATTTACCTGAATCAGGATGTCCATGGTTTTATCGTATTGAATCAAATGCCGATTCAAGTGCAGACCCAGTTTCATGCTGTCGACGGTTTCAATCATCTTGAATATTTCCGCTGCGATCTTGGCTTTATTGGTCTGGAGGTGACCGATAAAATGAAATTCAGCACTGTCTTTCAGCTCGGTATATTTTTGGGTGGCCTCCTGGATATAGTTTTCTCCAAAGAGAAATTGTGCCGAGCCAATAGCCTCTTTTATGGCCGAAGTCGGATAGGTCTTTGAGACTGCTACAAGTCGTATTTCATCGGGTTTGCGACCGCATTGTTCAGCTGCGACCCGGATGTTTTGTCGTACATTGTCTAAATTGTCGGCAATCATCGTTTCTATAAGTCGGTGAAAAAGGGTCGCCCGAAGAGTGTTTTCGCATTTCGGCTGGTGTGTTTTGCCAACTCGTCAAGGGAAATATCTCTGAGAGCAGCGACCTCTTGAGCGGTATACAAAATATAGAGGGGTTCGTTTCTTTTGCCGCGAAAGGGCTGAGGCGCCAAAAAAGGACCATCGGTCTCGAGAAGCAGAGAGTCAAGCGGAAGACATTTGACGACTTCTTTTAGAGATTGGGCATTTTTAAACGTCACTGTTCCGGGTATTGAGATGTATAGTCCGAGGTCGAGTACCTCTTGGGCAAAATCTATATCGCCTGAAAAACAGTGCATAATTCCACCGTATTTAAGAGGGCCTCTTTCTTTTAAGATAGTGAGTGTATCCTCGTGTGCCTCTCTGTCATGTATGATTACAGGGAGTTGGAGGTCTTCGGCCAGGCTAAGCTGGTTGCGGAACTGTTTGCGTTGATTCTCTGGAGAAGAGTAGTTCTTAACATAGTCGAGGCCGATCTCGCCATAGCCTACAATGTGATTTTTGTTTTTTTCTGCAAGATCTGCTACCATTGACAGTGTCGTATTTATTATATTATCAACATCATGAGGGTGTATGCCGATTGTGGCGAAAACCATTTCGTGTTTTCGCGATAGATCTACGGCTGCAATGGAGCTTGCAAGGTCGATACCGACGCTTACGATAGCACGAATATTGTGTTGATAGGCATTTTGTAGTATGTGGTCGAGATCCGCTTTATAGGCATCCATGTCGAGATGACAATGGGTGTCGACCAGAGGCGTCCCGGATACCGGAAGGGAAACCTCTTTTTGTTTTCTTTTAGTCACTGAAAATTCCTCCAGGTGTTTCATAGCAGATAACCGGTGTTGGTGCAATGATGAATATGCAACTTTCTAAAGAACGTTTACAGCGATTGATACGGCAGGCGCAAGGGATCGAAAAGGCGGATCTCGTTTTAAAAAACTGCCGGGTTGTCAATGTTTTTACCCGAGAGTTGATTTCGGCAGATATTGCGGTCTGTGATGATCGGATTGCCGGGATCGGCCACTATGAAGGGGAAAAAGAGCTGGATTGCAAGGACTATTATGCAAGTCCCGGTTTTATTGAGGGCCATATCCACATAGAGAGTTCCCTGCTCAGTCCTGAACAGTTCGTGCACACGGTGATAGGTTTTGGAACTACAACCGTTGTCTGCGATCCACATGAGATTGCCAACGTTGCAGGTTCGGAGGGCATTAGGTATATCCTTGAGCAGACCGAAAGATTGCCGGTCACCGTCTTTGTTATGGCCCCGTCCTGCGTCCCCGCGACCCATCTGGAGACGTCGGGGGCACGACTTGATGCCCAAGGGATATCAACGTTATATGAACACCCACGCGTAATCGGCCTTGGGGAAATGATGAATTATCCCGGAGTAGTATCCGGTGAAGACGAGACATTGGAAAAAATCATTCGGGCGCATGCTTCGGGGCTTCCTGTGGATGGACATGCTCCCCTGGTTTCCGGGAAAGTGCTACAGGCATATATCGGTGCAGGGATCGGCTCCGACCACGAGTGTACGACTCAAGAAGAGGCCCTGGAAAAGTTGCGAGCCGGGATGCATGTGTTTATCCGCGAGGGGAGTGCAGCCAGGAATCTCGCCGATCTCTTACCTCTGGTCACCGAACATACCGTTGGCCGATGTCTTTTAGTGACCGATGACTGCCACCCACAGGAACTCTTGTATGAAGGGCATCTGGACCGCATCCTGCGAAAGGCGGTCCGCTTGGGATTGGACCCTCTTATGGCGATACAGATGGTAACGGTAAATGCAGCAAGGTATTTCTTTCTTTCTGATAGAGGTGCGCTGGGACCGGGGTATCGAGCCGATATCGTCCTGTTCGAGGACCTTCACGAGATACGGCCATGCCGGGTTTTCAGCGCCGGTCGCCAGGTTGTGCCGGATGGGGGAGTATCGGTGAAACAAGAAAAAAAAACTGACCGTAAGTATCTCGAGATTTTCTCCTCTGTTCATATCAGGCCCGAGGCGATTGATTTTGAGATTTTGGCCGAGCCCAAAAAACTCCGGGTCATCAAGGTGGTCAAGGATCAAATATTGACTGAGACTCGGGAAATAAAAGCTTCGGTTAAAAATGGGAGAGCTGTGGCTGACTCGAATCGGGACTTGGCTAAAATCGCAGTTATAGAGAGACATCATCAGACCGGCAACATGGGAAAAGGGTTCGTGATGGGCTTGGGGCTGCGCTCCGGTGCTTTGGCCTCCACCATTGCCCACGACTCCCATAATATTGTTGTAGTGGGAATGTCGGATCAGGAAATGAATCTGGCAGTTGAAAGTGTCGCAGAAATCGGCGGCGGCCTAGTGGTTGTTGAAAAAGATAGGATTCTGGCGAGGATGGCACTCGATATAGCTGGACTCATGTCCTCATCTTCATTACAGGTTGTTAACGATCAGCTTCTTCAGTTGTTGCAGGCAGCACAGACGCTGGGGGTTCATGAGAAAAATCCGTTCATGGTTATGAGCTTTTTGGCATTACCGGTTATTCCCGAATTGAAAATTACCGATTTGGGCCTGATAGATGTTAATGCCTTCAATCAGATAGGTATATGGGTTTGATCTCTTGATTTTATTTCAAACAACGTGTACTTAGAAGGGAGATGTTGGCTCTTAATAGGTTATCTGGCTGTCCTGTTGATGAGAATGATTTCTGTTTGATGTCTTATGAGTATGATTTTTTTAAAAAATTCGAAAAAACATCTTCATATCAGACACAAACTATCGTATAGTATAGCCTGTTATCGTTTTTCTTTTGTTTATGTATATTAAAGTTATTACTAAATGCCGGCATTGACGTACCGGAAAAAAGGCTTTTGTATTTTATTGTTGCAGGGAGTTGTTTTGACCTCGACGGTACATAAAAGAAGATTGACAAGGGAGTGATCGTTGAATGTTTTATGCCCACCCACGATCTCTGAATGAGCACCTATACAGCGGGTATTTTTCCTGTCCATGTAAACGCTCTATTTTATTTGAAAGAAAATTTTGTTCTTTGATTTTGATAAATGTTGGAGAGTAACGGCCAATTTTTAGGCTAACAATCAAGAAGAGGTACATAGAATGAATTATGGTATTGTCAGTCAAGAGCAACTTGAGCGGATTGATACAATTTTAACCGACAAACTGATAAAACTCGGTGTTGATTGTGTCATTATTATAGATATGGCGGGAAATATCATTACCGCTAAAGATAATGGCGAGAGTAAATATGATGTGTACTCTTTTGCTGCTCTAGCTGCCGGTAATTTTGCAACTGTTGATGCGATGGCAAAACTCGTTGGAGAACAGGAGTTTTCTCTTCTCTTTCATAAAGGACAGGAGTCGAATATTCATTTTAGTAAAATAGACGATGAGCTTCTCCTGATTTCGATGTTCGGAAGAGATATATCTTTGGGATTTCTTCGCTTAAATGTAGTTGATGTCATAGAAAAAATTCGTCAGATATGGGGAAAGAAATAAAGGTTGTTTTCACCTTGCCTGGTTCTTTTGGGAAGTGAAGTGTTTATTCGATTAACAGTTGACAAAAAATGTATGACACGGGGGTGGTGAATTGAGTTTCATCAACTTGAAGGATAGAGTCGTTCAGGTCAAGATTGTTTATTATGGACCGGGACGGTGCGGTAAGACAACGAATCTTGAATATATCAACAGTACGTACCGGAAACAGATTGTTTCAGAGATGGTGAGTCTTAAGACACATGGGGACAGGACGTTGTTCTTTGACTTCCTTCCCTTTGATATGGGACAAATCAAAGGGTACGATATAAAGATTCAGCTCTATACGGTTCCCGGGCAGGTCAAATATAACGCAACGAGAAAGTTGGTTTTGCGGGGTGTGGACGGGATAGTGTTTGTCGCGGATGCGATGGAAAAGCAGAGGGAAAAAAACATCAGGTCATTGAACCAGCTGCATGAGAACCTGCAATCGTACAAGGAAAGTATTTTCAATATTCCTTTGGTGATGCAATACAATAAAGTCGATTTGAAGGAGCATGGCATACCGATACTACCGACAGTTGTGCTCCAAAAGGACTTGAACAGCAGGTTAAAGGTGCCGTATTTTGAAGCAAGTGCAATCAAGGGATATAACGTTGCAACAACGCTGAAGAAAATTATTTCGTCAACAGTTGTATCAATCCAGAAAAAACTACTCTAGAGAGAGAACACTGTGGAACGGTATACAGGAAGTCAATATGACGATGATTTAACCGTTGGCATGGATGAGTATGACGACGTTTTACAGACCGACGACGTTGATCTTTTTGAATTTGTAAACGATGAAGAGTCTCCAATTACTCGCCTCAAGACGATAATATTATCAATTGATTGGGAAATCACCGATGATATTCTTCGGCAGTTTAACGAAGAACTTCTCGATCTAAAGGACATCTGGGCAAACGACAAAATCAAACTCGTCTATGTCCAGGCACTTGAAAAGATAAGTAAATATATTTACAAAGAAAAATCTAACTCCAATCCCAATGCTATTAAACTGCTTCTGACTTTTTATACGAATCTGGAAAAAATTGAATCCACAGAATCAATGCCCGAGGAAGAAAAGAGGGCTCTTCTCCAGGCGGATGTGGAAAGATTTGAAAAACTGAAAAAGCAGATCGGTCGGGAGCCCGATAAAACCCAGACAGGGGAAAAAGGGGGGGGGCCTGTTTTTGAAAAGGCGCCTTCTTTCCGGATTAGAGAACCGCTTCCGAGCGAGCAAAGCGAAGACCCTCTGCTGCATCTGAAGGCTATTGTTTTCGGAATGGATTGGGAGATCACTGATGATGATCTCATCAATCTGGGGGAAGAGGTCCGGCGTCTTGAAACAATATTTGCCAACAGTAAGGCCAAGCTCATATTTTTACAGGGAATCGGATCACTTGGAGCGTATATCAACCTCAAGAGGAGCAATGCCCATGCCGATGCCTTTAAACTCCTTCATTCCTTCTTTTTGAGTCTGGAAAATTGTGTCAGAAACGGGTTGACCGGTGAGGACGAGAAGAGAGTGCTCATGCCGGAGGTCGAAAAGTTCAACCAATTTAAATCGGCCATCGCTTCAACAATATCACCTGAAGCAATTGCGACAGAAGATAAAAGTGAGGAAAATTTCGAAAAGTATGTGTCGGCTGACCAAGAGATTGCCCCGGCTTTTGCTGATGTTCCCGATGATGTCCACGGATTCAGAGAGGAAGAAGAGGCTGTTGCAATTGAGGGTGATACACGAGAAAAAATGGAAGGTCACATTGACAGCTTCTTCGACAGTGATGGACCTGGTGATGAAGGGGGCAAACCGACAACCGGACAATCGAGAGAGAGTAATAAGCTGCTGGAAGAAATGGAGTCTCGTCTCGATGGATTTTTTGATGTAGATGATTCCCCTGATATGCTGAAAACAAATACGGAGTCGGTTCTTCAGGGTGTGGATGTAGAAACTGAAGCAGATGACGACTCGGATGAGGAGGCGTTGCCTCGGCTGGGGGGAGAATTGGCACCAGCCTTAAGTGACAACCTGGAGGAAAGCGCATACAGTGAAGAAGCTGTCGCCGCACAACTGGGCGAGGCCGATTTCTTATCAGAGGATGTTCCGGCAGAGGAATCTCTAAGCATGGAGGATGCCTCCGTTGCCTTGGAGGGCGTTGAAGTTGAAACTGAAGCGGACGATGATTCAGATGAAGCGCCTTTGCCCTTGGCCGGTGAAGAATTGGCTCCTGCCTTATTTTCCATTGAAGAGGAGCTCCCGGAAGATAATATTGAAGAGGATTTGGAAGAGGAGTCGGGGTTAGGCATAGAAGATCGTCTTGACAAATTTTTTGCTGAAGAGTCCGAGCAATCTCATATTGATATAGAACAGGAACAGGCCTTGGAAGGTGCGGATATCGGTGCCGAGGAAACAGAAGGTGGTGATGAGCTCGCCTTAGAGGATGACTTCGCTCCTGCACTGTCCTTTGAGGATGAGATCGAAGAGAAAGCGATAGAGGAGAGTCCTGCAACGCTGGATAGTGAATCCGAACAGGAAGAAGGACCCATAGCTGCCCTTTCTCAGGATTTCGAGATTGCCGCCGACGAGGAAAGTGAAGAATTCATCGTCGAACCTGCCGATTGGGAAAAAGAGCCGCAGGTGGCATTCGAAGATGAGCAGTTGGCATCGATTATCGAGGAAGAGGTTGCGCCTCTGGATGCTGGAGAAGAAAGCCTGCTGACAGTAGAGGAAGAGGAAGTAGACCTTTTATTTGAAGAGGAAGGGGCATTAGCGGAAGCGGAAGAAGAAAGCGGACTGATCGAAGAAGCTCCAGGCTTGGGTAGCGAAGTTGAAGAAATAGCGGGGATATCCGAGGGAGAAGAGTCGACATCTTTTGTTGAAGAAGAGATGGAAGCGGCTCAGGAAGAAGAAGAGGCTTTTGCTGAAGAGGAACTCTCTTTGACCTTCGAGGAAGAAGAACCGGAGGCGGCTATTCCTGAGGAAGAAGAGTTTCACCCGACCATTTCTGGTGAAGAGGAAATCGTTCCGGGCTATGATGAAAGGGTGAGTGCGTCGGAAGAAGAATCAGATTTTGTGTTCGGTGAACGTCTTAATAAAATTTTCGAAGATGAGGGCGAAGAAGAGCAGATAGAGCAAGAGGCTGACGTGGACTTTAGCGGGATAATGCCTGAAGTTGAAGAAGAACCTGCCCCGGCTCTTAGCGACGAAGAAGAGACCATCTCCGTATTTATGGAAGAAGCTCCAGAGGAGGAATCCGTTGATCTAGATCTCTCATCCGACCTTTTTGATGGGGAGGATGAAGATGGGGCGGAGATGGTTTTCGAGCAGGAAGAGGATCAATTTCTTACAGTCGATTCAGAGGATGCCCTGGGAGATGATACTCTGAAGGCCGGTTTTGCGGATGCTCCGGAGAGTATATATGAAGAGACTGAAGATGCCGGCTATTCGGAGGGAGAGGAGGCAACACGGACCTTCACTGCCAGTGAAGAGGAAGAATCTTCGGCGGACATTTCTCAGTTACAGGAAGCTGACGAATTTATAGAGTACATTGAAGGTGTAGAGTTTGATGCCGAAGAAGAGCAGACTGTGGCATTTGAACCTGACGATCATGAAGAGCAGGTCGTTTTTGAATCGGTTGACGACCTGACAGAGCCGGAAACTGATGAGAATACGATCTCATTCAGTGAAGTCGAAGAAGAGCTCGATCGGTATCTTACAGAGCAGATGGGCACGGAAGAAAAAGAAGCAGCGGGTGATAATGGGGCTCCAGGCGCTGAGGAAACAGATATTTTTGGACAAGGAATTGGCGATGATTCCATGGGATCGGAGATTCATATGGAATTCTTCCCGGAATCGAATATGTCGGCTCAAATACCGGTTGAAGACGATCCTGAGAAGTGGTTTGAAGAGACTGCCTCGGATGAAGAAGAGGTTGTCTTTGAAGAAGAGGTTGTTTTCGAAGAAGATACCGATGATATCGAACAGGATGATCCGCTTGACAATATGCGAAATTGCGTGGTCTCGCTTGGTTTGGAGATAAATGATGCCATATTGGAAAGTCTTTTTGACGAGATCAACAAACTCCATAACATATGGATTACCAAGCCGGCTGAAAAAATATTTCTCCAGCTTTTGTCCACTGTTACAGGACACATTGACCGTTACCGTGAGGATGCGAGTCCGGAAGCCCATGGATTGCTGATGTCCGTTTTCAATAAGCTGGAGCTTGCAAGGCTAAACGGTATCGATTCCAATGAGGTGCAGGAAGGTCTTCTTGCGGAGACATCGAAGATACTCCTCTGGCAGCAGAATCTTCTTGCGAGAAGTGCTTCGGAGCCGATGAAAGGGTTCAGCACTCTTTTTGAGGACGCTGATGCTAAGGTAGAGACTGATGATCGTGTGACCGGAGTGTCATTTGATCAGGAAAGACAGGATACACCACCTTTGCATGGAGAAGAACCAGCTAGTACGCCCGTGGAAAAGGAAAGACCTGTTTCCGAATCTTTGGACACCGACAGGATCACACGCATCGTTCGGGATGAACTGGATTCGATGCGCAGGTCCTTCCGTGAAGAAATGGGAGAACTTTTAAAGCAACATCTTGCTAAAGACCCATCCGGAGAAAACGAGTAAAACCTAATATCTGAAAAATTTAAACAGTAAAGACCAAAAAAGGCGATCTCTTCCGATTGGGAAGGATCGCCTTTTTGCAGTGAGGGTGTCCTGGTTTTATAAAAACCAAGAATGATTATTTAGAAAATTTTTGTTTAAGCATTTTGTCGACATGAAGGGGAACAAGTTCACTGACGTCTCCTCCGTGTCGTGCCGCATCCTTGATAATCGATGAGCTAATATATATCCAGCGAAATCCAGGCATGAGGAAAAGCGTATCGACTTCCCGTACAAGCTTGCGATTCATTAATGCCAATTGAAATTCATAGTCAAAATCAGACACAGCTCTTAACCCGCGAATTATAGCTTTTGCTTTTCTTTTCAAAGCATAATCAACAAGAAGTCCGGAGACCGTATCCACTTCAATACGTGAATAATCATACGGAAAACAGTCTTTAATCATCCTTTGTCGTTCTTCCAGGTTGAAGAGAGGGGTCTTCCCCGGATTAACCGCAATGGTGATAATTACCTTGTTAAAAAGGTTCAAGGCTCGATCGACAATATCCAGATGACCCATGGTTATGGGATCGAAAGTACCCGGATAGATTGCTATGGAGTGCTCTTGGTCCAATGACATGTCGTTTCCTTCGAAGTTGTATCCTGGAGGAGATTGAGGGGTTGGATGCTATTTCTTTTTATACAACCAGAACCCCGTGTCACCATACCGGCGTTTATCAGTGAGAATCAAGGTGTCGAAGGTATCTGAAAGGTTCGTTGTGGGGGTGTCTTCTGCTACAACTAACGCCTTTTCACAGAGCAATGAACTCTTATTTAAATACCTAAGAGCCTGAAGAGATAACCCTTTTGCATAGGGTGGGTCAAGGAAAATTATGTCATAAGAACTCGGTGTATTTTCGCGTTCCTTCATATTGAAGAAAATCCCTTTGCTCAGATCATATCTGAATATGGAGACTTGATGTGGAAAAGAAATATTTATTTCGGTATGTTGCAGACTCCTGTTGCGTTCATGATCATTTGCAAGCGCCTTTTCGAGCGTTTGGAGATTTTTTTTAATCAGGTTGATTGACTCATGACTTTTGTCGACAAATGTCACATGTTGGGCACCACGACTCAGCGCTTCAAGTCCTAAAGCACCTGTGCCTGCAAAAAGGTCGAGAACCGTGGCATTCTGGATGTGGTCACCTATGATATTGAACAGGGCCTCCCGGGCCCTGTCCGATGTCGGGCGAATTGTTTGTCCTTGGGGACTTTTCAGCCTTAGTCCTCTGGCGGATCCGCTGATAATTCTCAATGAAGCAGGATACCGTTATGGAAGATCAGCATTGAAATGTTACCATCTCAGATATAGTGGGCAATGAGTTGCTCTGCAATCTGGACTGCATTTAAAGCTGCTCCTTTTAAGATATTATCAGAAACCACCCAAAGATTGATGCCGTTGTCGATGGATTCATCTTCACGGATACGTCCGACAAATGTTTCAAACTTGCCGGCACAGTCAGTAGCCAGGGGATACATTCCCTTTTCAGGTTCATCAACAACTTTAACCCCGGGAGAATTGGCCAAAAGAGTCCTCACTTCCATTGCACTGATTTTTTTCTTGGTCTCGACATTGACCGATTCCGAATGGCCGTAATAAACGGGAACTCTGACCGTAGTGGCCGTGACCCCGATCATGGGATCCTCAAAGATCTTTCTGGTTTCGTTGACCATCTTCATCTCTTCTTTGGTGTATCCGTTATCGAGAAAACTGTCGATATGGGGAAGGCAGTTAAAGGCTATCTGATGAGGATACACCTTGGCCGTCATCTCTTTGCCCGCGGCGTAGTCCAAAATTTGGTTCTTCAATTCCTCAATGGCCTTGGTACCGGTTCCAGAGACAGCCTGATAGGTTGAGACTACGATACGCTTTATTCCGACTTTGTCTAAAATCGGCTTGAGGGCCACCATCATCTGAATAGTTGAGCAGTTCGGATTGGCAATAATGCCGTGATTGGTGTACTGACTCATTGCGTGGGGATTGACCTCAGGGACCACCAGCGGGATTTCTGGATCCATCCGGAAGGCGCTGGAATTATCAACAACTATGGCTCCCGCAGCCGCTGCTGCCGGTGCAAATTCCAGGGACCTGGCAGCACCTGCCGAAAAAAGAGCAATATCGATGTCTTTGAAGGCATCTTTTGTCAAAAGCTGGACCGCAATTTCCTGGCCGCGAAAAGACAGCTTTTTGCCGATTGACCGTTCGGAGGCGAGCAGTCTGAGCTCGTCCAAAGGAAAATCTTTTCGTTCAAGGACAGTAAGCATGGCGCCACCGACGGCACCGGTGGCGCCGACCACGGCGACATTGTATTTTTCTTTTTTCCTGCTCATCTTCATTCCCTTTTAAATACGGCTAATTCTGAAATAACACTCGTTGTCTGAAACCGCCTTTTTCGATTGATCCTCAAGGTGATTTAGAGAAAACACTAAAAATACCAGATTTTATTGTTGCAAGCAACAAAATGGCATTTGAACAAGGGCCTTCTTGAAATAAACTGATGATCACTGATGTTTAGCTATTAATCTCCTTCCATTCCGATGGGCTGAGTTTCAGGGAGAGTCAGACAAAAAAAGGGCTCATCCGGATTAATCGTACTTTTAAAAGGCTGTAAGTAATGAGATGGTGAAATTCATCGCTTCCAGACACTGCTCTCCGGTCTTATCGCCTGTGCACCACGGCTGACAGACAGTCCGTCCCTGGTCTGCTGTCAGTTGCGGACGTCCTGTCCGCAACCCTGCGGGCCTTTGTGATTCCCAGACGGGCCTCCGCGATGCGTCCACCAGCGATAAATTTCGCCTTCTGCGATATAGAAGGGTACGCTCAATTCGGAAGAACCCAAAAAGCCCCTCTGTATCCTTTACATGGTACAGAAGGGCGAGAGAACCCTGGACGTCTCTATTAGGTTACGGGGTACTTGATGGATGATGGTGGCTGTGGTTGGCGGCCTTTGCCCGTGATCTAAATATCTTTCTCAACTTTCTGTACACAGAATAGCATGGTCCGGTGGAGATATAGATGGAGAAGATAAGAAAGAGCATGACCTCATGCTCGGCTGCAACGAGAATGAAAACGAGAAGTATCCCCACCAAGCGTTGGAAAGTCTTGGATTTCTTTGTAGTTGTTTGTTTGAAGCTGTAATAGGGATGAGTGGACACCATGAGATATGAAAGGATGTAGACGAGAAAGAGAAGAGAAATGTGATTGACGGTACCTTCGATGCCGAGATAATGGCTAAACAGAACAGTGGATGAGATTGTTGCAGCCGCGGCAGGGCAGGGGAGTCCTACGAAATGCCTGGATGGGCTGGCTGTATGTTGGCAGTTAAACCTTGCAAGGCGCAGAGCCGTTGTGGCAACGTAGAGAAAACCGGCGAGCCAGCCATAACGTCCAAAAGGCTGGAGGGCCCACATATAGGCGAGCAAACCGGGGGCAACCCCAAAAGATACGAGGTCGCAGAGCGAATCGAGTTCCATGCCGAAGGTGCTTGTTGTCCCGGTTAGTCGGGCAACCCGGCCGTCAAGTCCGTCGAATATGGCCGCGATCAGGATCGTGTTTGCGGCAATGACAAAGTCTCCCTTGATTGCAGCCACGATGGAATAAAAGCCGCAAAAGAGGCTGGCTATTGTGAACATGCACGGCAGCGGATGGAATTTAGAACTCATTTCATGGCTGGTGTCGGACATTAGTATAAACCTCGTGCTGGTGGTTTGTTTCTAACTATCATCGAGATAATTTTTTTGAGTATAGGCTATTTAACGGAAAATAGCAAAACCGGCTTAGGGCCTGTTACAAAATAACATGGCCGAAGTTGCGCACAGATTTGGGTTGGATTTGGTTGTGGCGATCAGCGCAAAACCGACGACCACATGGAGCGCGACTACCTGCGCCTCGAGGAGATCCCCGTCTACCTGGACAGCTGCAGCGAGCTCTACCGGCCGCTGGCGGAGCTGCTGATCGCGACCGGGATGCGCATCGGCGAGGCCGTCGCCCTGGTCTGGGAGGACGTCGACTTCGCCAACAACGCGATCCGGGTCATGCGCTCGCGCAAGGCGTCGGGGGTCGGCTCGACGAAGAGCGACCGCTCCCGGGCGGTCGACTTCGGACCGCGCATGGGCGGCGTCCTGCGCGAGCTGCGTCCGCCCCGATGCTTGCCGCGGGATCCGATCTTCGTGGGACCCGGGCGCTGGCCCAGCACGTCGCCGGCCGAGCACTTCGACCGCAGCACCGTGTCGCGCCAGTGGCACAAGCACGCGCTGAAGGACGCCAGCCTGCGCGACATGCCGCTGCACAGCCTGCGCCACACCGCCGCCGCGGCGTGGCTAACGACCGGGCAGCCCCTCGTCTACGTCCAGCGACAGCTGGGTCACGCGTCCATCACGACGACGGAGCGGTTCTACGGGCACCTGGAGAGGACGCTGCTGCGGGGCGCGGCCGCGGCGACCGAGTCGGTCATCTGGGGCAGCGCGTAGGCGTTCTGGTGTTCGGCGGCAGCGCGCTGCAACGTCGCGGCGCTGCTGTCGCCGGGCCGCCAGGCGGCGCGAGCCTCGTCGACACGTCCCGTAGCGTGGTGTAGGAGCGGGTCGGACGGAACGGTGTAGGTCCGGCCACCGCGGCGCTCATTCTTCGTCGGAGTTCTCACGGTTCGACGAGGAAGGAGGCCAGCGATGGCCGGATGCAGGACAGGATGACGATCGAGGAGGTCGTCAGGCAGGTGCTGCGCGAGGAGCACGCTGACGTGATCCGCGAGTCGGTTCGGGCGGTCGCGCAGGAGCTGATGGAGGCCGAGGTCTCCGAGCTGATCGGCGCCGAGCGCGGCGAGCGCACCGAGGACCGCGCGACGCATCGCAACGGCTATCGCCCCAGGCGCTGGGACACCCGCGCCGGGGAGATCGAGTTGCAGATCCCCAAGATCCGCCAGGGCAGCTACTTCCCGAGCTTCCTGCAGCCCCGCAAGCGCTCCGAGCAGGCGCTGGTCGCGGTGGTCCAGCAGGCCTATGTCTGCGGCGTCGTCGACCCGGCGGGTCGATCAGCTCGTCGAGAGCCTCGGGCTGCGGATCAGCAAGTAGCGAGGTGTCGCGGATCGCCGGCCTGCTCGACGAGCAGGTCGAGGCGTTCCGGGAGCGGCCGTTGGAGGGCCGCTACCCGTACTGTGTTCGTCGACGCGAAGGTCGAGAAGGTCCGCGACGGCGGCCGCGTGCGGCGCAAGTGCCGTGGTCGTCGCGCATGCCGTCCACGAGACCGGCCGGCGCGAGATCATCGGCCTGGACATCGGCGCCGCGGAGACCGAGGCGTTCTGGCCCGAGTTCCTGCGGTCGCTCGGTCGCGCGTGGTCTGGTCGGCGTCCAGCTGGCCATCAGCGACGCGCACCCGGGTCTGAAGAACGCGCTGGCCAGGTGCTCGGGGCGCCCTGGCAGCGCTGCACCGTCCACTTCCTCAGAGACCTCCGCGGTCATGCCCGCACGCGACCAGCACGACGTCCTCGGCGCGCTGATCCGCGGCGATCTTCACCGCCGGCTCGCGGCCGAGGCCCGCGGCGGCTCGGCGAGGCGATCGTGCCAGCTCGAGACGCGCCTGCCGAAGATCGCCGCGCTGCTCGAGGAGGCCGAGGACGACGTCCTGGCCTTCTACGCGTTCCCGGCCGAGCACTGGCCCAAGCTCAGGTCGACCAATCCGCTGGAGCGCTTCAACCGCGAGATCGGCCGCCGCACCGACGTCGTCGGCATCTTCCCCGACGACGCCAGCGTGGTCCGGCTGGTCTCGATGCTGGCCATCGAGGCCAACGACGAATGGCTCGTCGGCCGCGCCTACATCAGCCAGAAGTCGATGGCCGAGGTCTCTCTCGGCCACGACGGACCGGGCACTGACCATGACCAACATCGATCAGGAGGAGGCGCCCGAGCTCGTCGCGGCCTGAGCAGCCAACGACTTCACCGACGAGGTGAGCGCCGCGCTCTTACACCACGTCCTGGGACTTGACTCGCCGGAGAGGACTCGAACCTCCACGAGCTATTCGCTCACAAGGCCCTCAATGAGGCTCCGCAGCTGTCAGACCGCTCTCTTCCAAGCATACATCGGGACTTTCGTCCACGGATCTGGACGATTCGGACGCATCTCTTGAGAAGTTTGTTCTCAAAGCGTTCTCGGGTCGCCCACCGAAGGTTCGCAAGGTTGGCTCTCGTCTAACCGGGTGGCTCGCTGCTACCTGGCAGCAACTTGTGACGTCCAGACCCTGCCCGAGATGGCCGGATCACCCGGTGGAAGTCGGAGGTCCGAATCCTTCGGGGCGCAGGATCTCGTTGACCTCGCCGCGGAGCTCGGCCAGGCCGCCTTCGCCGAGCTCGTGCGCGGGTGCCAGCGCCTCGCGGACGAAGCGCAGCACCGAGCCGCCGTGCCCGTCTCGGCGTTGGGCCCGATCGAACGACTCCCGCAGCTGCGCCACTTCGTGCTCTCAGTGCCGATCGGCAGCTGCAGAGACGCGAGGTCTCGGCGCAGGTCGCTGCCCACCGGCCCGTCGAGCAGTTGCGCGAGCCGCGTGAGCTGGGCGGCGCTGAAGGTGGGTGGTGAAGGGGACATCGCGCGGGTTCATCGTCGCGGCCGCGCACGACGGATCGGTCGCACGAGGGTCGGGCGGTCGTCGCGCAAGCCGAGGCGGCGGTAGCGTTGCGCCGTGTTCGTCGATGCGCACGTGCATCTCAACCGGTTTCTCCCGGCCGAGGATGCCGCGGCCGCCGCAGACGCAACGATGTCATGTGCCTGGCGATGACCGAGTCGCCCGCCGACTATGAGGCGTGGCTGCCGGTCTTGGGCGACCGGGCGCCGTGTGCGCCTGGCCCTCGGAGCCCATCCGCTTCGCGCCGAGCAGCTCGGCAAGGAGGAGTTGGATCGCTTCGCCGTGCTGGCGAGGACCGTCACCTCTCGGCGAAGTCGGGCTCGACGGCTCGCGCGACGGCCAGGCGTCACTGCCGGCCCCCAGCGGCGCGTGTTACACGCATTCTCGACGCCGCGGGCAACGGTCGCGCCCTGCTCAGCGTGCATTCGCGAGGCGCTGAGGCCGAGGTCGTCCAGGCGCTTGGGGCTGCGCGGGCGCGGGGCGTCCTGCACTGGTACTCCGGTGCGCTCAGCCAGGTCGATGGCGCGCTCGAGCAAGGCCTGTACTTCTCGGTCAACGCGTCGATGCTCGCGACTCAAAAAGGCCTGCGGCTGCTGCGGGCGTTGCCGCGCGACCGGGTGTTGCCCGAGAGCGACGGGCCGTTCGCGCGGGTGGGGCGTCAGCGGTTGACTCCGGTTGAAATCCCGGCGCTGGTGCGGCGCATCGCCGAGCTCTGGGGATGCGATCTAGACGAGGCCGCAGCGCAGGTGTGGTCGAACATGCGCGCTGTCGCCACGCCGCGGGCGGGGGCGACCAGCACGGCCTAGCGGTCAGGGCGTTGCCGGTCGCAAGGCGTCGGCGGGACGAGCCGGCTCACTGCACGAGCCGATGGACGGTGCGGGCGACCTGGCTCATCGCGGCGGTTGCCTGCGCCGGGGTGACAGTGATCTGCGTCGGGCCGCGCAGCGCCCACACCTCGACGGCGGCGACGCGGCCCTGGCCGAGCTCGTCTTCCATCACGCGCGCCAGACCGGCGCGCCGTACTCGATGGCGCGTCCCGCGACAGGTCATTCTTGTCCCACAGCACCACGCGCAGCAGTTCGCCGGCCGGGTCGAACAGCACGACATCGGCGCGCACACCGAGCGCGTCCACGCCGAGCGCGATGTCACGCTCGACGCCGTAGGCGAACGCGGTTCGCGGATCACCTTGGGTGAGGCCGTCGTAGACGTCGTAGAGCTCGCGGATCACGCGCGCCCAGCCGCGCGCCTGCGGCGTCCCGTTGGGACCCCAGTAGTCGCTGTTGCGGAACGACTGGTGCAGCCGCGCGCGGGCGGCGGCCGGCGACTCGCGGTGGTGGCGGACGATCGCTGACTGCGCGATGCGCATCGGCGTCACGAGCGTGAAGCCGGCGTTGGCCGCCGCCGCGCTCGTCATCGTCGTGGCTGGCTCGCGCACGCCCTTGCGGTACATGCCGAAGGTCACGCGCGTCATCGCAGGCCCGTCGGGACGGGATGGGAGAAGAGAACGGCCGACGCGTCGCCGGCCCAACGGCGATGCAGGTCGATCGTCTGGCGCAGCGTCATCGCAGGCGCGCCGTTGATGAGCTCGGGGTAGTCGATCTCCATCGTCACGTCGTCGAGCTCGGAGAGGTCCTCGACAGCGAGATGAAGTGGGTCAGGTTGTCGCGGGCCTTGTCATCGTCAATCGCGGTGTGGTCGTCGAAGACGTCGTGGTCGTAGGCGACGTCGGCGACACCGTGGGTCTCGCAGGAGACCCGGCGCAGCAGGCAGGGGGCGCAGATGCCGCAGTGGCGCTGCGTGCGGCCGATCTGCCAGCACGACACGGTCTGGACCATGTCGGCGCCGTGACCGAGCGCGACCGCGCGCCCGACGACCTCGGGCTTGGTGAGGTGCACGAGGCGGTTGACGACAGCCAAGGGGCGGCCCAGGACGGCGCTGGCCAGGGCGGCCATGCGCGCGACGATCGGCGGCGAGGCGGTGTGCGTGGACAGCGACCCGACGCGCGCAGGCGTAGAACGGCACGTGGACGGCCATGATGCCGTTCTCGTTGAGCACCACCTCGTCGCTGCCGGCCAGCGCGGCGACGTCCAGCGCGGCGGCCCCGACGAACAACAGCGTGCGGCTGCGCTGCGAGGACTCCGAGCCGGGGAAGTCGCGCCCGGGCGTCTGAGCACGCCGAGCTTGATCCGGGCGATCGAGGGGTCGATGCCGGCGACGATCGCCTCGACGGCATTCTGGGCGTGGTTCACCGCGCCGCTGGCGCTGTGGGAAAGCATCAACGGCTTGCGCCCAGCGTCGAGGAGGTCAGCGCCCCAGGCGAAGGAGTCCTGGCCGCCGGACACCAGCGCCACACAGTCATGGTCGGCGAAGGGCGTTCTGCCCATGGCCAGCGCCGGCGCCGGTGTCGGGTCGAGCTCGAAGTGCAGGCGCAGCTCGTCATCGGTGAGGTCGGTCCAGATGCCTTCCAGCTCGACTCGGTGGCCCTGCCAGAAGGCGGGGTCGCGGACGGGCATCCATGCCTCGATCGAGCGGCTCCAGTCGACGTCGCCGTCGCCGCGGGGGCAGGCCATGTCGATCGCGAACAGGTGGCCGAGGACCTCGATCCAGTCCTGCTGGGTCGCGTCGAGCTGGCGGGGAGGCCCTTGACGAGCTCGTCGATGCGCAGCGTGAAGTTCTTGCTGCCATGCGGCGTGTCGCGGCTGCGGACGTGGCGGATCGCCGGGCGCGCCGGGGTGGCGCAGTCGTTGATGACGACCGTGTGGCGCCTCATCGGCCGTCCTCCGGCAGGCGGCGGCCGCGGAGAACGCCTCGGTGATCAGCGGCTGCCAGGACTGCCGGAGGGCGGCGGCGTCGGCGGCCGGGCGTGCCTCGCGGCCGACCTGCTCGGCGGCGCCGGCGAGCGAGCGCGTCAGGCGGCGCGTCGCGGCCACGCCGATGCCCGCTTCGCCTTCGGTAAGGCGACCCGCCTCGCGCGCGGTGACGTGACGGGCGTACTGGCCGAGCAGCTCGCCCACGTAGCCGGCGATCAGCTCGGATGGCGTTCCACGGGCTGCGGCGAACTGGTCGGCCGCCTGCGCCGGGGCGGCGTCTGCCAGGGCTTGCGAGCCCGACGCGACGCGCGTCAGCAGACTGAGAAAGGCGCGTTCGGCCAGGGCGCCCACGGCGCTGCCGGGGAGCGCCTCACTGGCGGCGCGTGCCTCTGCGATCGTGTCCTGCAGCGCCTGTTCGGGGCGGTTGGCGGCCCGCAGCCGGTCGGCCAGCCCGGCGTGCGCCTCCAGTAGCGCGACCGCGTAGGCGGCGATGGCGGGGGCGCCCTGATTCGCTCCCAGTCGGCGCCCGCGTTGAACAGCTCGGACTGCAGCCGCTCCAGCGGTTGCCCGGACTGCAACGCGATGGCGAAGGCCTGCCAGCGCGGCGTGTTGGGAGCGCGGAACGAGGCGGAGGTGCCCATCAGCTGCCCACCAGCGCGTCGAGGTGATCGCCGGCCACGAGGCCGTGGTCGAACGCCGCAGACCAGTCCAGCGCCTCGCGCTTGGTCGGCGAGAGGCCGCGGCTCTCGATGGCGGTCGCCGTCCGAGCGAGGTCCTCGGCGCGCACGTAGACCAGCTGCAGACCGGTCTCGTCGCGCAGGGCGGCGGCTCGCGTATGGAAAGGATGGCGCTCGCCGGCCGTGCCGGGGAACGAGGAGGAGAGGACGACCAGGTAACGGAGCTGGGCACCGTCGGCCTCGAGGTCGCCGCGCAGCGCGCTCACGTAGCCGGTGAAGCGCAGGTAGTGGTCGCTGTCCATCGTGTAGCCATCCGCGGTCGCCTTGCAGTCCATCAACGCGACCAGACGCTTGTCGGGGCCCCACCACAGGACCGCGTCGGGAAGCCGCTTGCCGCGTTCGGCTTCGCCGTAGCGCACGCCGCCGAAGCGCAGCCCGTTGGTCAACAGCCGAAAGGCCACCCGCTCGAAGACGGCGTCGGGCGCGAGGTCGCGACCGGCTAGCTCGGCCGGCAACTCGTTGAGCGCGAGCGTCGGCAGCCACCAGGCCGACCGGGTCCAGCAGGAAGGCGTCGCGGTTGAGATCGCGCTGCGCGGCGACACGCTCATAGGCCGGAGCAGGCATGCCGCCCGGCCACGCGATCGCGACGCAGCGCTCCAGTCGGGCGATCAGCTCGTCGGCATCGACGAGCATGACGGTCGCCGGCGCGGTGAGACCGTCGTCGTGCCCGAGGGGGGCGAGCAGCAGCCCGTCGGCGTCGCCGGCGGCGTCCACTGTCTCGGCGAGCCGGTCGACGTCGTCCTGCGTCACGCGGCGAGCGGCGACGCGCGCGGATGCGTCGCGACCGCCACAGCGGCTGGGTTCGAGCACGAGCTCGTCGTAGCCGACGGGTCGGTTGAACGCGACGACGTGCGCGCCCGCGTCGGTCAGCAAGAGCTGCATCAGCTTTCGCCGATCGTCGCGCGGTAGCGCTGCCAGGCCGTCGGGCGTGAGGCGCCGCTGAGCCTGGGTCGCACGGCGGGCCGGTGGCACGGGCGTCACCGCAAGCCCCCGTCGATCGAAGGGAACGACAGTCCTTCGCGCCGGGCTGCCCGCAGCAGATCGTCGACGAAGCCGTGCGCATCCGCTGCGTCGGCGTCTCGGTCCTGCTGATCGGCGAGCATGAAATCCGCCGCCCGGCCGGGACCGAGCCCGTCGGGAGCATCGAAGTCACGCGCGAGCAGCGCCAGCGCGCGCTGCACGACGTCGGTGTGGCTCTCGGCATGACGCGCAAGCCCCTGCGCGATCGCATCGCCGCGGCCGTCCGTGTGGCGGATCACGTAGACGAGGTCGTAGGCGTCCTTCGGCTCGGCACGGTCTCCGAAGGCGAGCGCCTTGAGCACGACGAACGCCGCCGGCCCGCAGACCGCGATCTCGCGGGAAACCCGCTCGCCGTTGAGCGTGTGGCCGTCGAGCTCGACCAGGATGCGCTCCTCGAAGGCGAGCTCGACGCCGGGAGTGATCAGCACACCGAAGTCGGGCTGCAGGGGCTGGACGCTGCCCGGCCGGTCCTGCGGCGACGGCGGCTCCAT